>JBPOJM010000034.1:0-2881 GCA_052033585.1 Patescibacteria group bacterium | reverse complement strand
TGATTCAACTAGGCGTTCAACTAGCAGGGGGTCTAAGGAATGGGGCGGATATCCTCCCCATACCCCTCCTTCGTGGTCAGCTTTGGGACTGGAAATACGTTCGAGCCTCGTTGTAAAGCCACACCATCGCAAGACGTAATGGTTTTTCAGCAGCCATTCAGTGAGCCGCACTCAGTGCGGCTCTTTGCGTATTTACGTCATTTATCTAAGCGATCTTTGTCTGAAGATGTTGACGAACCGAATTTTGATGATGCTGCCATCTTTCAAGTCTGACGCAGGGAGCCCACGAACCTTAGAGCGATGAGCTAATCGCAAGTTCGTGGGTGATGAGGGTAAAAGAGCGAGGACGTGTGGGGGGGCGTCAACCGTTAACGAATGATGACCTATCCGTTATCAGTCTCCGCTTTGGACCTGAATCTATACATACCCACAGCGTGTATGCACGTGTATTAGATGCGTTGTCCTGGGAAGGAGTGAATATAGTAGAGGTAATATCCATCTACACTGAGCTCGCGCTTGTGTTTCGAAGTGAGGACGTACAGAGAGCCTTCCGTGTCATTGAGTCCCTTCCAGGCGCAACATTCCCTACATCCACGCGTATTTAACTGTCGACGTGTATTGATACGGAACTTATTCCCTTTTCAGCCGTGCGATCCATATTTTGGGCTTGGATACATTCGAATATTCCAGAAAATTTATTTGTGTGGTGGGGTGTGGGTTCAAATCATCTATGCAGTGAGATAGGGTATTTACAGTGAGGTGGCGTCAGTCTATTATGATCGATATTGATTTAATAGATTTACGTCTTAAAAAAAGATATATATGGATCGTACGCGTGAAATGGGCGTTGGAGGCTCAAAAAATGAGTCAAGAGAGGTCTCGAGACTCAGATTAGACCTTACTTCTTGTGAGGATGCCCCCGCCGTTCAAGCAAAAATCATTAAGACGCTTGAATCAAAGAGTATAGATCCAGACAGTATCATGTTAAGAGCGCTATCGAAGGTGGAGATGTCTGATCCGGTCGCGCAACGGAATTTAACCAAGTTCGGTTTCGTCACTAACAAAGATAAGGAAGCTGGATTTAAGGTCTTTTCGCTCAAGGACATTGGTTCAATGCGCGCTCATTTAGAGACGGGAGACTGGAAAAGCCTCGTAGTATATAGGGTTGATCATCTAACAAAAACGGATGATGAAACTTTTTTTGTAGGAGAAAGGGGGCGTCCTCTAGAGTCGATCTTGTGCATTTTCGATATTCTTGACTCGCGCCAAGATAGATAGGGGTATGACTGAAGGGGCGCGCTTCTATTTTTTCAGCCAATTCAGCCACAGGGGTCGAATCTCTTTGCGCATAATGATGCCCTTGCGATACCCAATTCCACGTTCATCGAACACGACCCCTAAAACATCTGTTAGGGCTGTTTGAACTTGCTTGTCCGGTGCCACAAAGATGTTGTATCCCTCTACAACATCAATGACAGAAATAAAAAACCGTTGCACAAACGGATGCGTCTCGCGCAGATGAGTAAGACACATAATTAATTCATCGTACCGTGCCTCGACCAGTTCTTTTGCGTTTACGATTTCGAGTTGTCCAATACCAATGTGCTGCCCTCCCACTTCGCGAAACGAAAAGTCGCCCACCAGCGTATCCTGAAGGGCTCCGCCTTCCAAGCTGGACTTTGCTCGGAACATCACGGCAATGAAATCATCCGGGATGGGGTAGAGGCTGCGTAACCATGCAGCGGCTTGATGGTCTCGTTCGGTTGTCACATTCGCTTTAAAATTGACCGTATTCGAAGCGATCGCGCCATATAAAAGATGGGCGGCGTCTCGGCTCGGCGTCAAGCGTGCACGTTGGAAGCGTTCAACGACGAGGGTAGCGGCTGATCCCACAAGCTCAATCTGCAATTTCGCCTTTGGGAACTTGTCTCCTTCATGGAGCTGGCGATGGTCAATAATTTCGACTACGCGGTCAATCGGAAGTCTAGGATCTTGATCCGTAACGGTACTCGTATCTACTAAAATAATTTCTGTAAAATCTCGAGGGTTCACTTCTATCGGAAGAGAGATATGAAAACGTTCTGCGACGTGCTGAGCTTCCGCGTGTGGAGTTCCCATGATCCCAGCCATTGCTTCGTGTCCTTGCAGGCGCAGAAGTTCTGCATATCCCACTATGCACGCAGTTCCGTCGAGGTCAGGATTGGGGTAAGAAGTAATGAGGAGGGGTGACATGAGTGGCACGGTAAAAGATGTGAAAGAATTAAACAAGAAAGGGTATCGTAGCTTGGTCCTCCAAGGGTTGCGCAATGAAACAAGCGGGTCTACCATGGATAGTGGGTATGATCGGAGCGGTACTCGGTGGATGGATCATGTCCTTCATCGGAAAAACAGGCGTCACCGGCTTCAATCTTTATAGCGTGTTAGTCGCATTACTGGGTGCCGTCATCTCAATCGCCATTGTAAAAGCGGTTAGGAAATAATAAAATAAAACAGAGGCCGTCATGGTCTCTGTTTTATTTTATCGATTAGTTCTTTTATGGGCGAGGCGCACCCATTCCAGGCATGCCAGCTGGACGGAGCTGGATCATTGAAGCGCTCATACTTCCGTCCTGGTTCGTGTTACCCGTAACCGTTACCTCAGTTCCTTCTTTTACATCATCCAGTGATGCATCTGTCATTTTTCCAATCCTGGTCGAGCTTGAGGTGAGGATGATCTTTGATCCACCATCGCGAAGTTTAAGCGTGATACCCGTTGTGTCTTTGGAGATAACTTCTCCGGCGATAAATCCACCTGCTCCACCGTTTGTGCCCCGTCCAGCGCCGCCTGCCCCACCCGCGCCCATGACACGCATGCCTCCATTTCCTTGCCCGCGTGCGAATT
>JBPOJM010000005.1:0-144430 GCA_052033585.1 Patescibacteria group bacterium | reverse complement strand
CACCTGCAACCGCAAATCGAGAGCAACGGTGTTAGCTCCTTGCTCAGACAGCAGTCGCGAGAAAAAAGCACCGGCATACGAGCCCTAGATGAGGAGAGAACAGGGGGGAGGGGAACTAGGTTGAGGTGTATTTCAAATAAATATCCTCCAATTTTTCTAGTCCTGTGGTTTGTTTGTGGCCTTCTAGGGTGTTGAGGGCTTTGAGTTGGCCTTTGGCCATGATGGCGATGCGGCCGGAGAGGGCTTCAACTTCTTCCATGTGATGGGTGGTGAGCAAAATCGTGGTTCCGGCTTGGTTGAGTTCGCGGACAAAGTCCCAGAGTTCGCGACGGAGTTCGACGTCTACTCCAGCCGTCGGTTCATCCAAGATCAGAAGTTTTGGGCGATGCACGAGGGCTTTGCCAACCAAGAGGCGTCGTTTCATGCCGCCGGAGAGTTTGCGGACGGACGTGTCGGCAACGGAGGAAAGAGAAAGTCGTTTTAAGATTTCATCGGTCCAGCGATCTTTTTTCTCCACGTTGAAGAGGCCGGCTTGGATGTCGAGCGCTTCGCGAGGTGTGAAGAAGGGGTCGAAGTTTACTTCTTGTGGGACGAGACCCACCATTTGTCGAGTGGCTTTATAGTCGAGTGTTACGTCTTTTCCAAATACCTGTGCACTGCCCTCGGTAGGACGGGTTAAGCCCGAAATCATCCCGATGGTGGTGGATTTACCTGCGCCGTTTGGTCCGAGGAGTGCAAAGATTTCTCCGGGCTGGATTTCTAATGTGAGTCCTTGGACGGCTTTTAATAATTCACCTCCTTTATGGCGCGGAGGGAAGGTTTTGTGAAGGTTTTCGAGATGGAGAGCGGGGAACATAGAGAGTTATTGTATTGCCCTTCGGGCAGAAGAGAGGGATAGGCGATGGGTCTACGAGCTAACAGCTTTTTCTCCCGACTGAACTCGCATTCCGCCGGGAGTTCTTTATTGGCGAACCGGAGCTAACACCTGCAGCCGCATATCGAGAGCAACGGTGTTAGCCCCTTGCTCAGACAGCAGTCGGGAGAAAAAGCTGTTAGCTCGTAGACCCTAGATAGGTAAGGGAGGGGGATCAAATGAGGCTCGTCTGTCCCTTTAAAAGGAATGGGGTTCCGTCGCGCAGGCAGGTGAGGAAGGTGGTGACGGAGTCGTCGCGATGGATGTGGTGAGGTTGGATGGGTTTTGTGAGGGTGATGCCTTCGAGGCTTCTGCAGCGACTTAGCGCGACATAGATTTGGCCGTGAGCGAAGGCCCCTCTTTCTAAATCGATGATGAGTTTATCGAAGGTTTTTCCTTGGCTTTTGTGGATGGTGACGGCCCAGGCCAGGCGAAGGGGGATCTGGGCGAAGCTGCCGAGTTTTTCTTGGACAAGGGTTTTTGTTTGTTCATCGTATTTGCTTTGGAAGAGCGTCCAGGTGTGCGTGCCAAGGACGATTTGGGTGTCGTTATCTAGATCTACCGTGACGGTTGCTTCATCAAGATCGGTGATCGTTCCAAGACTTCCATTTACGTAACTCCCTCCTGGATCATTGGCGATACACATGACACGTGCGCCTTCTTTTAAAACCAGGGCTTCATCGGTGGGCGCGTCTTTGACTTGGAAATCCCCGTCGCTGATGGCTTGGTAGGTGAAGGAGGGTTTTGTGATGGCTTCTAAATGTTCGTGATTGATGCGATCGGCTTGATCGTTGGTGGTGGTGAGGATGATGTCGTGGTCTTTTTTGTCGGGTATTTTTCCAAACCGGGTATTAAGTGCTTCTAGATCTCCTTTTTCTGGTCGTTGATCGCGGATGCTGTTTAAAAGACGAATAAATTCTGGATTTGTTTGGCGGTAGACGGTTTCTAATTCAATAAAATCAACTTGTGAGGTGGCAAGCAGTGTTTGGGTGGCCTGTGCCGAGAAAAAGTAAGGGGTGTCGTAGGCTTTTAAGAAAGCTTCTTGTTCGTAGCGGCTGAGGACGGGGGGAAGCTGAGCTAAGTCGCCGATGGCGATGATGCGTTTTCCGCCAAAAGGAGCGGGGCTTTCGAGGGCGGCGCGTAGAAAGGCGTCCACACAATCCAGAAGGTCGGCGCGCACCATAGAAATTTCGTCGATGATGAGGCCGTCGATTTTATTCAGCAGGGGATCTTCACGACGCGAGAACCCGCGACGTTTGGCGTCTTTTGTGCTCATGCCGGGCGCAAAGCGAAAAAATCGATGGATCGTTTCGCCTCCTACATTTAACGCGGCGACACCGGTTGGGGCAAGGACGGGGAAGACGAGGGAGCTTTCTTCTCGGAACGTGCGTAATAATGTACTTTTTCCTGTGCCAGCACGACCGGTAATAAATACAAATGGTTTCCCATTCTCCATGAGGTCGAGGGCTTTGGTAAAGGCGGGATTCCGTTCTATCTGAAGTGCCATGGCCATGAGGGTAGCACGAGGGAGGGGGTTTTTGCTAAAGCGCCCCGGAAACTCATTTTTTATCTGAAAACATCGAACGTTGGCCGAGCAGAAATGCCTTTCCGCTCATGATGCTTTTTCCTTCTGGTTGGACTTCGTTTAAGAGAAGCGTTGATCCATCTTTGCAGACGATGGTAGGTAAACCGTTTTGTTCGATGGTTGATGTTGGATCGAGCGAGATTTTTTCTCCAACGGATGCTTGGAGAATCTTGAGACGTTTTCCTTGTAATTCAATAAAGGTGCCTGGCCAAGGTTGGTAGGCGCGGACGCGTCGTTCGAGTTCCGTGGCTGTATGGGTGGTTGGATCGAGCTTGCCGTCGTCACGCAAGAGGAGTTTTACAAAGGTGGCTTGGGAATGGTCTTGTTCGGTTGGGGTGATGGTTCCTTCGACATATCCAATGACGGTGTCTGCAAGAAGGGGAGCACCAATGGTTCCTAGGCGATGATAGACGGTATCAGAAGTATCGTCTGGTCGGATTGTTTCTTCGAATTGGGCGAGGATGGCCCCGTGATCCATTTTGGCATCCATGAGCATGATCGTGGCACCGGTTTTTTCTTCTCCGTTGATGATGGCGGCTTGGATAGGGGAGGCGCCGCGGTATTTGGGAAGAAGGGACCAGTGGAAGTTGATAGCGCCGTGCGGAGCAATATCTAAAAGAGCTTGCGGCATGATTTGGCCGAAGCTGGCGACGATCAACAGATCCGGATGGAGGTTTTTCAATGCCTCGATGACGTCTTGGGATTTTACGCTCTCGTATTGATAGATGTTGATGCCTAAATCGATGCCGGCGGTTTTGATTGGTGGAGGAGTGAGGATGCCTTTTCGTCCGACAGGGCGGTCGGGTTGAGTGACCACGCCGATGACTTCAAAACGTGGATCGCGTGCCAGACCTTCGAGAAGGGGAATAGAAAAAGAGGCACTGCCAAAAAATAACACGCGATATTTCATAGGGTCTAGAGCGTGATTTGTTTGCCTGTTGTTTTATCAAAGACCTCGATGGCTCGGTCGATGTAGAGGATCCCGTCTAGATGGTCGATTTCGTGTTGAAAGACGGTTGCGAAGAGGCCGTTTACGTCCATTTCTATCTTGCGACCATGTCGTGTCAATGCACGCAGCGTAATGCGTTTGTGGCGGCGAACATTACCGTATTTTTCGGGGACGCTTAAACAGCCTTCCTCACCTATGATGGTGGCCTCTGAGGCTTTGGTGATTTCGGGGTTGATAAAGGCGGTTGCCCCTTCTTTTTTAAGGTTTACGATAATGGCACGGATGTTTTTTCCGACTTGGGGAGCTGCAATGCCGATGCCATCTTCTACAAACATGGTTTCGATAAGGGTATCTAAAAAGCGCTGGAACTCCGGCGTGGTAATTTCTGATATTTCAAGCTCGCGCGAGCGTTCGCGTAGGCTTGGTGTTGGGATCGTGACAAGAGGAAACGTGGACATGGGAGGAGGGCGTAGCTTAGCGTAAAAATGCGATTGGGTCAAGGTCTATGATGGCGTCTTTGGCACAGGGGGTCAAGGCGTTTATGAGGTCTATTTCAGCGGTTTGAGGGAGGAGGGTCAGGTGGAGGATGTGGCGGGCTCCGCGTGTGGCTGGTTGGTATTCGGGAGGAAAAGGTCCACGCCATTGCCCCGCTCGTAGGGATGTGCTTTTTAGCTGGTGTTTTGTTCGTTCGAGCCATTGGGTCGCTTTTTCCTCTGAGCCTTTGATAACAACTTTTACGACGCGGGCTGCAGGAGGATAAAGAAAGGTTTGTCGTTCTTGACGTTCTTGTTCTATGAATGTCTGCATCCCTGCTTGTGTCATCCAGGCTTGGATGTGGCTTGCGAGCGCTTCTCGGCATTGTAGTATGAGGGTGCCCTGCGCCTGTTGGACACGGTCTGCTAGGCGGCGGATTGCGATGCACTGCCGTTCGCGCCGGCGAATGTCTTCTCCAGCGCCTAACAAGCTAGCTTCGGTAACGACGACCAGACATCTATCCGGGAAGGGCTTTTCTAAGTCTTTGGCCGTTGTGTCGCGCCATTCTACCCGGATGTCTGGAGCGGCTTTTTGCCAATGCGTTTGCAGTCGTTCAATGCCTGGAACGCTTTTACCCAAATCTACCCCTCCGCATAGGCCACATTGGGATGGCATAGGAAAATGTTTGTGACAGCGACGGCATATAGCTCCCTGGCTATCGGCACCTAAGCCATTCTGACAGCTGGGACAGACGGCCTGCCATTGACAATCACGACAGGTGAGGCGGGCGAGTGAGCCGCGAATGGCATGGATAATCACTCGCGGACCTTCATGTTCTCGTAAAGCCGTGAACGAATCAGCTTGGATGAGCGGAACAGGAGATTTTCCTTGGGGATGATGAATGTGAAGCACGGGGGGGTGCTCGATACTTGGAGCCGGGAGTTGGGCATGGAGAGGAGGGGTGAGACCATAGCTTTCAACACGGGTCAGGCCATTTTGCGCACAAAAAAGCAGAACCTTACGCGCATCATAGCGGGGAGCGAGGTCGTCTTGTTTATGATCATCTTGTTCTGGTTCATCGAGGAAGACGAGATCGCTCGCAACCGCGAGCCAGGCACCGATTTTGGTGGTGACCAAGCAACCAGATGGTTGAGACAAGAAGTTTGTCCAGGTGCGAAACGCCTCGCCATCTGAGATATCGCTATGCAGGAGATGCGAGTTTGGAAGATGTGTGTGTATAAACTCAGCTCGTGTCATCCAGGGAGTGACAATTAAAATGCGTTTTTTTTCGCGTAATTCTTGGGCGCGACGAAGGAGTTCTTTTAGTGCCCCCGTGCGCCAGTCTGCTTGGAGTCCGTGCTCAAGGCGTTGGTGCGGTTGGATGGTCACGGCCTGGGGTTTTTTGGGCAGGCTTCGTAACCAGCTTTTTAATACGGTTGGTTGAGAGGAAAAGGTACGGGCGGCGGTGGCACGTATGAGATCAATCAACCCAGGAGGAAAGTAAATATTCGCGTAGGTATTTTTGAGAAAGAGGGCCTGTTTTTCAAAGGCAGAGGTTTTACGCATATCGGCGACGAGGCCTATTTGTGTTCCATGGCGAAAGGGGATCGTGACGAGATCCCCGACCTTTATGTGGAGATCTGTAGGAATACGATAATCAAACCCCTCGATACCGAGGGGTGTACGCATAACGGGTATGACGTAGGCAAAGGGCATGGTTTAGGTCTGTTCAAAAACCGTCGTCATGTATCCCACGCCAAATGGTGCTTCATAGCATAGTTCGCGCATATTGCCGTTCATATCTTCGAGCGCACCCATAAGCATCACGATGGGTTGGTAGCCACATTGGTCGGCTTTTTTGCAGAGATCAGCCTCCATTCCTAACAGTTCGGCGGTATGGCGTGTGACGATTGCCGAGCGTACCGTTTTGTTAAAGAGCACACCTTCTGGAGTTTCTCCGTGAGGGCTTTGTGTGTTCGTATGATGAGAGAGATCGGCAGATGCGATAAGAGCGATGCGGCTATTTTCTTGTTGGAGGATTTGTCCGAGTTGACGTCCGCATTCGTAGTGGGCTTGAGGAGCGAGAAGTGACGGAGCGAGGGGAACAAGTTTCCAGTTGGGGAGGTTGCGAGTCAAAAGAAGAAGAGGAATCGTAAAACCGTAGTCGAGTTCTGGTTGACTCGTGAGGGTGAAAGGAATCTGCTGTTCACGTAAGCCGCGATGGATGTGATCAAGGAGGAGGAAATCCGCCTTGGCCTTCACCTGGGTTCCGTGATCACCGAATTCTTTCAATACCCCCTCAAATGAGTCGTGCAGGTTGCCGCTGAAGGCATCTGAGTACATTTGAGCATGTGGAGAGATGATGACGAGGGTGTCCGGACGAGCCGCATAGAGCGCTTGTTCAAGCTCATCGTAGGCTTTGAGAGTATTTGCAAGTTTATCTCGATGTTCTTTGCCAAGAGTTGAGATAAGTAGGGGAGAATGTGGCACGATGGCTGAGAAAACGATCATAGGAAAGATGAGAGCGAGACGGTTAAGGAGCGAGGGACGAATCTTGCTGGGCTAACATGATGGGAGTTTTATGTGGATCCACAGGTTCTCCTACAGGATACTGCTTTAACAATGTTTCTGGTAGCACGACCACGTTTTTCCATTTCCAACCTAATTCTTCGAATACATCTCCACTGGGGATAGGCCGGCGAATGCCGTTCTCTATGACATACACAGCTTTTTCTTTAGCAACTTGTACGAGTTCGCCGTCACGTACACGATATGGATCTCCAACAGGGAGCGCGGCTAATTGTTTTGCACTTAAAAGACGAGCGGGTTGACTACGAAAATATGTGGCAAGAAGAGAAGGGTGTGAGATGAGGTGCCGCGTATCGTTTTCTATGTACCAATGGGTGCCTTTGGCGTCTTTGGCCAGGAGTCCGGTGGGGTAGGCACTTGCCAGGGTAATATCTGCTCCATTTTCGTAGGCGGCTAACTCTTCCACAGTCGTTTCGATGAGTTCATCCTCGTTAAAGCCAAGCCGTTCAAATACGGTTTTATTTAGAATGAGGCGTTTTTTTTGCCCGTCAATCAGGTATCGCTTGTCCCCCGCGCTGACGAGTGAGTAATTCGCGAAGGAAAATGGTTTACCATCCGGATAATTGCTCAAGCGGCTGTCATCTACCGGAACGATTTTGTCGAGATTGATCATTGATGCGGCAACGGCACGGCTCTTAAACGGACGCTTTTCTCCGAAACGAATTAGATAGATTTGCTTTGATGTATTGCCCTGCACGATGGTTCCGTCCGGAAAAGTTAGGCCGAACCAACGACGCCAGATGCGCCACAAGCTCATATTGCCTGCAATATGAGGGGTGTAGCTATACAGCATGGCCGTTGCCGTGTTTTCTGGAATGATGGTTCGACCATCTACGAGGCTTGCTTTGCCAGGGGCGTAGCCTGCAATGGTTTTTCCATTGAGGAGAATTTGCTGTAGGTATTTTTCACGGTGTTGTTTGGCCGCCCATTCGAGTTGACTTGCAAACCCTTTAAATTCTTGGATGGCTGGATTGTCTTTGGCGCAGCTATCGCAGACTCCATACCCTGTGGCCCAATCAAACTGTTTTTGGGATGGGTTCTTGTCTTCGATTAAGCTTTGTTCTTTTTGGAGCAGGGCGAGAAGATATTTGGGGTTGATGGTATAGGTGACCGAAACGCGCCAAATGATGTCGGCAACGGGTTTTTCTATGCCGTCTATATCGGTAAGTCGGAGCATGCCAAGAACGCCACGGTCATCAAGAAATGTTTGAACATCCGCTTTACCCATGTTTCCTAATTCGAAGATGTCGCTGTCATCGAGAACGCGTTCAGGTTGGAAGGTTTCATCTAGGACAAAAGCGTCAGTCGACGAGACTGCTTGTGCAAGGACGCCCAAGGGCTGTATCGTAGTGGCAATGAAGAGTATGGTTCCCACCAAGGTTCGATAATAGATGGAACTTCGCATTTGTTTACTATATCATGCAGCGCACCTCTCTCAAACTGCTCTCTGGGCCATTCCTCTTTTGGATAGGAATGGGTTTTTTGGCCTTGTGTCTTTGTGTCACTTCTTTGCTGTTGCCATTTGCGTTTCGCGGAAAATATGCGTCGCCAGATGAAACGGCGGTGGCGACTGTCGCTGAGCGTCTTGGGTCTGGACAATCTCCACGGGTAGATGAGGCATTGGCGATCGCCTACCCCTGGTTGCATCCACGTAGTTGGGTGAGCCAGGGAGCTGTCTTGGTGCCGGTTGGGTTTTTGGGATGGCCGCTCTTGTTAAGTCCCTGGGTTGCCGTGATGGGGAAGGGGGTATTGCCCTGGGTTGCTTGGCTCTGGTTTGTGTCTGGGTTCTACCCTTTTTACCGATTGTTGCGGCAGCGCTTCTCTTCTCCTTCTGCAGCTATTGGCGTGTTAACGATGGCGGCAACTCCCATGGTCCTTTTGTATGCGAACCGAGCGCTCTTTCCGAATCCTGCGGTTTTGTCTGCATTCTTATGGAGTTTGTGGGGGTTGGAGCTTGCAAAGCGTCAAACGCGTTACTCGGTTCTTGCCGGTTTACTGATGGGGGTGACGATGATCATTCGACCGATTGAGCTTATCTGGATGTTGCCATGGTGGACTTGGAAGCTTTGGGAGCTTCCTCGAACGAAACGATGTTTCGTGCCTTTGTGTGTGACGGGTCTGGGCGTTACGGTTCTGTTCTTTGCCTTGAATCATCTTGTATATGGACACTGGTGGAGGGTTGGCTATTGGATAGGGGATAATGTCCTTTTGAATACAAAAGTGATTCTTCGTGATTCTGCCCTCACCGTCAAGCGAATCTTTCCATTTGGGATCCATCCACGTGCGATGTGGTGGAATCTTCAGTCGTTTACGCGGGATTTTTTGTGGCCGTTTTGGCTCCTCATTGGAGCGGCGTTGGCGACCTACGCGTTTACCTGTAAGCGAAGGGTTGTCCGTTACAAACAACCCCTCTCTTCTCCATTTCTCTTGGCTTCGACATGGACGCTCTTGAGCCTACTGCTTGTATATGGAAGTGGTGTCTATCAAGACCATGTTCAACCTGGGGCGGTGACCGTCGCAAATTCTTTTCTACGCTATCTGTTGCCACTCGCTGCGTTTGTTGGGATTGCGTCCGCCTTCTTATTTGAAGCGTCCCGTGCACATAAAAAACGTTCTTGGTTTGTGGGTGTGTTGCTGATCGGTCTGTGTAGTTTTGGGATCTATGCTGTTACCGTTAAAGATGATGAAGGTATCATTGCGACACGCGCCGAGCTGAAACGCTATGCAGATATTCATGATCAAACTCTGCATTTATTCCCCAAAGGGAGCGTGATTATTTCTGACCGCTCAGATAAGATTTTCTCTTCTTCGTTTCGAGCGGTTTCTCCCCGCCCATCTTTGGAAGAGATGGCACGTTTGGTACGTGATGCGGAGACTCAGTTTCAGGTTGGGATATTCGCTCGGCCTTTCTCTCAACGCGAGCGGGATGATCTACGTGGACTTGGTCTTGAGGTGTTGGAAGTTGCGGCCTTTGGGAGAGAGCGTTTGTATCGTATCCTGCCGCGTTAATATATGCGCTTTCTTCGTTGGCTCACATATCTTCTTCCCTGGTTCGGCGCGGTGGCTGTTTTTGTGTGGTTGTGTCTATTGCGCGTACCGCCGTCAGGTGTCCGTACCCTGTCGTTTACATTCGATGGGCGTAGCCCTTGGATGAATCCATTTTTGCCCGGCTATCGAACGACGCCCATTGGAGTCCAATCTGAAGGATGGACGGGACAACGGATTTTAGGGGAGCCGGTTTATAGTACGCTGCGTCTGCCGGGTGTCTATAACGAGTTATCTCTGGGGTCGCAGTTTCGTCCTCAGAACCAGCCTTTACTGGAGGTTGGGATTGCGCAAGAGCCTAGTCGCGATACATCTCTTCAACCGCTCTGGAGCCAGGCGTTAGCAAGTGGGTGGCGCCGTGTTACGTGGCAGGGTAAACAGGGATATGTCCGAGATGGACAGCCCGATAGCGTGTTAGGGGATACAGACATGAATCGTTTATTGGTTTGGTATGCTTCGACGACCGTTCCTGCATATATGGATGGGGAGGGACGGGAACGTGTTTTTCCTACTTC
Organism: Patescibacteria group bacterium; assembly: GCA_052033585.1. Classification (GTDB taxonomy): domain Bacteria; phylum Patescibacteriota; class Patescibacteriia; order 2-12-FULL-60-25; family 2-12-FULL-60-25; genus JAGOUY01. The sequence goes on along the minus strand of JBPOJM010000005.1, from coordinate 134,360 downwards.
CTTGAGAGGCTCTTACGATATCCATGCGGTACCTATTCAGGCGCAGCTCACGTTTCGTCTGAGAGTTCAAGATATGAACCGTAAGCGGCAGAAAGGCACCCTCATTTTTACATTGAGTAAAAATGGTGATCTTTTATCGTCTGAAGCCTTAAGCTTGGCGGGTTCGAGAGATGATCGGCCTTCTGAAGTCTATACGAAGACTTTGTCGTTTAGTGGGTTAGCGGGCGGCGTGTATAAGCTCTCGCTGGTTGCGGACGACGATATTTTCACCCGAGAAATTTCCTCCCCTGTTCAACATTGGGTGATTGGTCCTCGTATTTATTTTGGTGATCAGGTTGGCTATGCGACCACGACCTTGCCTGGGAAAGCTTGGACGAATGCACAGCATCTCCAACTTGATACTTTGCATGCTGAGGGGTTACAAACCGTTCGTTTAGGTTCCGTCTCGCTTGCTGTTACGGAAGTTCAGCGTAAGTATGCTTTGGATAGATCGGTCAAAGAGGGCGCTACGACCCAACTTTTTGAAGCGCCACGTGGGGATGTGCGTATTGTAGGGGATGGATATTTTGCGCTTGCTCCGGAGCTCCTGTTTTTGCCATCACCACGACGTCTCACGGATGCCTCTAGGCCCATAGAAGAAGGGATCAACGCCATCCTCACTCCCTATATCGCTCCACGGCCTTTGGGGGATGGTTGGTACCAATCACAGACGAGTCATTCTTTACCGGGTCGTCCTGGAGTTTTACGTCTTACGTTGGGGGCTCCAGGGATTCAGACGCGTGAGGGGCGGGTGGATATACGATCGGTGCATCTCGTGTATCGTCGCGCAGCTTTATCATGGCGCTCATGGGGAGAGGTTTTGTGGCAAGAGCTTGCCTCGGCTTGGCGCACATTATGAACATACCTTCTTTCGTCTCGAGCCTCCTTCGACATACGGGTTATGCCCTCGTGGTGCTCGCCGCTCTTTTAATTGGAACGGAGTTTTTTGTTCCTGCTTTTGCTACGCCATACCTTCCCCTCTACTGTTTACTCACAGTTGGTCTTGGACTGTCTTTGCTCTCGGGGCGAACAGCTAACCCGGGCATGCATGGAAGATGGGGGGTGGGTGTTGTGGTGACGGGAGTCCTGCTGTTGGCGGTACTTACCCAGCTCTCTCTGTATGGGTCGACTCTATTCTTAGGAGTTGCCGCTTCTGCCTTGATTGTCGTCTTTTTCGCCCTTGGCGTGTATTCTAAAGATCTATGAATAATTGTATTTTTTGCCAGGTGGTTGCAAAAACCATCCCGTCTACGGGGATTTATGAAGATGCGTGTATCTATGCGTTTTTGGATATTCAGCCTGTTCATCCTGGTCACGTGCTCGTTATCCCAAAGATGCACAGTGAACGACTTCCCGAGCTTTCTTTAGAGCAGGTAACACGTGTCATGACGGTTGTACAGCAGATCGGGCGAGTTTTATTGCGAGAATCGGGTGTAGAAGGGTTCAATGTTTTGCAGAATAATGGATCTGCCGCTGGGCAGGTTATCCCACATGTTCATTTTCATATTATCCCGCGCTATGCAGATGATGGGTTAAAAATGTGGCCTGCATCGGGCTATCGCTCTGAACAGCAAAAAGAAGAGACGGGTGAGCGTCTCCGGATGGCGCTACAAGAGATTTAATTTATCGAGAGCTGCGTAGCCAGTGACGGTATCTGTCAACCAGCCGTTTTTAAGGTGTTCTCGAAAGTCTTTTAACGGCAAAGTAACGACTTCTAGGAATTCTTCTGGATCGAGATCTTGTTTCTGTACGAGACGACAGTTGGTAGCGACAAAGCTGTGATAGATTCGATTTGAATACCCCGAGAAGGGACGGGTTGTGACGAATTCAATCTCTCCGTCATAGCCCGTTTCCTGTAAGAGTTCAGCGCGCGCAGCTTGAGCGGGCGTTTGGCCTGGGTCAATGAAGCCACCCGGGAGTTCGAGGAGGATGGCTTCTGGACCCGGGCGAAATTGGCGTACTAATATGACCTGTCTTTCCGGTGTGAGCGCGAGGATACAGACAACGTCTCCATCACCCGTGATGTCATAGATGCTTTGTTCTCCATTTGGAAGTTCAAAGGTGCGACGAATCACGGTTCTGTGTCCAACGGGGATAATGGTTTCTTCAAGCTTCTTCCAAGGTTCGAGCATAAGGAATGATTATTCTACAGTGACGCTTTTGGCTAAATTGCGAGGTCGGTCTGGATTATACCCTTTGCTTACAGCGATTGTATAGGCCATAAGCTGCAGCGGAATCACACTCAAAATGGGTTGGAGGGGTTCTAAGGTTTTTGGAATAACGATCACATCGTGAGCTTGGGCAGAAACTTGCTCTTTACCGTCTTCGGTCGTGATTGCTAAAACGCGTCCCCCTCGAGCGCGGATTTCTTGGATATTGGAAAGCGTTTTTTGGAAGACGCTATCTTTGGGGCAGAGGACGACACAAGGGAGGTTCTCGTCTACAAGAGCTAAGGGTCCATGTTTAATCTCTCCCGCTGGATACCCTTCTGCGTGGATGTAGCTTACCTCCTTTACTTTTAATGCTCCTTCATAAGCGATGGGAGCGTGGAAGGTTCGACCCAGAAAGAGCATGTTCGTTGCCGTCGCGTATTTTTTTGCGATTTCTATAATAGAATCTCTTTGTTCAATAATTGTACTCACTTGTGTTGGCAGTGCTTCAAGAGCGGTAATAATCTCTGTTCCTCGGGCATGGGAGAGTGTCCGACTTCTTCCGAGAAGGACGCTGAGCATGGCCAGGGTTGTACACTGTGAAATGAAGGCTTTGGTCGATGCTACGCCTAACTCTGGTCCGGCGTGGGTATAGATTCCGGCTTTTGTCTCGCGCGCGATGGTTGAGCCTACGACATTTACGATTCCAAGCGGCAGGGCGCCTTTCATTTTTCCCTCACGTAAAGCAGCCAGCGTGTCGGCAGTTTCTCCTGATTGTGAAATGGCGATGACAGCGGTGTTTTTTTGAATGACCGGATCACGATACCGATACTCACTTGCGATCTCTACATCCGTAGAAATGCCCGCCCACGTTTCGAGGAGATATTTTCCGATGCAGCCTGCATAGTAGGCTGTTCCGCAGCCCACCAGCGTGATTCGTTCGATGCTATTTAATGGTTCGGCTACATCCTTTAACCCGCCGAGCTTCACAGTTCCCTCTGAGGCGCAGAGGCGGCCGCGCATGGTATTTTGTAACACCGCAGGCTCTTCTATAATTTCTTTGAGCATGAAATGCGGTTGACCATTTTTTTGAACATCCTCTAATGACAAGTCCAGAGTCTCAGCCGATTTTTCTACGGGGTGAGAGCTCTTCAAGGAATGGATGCGTAGCCCTTGTGCATTGATGACGGCAACCTCATGGTCGTCTAAAAAGATGACTTGACGCGTGTAGGAGAGGATGGCGCTTGGATCTGACGCAATAATGTACTCATTATCGCCCAGGCCCACTACCATTGGGCTTCCTAGGCGAGCCACAACCAATTCGTTCGGGGAGGCTTCATCAATGACGGCCAGTCCGTAGGTTCCATGGACGTGCTGTAAGGCTGCCATGACGGCATGGCAGAGTCCTTTGTCTGTCTCGTGTCTTTTTTCTCGTTCAATGAGATGCGCCAGGATTTCTGTGTCTGTATCTGAGGTGAAGGTGTGCCCTTCTTGTGTGAGTTGGGTTTTTAATTCGGTATAGTTTTCGATAATCCCATTATGAACGACCGCCAGATCGTGGCTGCAATCTGTGTGAGGATGTGCGTTTGCTTCTGTGGGTGGACCGTGCGTTGCCCAGCGCGTGTGTCCGATGCCTACGTTGGCTTTCGGTAAAGTCAAAGTTTTTGGCTCTAGCGAAAGGATAGGTCCAACCGAACGAACGCGTTGGATATGCCCGTCTGATAAAAGAGCGATCCCGGCGGAGTCGTACCCGCGATATTCTAAACGTCGTAGACCATCGAGAAGGACCGAGGTTGTTTTATCAGAGCCGAGATAGGCGACGATGCCACACATAGGATTATTCGATAATACGTTCCCAAACACCTTCTTGTGTGCCGCGTTTTGCGGCAATATATAGACGTTTGCGGAACAGAGTTAGGCTTCGCACTTCGTCAAAGCTCTCTAAGAGAGTTGTTTCATGTCCATCCCGTTCATCGAGTTCCAGACCAAAGACGCGTGTTTTATCTGCTAAGATGAGATGCCCGCCATCCGTGACCCAGGCCGCGTCGATAAGTGGTTCTGCTTGTCGCCAAATGAGTTTAGGTTCTTGGGTTGGGGTCCAGATCCAGGCTTCTCCTCCTTGCAGGAATATACCGGTTTGAGGCTGTTCTGATCCGTTTTGTGAGGCAAGCCATCGTGGTTTATCGCCCCAGACATCTCCTGCATAGGCGCGTGCTTCGGACAAGTTAAGAGCCATCCAATGGGGGAGTGTCTTGTCCTTTAAGAGAAGGATGTTTTCGAATTGATCTACCGGCCGCCAATTTGTATGTGAGAGTTGATAGATTTTGTCTTGAAGGGATTGCTTTGTGAGCAGCAGAGTGGCGGGTGTGCCCGTTGTTTGTAGGGTGATGTCTTGATTTTGATAGACGGTGTTTGGCGCGAGTTGTTGACGCGATAAGCGGTGGCTCAGAACTTGTAGGCTCGTCATAGCCACATCATCCGTGCCTACAAGGGTATCCGCACCATTCCAGCCATACACCCCTCTGGGAAGTTGATCTACACGACTAGCCTCTTCCACGCTTCTCCAATAGGTTGGAGAGACCGATTCTAATCCATTGAGTACAAAAGATGTTCCTTCTGAATTCCAACGTATTACCTTTGAAATGGCAGGATTGGTGTCTGGAAGTCGGCTGTGCGTATAACTTGTGCTACGCCCCGGTCTCCACTGACCTACCTCGTATGTGGTATTGCTGGTCGCGAGGGTTCCAATCCACGTTTCATCTGGATTGCTTAAGAGAGAGATGATGGGCTCCTTCAGCACGAGTGTTGGTGGTTTTATTGCCCAGAGCCTTATATTATTCGCAAAGGTGACCTGTTCTGGATGAATGGTGAGTTGTTTTTCCCAGGAGCTATATCCTTCTTTTTCGACAGTAATCGTGTGCCAGCCGGGTGATAATGTTTGAAAGGTGTATGGAGTTGTTTTACCAGTATCAACTCCATCAATGGAGATGCGGGCTGCTTTAGGCAGTCCGTCCACAATTAAGACCCCATTTCGTTCAATCGCTCGTTTCTTTAAGTTGTAGGTGTAACCCGCTGTATAAAGGATCAGAATTGGAGCCACCGTTAAAAACACCAGGGCGTAGAGCCAGGGCAAAATACGACGTAATAATGGGGGTTTATACATGGCCTCGACAGGGAATATCCATCACGGTACACTAGCAACGATTTTTCGTCATTAGGATTCCGTCTTTTGTTCAGTCGTTGAGTCTTTGACTTCTCATTAGAGACCTTCGTCTTTGTTGCGTGTTTTTCTTTATATGAAGATGCTTATTAAAGGTGGTCAGCGTTTAGAAGGTTCTTTGTCTATCTTAGGTGCTAAGAATGCGATCGCGCCTTTGGTTCCTGCTACCCTACTTGTGAAGGGTCGTGTCCATTTCCAGAATGTTCCCCGTTTAACCGATCTTGAGAATTTGCTTGAGATCATGCGTGATATTGGCGCCAAGGTGGAATGGGTTGGCGAACATGATTTGTGTTTGGATACGCAAGATGTTGATCCTACAAAACTTGATCCGAAAAAAATGAAGCGGATGCGTTTCTCTATCTTGTTACTTGCACCCATGTTGGCTCGTTTTAAAAGGATTGTGGTTCCAGAGCCAGGTGGGTGTAATCTTGGTAACCGACCCATTGAAGCGCATCTCCAAGCGCTTACCGCTATGGGCGCGGTCATTGAACGGGATGAACAAGGTGTTATGTATATGGATGCCCCGGCACTTGTTGGTGGGTATGTTATTCTGCCAGAGTTTAGCGTTACCGCTACCGAAAATCTGATCATGGCGGCTGTTGTCGCTAAGGGGAAAACTTCTATCCGCATGGCTGCCGCTGAGCCCCACGTGCAAGACCTTTGTCATTTTTTAGTCGCGTGTGGGGCAAAAATAGAGGGTATCGGCACTCATGATTTAGAGATTACGGGGGTAAAAGAACTTATTGCTCCAAAGAAGCCTTGGAGAGTTGTTCCGGATATGTTGGAAGTCGGGACATTTGCGATAGCTGCTGCCCTTACAAAAGGTGAGGTTGAATTAAAAGGAGTTGTTCCCCAGCATTTGGATGCTATTCAAAACGCTCTAGTTCGTGCGGGTGTCCGATATGAATTAACCAAAGATTCCTTGTTTATTTATAGAACACCTCGTTTTGAAGCGTTTAAACTACAGACGATGATTTACCCCGGTTTCCCAACGGATCTTCAGGCTTTGTTTGGTCTTTTGGCAACCCAGGCGCATGGCACTTCTTTCATTCATGATCCGTTGTTTGAGGCGCGAATGGGATATGTCCACGAGCTTGTTAAAATGGGAGCCAATGCCGTGATTGCGGATCCGCATCGAGTTTTTATTACCGGTCCTACCCCTTTGCGTGGCACGGAGATTCGTAGTCTGGATATACGCGCTGGTGCGACCGTGGTTTTATCTGGTCTCATCGCAGATGGAGAGACCATTATCCATGATGCGGAGATGGTGTATCGCGGTTATGAACGGTTGGATGAACGTCTTATTTCTTTAGGGGCGGATATTACCCGTCTACATGAATAAGTATGCAAGTTCTTTCTTCACGTGTGTCTTGGACTGTACGGGTCTTGTCGTTGGCTGCCTGCCTGTGTCTGGGGGTGATGGTTGGGGTTTCATTTGAGCGTTTGCGGGCTGCTTCTGGTTCTTCTGGCGCCTCTTCGACGTCCTCTACCTCTCGTCACGATGGACGTGTTTTAGGTCAGGGTCAGTTGCCTCCCGCGGGGTTGGTTTCCAATGATGTCGATTTTAGGATTTTTTGGGAGGTGTGGAAGGATATTAAAGATCGATATTATGAGCAACCCATTAAAGATCAAGACTTATTGTACGGGGCGTTGAATGGATTAGCGATGGGAACTGGGGATGCCTACACCACTTTTTTTGAGCCCCAGGCTGCCGAAGGTTTTACCTCTAGCATCAAAGGGTCTTTTGGAGGAATTGGTGCAGAGATTGGCCTAAAAAAGGACGTTCTTCAGATCATTGCGCCTTTACCTGATACTCCTGCGGCTAAAGCGGGGTTGTTAGCGGGCGATTTAATTGCTAAGATTAACGGCGAAGAAACGACGGGGTTAACCGTCGATCAAGCCGTGCAGAAGATTCGTGGCGAAAAGGGGACGCAAGTGACCTTGACCCTTTACCGTGAAAAAGCCGCGAAACCTTTGTTTGATGTCACGATTACGCGTGACGTGATTCGCATCTCGAGCGTTAAGTCTAAGATGCTCCCAGAAGGAATTGCGTATATCAGCGTGAGTAGTTTTACTGCTGATTCCGCCTCGATGTTTGATAAAGCGGTTTCTACTTTATTAGCGCAGCGTCCAAAGGGTCTGATTCTTGACTTGCGCAATGACCCCGGGGGTCTGCTAGATCAGGCACAGCGGATTACGGCGGCTTGGACGGGTGATAAGATCGTGGTGAAAGAACGGCGCCAAGGGAAGATCGTAGAGGAGTTGCGAGGGATCGGTTCTGCTCGTCTGGCCAACATACCTACTATGGTGCTCGTGAATGAGGGTTCTGCCAGCGCCTCAGAAATTGTGGCCGGAGCTCTCCAAGACTATGGACTGGCTACGTTGGTGGGAACCAAGACCTTTGGGAAAGGCTCGGTACAAGAAGTGCGGGATTTTGAGGATGGTTCCGCCCTCAAGGTTACCGTTTATGAGTGGCTTACGCCAAAGGAACGGACAATTCACAAAACGGGTCTTGAACCCGATGTGCTGGTAGACCAAACCCTAGAAGATTATGAAGCCAAACGAGATCCTGTCCTCGACCGTGCCGTTGGTATCCTCACCGGAACCGCGACATCCACGCGTGGTACGGTCACAACCTCAACCACTCCATAGCTACTCTCAACGCTTACGCATTGAGATCGGGGCTGGAGGGATCATCTATCGCCGTCGCGAAGGTCGGCTCGAGTTTTTCTTTTTGCGCCATGGCAAAGGGCGTTGGACCTTTCCAAAGGGTCATCGTGATTTAGGTGAGAGCCTGGTTGAAACCGCAATCCGTGAGATTAAGGAAGAAGTTGGACTTGTGAATTTGCGCTTTGTGGCTCCAATTGGGAAAACTTCCTTCCGTCTACGCAAAGAAGGTCAATTGATTGAGAAAAATATCCAATTCTTCTTATTTGAGGCTGCACCTGATGCAAAAGAAATTCTGACCGGGGAAGAAGCAATTTGGGAAGCGATTTGGGTGCCGGTCGAACGGATCTTCGAGACGTGTGGGTACATGAATCTGGCAAAGCTGCTCGTAAAAGCGTTGCGTATTATTAGTCAAGAGCAGCGTCGTGCTAATGGGAGGGTATAGTGTTACTTTTTTGTGTTTGGTTGGTATGATGGTGGTATAGGTATGTTATTTCTTTCACGCTCTTTTTTTGTCTTGGGATGCGTTGGCTTTTTTGCCAGTGGTTTTATGCCATCCGTGCACGCTCAGTCTTCTGAGATGCCGTTGCCTCCGCTCATTTTGCGTACCTCACATGGAGCATATACCGATATTCGTTCCGGGTTGTCTGCTGCCACGGAGGCTGAGTTATTAGCTCGTCTCGCCGGGACACCTCTCGCAGAACCTATTCCCACCCCCGTTCAGGTTCCCGCAACGCCTGTATCCACTTCTCCCAACCCCGTCGATCCCACTGTACCTGCATTTTTGGATGGAGTGGTGGCCCCCCCTGTCATCTCCGCGGTGCGTCGGGCGCACAGTATGTTGGAAGCGGGTCGTGAGCCCGTGCGAACCGTCAAGCAAAAGCCTTCTGATTGGAGAATGGTGACCTTGGCTCTGTGGGATAAAAACTCGGATCAGATCCGTCTTATTACGGTTGAAAAAAATGGTACGTCATTACGTAATACCCCCTCAGATGTTCAGATTCAAATCCGTGGAGGGAGCGGCTACGATACGGACTACGCGATAACACCCTCGTCATATATTGTGGTCGGCGTACGCTATCCTTTGTGGCAAACGGTGGTTGAGAAGAAAGTAACTATGTACACGCTGCGGCAGATGATCTATGTTCCATATAGTAAATCCCTGCATACGCAAGAGGTGATTGATTGGGGGAAAATCGTTTTAGATCGTCTCGTTCAGGATGCCTTGCAGGATATACGCTCAAAGAACATCCCTTCGAAGGCATTTCCTGGAAAGTTATTAGCGGATGTTGCTGATCCAGTTGCGCTTAAATCAATCATGGCGATTGAGCACATGGATCATGGCTCCGTGCGCTCAGGGGCGGATGATCGTTTAGACCTATTTTATCTAGAGCTGGGTTTAAATGAGCAAAATGCCTTTCACCAAGAAATTTCTTCGGCGGGAGCAAATGGGTTATTGCAGTTTATTCCGAGCACGTATGCGGCGGTTGTGAAGCATTGGCCAAGCCTGAATCTTATCAAAGACTTTCAGGAGGGAACGGGTAATTTACCAAATGCGATTAAAGCCCAGATTGCTTATTTGGACGAAGTCTGGTTTGACTTGCCTGCGCAGGCACGTGATCCATACGTTACCTCGCCTGAGTTTATGCGGGCCTACTTGATCGCAGCCTATAATACCGGTGGCATTCGCGTCCGACGGGCGATCACGCGCTTTGGGGCGGCCTGGGATGGGAATTATCGGGCAGATTGGGAGAAACTGGATGCTAAACAAACAGAGTTGGCGATTGCGATCAATCGTTTAAAGAAAAAGGTGGCAGCTGAAAAGGTTGCAAGCAAAAAGAAGGCTTTGCAAGCAGAGCTGGCTACCACCCAGAAAAAACATACGCAGGTGACGGAAGAGCTGGAAGCGCTCGACCGAAGTCGATTAAAGGCAGAAACCCTTGGATATTTGCAGAAGTATCGTTTGATCGCCCCGCGCATGAAGCAGCCGGTTCAAGTAGCTCTCCTCACAAATTAAGCGGAATACCAAAAGGCGTATAAGATCACTTATACGCCTTTTGTGGCACGCAAGGTTTTTTTGAGCCGTTCGATGATCATTTGGATCGTTTCGATGACGTTTCCTTCTTGTCTGACACGGAAGACCGAGCGTTCACGTGTGCCATGTCCGCTGAATGGTCGAGCGATTTCGTTGGCGGATAAGGGCGCGGCGGCGTGCAAGCTGACAACGATTTCGTCTGCATGTTCGACAAGAAGCGCAACTATTTTTGCTTCCGGTGCATAGGAGAGCAGTTCGTCGACAACTCCATCGAGTTGGTCGGGATGGGCTCCGGCTTCGAGTCCGTCCGCGATGCTGAGCGTTGTCCATACAAGGCCAAGCTCACGGTCTTGTTCGAGTCTGGACAGGGCTCGTCCCCATAATTTTAAGGTAGCGACAGAACGCGTGCGCCAGAGGCCGTGGACAATGCCCTCGCGATTGGCGCCTAAGCTCACAAGCTCTGAGGAAGCGGCTAGCGTGCGCGGAGTAACGTGGCTACTGCGAAAGCTATTGGTTTTGGCAATCATGCCCGCTAATAGCGTGGTGGCGAGGCGTTCCTCGAGGAGACTTGGCTGCCATTCGTGGAGCCAGTGGTAGAGAACTTCTGTCGTCGAGACAGAATTTAAGTCGATGATATTTATTTGACCCCAGTATTCGTTGCTTGGATGGCAATCAATGTTGATGATGTCGGTGCGATAGAGGAGGTCAGCATGTTCACGCGCCAGGGCTCCGAGAGATGCCATATCCGGCGCATCGATAGCGATGACGAGATCGTAACGGTCTTGGCCTTGGTCGGCCCCCACGTCTTGCAGGGTCCAACTCCCGTGTTTGGGGATGAGGGTGATATCTAAGATATTGTCTCGAATGTCGTACACGAGTTCCGCGAGAGGGGTTTTGGCCAAGTTGACGCGCAGGTGAAAGCTATGGGTGGCGCCGACTTGGGGGCGGATCTCGACGCCTTTGGGAAAGATATCCGGATAGTGTTTGGGATCCCAGTTGGGGACGAGGGCATCAAATGGCTTATTTAAGCGCTGCAAGACCAGTCCTATGGCAATAATTGAGCCTAAAGCATCCACGGAAGGATGTTCATTGGTGGTGAGGAGGATTTGTTTGGCACGAAGGATGCGTTCGGCCGCTTGTTGAACAGGATTCAGTGCCATGGGAATGGACAAGGAATGGGCTAACTTATGCCATTATCATGGGTATGTCAAGGTTGATAGATTTCCCCTCCTCCAGCGAGGAGGGGTTAGGGGAGGAGTTCTAAAACCTAGACGTGCATTGTTATGAGCGACGAGAGTATTGATTGGATAGTTATATATAGGCGATGAGCCCCCGTCCGGTACAGACAAAAAGGAGTACGCAGATTTTCCTGCTAGAAAATCTCCTCGGTTTTAGCCGTCGTCACGTCTAAAAAGCCTCCTTTTTGTCTGTACCGGACGGGGGCTCTAGATGGTGGAGGTGGGTGGGGAGGGGATTTGGCAGGCTCAAGTTTTTGGCTTAGACTGCTTTTATTCTATGGCTCAAGATTTGCCTAAGGCGTATATCGCCTCGGAAGTGGAAGATGCGATTTACGCGGCTTGGGAGGCGTCGGGGGTGTTTAATCCCGATCAGTTGCCGGATCGGAATCAAAAAGGGGAGCCGTATTGTATTATGATGCCGCCGCCGAATCGGACGGGGGTGTTGCATTTGGGGCACGCGACGATGCTGGCGATCGAGGATTTATTAATTCGCTTCCAACGCATGCGAGGGAAGCGAACGCTCTGGGTGCCCGGGACGGATCACGCGGCCATTTCGACCCAGGTCAAAGTTGAGCAGCTTTTGATTAAAGATGGGATGAAGGACCCGCGTCGGGAATTGGGGCGTGAAGGGTTTTTAGATAAGGTACGGGCCTTTGCCGAAGAGTCTGGACGTACGATTAATAAGCAAGTGCGGAAGATGGGGTCTTCGTGTGATTGGTCGCGCGAGGCGTATACGTTTGATGAACAGCGAGGGGAAGCGGTTAATAAAGTCTTCGGCATGATGTTGGAGGATGGACTTATTGAGCGGGGCTATCGGTTAGTGAATTGGGATCCACAATTTCGCACGACCTTGTCGGATGACGAAGTCTTTATCAAAGAGGGGAAAGCTAAGTTGTATACGTTTACCTACGACAAAGATTTTCCTATCCCCATTTCTACAACGCGTCCGGAAACAAAATTTGGGGATACGGCGGTCGCCGTCCATCCGAGTGATGAGCGGTACCAATCATTGATAGGAAAGCGCTTTCAGCCCGTGTTTTGTGGCAAGAAGCTTGATATCCTCGTGATTGCTGATGAGGCGGTTGATCCATCTTTTGGAACGGGTGCGTTGGGCGTGACTCCAGCTCATTCGATGATTGATGAGCAGATGGGGCAACGGCACGGGTTACCCATGATTCAAGTGATTGGGGAGGATGGGCGTTTGTTGTCTGAATGTGGGACGGAATTTGCGGGATTATCTTTGAAAGAGGCTCGTGTGAAGATCGGTGAGTGCTTAGAAAAAGAGGGTGTTTTACGGGAAGTGAAAGAAATTGATCAGAATTTACCGATTGCCGAGCGTGGAGGAGCCCCCGTTGAACAGTTGCCGATGCGTCAATGGTTTATTCGGGTGAATAAGCCGTTTACCCTGCGTCAGGATACGTTGAATAAATGGAAAAAAGGTGAATCTGTTACGCTTAAAGAATTGATGCGCGAGGCTGTGTTGTCGAATCAGACACGTATTTTGCCAGAGCGGTTTTTTAAGACCTATTTTACTTGGGTTGATAACCTGCGTGATTGGTGTATTTCGCGCCAGATTTGGTTTGGACATCAGATCCCTGTGTGGTATCGCGGTGATGAAACGGTGTTTGGCGTGGAATCTCCAGGAGAAGGATGGGTACAGGATCCCGATACCTTGGACACTTGGTTTTCCTCTGGGATGTGGACATTTTCGGCGTTGGGGTGGCCAAATAAAGAGCGGTGGGAGAAACAGAAATCCTTTCATCCAACGGCGGTGTTGGAAACGGGTTATGACATCCTCTTTTTCTGGGTGGCGCGCATGATTTTGATGTCGACGTATGCTTTGGGAGAGGTGCCCTTTAAAGATGTGTATTTGCATGGACTTGTGCGTGATGAACAAGGCCGAAAAATGTCGAAGTCGTTAGGAAATGTCTTGGATCCGCTTGATCTCATTCCAAAATATGGAACGGATGCTGTTCGTTTATCATTGGTGATTGGTTCGACACCTGGTCAGGATGTGAATCTGTCTGAATCCAAAATTGAAAGCTATCGTAATTTTACGAATAAGCTTTGGAATATTTCTCGGTTTATTCTTACGAGTATCGACGCTTCTTCATCTCTCCCATCATCCCGAACGAAGTCCGACGAAGCCACGTCGTTCGCGAACGACGGTGGCGGAGTGAGAGATCTCGCCGCGAAACAGGTATCTACGTTAGCGGATACCTGGATCTTAGCTCGTCTAGATGAAGTAGTGGCTTCCGTGACCAAAAAGTTGGAGACGTATCAACTATCGGCAGCTGGGGAAGAGTTGCGTGAGTTTACTTGGAGTGATTTAGCGGATTGGTATTTAGAAATTGCCAAGGTTGAAGGTGGAAAAACCGAGATTCTCATTAAGATTTTGCAAACCGTTCTCAAGTTATGGCATCCGTTTGCACCATTTGTGACAGAACATGTTTGGAAGGTAGCGGGATTTCCTGGTGCCTTGATTGTGGCCGAGTGGCCAATGATCTCTGGACAGATAGAGCATGATGTTCAGGCGTTTGAGCGTCTCAGAGTTCTCGTGACGGATATGCGTCGTTTGCGTGCGGAGCAGAAGATTGAACCGGCCAAGGCGGTTGAATTTGTGGTGGTTGGCGGAGGGAAAGAGGTTGAACCAATGAAAGAAAATCTTGTTTGGATTCAGCGCTTGGTAAATGCCTCAAGTCTTCAATTTGTTGACGTATCCCCTCAAGATTGGCCCTCGACGGTGTCTGGCTCGTTATCGGTCGCCATGAATATGGCCGGATTAGTCGATGTGGCAGCGGAACGAGAGAAGGCGAAGAAGGAATTGGCAGAATTAGATAGATATATTCAATCTACCCAGCAAAAATTAGAAAATCAGGAGTTTGTTGGGAAGGCACCAGAGAAGGTAGTCGAGGGGATGCGGCAGAAGTTGGAAGAGGCCATGAAGAAAGCAGAAGTATTGACGAAAAAGGCGAACGCTGGCTAAATAGCCAGCGTTCGTTGCGTATGTAGCTCAATGGGTAGAGCAAGGCCTTAGAAAGCCTGGTTGCGGGTTCGAGTCCCGTCATGCGCGCAGCGTCCCCCGGCGTTTTTGGCCTGCCACCTCCTCCTCGGGAATACACTGGGTGGGTCGAGGGCGCTTAATACTGGACTGGACAGCTCGGGGGACGCGCTAATTGACCCTCCGGGGTCGCAAATATCGTTTTCTTCTTACTTCGACAGCCATCCTACGGCTGTCTTCTGCGTTTTAGAGGCTTATTGCTCAAATGCCTCGGCTCTCGTACTATAAGGCAGTATGTCATCTGTCTCTGTTGATCCCAAGCAAGTGGAGTGGTTTTTGACCCATGCGGTCGAGATGGTCTACCCGACGCGCGAGGCGTTACGGGAGCGTTTGGTATCTGGTAAAAAACTCACGGTTTATCATGGGATTGATCCAACCGGGCCAACGCTTCATTTGGGGCATACGGTTCCGTTACGCAAACTCTCTGAATTACAAAAGCTGGGTCACAAAGTCATTTTATTGATCGGGGATTTTACCGCCATGATTGGCGATCCGACGGATAAGGCCGCGACGCGCAAGAAGCTCACGCGGGAAGAAGTCCTGGAGAATTGTAAGCTCTACAAGCAGCAGGCTTCGTTCTTGTTAGATTTTGACGGTCCAAATGCGGCCGAGTTTCGTTTTAATAGTGAATGGTTGGCGAAGATGTCGTTTGCGGATGTGGTCGAACTCGCGTCGCATTTTACGGTTCAACAAATGATGGAACGCGACATGTTTGAGAAGCGTCATCAAGAAGGTAAGCCGATCCATCTTCATGAATTTTTCTATCCGCTCATGCAGGGCTATGACTCGGTTGCCTTGGAAGTGGATTTAGAAATTGGAGGCAACGATCAAACGTTTAATATGTTGGCGGGGCGGACACTTCTCAAAACGTTGAAGCAAAAGGAGAAGTTTGTATTGACCAATCGCTTGTTGGCAGATCCAACCGGCAAGAAAATGGGGAAGTCGGAGGGGAATATGTTGGCGCTTACGGATGATCCTAAGGATGCGTATGGCAAAGTCATGAGTTGGACGGATGAGATGATTGTGCCTGGGTTTGAGATTTGTACGCAGAAGACAGATGACGAGATGAACGAGGTTAAAGCGGCTTTGGAAGGAGGGGAGAATCCGATTGTGTGGAAGAAGGAGTTGGCTCGGTTGGTCGTAGAAGGTATTTTTGGAGAAAAGGCAGCCCATGAGGCATCGCAGGAGTTTGTGCGTGTGCATGCGCAAGGGGAGAAGCCTGAAGAGATCCCTGTTTTGTCGGTTAGTGGGTCGATGGCGTTGACGGATGTCTTGGTGCAGGCGGGATTCGTGTCTTCAAAGACAGATGCGCGTCGGCAAATTGAGCAGGGAGGGGTGAAAGTGAATGATGAAGTCGTTATGGATGTGAAAGCGATGGTGGAAGCGACGAGTGAGGGGATGGTCATTCAGAAAGGAAAGCGGCATTTTATTAAGATTGTTCAACGTTAGTCGGTTTTTTTCGTCATTCCGAAGGAGGAGTCCGACGACGACGGAGGAATCTCGACTGGAACGAGTAGCCCAATACGAAGGCTACCTGTTCCACTGCGAGATCCCTCTCTTCGTATGACTTCGTTCGGGATGACGAGCTACATCAAATTCATATCCTTAATATGTCCCAAACTCTCTGGCAACAATGGACGAGTCTGATTGCGACGCATGTATCACAAGTTCTTGGTGAACTGGTGACGGCTGCCGAGGTCGTTGTCCCTCCTGATACGACGTTAGGCGATTTTGCCGTGGCGTGTTTTAAGTATGCGAAGGGTCGGGCGACGAATCCGGCGGCACTTGCTAAGGAATTAGTCGAGAAGTTGCAAACATCGAATGTGGAGGGGATGACGTTTGCGGCAGCGGGGCCGTATGTGAATGTGAAACTTGCCTCTGAGGAAGTGGTAAAAGATGTTGTTGAGGTCGTGTCCAAGCAAAAAGCGGAGTATGGTTGGGTGGAAACGAATAAGGGGCAAACGTTTTTACTTGAGTATGCGCAGTTGAATACGCATAAAGAGGCGCATGTGGGGCATTTGCGGAATATTGTGATTGGCGTGGCCTTGGATCAAGTTTTGCATGCTTCTTCGGCGCATGTGGTTCCCATGACGTATCATGGAGATGTAGGGGCTCATGTCGCGAAATGTTTGTGGTGGCTGATTCGTTCTAAGACCGGTCAAGGAGTGAGTTTAACGCAGGAACAGGCCGAGAGTATTCTGCGTGGTTTTTCTGCTACGGAAAAAACGGCCGCCTATTTAGGCTCACTTTACTCTCAATCTACCAAAGAATTAGAAGCGTATTTGGAATGGAAAGAGGAGGTGTCTGAAATCCAACGGCGACTTGAGGCGGGGGATGCTGCCCTCACGCATCTTTGGTCGATCACCCGGTCGTGGTGTTTGGATGAACTGAATGCCATTTTTGCACGTTTAGGGGTCAAAAATGATCGTCCATATTTAGAATCGGAGGTTGTGGCACGTGGCCAAGCGATTGTTGATGAGCTTTTGGTGAAGGGGGTAGCAAAAGAAAGCCAAGGCGCGATGGTCGTTGATTTGGAGGATGTGAAGTTGGGCGTGTTTCTCGTGCGTAAATCCGATGGGACATCTTTGTATGCGACCAAAGATTTAGCTTTGGCAGAGTTGAAATTGAAGGAGTATCCGACAGCTTCACGCTCTTTGATTTTGGTCGACAACCGTCAAATGTTGTATTTCAAGCAGTTATTTGAGACCTTGCGACGGATGGGGATGAGTCCGGTGCCGGAATTTATCGGGTATGAGTTCGTGACGCTCAAGACGGGCGCGATGTCGAGCCGTGAAGGGAATATCGTTACGTACCAAAGTTTTGAAGAAGAAGTGAAGGCGTTTGCCTTGAAAGAAGTTCAGGCGCGTCATGCCGAATGGTCGGGGGATAAACAGCGTCAGGTGGCGTGGGATTTGGCGTTGGGGGGGATAAAGTTTGGGATGTTGCGGCAGGATAGCGATAAGGTGTTTACGTTTGATATGGAGCAGGCTCTGTCTTTTGAGGGAGCGACTGGCCCATATTGTCAGTACGCGGTAACACGGTTGAATTCGATTGTACGCAAGGCGATGGCATTGGGTACGCAACAACCTGAGCGGGATGAGTCTGAGAATGTCATGGTGATTGAGCTGGCACAGAAGCATTTGGCGCTTAAGATGGCGCAGTTACCCGAAAAGGTGGCGCAGGCGGCGAAGGAATTGCGTCCATCTGTGATCGCGCAGTGGTGTTTGGAAATGGCGCAGGAGGTGAGCGCCTTTTATCGCGATGTTCCCGTTTTATCAGCCGAAGGCGCTGTACGTGAAACTCGTCTTGAGCTTGTGAAAGCGGCAGCTCTCGCGTTATCGAATGGGTTGCATCTATTGGGTATTCCAACGCCAGAAGAAATGTAGGAGTGTCTGTAACACGCAATAACGCTCACTTCAAAGGACTCCTTGTTACGTGTTGCATTATGTGATGCATTCTTCTTCTTGTTCTGGTATACTCTCGTTTATCCGCCATTTTTTTGCTCTTTCTGTTTCACTCCTCTCGTAAGGCGGTTTGTCTATGTTTCAAAAACAACCGAATAGTTCTTCTTCTCAATCGACGATTATTGCACGTGGGGTTACGCTAGAAGGTAATTTTAAAGGGGATGGCGATGTGGTGGTGGAGGGGTGTGTTAAAGGATCGCTTCAGACAGCGGGGATACTCACGGTAGGTTCTGAGGCGACGATTGAAGCGGAAGTTCAGGTGGGGGAAGCGTCTGTTGCGGGAACGATCCAGGGAAATATTACGGTTAAAAACAGACTCGAGCTACGTGCTACGGCAAAAGTGACAGGAGACGTGGTGGCTCAAGTGCTGGCAATGGAAGCGGGGGCTTGTCTTCAGGGTCGTCTTGTGATTGGCAAAGGCTCTTCAGCGGATGCCAAGCATCCTTCACGGGCCGAACGGGTGGCGCATGCAGGGGCTTAGTCCCTTATTGGTTCTTGTGTCCGTATGAACCCGGCATTTGCCTACGTCTATGATGAATGCCTCAAGGACAAACGCTTTGAGCGAGAGTTGCAGCTTGTTGAAAATGAATTGGCTCGGCGAGGGATAGAAGGCGTGACGATGCGTGCGTCACCGTTAAATAGTTCGAAGCAAATGGTGAAGCAGTTGGCGCAACAGGGGATTAAGAATCTTATTTTGGTGGGCTCAGATCAAATTGTCCGAGACGTTACCCCCCTTTTACCAGAAGTGAAGGCGACCATTGGATTTTTGCCCATTGGGCCTTCTCTGATTGGCGGTCTTTTGGGTATTCCTTCAGGAACCAAAGCCGTGGATGTCATTGCGGCGCGGTTAGTTGAGAGATTAGACATGGGGCAAGTCAATGGACAGCCTTTTTTGCTGGATTTAGTCGCTCCCGAGACGATTGCCGGAATCGAGGTGGCTGGTGCATATCGATTGCGCCCATCTGTTAGAGGTGCGATTGCCGTGCGCAATCTCGCCGCGACGGGTCAGGATGGGGTATTGGTCAATCCAAAGGATGGCCAGCTTGAGATTTTGATTCAGGCAGAAATAGGAAC
Organism: Patescibacteria group bacterium; assembly: GCA_052033585.1. Lineage (GTDB taxonomy): Bacteria > Patescibacteriota > Patescibacteriia > 2-12-FULL-60-25 > 2-12-FULL-60-25 > JAGOUY01. Next base: position 115,412 of record JBPOJM010000005.1, on the reverse strand, counting down.
AGGAGACAAGAAATGGTCTTGGAAAAAGCCTCAACTGAGTGAAACAAAAGTCTTTTTGACAGAGGGAAAAATGGTGTCGGAGACGCCTTTTACCGTCTTTGTTGATGGGCATGCTTTTCAGAGTGCCGCCTTTCATTTTTCCGTTTTACCCGGGGTTTTGACCCTTATCACGGGGAGGCGCTTGTCAGATTAAGTCGGTCTTGGTATTCTGCGCCCCGTACATTTATCTGTTTACTTGATGGGCGAGTGGCGAAATTGGTAGACGCACTACTTTGAGGTGGTAGCGCCTTCACTGGCATGAGAGTTCGAGTCTCTCCTCGCCCACCACGTGAACAGATAGCGGACACTTAGCTCAGTTGGTTAGAGCACCTCGTTTACACCGAGGGGGTCGTAGGTTCGAATCCTACAGTGTCCACCACATAAAACACCCTTTGAAGAGGGTGTTTTATTGTTTTCTATGCGAAGGATAGTGCTCGGAGCTATAAAACAGAAGAACGCCGACGGAGGCGTTCAAGAAAGAGTGTGTCTGGTGGGAGGGGCTACAGTTCATTCACTTTGGAACATGTGGGTAGGTTGGCGAGAACGGCCTCTAGCCGAGCCAGCATCCTCGTGAGGAGGTCTGGCGAGGTGCCCTCGTTTATTTCCGCGAAAACGGCAAAGCGGTTGCCGTCTCCGAGTCTTGTTTTTCTGCCTGTATTCTCGGCCTGGTCAAGCGCGAAACGCGCTGCGTTTTGTGCTTCGCGCACTCTTTTTACCAGGTCGTCGCGGGTTTGCGGTGGGAGCCGCTTTCGCATGCGTTATCTCTGGTGCGGTCGGGGGTTGACTTGTCCGACGGCCCGATTGCAGGTGAAGACAGCTTCCTTCACAGGCGCTCGGGCGATCTGACACGATTTTTGTAACAAAATATTGCCTTTTTTGCAAGTCTAGGGCTTAAGAATCAGCGAGCTTACGAATTCTAAGGCCATGGTTGATCGTTTTTGCCACTCGGCGGGGGTTGAAAGTTGTTCGCGGTAGGCGGCAACGCTTCCGGCGCGTTTTACCTCCTCTTGATGCTGGTCGGCGTTTTCCCAGGCCAAGCCTTTGCAGACGGCGTAGGTGGGGGGATAGCCATTTTTCTTCATAATCATTGGCCATTCGCCAAAAGTGGCCCAGGATTTGAAAGAGATGTTCTTAATAATGAATTCAGCTGCTGACAGGGAAAACCCGTAACAACCGGAGAGGTAGTCTTTACGTGAGGACTCGCCCATGAAATCGGAGATAATGGCGTTAGGCAGTTCTTCGGTGTAGCGAAGGGCATCATGATGCGTAGCGTATTCTTTGGGTCCTCGCATGCCGATGAAGTATCCGGTGGGTTCAATATGTTTTGCGACGCACGATAATTCTTTTGCGTGCGTGTGTACCCAGTGCATCACACGATCAAAATCGCAATAGAGGATCGTGTCTGGATTGAGCGCGACGGCTTGTTTGATTGCTTCTAGGTAGCTGGTTGTTATGTGGTTCTTTCTGCGGCGGTGAATGATGTATCCTTGGCCGCTGAGTTTTTGTAGATAGGTCTTGTCTGTTAACGGAGAAGCCGAAATGATGACCCGATCAAACATCGAAAAGAGTTTTTTGGAGTATTTGTCAGAAAGCCATTCGAGCCCGGCCTTGGGGTCGTGGAGTCCGCAGGTGAGTACCGTCATATGATGAGCTAGGATATACTGCGGACATGCACACGTCGATATTTGAGCAGAGAGGAAGGATTTTGAAGCACGGTTCCGTTGCCGGACGCCCGCTGGTGTATTGGATGAATCGTGATCAGCGGGTACAGGATAACTGGGCGTTACTCGCCACGCAGGCCTGGGCCAAGGAGCAAGGCGTTTCGTTTGCGGTGGCGCATAATCTCGTTCCTGGGTTTTTGGGAGGGGGAGAACGGCAGTGGCAGTTTAAATTGGCGGGACTCCGATCTGTTGAGAAGGATCTACATGCGAAGGGAATTCCTTTTTATCTCTTTGTCGGAGAAGAAGCGCATCAAGAGATGTTAGGCTGGATGAATAAAGAAAAGATTGGAGGTGTGGTGACGGATTTTTTTCCGCTTCGCCTATCTCGACGCTGGCTGAAGGAGGTGGTCGAAGGGTTGACCTGCCCTGTCTATCAAGTAGATGCGCATAACGTGGTTCCTTGTTGGATCACGAGCCAAAAACAGGAATTTGCGGCGCGGACGATTCGCCCCAAGATTCATGCGCAGCTCACGACGTATCTTACAGATATCCCTCAAGTCACTTCCCAGGCATCCCACGCGCCGTTTACGTATCAGACGATTGACTGGCAGGCCTTGGAGGGCCTTATTCCTGTTGGAGCTCCTCCGGTAGCCGTTGAATGGATTGAGGCAGGGGAGAAGGCGGCGCATGCGGCTCTAAAGCGATTTATTTCTGAGCGCTTACCTAGTTATCATGAGCGTCGTAATGATCCGTTAGCGGGAGCGCTGTCCGATCTTTCGCCCTATTTTCACTACGGCCATCTTTCGCCTCAGCGAGTTGCGTATGAGGTCTTGCATGACACGGCTCCAAAGGCCGCACGAGATGCCTATATCGAAGAGCTTGTTGTGCGCCGCGAATTATCAGATAACTACTGTTTTTATCAGCCTCACTACGATTCGTTTGCCGGCTTGCCGGAATGGGCGAGGAAGACCTTGGATGCGCATCGGAAAGATCCGCGCGAGTTTACGTATCCTCGAGCCGAGTTTGAGCATGCAAAAACCCATGATCCGCTTTGGAATGCGGTGCAATGCGAAATGGTGCAAACGGGGAAAATGCATGGCTATGTGCGTATGTACTGGGCGAAGAAGATCTTGGAATGGACGGACTCCCCGGAAGAAGCGATCAAGATCGGAATCTATTTGAATGACAAATATGAATTAGATGGGCGTGATCCAAATGGCTATGTGGGGATTCTGTGGTCGATGGGTGGGTTGCATGATCGACCGTGGTTTAACCGGCCTATTTTTGGCACGGTGAGATATATGAGTTTGGGAGGGATGGAAAAGAAGTTTGATGTGGAGGGGTATATAAAGAAATGGGTTTGAGAGATATAGCGAAACCCACGGGGTCGTGGGTGAGAGGGGGAGGAGGCAGTTGTCTAGCGGCAGATGGGCTGGGGAGGGAGGTAGCAGTATGCCCAGGTGTAGACCTCGCAGTTGGGCAGACCGCGTCCATAGTGATCGCAGTACGCGAAGCACTCGAGACCGTGCCAGGTAAAGAGCTGGGAGCCCACTCTCCCACTGGCGCGACGTCGGTACTCACCTTCCACGGTGATGATGTAGATCGGAGCGCCGCGGACGTAGTTGTCCTCGGCACGGGTGCCGACCGTTTGCTCATGGCGGATACCTGTCACGATCCAGCCCAGTGAGAGCAGGCTTGAGATGACGAGCAGACCCCCGATCACCCTCTTCTGGGTTCTGGTCTCCCGCTGCAGCTCAGCGAGCGGGTCTTCCGCCGCCGTTCTGTAAGGGTTGCCTCTTCCGAATCCGATTCCGCTCATGGCGGTTTTCCTTTCTGTCGCTCGTGGTCGAGTCGACTCTCTGGCCTCAAAATATTGAGAACAGGGAGCTGACACGATCAAGTGGGGGATGGTATCAGGTTTGTAGACGCTGTCAATGTGGTAGTATATCAATGTATTATTTTGTTGTATGAATAAAGATCGACCACCCTCTTCACCCGTTGAAAAGCCATCTATAGAAAACCCCTACCACGATACGCCTGCGGAGGAGCCTTTTGAATCTCACGCGCTCCCTTCTGCGGGGATGATTATGGAGGTGCCGCCGGGGGATGAGGTGTCTATCACGGGTGTTGGGGTGTGCGCGGCGGTGGTTTTTTATGATCCTCTCACGAGACGAGCGGTTGCTTCCCATGTTTCTCCGGGGGATAAGCCGCTGTTAGATATGTTTGCTCATGTTGGGACGTTTCTACCTGATGTTACTCGCCTCCAGGTTTTTCTGGCCGGTGCATCGCCCGAGGGTGACGTGGCCGATCGAGATTATTCCGGAGTCGAGCATGCCTCTAAAACGTTTCGTGAGAATATTTTTAATGATCTGGCCGCGGGAGGAATTTCTCCTGCGCAAATTGTGAAAACGCGTTTTAATGATGATCCTAGAGCTGATATGGACGTGATATTTGATACGCGAGATGGGAAGATGAGGGTGAGGAGGGTTAGGTTTTAACGATTGAAACGATGAGTGGGGAGAGGGATTATGGGGTCAGGTTGAGATAATTCTTAGGAAGAATTTAGAAAACGCGCGTTCTTATTTTTAAGCAATTTTCCTACCTTTTGCTACTTCGTGGGCAACAGGTGGGTAAAGTTTTTATAGGGGAAGGTAAGATAAATAGGGTAGCTTCAAGTCTTGACATTTTTATTTTTGTCGAACGCTGAATCTGTTATCGTATAAATGTCCATGGACTTGGGCCATGGGGAACCATGTTATTGACGACATCGGTCAAGCCGAAGAGAAGCGCAAGCATCTCAGTGAGCGACAGATGACGAGCTAGCGAATGTAGCAGTAGCCGAAAGGCGAACATCACAATCGTTGGCATAGTCAAGTGCATGATACAGTTATACTGGTCTGTAAATACGGCGGGCTCCTCTCAATGCGAGAGATTTTTTGATCCTGACACCCCTTAAGATACCGCCGGTCGAGGGGTGTCAGGTGTAGACCTGACCTATGAAGCATGATATTGAGGAAATCCGTAATAGTTGGCTCAAAAAAGAAGGTGAAAAAATGGAAGAAAAACGGAAGTACTCTCATTTTGATCCAATCGTAAAGTTAGATCAGAAAAGGACAGAAAATGTTTTTAACCCTGTCTATGTTGCAGGGTATTCTTTTTCCCCTTTGATTAAATCTGTACAAGAAGAGCGACGAAGGAAGTTAAAGGAAGTTTCTGGTAAACGAGAGGTTAAGAAAAAAGAGCGTCCTATTTGCTTCGCCTCTCATTTAGATGCGGTTGTTTATTCTTGGTACGGGTACTATCTTAATCAATTGTACAGTTCATATTTAGAGGAAAAAGGACTTTCTGACTCTATTTTGGCATATAGGGCTTTGAATAGATCTATACCGGAATTTGTGAGAGAAGTAGCTGATTTTATAAGGAAACAGGATGACGTTACCGCACTTTGTTTTGATGTAACTTCATTTTTTGACGAAATTCAGCACTCTACTTTAAAGAACAAGCTAATTGATGTTATTAATTTCTTTACTAAAGAAGAAGATAGAAGGCTTCAGGACGATTTTTTCAATATTTTCCAGAATGTTACAAGATTTAAATTCATTATTAAGAAAGATATAGAGAGGTTTTTTAAAAATAAACGCATCCCTTCTAGAAATGGTAGATATATGCCGAACGGTTCTTTTTTGGAATTTGTTCTAGATTTACATAAAACATCAAAAAGGGTAGAAAAAAAAGATGTAGTACATACGAACCAAAAACACTATGGCATTCCTCAGGGCTTGCCTATCAGTGGAGTTTTAGCAAACCTATCGATGCTCGATTTCGATAGTGATATGCGTGAATTCGCATTGAAAAATAATGGTATTTATAGACGCTATAGCGATGATGTTCTCCTGGTAGTTAATAGTAATGCCGCAGAGACTGCAAACGCAAAAGTAATTTCTGGTTTAGTTAAGCTGGGCCTTAGAGTCAGTGAGGGTAAGACGGATATAAAGATTTTTTCAAGAGACGAAAAGGGCGTATTAATCTGCAAAAATGCTAATGGCAATCTATCTCATTTTCAATATTTAGGAATCGAATTTGATGGTAATTTCTTTTATTTACGTTCTCAAAGTATTGCTCGTTTTTATAGAAAATTGAAAAGATCTATTAGAACGTCTGTCCATGCTTTAAAAAAGAAAGGGGGGACCATCCTTCGTCATCGTGATTTTTATAAAAGGTTTACAACTTTTAAAAACGATTTTGAAGATGAAAATTTTCTCACGTATGCAGAACGTGCTCATGCTCTGCTGAAGCCCTTTTCTAAAATAAATAAGCAGGTTAATGGTTCGACAATCAGAAGGTTGATAAAAAACGAGATAAACCTACGAATGAAGGGAGGTTCTCACTCAATCTCACCGTTTATCGCTACAGTCAGTGATAAAACAAAACACCCAACTTTTTAGGATGGGTGTTCTGCATGGTGGGACCGGTGGGGATCGAAGCAGATATAGGGGATAGATGAAGAGAAATAATGAGGATGCAAGAGGGGTAAAAAGATAGATATGTTAGCCAAGAAAATCAAATTCGACGATTGGCTTAAACCACTTGTTCGTACCGCAAACTAACTCAAGAATGTCAGCCGGGCGTCAACCGATGAGAGGGGGTACAGCTAGGCAAGATCATCCCTGCCTATTTTTTGCTATCCAAGAACGATTAGCCAGGATCTGTAACGGTGTCGGTAGTACTCATCCCGTCCAACGCGTCTTCCATGTCGCTGCAACTCTCTCCGGAATATGATTGAGCGTCTTCTATGGTCTGGTTAGCTTCCTCGATATTGTCGTTTGCTTCACTGAGGGCTTGTTGGTAGTCCTCGACCTTTCTTTCAAGCTGCCTAATTTCATACTGGGCGTTGTCGAGGTCGGCTTGGAGCTGCTCTTCACGGTTTTCGCAGCCTGATCCTGCTAGGATCAGCGGTATAAGAAGTACGATCAAGGCTGTTCTAGTTTTCATATCTCTTCGATGCTGCTGCTACGGGTGGGTAGCATATTTCTAATTAAAGGTAGTGTTCTGTGTTTGGCTTATGCTGCACTTTTTAATTTAGTGACTAAGAGACGTAGCCACTTGGCATTACATGGAACTTTATCCTGCTTGTCTGTTCTTGTGTTGTTGCGTTGCTTAATTCACCGCCTAACGCGGCAACAACGACTTTAATTCCGCCGCCACCAGACGTCGTAGATTCTTGCGTTGCGCTCACGGCTACATCAAAGATTATGTATCCTTCCTTACTATCCCTTCGATGGGGTTCAATGCAGAAAAGCGCACTCATGTCCTTCCCCAGAGTTTTTCCATGCCTATTGGCCACCTCCACGTTTGCTTTATTGATGCCATCGTATATTTCTACTAGCGTAGTTTTAATAAATTCAGATAGTTCCATACGTTCTGTAGGTGTTTTTATAATGGGTTTAGTCGAAACATGACTGTTTCCGTTTAGATTGTTGTCTTCTGGATTATTCGCGTCAAGTGTGATCCGTATACTTTATCCGAAGCCGATGGAATTGGTTGCTCGTGAGCTTAATATTTGACAACTGAGCTTATGCTCAGTAGCATGGTGACTATAATACTGAGCTTTTACACAGTACCTATGTCATCTCCCAAAATCACGAAAACCCAACGAACTTTTCTGGCCGCCATCAATTCTTTTATCCTGGAAAATGGCTTTTCTCCAACCATAGCCGATCTCCGACGCGCTCGACGGAATAACTCCGATCAGGCGATTCTCGACTTGCTCGACCGACTTGAAAAGAGTGGGTTGATTGCGCGTGACCCATCCCAGGCCAGAACCATCCGCATCACCGATGCTGGAAAATTTTATCTGCCTCCCGTAAATCAGGCACTAGTAGGTGAAGCGGAGTTCGATAGCTCTCAACAACAAGAAGTTGCTCGAATGTTTGCTCTTCTAGATCCAGAACTGAAAAATCGCTACATTGGTGCGCTCCGTACACTAAAAGATGAGGGGAACCCGGATCGCGTTGCACAAGCGGCGCATTCATTACGGGAAATTACTTGCTTCGTGCGAGAAGTGGGGAAGGATTTCCTAAGCGAAGAATATACCTCTACGGCCAAGGATAAACAAAATCCTATTCTTGGGCCTTCACTAAAACTTTCTTTTGATCCAGGGGCGCGTACGGTCGATACCAAGGACAGCGTTTACCAAATATGGACCAAGTACCACGAATATTTCAATGATGTAGCGCATCACAACTTTCCAGAGGTTCTAGAAGTTTTTCTTACGAAGCTCGCTGAGTATGAGGTGTTTCTGCTTACATATATTTTTCCATACCAACAAGACGTGTACGTCTTTATCGACGAGATTCTTGATAGACGCAAAGAAGAACCCATGGAAAAGATCAGGCTTTTTCTCACAAAAAATCATGAATCTCGGGCATACTTCTTTCGCAAGGCGGATGAGACATGGTTCGATAAACTTGAGGAAAGCGGTTTTTTAGAGGAGCCGTCTGTCGATGCATTGAGCTACCTGACTCGTATTGCGGATAAGCGCCCTGGAGAAATCATGAAGAGGTTGAATTCGTATCAAGCCAAAGTTGGTGATGCGACATGGCTGCTAATTGATAAAATCGCAACGTGTTTCTCTCAGGTATCAGATAAAGGTATCGGTGACTTTGTGCATTTTATTATTTGTTCAAAATGGTTGCTCACCCCTCAAGCGAAGGGCAACACCCATTTCTTTCCTGTTTACCTAAAAAAGCTCATTGAAGCGGGTATTTATAATCGTGCTGAAAGCCTGCTTTCGCATCTCCTGTCTGTGCAGGTACGATCAGGTGAAGGAAATGGAGACCCCATCAAGGATTACGAATATGAGAGCATGCTTGCTGAGGTCGAGAAGATTCCTTCCTCTCATATCTTGCCATTCACGGAACTCATTTTAAAAACACTTGAGTCTGAACTTGTGCGTGAAAGTGGTGATGACCGAACGTCTGATACCTCATTTATTTGGCGACCTGCTATCGAAGATCATGACCAAAACTGGGGACGTGATGACCTCAAAAACCTGCTGATTACTTCTTTGAGAAAAATTGCGGAGCGCGTGATGCGTGATGGTGCTACCGGCGATGACAAGAGCCTTATCCAGAAATTTAAGGAAAAGGAATTTCCTGTCTTCCTGCGTTTATCACTGCATCTTTACCGCTTACATATAGAAAGATTCTTGCCTGAAATTGAGCGCACATTAATCGATGAAGTGAAAAACACTTGTGTTTGGCATGAATACGCACTCTTGCTAAAAGAAGCCTTCCCCCGTCTAAGAGAGGAAATGCAAAAGGCTGTCCTCCAGACAATAGAACAAGGACCGAATGACGTTAAAGATGAGTTTTCGATAAACGATTGGAAAGCTCGACGCTTAACAATGGTTCATGATCATCTAGATGATGAACAGAAGGGAAAATATGCCGATATCCTAGCACGGTGCGCCTGGAGCTTCGATCCCTCCTTCCTTTCTTATCATAGTTCGTTCTATGGCCCCACATCACCTTTTCAAAAGACTGATCTCGTTTCTCTGACCCCTATAGAAGCGATTAGCCAGGTATTAAATTGGACTCAGAGCGACACGCGAGACTTCTCTCCCTCTGTTGAAGGATTGGGTAGAGAATTTGAGGCGCTGGTCAAAGATAGAGCAGAAGAATTCTGCCTTCACGCGACGATGCTCGCTCCCAAAAATGTATTAGACCCAACATACGCATACCATTTTCTGCGCGGTATAAATCTTGCAATCAAGGCGGGCAAAAAACTCAAGTTGGAACAATGTTTAGAATTAATTGACCTTATCTTAACAGCTGATAGGGCGGGTCAACTTAGCCCTCACAAAAACGATTGGTGGGACAACGCCTGGGACGGTGTCATGCAAAGCATCGCTGAGCTTCTTGAGACATCTCTGGGTGGGAAAGATCTCGTCGATTTTTCATGGAAAGAAAAAATTATTGCGTGGCTCGATCATCTTTGTCAGCATCCATCTCCCACGCTTGAATACGAAGCTCGTTATGGAGGAAGTAATATGGACCCTTTTGCCATGTCCATCAACACGGCTCGTGGGATGGCTTACCATGCCTTGTTTCAGAATGTTTATTGGCGCTATAAGCACTCAGACGAAGGCTTGACGGAAGAAAAAAAGGAGATCGATCCATCTATAAAGAAGCTTCTAGAAAGGGGGCTGGACACGTCCAATGATCCAAGTCTGACTACAAGATCAACTTATGGACGTCATTTTCCATGGCTTCTAAACTTTGACTTGAGTTGGTGCGTAGGTGCTATCGATAGGATTTTCTCTGAAGACGTACAAGGAGCCGCGGCATGGAATACCTACCTATTTAATAATGTTTCAGAGAAGGCATTTGAACTCCTGCACCAACAATATCTTCGATCTATAAAAAGCCTAGGTCAATATAAGGATCTTAAAAATCGTAGATCTCACTGGTCTGAAAGGCTTGTTGAGCATATTGTCATTGGCTTTATACATGATCTGAAAGGGGCACAAGACCTGTCGCAAAAATTCTTCGAATCTGCCGCGGTAGAATACCGAGCGCATGCGCTAAGCTTTATTGGCAGGGCTTATATCAGTGGCAAAAACCTTTCAAAAAAAGATCGGACCTTAGACCCTGGAAAGCTTGAAGAACTGTGGGCATTACGGCTAAAGAAGTCTTCAGATCCGGAAGAGCTGCGAGAATTTGGTTGGTGGATTGTTTCTGGCGTATTCAATCCACAGTCTATGCTTGAGAAGTTGAACCAAACTCTTTCCGCAACGAGGGGTGATATTGAAGCTGATTTTCATGTAATTAAGGCATTGAAGACCCTTGCTCCAGACTTTCCTTTTCTTTGTGCAAAAGCGTTAGATCGGATGATCCAGCCCAGAAAACTACGCAGTTATACCTTTCAGACAGATGAGGAGGAGTTTAAATCCATTTTATACGCTATCTACGCTTCGAATGATGATGCAGCAAAAGTTATTGCAGAAAAAATTATCAACCACATTACTAAAATGGGGTTCGAAACTTATCGACACATCCCACATACGGCATCAGGGATCAAGCTTGCCTAGACAAATGGAGAATAAGCCGACCCTCTAAGAGCAAAGATGAATTATAAGGTGCCATAGCCAAAGCCTACCTACCGAATATATTATTGAGCTGCCTCTCTATGAAATAACCCGTAGAGTGGATGATCTTCATGTCACCATTCAGGTTAACAGTAGCTTCTAAAATCCAATCCGTCTTCTCATGCTCGTTTACCAAAAAGATGTATGTCATACCAGCGATTAGAAAAGCGTATCCGTCTTTTTTATTAAAGCTGAATCTATGAGGTGAAACTATCATTTGGCTTGCAATCTCAGATCTTCTGCTGGAAGAAAGTACGCAGGGGAAAGCTTCTTGTGAGCCAGCCTTCTCATCAAAAAGCATTTTTCTTATCGTTTCTTCATCTCGTGCGTCGAGAGAAACCTTATCAAAAAACGGCCGCTTAGAGATGCTGGCTCGCCACAACAAGGAAAGTAAAAACAATTTGAATTTGGCGTAATCAACGCCTTGAACCTGCGTGATTACTAGTCCGTCTGGTTTACAAATGTTGGTCATCGTTACTGGAACATTCCCACCATGCAGAACCGCGCTTGCATACGTTTCAAAACCGCTTATTAAAATATTGTCACACTCTTCGCAGAGGATATCCGGCTCGTATTCTCCGTCGCTAATTGAGTTTGGCTTCCTTTTTCTGTCAGGGCTGATCTTTATTATTTGGTGCCGTTCATCAAAAATCTCCTGATACATGAAATCAGGGATAATGTGTGATTTTTTGCACAATTTTTTATGCTTTAGGCAAAGTTTGCACTGCACAGTTTAGGTGGCCATGGCCTATCCTCTCGTAGAGGCGTAGCGACTAGATATTAAAGTATAACCTCATTTTGCACTCTTCTGCTCCTCAACCTCTTTTATCCTCTTCCTATTCAGTTTTTCTATACGGTTATAACGTGTCTGAACATCAATCGGTAGATATGTTTGAGCATCTGCTTCCTCGCCACGATTTTCAGAAAGCGCTTTTAGGCGTGAGTCCATTGCGTCTGCTGTACCAAGCTCACGCCGTGCCGACATGATAATTGAGGCTAGTGGCAGGGAGTGGAAGAAGGCCAAAGAAATTACTCTCATCCACTCCTGACAAAGCAGAGTTTCGTCGGGAGGTGGAAATATTTGACCGACCTCTCTCCAAAATTCTTCCCAGTCCCTTAACTGAACCACCGTGATGTCGTTAGCCCATATCCACTTTTTTAGACATTCTTTTGGCTCATCTTTAACAAACCAGAAGACGCTTTGGATCTGCTTCCTAAACTGTGCCAGTTGTTTACGTAGATACTCGTCTTCAAGGCTCATGCCAACGATCGCAAGTTTATCTTGGAAGGCTGCATGAACAGCGAGCTGGAAGGCCAATGTTCCATTCATGGAGTCATATGCGTGCTGGGTTAAAACACACAATCCGTTCGTATCAAGCGCGCCATGGGGGTGAAGAACGGATCTTACGTAACGTCCTGGCAAAGAAGATCCCGCCGCCATACTCATGCCTGAAGCGCCTACGACAGGCGGCTCAAATGACTTAATAGCAAATGGACCCGAGGAACCGGCCAAGATGGCTGACGTCCAAGTCTCGATATTGAAATTTACAATTTGGCTGGCCATCGTTCCTAGGTGCGCGATCTGTCGTACCGCTCCAGGTATATGGAACTCTTTCAAGTCCTTTTCTGCTGCCTGCATGATACTTTCTGCAAGCCTCGTCATAAGTAGTTCACGTAGCCTTTTTTGGAATGCCACTCTTCCCAATTTTGATTCAATGACCTGTATACGTTCGGGAAGAGTTGCTGGAAAGACGGGAGCGGTTAAGCCTGCGGTGAGCTCCAACCGTTCCACAAGCTCATGCCAATCATAAGCGAGTTCATCCCCTGCGGATGAAAGCTGTTTTGTGACGCCTGCCCCAACCCAAAGACAGTAGCCGTCACGCGCGAGAACGGTGAGCGCTTCTTTTAACTCCATAGTTATCCCATTTCATCATATAGCGTTCTCTTTCACCATATTTTCGTTACGTCTTCGACTTCCTATACCCCCTCGCCTTAGCCGCTGCCTCCGTCTCGAAGCATGTCTTGCTCTTTAAATTCATACTCTTGATAAGACGACTTCCTTGCAGATGATAGATTTTGCTCGCACCGTTGCCGACAATACGACAATTAAAAAGCTGGGCGTATGTTTTGGGTGTACCTACGAAGTACATAGGAACCTTTACCACCGGCTTCGGTGCAACGGGGAGCGGAGTAGGGGCAGACGGTACAGGGATCACGGCGGGAACCGACTTAGGTAACGGGATAGGTGTGGGTGCTACCACTTGTGCCGGAGCAGGGACAACGATAGGCGTGGGAGTAGGCTTCGCTCGTGTCGCTACTGGGCTATAACTCCCATTTTGGCAGTATTGGTTGTCGCTACACCCAGAACAATGCCCCGTGTCACCGCAAACGTAGCTACCGCTATCGGAGGGGCAGGAATGCCAAGAATGACATCCTGAACGGTGTGCAGCTGCTGGCAGCGCTAGAAAGGAGAGAACGGCTAGGGAGGGCAGAAGGACGGACAAGAGTTTTTTCATAGTTTGAGAGCAGGATAGCACTATTTCGAGGTTGTGCGGCTAATCATCCTTATTTTTCCTGTATATCCAATAACCAAGGCCACCAACCCCCGCCACGGCTGCCACTGTGCCTAGACCGCTTTCAGAAGAGTCTTTTCCTCTAACGCGCGTACCCTAGAACACGGACGGTAGCCCAATGGAACGGCGTACTTGGTGCTTGGTGGAATAGTCGGCGGTATTCGGTAATACCTCGCTGCTCACGAGCCAGGTCTCGCGAGAAACGAATACGGTACATGAGCGCGTTCCAAGCGAGATTTTCTTCATGACTTTGGAAGTTTGGATCGCGTCCATAGATCAATCGGAAGGTGGCTCGTGTTTGGGGAAGCTGTTCTTGCTCGCGAGCAAGATTACGCGTGAGAGGAATTTGTCCATTCGCTAAACGCTCTATATCCACCGACGTTGGCACTCCTCCCATAGTGTCAAATGCATCACGGATAAGAGCGCGACGTTCACCTGAACCAAGTGCACGGGTGGCGACGTCACTTCCATCTTCGATGAACCGTCCTAAGCGATTCGTATCTACCATATTAAGCGCTACGCCAAACGCCTGCCCATCCGTCGTAAGATGTGCGCTTGTTTCGCTAAGAAGCGGTGCGCTGTTTTGAGCGTCCACCCATGCCTCAGCCATTGTTCTTGCTCTAGGTGCCTCGTTTTCTTCAGGTGCGGACGGTAATTGCGGAATGACGCTTGGTGTTGGGATTATCGTGGAGGGGATGCACCGAGTGCCATCCCATCCTTGTCCGAGAGGACAAAGGGTAAGTACACACGCGTTTTTGACGACATCAAAGGTGAAGCCTTGTTTACAAACGCACTCATATTGTCCATTCACGATTTTTCCACTCCACGCAAAAAATGATCCATTTTTGTTTTGGCAGCCTTGGTCTGGCGTAACACAGGAACCATTTTGAGGAACGTAGCCAGATGGACAGCTTGGTGCGGAATATGGGGGAGTAGGAGCGGGTGATGTCTGAGCGTACTTTAAACATCCTTCGATTTGCCCAAGGCACATAGCCGCCAAGAAAGGCGCGCCTGAATCAGTGCAGGAACGAGAGCAGCTATTATACTTTTGAATACCGTAGAGCATCTGAAGTTGCAATTTTCTTTGCTCGTTCTTCTGTTCCTGTGTCAGAACAGGCGTCACGTAAATAGGGATATCATTTCGACCAAAAACAGGAAGATCGAGATAAGCCTGAGCCGAACCCGCGGGGAGCAGCACGAGCAGACACATTGAGAGCAGATAGAATTGGCTGAGTCGCATATGATGTTGAATAGGTTAAACGATCTTTAAGGTGGGTAATGTCTACAGCGGAATTGCGCCAACATACAGCATTTGTCCATCAGAACATTCGATGCTGTTTACGTCATCTCTGAATTTGCTAATTGCTTCCATGAAGTATTGGTTAGGCGGCGTTTGCCCCCTAGAGAAGTAAAGAAGGTTTTTTGTTAAAAGATCCCTTAGTTCATAGATCTCCTCACCGGAATTGCCATCAAACGTATATGCGTTATACGCAAGACCAACACATGAATTAAACTTCTTTGAAAAGCAACCTCTTACCCTTGTCATAGAGGGGTGCTCCGGCCCTCTAGCATAGGGGAGTGTCTCGTTCTCTTTCTCTGTTCTATACGTTAGTAAATACGGTTCGCATTGTTTTTTCTGCTCAAAAACTTGGTTGACGCTATCATCGTTCTTTACGGTTGGCCGAGCGACTGGTTCGCTGCAGCCTGAGCCTAAGAGAGCTAAGGCAGTGATTACGAGAATTAAGCTTTCCCTCATATGCGTAATTATTTTAATGAAGTCGAAATTGATAAAGGATGGTTTTAGAAACACAAAGCCCCGCGCCAGCTAGGCTTTTCAGCCCTATATCCCTTTCGAGATATAACCCAAAGAAGAGTCGCTGAACGCGAGGTTCAGTATCTTCTTTGGGTTTTAGTGCCATGCCCATGCTTGCGCATGAGTTTAGGCTGGTTCAATTGTTGTTTGTGAGAAAATATCCCTGCGCAGTGCAAGAATGTGATAAGTTTCGCTCAATCTAGGTAAGTTGTCAAAAGAGTCGAGGCGTAATCCACTTGCTGCTACCAACAAAAAACCCATCGACAATGATGGGTTTTTGATCTCGCTTCCGTCTTGCTTACCAACGGTATGGGCTCTTATATCCCTTGCTTCCCGTGTAAGGATTGTAATTGCCACGTGTTGAGTAATTGTCGAACCTCGTGTAGTTAGAGTTTGAACGATAGTACGGCTGTACGTATGTTCCCGTACTCGGCTTGTAGTACCCTCTTACGTAGCCAGCTTCAGCAGTGCTTGAAAAGGCAGACAGTCCGCCTAACAAAACTGCCAATGAAAGCAAAGCCCCAACAATGTATTTCTTCATGACCCTCTTTATACTCCTGCGAAGAGGAACGGTCAAAAATCCGCAGGAGGAGCCTTTATTCCATAATGACTAACCTATTCATGGCTCTCGTCAGTGCTACGTATTCCAGCCTTCGCTCTTCTGCCTCCGTGTCCGCGTCCGTAATCCCTAGCAGACCATTTAAACAAGCCAAGCGACCGCATCCCGTGTCCCGTTCCTTCAAGAACAAAACTGAATCGGCCTCCGCCCCCTTCGCTCGATGGAGCGTAGAGACGCGTATATTTGCATGAAGACGTGATAGTTCCGTCTGCCAGACCGTCAGATCCTTACCATGACAAATATTCCTTCTCGCTAGGACAAGAACAGATCGACCTCGTTCACGGGCAACCCTCTCGCAGATAGCGTCATGAATACGTCCTGATATTCTCACATGTTCCACGCTCCCTCCCTGCCTGATCGCTTTGCCACCCTCACCTAATCCTCGCATGTGCTTGTTGGCGTATTCGACTATGACGTTGCCACTGCGATAGTTCGCTCTGATCTCAGAGAGCACCGCATCAGGGAAGAAGGTTTCAAATTGTTGGAAGTATTTCAGGTTAGCCCCTGCGAACCCATTCACAGCTTGGAAATCATCGCCCACGCAGTAGGTCTGCATGCCCGGATTCTTTTCCATGAGAGCTTTCACGAGGCCATAGAACGCAGGAGATAGGTCTTGGAACTCATCCAGACACACCAACTTAAGCTCACCGAGATCACATACCTTCCCGTTTAGCCGTATCACGGGGTAGGCGTGGCAAGTTCGCAGTTTAACCGTAGCGTTAGCGATCAGATCGTCGAAGTCCATTAAGCCACGCGTACTGAGATGATTCGTGTAGGCTGCATAAAGACCCGCCACCTGCGTTGCAAGATCACCAAGACCCTTACACCTCGTCCAAACCTCACTCGCGCTTAAGCCCTTGTGCTTTGCGGATGAGATAAACGTAAGGACATCAGCAGCTAGCTCGTCTACTGGATCTACTTCTGCTTCCTTTTCTCGCTTGACCGCCTTGCCGGTGAGAAGCGTACGCATAAGTGCGTGCTGTTGTGCACCAAAGATCAATGTACCTTGTCGAGGACGAACGATTGCATAGCCTAAAGAGTGGAACGTAGCTGTTGGCGCACTCTTTACTCCATACGTCGAAATTCTCGCCCCGAGTTTCATAGCAGCAGAGCGATTAAAGCAGAGCGACAGCGTGTGCTGTGGCTTTATGCCCATACGAACAGCCAACGCGACTTTGATGGCTATGGTCATAGTCTTGCCAGCTCCAGCCCGCGCGGTGACGAGAACGTTTGGAGCTTCAGCAGCGAGCGCGTTTAGCTTCTCTTCCGAAATAGCCTTACCTGCAATTTCTCGTACAGTTCTTTCCAAGGCGAGACGCTTAGCATTTCTTGATGCGGGCGGCTCTGAACGCTTTGGCGTTTCCTGTTCTCGGCCAACGGTTGAATAGACGAGGCACACGCAAGCAATCGCAAAGATGATTAAGAGGAGCATAGATACTTGATGGATAAGGAACGCAAGATAGGCGGCGCAAAGGTATGCCGTTGCGCCGCCTTTTGTTCATGATTAAATCGTTAAGCTGGCTGAGGTTCAAGGTAGCTAGAGATGACTTGTGAGGCATCTTCTTTTGAGTAGGAATCTATGACACTAAGGGCGACCTCACGTTCCTCGGGATCAATAACCTTCTGTTGAATTAAGGAGATGAGAAGAGTGCGTTGTCGCTCGGTCATGGCATTCTTGGGTTCGCATGATTCTTCTACATGCTGTTGTCCTTGATGCAATTCTCGGCGAGGCGGTTCAACCTCTTCGCCGATAATCTCTTCCGCTGATGGAGCCGCCCAACCGATGAGGTCTGCAATACAGCGATTTGTTGCCCGAGTCTGTGCAACAGCCCTCGCATCTGATGCCTTGGAGAACTTCTTCTCATCGGTATGACAGCTTCCGACGGCGGTCATGAAACGGCCATTGGGACTTGAGGCGCGAGCGGTGAGAAGGAAAGCGGTTGAGTCTTTGAAGGTGATGTGGTCTTCGCGAACGAGTTCGACACTGAGACCAAATGCCAAGGCTAATTTTCTGAAGGCACTCTTCTTAGCGAAGCGTTCGCCTCGAATTTCCACGAAGTCGGTCTCGTTCAGTAATCGAAACTTCAGCTCCTTGAATGAGTTCCAAGCCTTTACGATAGTATCGACTGACGTAACGGGGGCAACGAGTAGCGCTTTATCTTGCAACGAAGCAGTGTGGAGGGCCTGAATAGGTGTTGTGAGAGCTACGGATGATGGATTCATATTATATTATTGGTTAAGACTGTAAGCCGCAGAGAGCGCACTCCGCCACGTCGATGAGCTTGTCGTTGTCGAAGTCGCAGAGATGGGTACGGTAGAAATGGTGGTGGCAGGTACGTTGTGTGCGTAACCTTTCTCGGTCTTGGTACTCTTCCATATCCATTTGCAGGACAGGGCTATGATTATTGGGGTTCATAGGGTGTTTTGAGAGGAATCTTTGATAGGCTCCACCTGGGATTTAAAGAAGAGAAATACTTTCTTTGGGTATTTACCGATGACGTTTCCCTGCGCGTCTTTCTTCTCGATAAAGGTGATGGATTTAAGAGCTTTTTCTCCTTTCTTTACGACGAATCCCTTCTTGAGCCAGAGACGGAAGGGAAAACAGTTTATGAGTGGGTCGTACACGGTGGCCGCCTCCTCGCCGAAGCGTTCAAGGATTTGCGCTTCCACTTTTTGACGTGTTGTCATGCTCCCTTTCCAGTTGCTTGTCGCGTCAGGAGAAGGAGTTAGTTGGGCTTTGGTTTCTGTCGACATAAATGAAATGAATAAAAACAAAAGGAACTCGTGGCCGACAACGCTTAAGCGAGGGCGGTGAGCACCGAAGGAACGTATGCGGTATGGAGGGATGGAAGGATGAAAAAAGAGAGCGTATGCAAAAAGGGGGTGGCGGGGGTTGTTTGATCCGATGGCTCGGGGAACGTGAGTAGGAGGTATGCAAAGAGAGGGCTATTTGGTTAAAAACAGGGTCGTTTGTGATAAAATGCGGGTATGGAGCTGAATGCCGCGCAAACCAAAACAAGACCCGTGAAGCGGCTCGTGGAAGACTTCCGCAGTTTTTCTATTTCTGAGTTAGGCCGTAATATTTTGCACCGTGATCGCTGTACGGAAGGCGTTTTCTGGTTGGACGAGGCCTCGCTCAAGCCGGGAGGTTGGTATCGTATCAACCATAAAGAGGAAGGCACGGTTACGCTCGACCTCTCCTATCCTTCCTTGCATGGAGCCACGTACCAGAATGTAAGGCTTGAAACCGTCAGCGTGACGTATGGGAATAGGCCATATCTCCTTTGTCCGTCCTGCGAGTCGCGGAGGAACAAGCTTCAGATTAGTCGTCTTGGCAGGGTGGCTTGTCGTGATTGCTTTGATCTTGCATACCAATCAACTCGTGACAGTCATGGTAATCCTTTGTTTCGTGCGTTTAGGCGGCATATGAAGCTACGGGATAAACAGACAAATGTGAGGCGGGTGGTCTATAATGGACGCTATACTAGGAAGGCAGCTTCCGTACTACGTATGGCGAGGAGGCTTAGGAAGGAAAGTGAAAGTCACAAGATTACGCCAACACCAATTAAGGCTCTCTAATTAACTATGGCATTCAAAATCGAACGAAGACTGGATTTCTTCATCATCTTTAGGTGTTATTGTGAACTGATGTTCATGCAGCGCATGGCCCAGCTAAATCCAAGTCAGGTTGATACTTCCTTTGAGCAACCAATCTCTTTTTTCTCTTATAGTCGTTGGCAAATAAGTGATAGCATAAAAGAAGCCCTTGATCGCTTGAACAGCCGAAAACAAGAACTGGGCATAGTTTTTAAGGTGAGTGAAACAGAAGAGACTGTAAAAGTAGCAGTAAAAATAAAGAGACCGTCACTTGAAAGATTTATCACCGACTATCTTTCTAAAATCGAGCGGAGTACGTCGTTAAGCCAAGCGGACGAAGAAGATAAATATGAATGTAACAAGGCCATTCCGTTCGATGAACAGCTGGAGGGGCTAATGAGCCTAATACTTAAGTACTCTCGTGGTGACAACCCACGCATAGAGATGCGGAGGTTCGATGTGGGTGAAATCAAAACAGAAGCCATTGAGAGAGGTACCGACTATCAACGATTTTGTTTTGAAGAACTTCTCCTCGTTCTTTGGAGTAAGGGGGTCATTGAAATCAAAGACGTCTATAAAAAAGAGTTATCCGATCCGGATACTAAACAGCAGGTGATGGTTCCCGTTGCTGTTATGGAGTACAAAGCCAGGACAACCTATGGTCGTCTTGCTTACGACGGAAGTATAAAAGCAATTTTACTCGGTGATAAAGTGCTTATGTCAGCCCCACAAGGTCCCAAGCCAGCGATTGAGCACCTCATGGTCAATTTTGTTAAGCGTCTTATCATTGCTCAGGGGGATTTCGTTCCGACGGAGAGACTTGAAACTGACATGATGGAAGGCGTGGATGAGGGGGAGGGGTATAAGGCGAAGATGGTTTTTAGCCACCTAAAAGCAAAGCATCCTGAGGTTGCAGAATTGATTAAGTCTGGCATTGGACGAGGCTCAAAAGGATACCGCGTATGAAGTGAGAGCGTCGGTAAGAACCCGAGCACATCGTAAGATGAATTTATTGGTTATTTTTTACTGAAAAAAATAACCGTAAAAATGACCTCTGTTTAGCGGTTATTTTTTGTTTGGTTATTTTTTCTTTCATTAATAACCATATTTTAGGCTAACATTAGCCATTATACCATCGACAAGGAGGCGAAAAACTGCTATCGTTTCCCGCATAGATCGTTTACCTTTTATCGCCTTCTTGTGAGGCCCTTTCACCGAACGATTAAAAAACCGCCGAGGATAGCTCGCGGTTGCTAACAAGAAATAACTTAACCCAATCATCTCAATGCCAGCGCATGTACACGCGTCTGGAGGTGCTTTTTGTTGCCAAAATACAGTCTATTAATTTACGTCACATCAGCCTTGTCTTATGACTAACACTTCATCCAGCCACGCAGAAATGAATCCAGTAGATGACAAAGACCAAAAACCCAAACAAGCAAAACCTCTCCCCGCGTCTTTACTCCCGTATTACTGGGACGAGTGCAAGTTCGCTGTCGTCCCATACCACATGGATAATAAAATGCGTGTGGGTAATAAAGGGGGGAGCGTTGCTCCTCAGCCGCGTGAAGACGTTGAGCGCATGTTTGCTCAGCAGCCGAACCTAAATATCGCCATGGTTCCTGGTGTAAACGGTGTCTGCGTTATTGACTTCGACGTAGCACGAAAAAAAGCAGACGGTGAACGAGATATAGTTCAAGAACCAGGTTTTCTTCACCTTCCTGAAACGCCCAGCGTGACGACGCCCAGTGGGGGCAGGCATTATTATTTCAAGATTCCTTACGGCCTCAGGCTGAAAACCCATCTGAACTTATACAAACAGCATCCCGTACATGGTCAGAAGGGGACGGGAGCGCTGCGCAAAGTCGACTTTTTATCCGAGAAGCATGCTGGAGTCGTTCTGCCGCCCAGTGACTTTGGTCATGGTGAATACCAATGGGAGGTTCCTATCGGCTCTGTGGAGATGGCGGAACTACCGCTTCGTGTTCTCCTGGCAGAAAAAATCTCTTCTGGCACGATCGAAAAGGGATTTGAGTGGCTTAGAATCGTGGAGCAGGTAAACCTTGCAGATGGGGACTATAGGAATGGTGCGATGATCTCTTTTGCCACCTCTCTTTATGCCACGCTCTTAGAACATGGCAATACAGTTGCGGTAGCGCGTGAAGCGGTGGTGAAGGAGCTTAGTCGTCAAAATCAGGAGTTCAGCCAACCCTTAGATAGACATGTGTTGAGCGGCATTACCAATCGTTTCTTGAAGTATTCGCACGATACTAAGAAAAAGGATGCGCAGTTATTCTCTGCTGAGAATGCTACCAAGCTTCAACAGAGCGTTACGGAATCTGATGCTGCTGGTGGAGATATTAATTGGGCCGAAGCGCTACAGGGCGGGTTTACGGATGGAAAAAATTACGAATTGGACCTCTTTATTAAGGGGAAGCTTATTCACTTGGATGAAATCAACGATAAGAACATTGAAAAACCTCAATATATTGCGCGGCGGTGCCGACATGTCTCAAAAGATACGTCGATTTCCTCCCCGTATTATGAAAACGCAGCGGGGTTGGAAGCGTGGCTCAAAGACGTCCTAGCTGTATGGCTGCCAAAGATCAAAGGGGACACGGCGAGCGATTCGCTTAACCTGGGTAAGGCGTGGCTGATTAAGTATTGCCAGAAACCTATCTCCAAAGAGTCATCCGCTCCATTTAAGCAAGCAGAGCATCCCGTGAAGGATGGCTCTAACTTCTATGTTGCGTACGCTGGGTTCCATAATTTCATCAAAAAACAAATCGATAAGAGCACCGCTGATAAGTACACGCACATTATTCTAGAGAGTGTGGGGGCAACAAAACGCAAAGGAGGAGATCGTGCCTCATTTTATGAAATCAGCGAACACAATCTATATGGCGAAAGTTCTCTACCTCTCCAAGCCGGGCTCGGGCAAGACGACGTTTCTTGCGGAGCACATGAAGAAGATGAGACTGGAGGGGAAGTCGATCCTAGCGATGAGCTTTGGAAAGAAGAACGTCGCCGATCTGAAAAATAAGATCGATCTTTTCCCCAAGAACGATGAGCGTTTCCAGATATTGACTATCCATTCATTAGCCTTCCGTCATATGAACGCAACGAAGAAACACAACATGACAAAGACTCTGTTTGAGACGGGGCATGAGCATGACTTTTTCTTTGGGACTAGGCGACTGAAGGCGGCCTTGGCGAAGGAATATGACGACCTAGATTTCCAAGGTATTGAGCCTGAAACGAATCATGATGAGGCCTACAACGAAATCATGCGCCTGCGTGCACGTATGTTGAAGCCATCGGATACCATTTTCTCGGGGTACTTGGCAGACGAGGTGGTGAGGCTATGGAAGCACATGGACAAGGCTTTTAAACATGGCCTATGGGACTTCACTCGTTTATTGGAATACTGCGTAGAAACTGGCTATCGACCAAAGGCAGATTTCGTCTGTGTCGACGAAATTCAAGATTGCACAAAGCTCCAAATCGAGATCCTTAAAAATATTGACGCGGAAGAAGCATGGTTCGTGGGTGACCCCGATCAAAGTATTTACGGATGGGCGGGGTGCGACGTACGGGATATTGAGCTGCTACCTATAGATGAGAAACGGAGCAGAAGCATCTCATACCGCGTTCCTTCCGCTATAGCGGCCTTCGCTGACCGTGTGTTGGATCAATCACCTACGCGCACCGAGGAACGAATTCAAAGCAAGCAAGAGGGGGGTTCTATCGAGAAAATCGGATCTTTCCACGAAGTGTGTGCTCGCCTTAAGAAAGATCCTCAACGGTACGGCGAGACATTTATCCTCGCAAGAACTAATTACCTATTGGGGCAGGCACGCAAGATTGCAGAAGAGTATTCGTTAAACCTTGTTGTTGATGCGGAGTCGGAAAAGCGTTCTCTGATTGCGGCGTTGATTGAGCGTCCAACACGGACTCTTTCACATAATGATTTAGAACTTCTCCTTGATCCTGTTGTCCCTGCTAAGCAGTTTTTTCTTCGCGGAGCCAAGTCAAAGCTACGGAAGCTCATTGAAGACACAAAAGAGCAAAAACGGAATGGTTCAACAGATCCGATCAGAGAATGGATCGTATGGGAGGATTTCTACCGCCGCTACGCGACCGAGAATCTTCGTGAGGTGTTTCGAGAGCATCGCACCGACTTCCTCTTTGAAGACGAGCCACCGCAAGCACCGCGTAAATTCGATCCAGATCTGCCTCGCGTGATGCTCTATACGATGCATGCAAGCAAAGGCTTGGAAGCTGATACTGTTGTTGTTATTGCGACGACTACCGAGCGGATATCGGATCACGAAAATCATGATGAGGAAGTCCGGTTGGCCTATGTGGCCGTCACTCGCCCCAAACAGAATCTTATTCTCACGTCTCTTGATGGGCCATCGATGCGACAACTTTGTCTTTGAGTTCAAATCCCTTATAGACGGTACAAAATCTCATCATCTTTTGGCGTGCCTGACATTGTTGAACGATGGAATCGTGTGAGAGTGTCTACTCCACGATTTTGTACCGTCTATATAGCGAAATTTGCCTCGACGCTGGGGTAGACGGGCTGCACAATTAACGATCATTCCTTCATATCATTTGCCTACTTAAACCATCTCTTCCACTCTTATATGAACAAAGCTAATATGGATTTACCCTCTCATCGGGGTGACCTCGGACCTCGACAAGTAAAGACACAGACTATGGAAACAGTCACAACGACGTTGGATTCAGATTTGGAATTTTGGAATGTTAAAGAAGTAGCCGCACTTTTACGCGTTAAACCTGTCAGCGTTCACCGTCTTATTGCTAGGCGAGCTCTTCCTGCCTATCGAGCCTTCCGTAGGGTCATCTTCAAAAAACAAGACGTTCTTAAGTATTTGGAGCGCTCTAAGAGTGAGCCGCGTAAGTCAGACCCTTATGGTCCGCAAGGTTAAGGGGTCGTGGTGGGTGGACTTTCAGATCCGTCTTAGGCGTCACCGCTATCGTTCGCCTGAAAATACCCGTGAGGGTGCGCTCGCATACGAAGCATCATTGCGACAGAAGCTTGGTAGGGGAGAGGATATTTCTTCCTATATAGGCACCTACGATAAGACCTCTACCTTCAAGGCCTTCTCTAGTGAGTGGTTTGAGACGATGGTAAAGACTGAGAATAAGCTTTCTGAAGTACGAACTAAGGCCAGCACCTTAAGAATCCACCTCGTTCCTTTCTTTGGCGATGTGCTTCTTAAAGAGATCACTTCACAACAAGTTGAGCGCTATAAGATGCTAAAAGTAAGGGCTGGTCTTTCCGCAAAGTCAGTAAATAACCATCTAGTTATCTTCCAGCGCTGTCTCAACGTAGCCCAGGAATGGGGGAGATTGGATCGGGTGCCAAAGATCGGTAAGTTAAAAACCGTCTCTCAGCGTCTCGACTTCTTAAGCCCAGTGGAGAGTAGAAAGCTGGTACAGGCTTCTGCTGACGAACCAGTATGGCGCGACATGCTGCTCATGGCTTTAAGGACTGGGATGCGGCTTGGGGAGTTATGTGGTCTTCAGTGGCGTGACGTGGACTTTCAGCGGAAGATCCTGACCGTACAGCGCTCACTCGTTAGGGGGGTGCTGGGTACTCCAAAGAATAACCGGGTTAGGCATATCCCCTTAACGAAAGACCTTTGGCGCAGTATCTACGAACGTCGTGATCAGCATACGTTCGTCTTCCATCAACCAAACGGGAACCCTCTTTCGGATGGGATGGGTGAGAACGCTATGCGAAGGGCCTGCAAGAAAGCAGGGATACGGTATATCGGTTGGCACACACTTCGTCACACGTTTGCATCCCAACTTGTTAGCGAAGGCGTCCCATTGAACGCCGTGCAAGAATTGCTGGGTCATTCATCCATTGTGATGACCATGAAATATGCCCACCTTGCCCAATCAGCTCTGCGTTCGGCGGTGGATGTTTTGGAGAAAGCGGAGAACCGGGAAGTGCTTGCCGCCGAAGAAAAATGTCAGCCGGGCGTCAACCGAGAGCAACTACTGCCAGAGGTCGTAATTAGACCAACTACTCATGTGTTCGAATCCCCAATATCTATTGATATAACAAAACACCCCGTCTAATGACGAGGCGTTTTGTGTGGTGGGACCGGTGGGGATCGAACCCACGACCGTTGGCTTAAAAGGCCACTGCTCTACCGACTGAGCTACAGTCCCGACGAGTGAGTCAAGAGGTAAGATTTGATCTTAACTCTTGCGAGCGAGGAGGGAATGCACGGCATCATTGGATGATGACGTACAGTCCCATGAAGTGAGAGAAGTAAATCAATCCGATTGAATTTACTTCCGAACGGAGTGGAGGCTGTGATTGGATCACAGTCCCATGAAGTGAATGAACCAGAACCAAAGTGCCGGTATTGTAGAGAAAAATGGACAAAAGAGCAAGGGGAGGCGAGTTTTTGACTTTTTTAGGGAATATTCATACATTGCTAGCTCAGAAGGAGATTCGAGCATGTTGTCTGGACCCGTGTTTGAGCCTAGGGATGCGCATTTCGTTCTTCTCAATGCCGAGGTGTCGGCTGAGCCCTGTCGTTCGCGTCTCGCTAAGGACGATGTGGGTATTCATGAGGTTCTGTGTTTTACCCCGTGGACGGACACTCTGATCCCGGTTCCTTGTTCGCTGGGCGCGGTTCGATTGCAGGGTCTTCCCAATCTGCGTTCTGAATGGATTTCGGACGCCAGGCACATTCTCGCTTTGATGGAGACCAGGATTCAGGCTGAGCATGCCGACGATTTTCATCGCTACAAACTGATCGTGGTGGAAGCGGCTCTCGTGCGTCTCGAGGAGTTGGCGACGGTACTTTTGAGGGATCCTTCCGCTGGCACCCTCGCCGCAATTCGTAAGGATCTCAATTCCATGAATCGAGGGTACGCCATTATCGCGCAGGGACGGTATCTTCGATAGGCTTTCGCACTTTATGTTCTTTTTCTTTTTCTTTTTCTCTTACACCTTTCTTGCCTGGAGGTGTTTTATTTTTTGTAGGAGCTTCTATAAAAAGTAAATCCCGCCGAACGAGGGTGGGGCGGGGGAGAAGGAAGAGGATGGGTTTTAGGTTTGAGGTACGACGAGATTGGAATTGATCCAGCTTTGAAAATGGTATCGTGCTGGATTTACGACGTTTGGCGGGATGACGACATTCTCCGTCCCGAGCTCCCTTGCCAGAGCGGTCATCTGATTCTGCATGATGGCCAGATACATGGCATCGGTCGAAACGAGCCGTCGCTCCGTGCCGTAAGGTGAGGTGCCAGGCGCGATCCTTTTGCCTCCAGTCGCCGTGGCTACGACGACGAAGGTGAGATGT
The DNA here is from genome assembly GCA_052033585.1 of Patescibacteria group bacterium. Taxonomy (GTDB): domain Bacteria; phylum Patescibacteriota; class Patescibacteriia; order 2-12-FULL-60-25; family 2-12-FULL-60-25; genus JAGOUY01. Next base: position 88,604 of record JBPOJM010000005.1, on the reverse strand, counting down.
GCAGGTTGCGTATGGTGCGGTTCGAAGGGGGCGCAGATCAGGCCCTCCTTGTGGAGGAACTGGATGGACTGCTCAGCCAGCCCTCGACGGGCAGCTTCCTCGAGGGTTTCCCCAGGCCGCACCTGTGCTTCGGGGAATGAAACGGTGAGGGCTCCGTGCTGATCCTGGTTCCGGAGTTCGATCAGGACTTGATGCCCTTCTCCTTGATCGACGAAGAGAACGGTCGCAGCTGCGTAGCTGCTAGGCATCCAGCGATGCAGCTCTCGTTCTGCATCCTTACCCGTGATGCCTACAGCTTGTAGAAGTCCGAGCAGTCGCTCTCGGGTCGAGCGAACGCGCTCCACTTGGAAGGTGCTCGTCGGGGCTCTCTGCACCAGACTCAGCTTGTCCCCTGGGGGCGTGCAGAGATGCTCGAAGTGTCGTCCCATCTGGAGAGCGGCAGCCTCCTCGATGTCGATGGGCCAGCGGGCGTAGCTTGCCAGTGGTTCGTCTGTCAGGGTAGGTGCGCCGTCCTTTTCGCGTTTTTGATTCGTCTTGGCGATGCGTGCATCGCCCTCCTCTCCATCCTCGCTCACGTATCTTTCTGCCAGAAAGTTGATCATCTCCGTCGTTTCTGAGGGGAGATTCCTCCATCCTTTTGACACGATCGACTCCTTTCGACTCTTCTTCAGGCGGGGGTGCCTTCAAAGAGATGGGTTATCCTACTCCTAAGAAGGATGGGGGTGCAAGGGCTGGGCGTGTTTATCAGATGTGACAAAATCTCCCTTTTCTGCTAACCTATCGGCAAATGACCGCTTTTTCCCCGGAGATCGTTTCCCGTCTTTTAGAGGCTATTACCCCTCGATTGATGCCCGAAGCCTCGTCTGAAGATACCCGAATTCATGTACACGCGGCCGTCAGCCGTGTGTCTTCTGTTTACGAAAAGATTCGCAATGCGATTGATTATAAGGATGAGCATTTGGTTCGAAAAGCCGCTATTGAGCGGATTGTAAAACGGAGAGCCATGTTTGACCGGGATCCACACTCGGTTGCCTTGCATTTGATTCGTGAGCTGATTGCAGCAAAATACCTTCCAAATCAAACGTTGCCTGAGTTTTTGGTGGATGAGGTGACGCCGGTTATTAGTAAGTTTTTTGTATTACGAGATCAGAAGCTTGCCGGACTTAAACATGAGGAGTGGCTGCTCTCTTTGGTCGCGTCGGAGTTAGAAGAATTGCTCGGAGATCGTGGTCAATCTAAGGCCATGGCCGAGTTTTTATTTGAACGAATTGGGGAACGGATTCGAGTGCGTGAGGATGCGCTTGAGGAAACGACACGACGGTTGCAAGTGTATATCGCCTGTCACCGCGTCTTGTTTAAGGCGGATAACGAGATGATCGCGTATCGTCTCATTCGTTTTTACTGCTCTGCCTGGATGCGCCCGATGGATTGGTTGGCGGAGCCTCAAGAAATGGCGGCGCGCATGGTACGTGTTCAAGAAGAGATGGCGAAACAGATCAACCATCCTTTGGGGCAAAAATTTTTATCTGCGGTGAAACCATGGGGTGTTGCGCTCTTGTTTTTGCGCGAATCTTTTGAAGAAAAACCCGCCTTGGCGGAGGATTTGACCGAACTCACTCCCGCATTGAAGCAGCAGATCGGGAAAATTGCTGAGCGTCGTTATCACGCCTCTCATACGCGCTTAAAAATAGGGACGCGTCGTTCGATCATTTATCTATTCATGAGCAAGATGCTTATGGCGCTTGCGATCGAATTTCCATTTGAACGCCTTGTTTACGACCAGGTGCATGCTACCGCTCTTGCCATTAATATTTGTTTTCCTCCATTGCTTATGTGGGTGGTGGGGATGTTTATCCGTGTTCCGGGCAAGGATAATACGGAACGTGTTTTGCGCGCGGTTGAAGAGCTTTTGTCTGTAGATGGTCCACTTGGTCGAGAGATTAAATCACCAACCGTACGGGTAGGGTTTAGCAAGATCGCTTTTAGCACCGTCTATTTCTTGGCGTTTTGTTTAACGTTTGGCCTGCTTATTGCGGCTCTGCAGGCGTTGTCTTTTACTTGGATGAGTTCCGCGATATTTCTTTTCTTCCTCTGTGTCGTGAGCTTCTTCGCCTATCGTTTACGGATCGGGGCGCGAGAGTACGTGGTGTTACGCGAAAAAGATTCATTGAAGGCGGTCGTCCTAGATTTATTCATGTTGCCCATTTTACGTGCGGGGCAATACCTCTCCATCCAGGTATCGCGTATCAATGTTCTAGTTTTGTTTTTTGACTTCATCATCGAAACCCCCTTTAAAACGATGTTGAATGTGTTAGAAGAGTTGTTTGCCTATTTAAAAGAGAAAAAGGAGGAATTGCAATAATATGTTTACGTTGAGTTCGTCTTCTTCTCGTTCGCAGGCGCGACGAGGGATCCTTGAGACCCCGCACGGGTCGCTTCAAACCCCCTTCTTCATGCCAATCGCAACGCGGGGTGCCGTAAAAACACTCTCGTCGTTTGATGTTGAGCGGTTAGGCTCACCGATCCTTCTCTCAAATACCTATCATCTGTGGTTGCGTCCTGGAGTAGATGTCCTTAAGTCATTTGGAGGATTGCACAAGATGATGGATTGGAACGGGGCGCTTCTGACCGACTCCGGGGGATTTCAGGTCTTTAGTTTGTCGGGATTGCGGAAATTAACCGATGAGGGGGTTGCGTTTCAGTCCCATATCGACGGTGCGAAGATGATGCTGACGCCAGAACTGTGCATGGAGATTCAGCGCGCGATTGGGAGTGATATTTGCATGGTCTTAGATGTGTGTACGGAGCTCCCTTCGACGCGTCCTAAGCTCGAGCATGCCTTAACTCTTACGACGGCTTGGGCAAAACGCTCTAAACAGGCATTCGAGGCTTCACGTGAAGGCTCTTTTAATCCTGGGGCGAAATTATTTGGGATTATTCAAGGAGGCACGGACGTTGAGCTTCGTCGGCGTAGTGCCAAGGAATTGCGCGAAATAGGGTTTGATGGATATGCCGTGGGAGGGTTATCGGTTGGAGAGCCGTTCGAGGAAGCCTGTGCGGTGTTGGACGCGCTGCGTGAGGAATTACCGGAGGATAAGCCTCGCTATTTTATGGGGGGAGCCCAGCCGCATGAGATCGTGGGCTATGTGCAACGAGGGATTGATATGTTGGATTGTGTGTTGCCTACACGGAATGCCCGTCATGGGAGTTTGTATCGATTTGTCCATGACGATCTCACACGTCCGGATTTTTATGAAAAGGTTCAGATTACAAATGAGAAATGGAAAGGAAGTATAGAGAGACTCGCATCCGGTGGTGAGACCACGATTGATGAAGAATTGTCTCGCTATACGATGGGGTATTTGCGTCATTTGTTTACGATAGATGAGATGCTGGGGTTGCGTTTGGCAACCATGATGAATGTACGCTTTTATTTGGAGCTCATGCGACGGATTCGAGTCGCGATTGAGGAGGGACGCTTGTGATCTATACATTGCGGAGGCGGGCGGGTATGCGCTCGATTCGATTAGCGGTGCGTTCTGATGGGGAAATTGTGGTGTCGGCCGCGAAATCAGTGCCGGGGTTTATTATTGAGCGCTTTGTGGCGCAGAAACAGGCTTGGATTGAAGCGCAGCGCGAGAAGATGCGTATCCGCGTACGGGTCGCTCCCGCTCCGTCTGTAACTGAGTACAAGCAGCAGAAGCAACCGGCACTTGCGCTCGTAAAGGAGCGGGTGGCGCATTTCTCCTCTTTCTATGGGTTTGTGCCAAAGCGCGTATCGGTGGGCAATGCACGAACACGGTGGGGGAGCTGTTCGCGCACAGGGGCGCTCATGTTTAGTTATCGCATTGTCTTTCTGTCGCCAGAGTTACGAGATTACCTGGTTGTTCATGAGCTGTGTCATCTGAAAGAGTTTAACCATTCCGCCAAGTTTTGGGGGTTGGTTGCTCAGACGATCAAGGATTGGAAGGTGTTGCGCAAGCAGTTACGGATGGGGTAGGGAACGTGTCTTTTCATTCTTTGGTTTGTTAGGCATCATCCGAACATGAGAGAAGAGCTTCTAGCAGGGTTGAATGAGGCGCAGTGCCAGGCCGTAACACATACGAATGGCCCGCTTTTGATTGTGGCGGGAGCTGGTACGGGCAAAACGACCGTTTTGACCAAGCGGTATGCCTATCTTTTACATCAAACCGCTGAACATAAAGCGGAGAAATGTACGACCGCGAATATTTTGGCGCTGACGTTTACCGACAAGGCGGCTGGCGAAATGGAGGATCGTATTTTGGGGTTGTTGCCAACGGGAACCTACGATTTTTGGATCTCGACGTTTCATGGTTTTTGCCAGCGAATTCTCGAAGCGCATGCCTTAGAGATTGGATTGCCAAACCAGTTTCGCGTTTTATCGACGACGGATGCGTGGTTGCTTCTGAAACGTCGATTTGTGGAGTTGCCGCTCGATCATTACCGACCATTGGGGAATCCGGTCAAGTTTTTACGTTCGTTGCTGCAGCATATTTCGCGCGCGAAGGATGAGGGGGTGACGCCAGAGAAGTATTTGGCTTTTGCACGTGAAGCCGCGCTCAACGTCGAGCAAGAAGCGGCGGAGGGAGAGCGCAAGCGTCTGCAGGAATTGGCGGATGTGTATTTTGCGTATCGTAAGATTTTATTAGAGGAGGGTTGCTTGGATTTTGGGGATTTGATTTTGGAGACGTTGCGCTTATTTCGTGAGCGCCCCATGATTTTGGAGTTGTATCGCAACCAATTCACGTACGTGATGGTGGATGAGTTCCAAGATACGAATTGGGCGCAGTATGAGCTTTTGAAGTTGTTGGTTGGTAAACGGCGGAATCTGACCGTCGTCGGAGATGATGACCAGGCCATTTATAAATTCCGGGGAGCATCCCTCGCGAATATTTTGCAATTCCGCGATGATTTTCCCGAAGCGAAGACGGTGGCTCTCACGCAAAACTACCGCTCTAAGCGCGAAATTTTGGATTGTGCGTATGAATTTATTAAAAAGAATGATCCGCATCGGCTGGAGGTGAAATTGCAAGATACGGGCTTATCGAAACGCCTTATCGCCGAGCGAGGCGAGGGTGGGGAAATCGAAACCGTCTGGGCGCCGAGCGTTGAGGAGGAGGCGGAGTCCGTGATTGAAGACATTAAAGCTAAGAAACAGGCATTGGATACGGGATGGAATGATTTTGCGATTCTCGTACGCTCGAATGATGGGGCGGAGCCGTTTGTGCGCGCCTTTGAACGACATGGGATTCCCTTTCAATTCATGGCGTTGCGTGGATTGTATGGGAAGCCCGTTATTTTAGATGTGATCGCCCTCTTATCTTTATTAGATGGGTATCATGAGTCGTCGGCCGTGTGGCGAGCCTTAGCGTTGCCATGCTATGCGATTTCCGCGGGGGATCGCGCAGAACTTATCCAACTCGCGAATCGGAAAGGGATGCCCCTCTGGTTTGCGGTTGTGTCTGTGGCGCGTGGGGATCGTCAGGGGTCAGACATAAGCAATGAAGGAGCAAGTGTTTTGCGCAAGATGGTCGCGACCGTAGAAGTTTTAGCGGCGAGTGCGCGACGTGATCAGCCGCTAAAGATCTTGCAGGCAGCATTAGATCAGACGGGCTATTTAGCGTACGTCGTGAAGCTGCCTGAGCGGGAGAAGCGTGAAGCGCTGCAGTGGTTGAACGGATTTGCCTCACGTATGAAGCGCTATGAGGCGGCTTCGAACGATCCTTCGTTACGGGAGTTTTTGGAAGAATTACGCTTAGAAATTGAAAGCGGAGAAGAAGGGGCATTAGATACCGATCCAGATTCTGGTCCGGAACTTGTGAAGATTTTGACGGTGCACGCCGCCAAAGGGTTGGAATTTAAACATGTCTATGTGGTGTCTTTAGTTGAGCAGCGTTTTCCTTCCCGCGCGCGACCGGAGCCGATTCCATTACCGGATGGGCTCGTAAAGGAGCCGTTAGAGGAGGGCGACCATCATTTGGAAGAAGAACGGCGTTTGTTGTATGTCGCGCTGACACGTGCCAAAGACACCCTTATGATTACGGGGGCGTCTGATTATGGCGGTTCGCGAGCAAAGAAACCTTCCCCGTTTTGGGCAGAGGCGAAGCTGGATGTGCCTGAATCGTTACTCGTTGGGCGTGATGTCACGAGGTTGCTCATGCCGCCAGAAGAAGTGGCATTAACGGAAGCGTATCAAGAGAAGAGTTTATACCCTCTTAAGCGACGCTTTAGTTTTACGCAGTTGGCCGCCTTTCGAAAATGTCCCCTGCAATACAAATTCGCGCATATTTATCGCATTCCGGTCTTAGGTGCGTATCAAAAGAGTTTTGGACAATCCGTGCATTTAACTTTTCAACGGGTGCTGGAGATCCATCGTGAACGGACACGGGCGGTACAGGGGGATTTGTTTGGGAGTGTCGTGGTTCCCATGGTGAAGGGAGCGGCCTTGCGTGTGACGGAGGAGGAGGCTCTGCAAATTTTGGAAGATGCTTGGATTGATGAATGGTATGAGACACGCGCTCGACATGACGAGTATTATCAAAAAGGCCGGGAAGCCGTGCGCCAGTTTTGTCGTGCGTATGCAGAGGTAGTTCCAGACGTCGTAGAAATTGAAAAAGATTTTACGCTCGTGCTGGGTCAACATTCTTTGAAAGGCAAGATTGATCGTGTGGATCGCTTATCGGATGGATCGATGATGGTATTGGATTATAAGACGGGAACGGCTAAGGAGACATTGGAGGCGGAAGATAAAGAGCAGTTATATCTTTACCAAATTGCCTTAGAGGAGCGGGGTTTGAAGGTCGGTCGGCTCGCGTATGTGTATGTGATGGAATGGGAGCTACGTGAGGTTGAGCCGTTGGTTGGGCCGGCGCGTCAAAAATTCTTAGATAAGCTTGAGGCGCGCATGGATGAGATTCTTGGGTCTGACTATCAACCGACTCCGGAGCCTTTTACCTGTCGTTTCTGTGACTTTAAGAATATTTGTGAATTCAGGAAATTGTAAGTATGTCTCTCGAACCCATTCGGCGTTTTCTTCCACGCGCCATTCAGACTGCTGGTATTGCTGACCAAGTAACGGCGGCGCGCGTGTTGCATGAGGCGAGGCAGTCCCTTGTGCGCTTATGGGGGGAAGATAAGGCAGAGTATATTGAGATGGTGTCTTTTGCAGAAGGGACACTCAAGGTTGCCTCTCGGGCAGGAGCGGCGCTGCAAGAGCTAAAGATGCAGACGATACGCTTTCAGAACGATGTGAATAGGGTGTTAGGAGGGAAAGTGGTGAAGAAGATTTTGTTGGTGAATAAATGAATAGAGGCGATGGGCTCCGTTGGACAAGTATTTTTTGTCCTACAGAACTCGCATTCCGCCGGGAGCTCTTTCTTGGCGGACCGGAGCCAAGGCCTGCAACCGCAAATCGAGAGCAACGGCCTTTTCTCCTTGCTCGGACAGCTGTAGGACAAAAAATACTTGTCCAACGGAGCCCTAGATGGGGAGGGTGGGGAGACGAACGTGGATCGCGTGTTTCATGTTACGTCTTTCTCGGGTATACTCGAGTCATGAAATCCGGGATGACATTTCCCATGTACCTTTGGAGCATGGGAGGGACGACCTTGCTCGCCTGGGTGGGGTGGCTTACGGTGTTATTCCGCTTGGATCCAGGGGAGACGGGCATCATGGGACTCGTATTATTTTATATCACCCTCTTTGCAGCGCTGGTTGGGAGTATTGCGGTGGGAGGGGTCTTGTATCGAGTATTATTTTTAAAACGTCAACAGATTGTCATGCGTGAAGTACGCATTTCCTTTCGTCATGGGATTATGCTTGCGTTTGTGGCGGTTGCGACCCTGGCGTTATCCGCTCAAAACCTGCTGATTTGGTGGAATGTGCTAGGATTATTTGCGGTCTTGGGGGTCATTGAATATGTGTTTGTCTCGATGGAGGAAAGCCGTAGAATGTAGGTGTTTGCCATCTTCCTCACGACTCTCTATGATCCTCCTGTATGTGGCGCGCGTTATTACGTAACTTTACCAAACAAATCGGCATTGATTTAGGCACGTCAAACACCCTTTTGTTTGTAAAAGGGCGTGGAATTGTGGTGAATGAGTCTTCTGTGGTGGCGGTTAACCGTCGTAATGGGAGGGTCTTGGCCGTGGGAGAAGAAGCACGTTCCATGATGGGCAAGACACCCCCCCATATTTTGGTGACACGACCGTTACAACGCGGAATTATCGCGGATTTTGAAGTAACGGAAAAAATGCTGCGCTACTTTTTTGATAAAGTGCATGATGACCGATCCCTCGTTCTTCCGCGACCGCAAGTCATCATCTCTGTTCCATTAGATGTGACAGAAGTGGAGCGCAAAGCCGTGGGGGATGCTGCGATGAGCGCAGGGGCTCATGAAGTCTTAGTGGTGGAAGAACCGATTGCGGCGGCGATTGGGGCGGGGATGGATATCTCGAGTCCACTTGGGAACATGGTTGTGAATATTGGGGGAGGGACAACGGAAGTTGCGGTTATTTCCTTAAATGGGGTGGTGACGGCCAAGAGTATTGCGATTGCGGGTGAAGAATTGAACAAGAATATCGCGCAATATGCGCGGGATGTTTTTAATCTCCTGTTAGGAGAAGGAATTGCGGAGCAAATCAAAATCGCCATTGGGTCTGCCGTAGAGATGGAGGAGCCAATGGAGACCTCCATGCGAGGACGCGATATTTTAAGTGGACTTCCACGAGAGATTTTAGTCAATGATGCTCAAGTCCGCGAAGCCTTGGCTCGCTCCGTGAAGGCCATTGTGGAACAAGTAAAAGGGATCTTAGAGATCACGCCTCCAGAACTAGTAGCAGATATTTATCAAAAAGGGATTGTGTTAACCGGGGGTGGCGCGCTCCTGCGTGGCATGGATGCGGCCATTAGCCGTGGCACGGGTCTGCCGGTTCGTGTGGCTGAAGATCCGCTCACGGCCGTCGCACGCGGGGTGGGTATTTTGATTGATGACCGTCGTTTGCTTGAAGACGTCGCCTTTCCTGCGACAGAACGTATTCCTTCATGAAACCGCGCATTCTTCTCATGGCGGGGGGCATTATCTGTGTCCTATTGCTTTTTGTGTTGACCGGCGTGTTGGCGCCGGTTGGAAGGTTTGCACGAACCCTGACCGTGCCGCTCGTACGCATCTCTGCCCAGACAGCGCAAAAAGTTCGTACCATCCTCGGACGTTCTTCAGCTTCTGAGATGCAGTTAAAAGGATTGGAGGCACGGATTGCTACCGTCGTCGTGGACATGGCGCGTCTTCAGAGTTTAGAGGATGAAAATCGCACGTTACGAGCTCAACTTCATTTTTTGCAAACGTCTGGCTATGCCGCGATTGGGGCACAGGTCATCGGTCGGGATTTGCAGAATGGACGCATGCAGTTTTTATTGGATCGAGGCACGCGCGACCAAGTTGAAACGGGTCAGGCGGTCATTACGAATGAGGGGGTATTTGTCGGTAAGATTTTGACGACGGCTGAACATGCCTCTGTCCTTGAGGTCTTTACGGATCCAGATGCAAGGACTGCGACGTCTCCGGCTCAACGGCAACGGTTAGTTGGGATTGTAGAAGGACGTGGCAACGGCGCGGCCCTGCTAACCTACATCCCTCCCTCAGAAATCTTAAAAAAGGATGATTTGTTGGTTACAGCAGGAACAGAAGAAAAAGTTCCAGCAAATCTCCCCTTGGGAATTATTAATCGTGTGAATGGTCAGCCTACTGATCCCTTTTTGACAGCAGCGGTTGAGCCACTTGTGGGACTAGATCGTTTAGTGATGGTGTCTATCTTACGGCCAACCGTCCTTAAGGCGGCACCTTAGTTTTATGCGTGGATACGTTGTGCCCGTCTTTCTCGGATTGTTAGCAGGGGTCTGTCAGCTGGCCATCACCCCTTTTTTTGTGCAAGATAAAGATGTTGGGGTGGTCTTGCCTTGCTTGATCTTACTCGTGATGAGTACACGTGTTTCACGAAGCTTGGCCTTTGCGGTAACAGCGGGTATCGTTTTAGACAGTTACGCACTAAGCCATCCCACATTCTTGTTGATACGATTATTGGCGTTAGTGGGGCTAACCTACGGGGTGTTTTCTCGATGGCTTACCAATCGTTCGGTGTATACAGCTCTTGTTCTCGCTGCGGTGGCGAGCTTGGTAGATCGCGTTTTTTCTTTTTTTATTGCCTTGGCTCAAGGGATCTCGTTTTCCTTGGCTTGGTCTCTACGTGGACTAGTACTTAGTCTCTTTATCCATATGGCCTTATCTTTTCTAGGATTCACGTTGATCATGTCTCTTCCTCGGCGCGTGCGATTTTCATCTGACATAGACCCTTCTTCCCGCTGGTATGGCTAGTCGGTTCTTTTTTGTTCCTGAAGCTCAAGATCGTGACTGGCATGTGGCTCCGGAGCGTAGTTCAGAAGTCCAACATGAAGTTATGTATGAGGATGGAGCGACTTCTATCCGCGATCGTCCGCTTTATTTAGGTGACCCATTCACATGGAAGCGCTTTTTGGGTTTGCAGATCTGTATCGCAGTTGTTCTCTTCGCCTTGTTGGGTCGGGCCTTTTGGATGCAGCAGCTGCAGGGGGAAACGTATGCAAAACTGGCGGAATCCAATCGTTTGCGCGAGGAGCCGCTCTGGCCAAAGCGTGGGATTATCCGTGACCGCACGGGCATTGTCCTGGCGGACAATATTCCACGTTTTCAAGTGACCATGGTACCGCGTGAGCTGGCCAAAGGAGACCAGCTTTCGCTTGATTTAGGCCAAGCTGCACGTTTATTAGGTGGGAGTATCAATGATTTGCGCCAGCTCGCGCATGTCACGGGAACCGCGCGTGATGAGACGGTGCTCGTTGTGGACGGATTGTCCTATGAGCGTGCCATGTCTTTTGCGGTTGCGCTGCCTCATTTGCCAGGATTTTATTTAGAAATTCGTCCCAAGCGTCGCTATCCCCTTACACCCACGATTCCAAGTTTGGCGCATGTATTGGGCTATGTGGGGAAGGTGTCGGAACAGGAATATGCCACACGCGCCGTCGAAGGCTACCGACGTGTCGACGAAATTGGAAAAAGCGGGATCGAAGGAACATACGAGATGGAGTTGCGCGGGACGGTAGGGGAGCGCGTGAGTGAGGTGGATGCGTTTGGACGAAGACGAGCGGGATTGCGTGAGACTCCTTCAATTGATGGCAAAGAAATGCGTCTTACACTTGATAGTCAGCTCCAGTCGGCGGCAGAAAGCGCCCTGCAAACCCAGTTGGAGCGCGCGAAGGCAACACGTGGGGCGGTCGTGGCGATGGATCCTCGCGATGGCAGTATCCTCGCCCTTGTTTCTTGGCCGGGGTATGACAATAATATATTTTCTGGGACGGTTTCTTCGACATTGTATCGCCAGTTAGCAGACAATCCGGATCATCCGCTTTTTCCTCGGGCCTGGTCAGGAATGTATCCATCGGGTTCGACGGCGAAGATCATTATTTCGGCGGCAGCCTTGGCGGAAAAGATTATCACTCCAGCTACAACGGTGCTTTCTGTGGGGGGGATCCGGGTTGGTCCGTGGTTTTTTCCAGATTGGAAAGCGGGTGGACATGGAACCACCAATGTCCGCAGCGCGATCGCGTGGTCGGTGAATACATTTTATTATTACATTGGTGGCGGGTATGAATCCTTTGTCGGACTTGGCAGTGATCGTTTGGGGGCGTGGATGCGTCGCTTTGGGCTGGGTGAGAAAACGGGAATTGATTTGCCGGCGGAGGCGGCTGGGTTTGTGCCGAGCAAAGAATGGAAGCAGGAAACAAAGTATGAGCCCTGGTTTTTAGGGGATACGTATAACCTTTCGATTGGTCAGGGGGATTTATTAGTTACTCCTCTTCAAGTTGCTCAGTATGCGGCGGCGGTGGCGAATGGTGGCACGCTTTTGCGTCCTCATGTGCTTGAATCGATGAAAGCGATTCAAGGGGGTGAGCGTTCTGGTCCGACCTTTACGCCGCGCGCAACACAATTGGCAGATAGAGAGGTCTTAGAGACGGTTCGGCTAGGAATGCGCGATGCGGTTACGTATGGTTCCGCGCGCGCTTTGAGCGTCTTACCATTTGCGGCGGCCGGGAAAACGGGTACGGCACAGTGGAGTTCTAATAAAAAAACCCATGCCTGGTTTACGGGCTTTGCTCCGTTTGAATCTCCCGAAATTGTTGTGGCGGTTTTGGTGGAAGAAGGGGGAGAGGGTTCCAGTTTTGCGGTTCCGGTCGCGAAAGATGTTTTACAGGCGTGGTGGAAATTAAAGAATGAACGAGGAGGCAGCTTTTGACCTTTTTTACCCGTTTGTTGACGGGTTTATTAGGGTTGTGTATTGTTTTTGTATCAGGGCGGAGCGATCCGCTTCTTCGATCGAAAACGTCTAAGCACGTTTTTTCGTTTGTGGGACATCCCAGCTTGTTCTTTTCGCCGTCTTTTATCCATTTTTCTCTTCTTATCTTAAGATCCAGGTATCTTTTGTTTTTTGTTTATGTCCCCCGTCCAATATTTGTCCCAAGATCGTTTAGACGCATTGGTTGCTGAACTCCACGACCTCAAGACGGTAAAACGCCGTGAAGTTGCGGATCGTATTGAGGTTGCCAAAGCCCTAGGTGATTTATCGGAGAATGCGGAATACCACGAAGCAAAAGATGCCATGATTTTGCTTGAAACGCATATTTTTGAAGTCGAAGAATTGATCAAGAATGCCCGTGTGATTGATGACAAAGCGACATCGGATGGCGTCGCACGTGTTGGATCTACCGTTATGGTCGAAGTAAATGGCAAAGAAAAAACATATCAGATTGTTGGTTCCAACGAGGCGGATCCAGTTAATGGAAAAGTTTCGAATGAGTCTCCGATTGGAAGTGCCCTTATCGGGTATGGGAAAGGTGATAAAGTATTGGTCACGACTCCTGCGGGAACAGTTCCCTATCTCATTAAAAAGGTTTCATAAGAAATCTCCTTATGTTGCTTGATGAATTTCAAGTACGCCAAGAGAAGCTCGCAAAGCTCCAAGCGCTTGGGTTTGATCCGTATACTGTCACGGTTCAGCGCACGCATGCGGTTGCAGATGTACTTCTTCAGTTTGAAGAATTGGTGGCCGAATCCAAGGTTGTGATCTTGTCGGGGCGTGTTCTCACGATCCGTGTCCATGGGGGGATGATGTTTGCGGATGTGGCGGATGCATCAGGAAAAATCCAATTTACGTTCAAACAAGATGATATTGGAGAGGAGGTATTTGCGCGTTTTCGCGATTTGATTGATCCCTCGGATATTGTCGAAGCGACAGGGGTCTTGTTTGTGACGAAGCGAGGAGAAAAATCTTTGTCTGTCCAGTCATGGCGCGTGCTGTCTAAGGCATTGCGTCCTTTGCCAGAGAAATGGCATGGATTACAGGATGTGGAAGCCCGCTACCGTCACCGTGAGGTTGATTTGATCATCAACCCTGAAACACGCAAGCGCTTAGTGGCGCGTTCTCGCATGGTGTCCGCGCTTCGCCGCTATTTGGATGAGCGTGGGTTTATGGAGGTTGAGACGCCCATTCTGCAAGCAATCCCTGGTGGAGCAAACGCGCGTCCCTTTATCACCCACCATAACTCACTAGATGTAGATTTGTATTTGCGGATTGCGCCCGAATTGTTTTTGAAGCGCTTGGTGGTAGGAGGGTTTGAGAAGATCTACGAAATTGGTCGTTCTTTTCGCAATGAGGGGATTGACTATGCGCACAATCCGGAATTCACCATGATGGAGCTATACTGGGCATTTTGTCCTAGTAAAGAGGTTTTTGTGAATTTTCTTGAGGAAGTCATGCGCCATATGATCCAAGGCGCGGTCGGTGCGCTGCGCGTTCCCTATGAGGATCACGAGATTGATTTTTCGGTAGAGTGGCCACGTGTCACATTCCGACAATCTATTATCGATGCTTGTGGTATTGATATCGACTTATACCGCGATGAAGCCTCTTTGAAACAAGCGGTGAAAGAAAAGAAGGTGAAGGTCGATTTTAAAAATGCTGTAGGTATTGGTGAGCACTACGATGAGTTGTATAAGAAGACGGCGCGTGCAGCGTTTCGTCAGCCAACCTGGGTACTCGATTACCCCGTCGAGCTAAAGCCGCTTGCGGGAAGTTGTGACTACGATGCAACCAAGAGCGCTTCCGTCCAGTTAGTTGTTGAGGGGGCAGAGATCATTAACGCTTATTATCACGAATTGACGAATCCGCTTGATCAGCGTCGTCGGTTTGAAGCTCAAGAGGCTCTGCGAGAAAAGGGGAGTGATGAAGCCCAACATTTAGACGAAGATTTTCTGTCAGCCTTAGAGCAAGGGATGCCGCCTACTTCCGGAGTTGGCATCGGGATTGATCGTCTCATCGCTTTCTTGACCAATGCACCAAACTTGAAAGAAGTGATCGCGTTTCCCACGCTGAGACCTAAAATATGAAACATGTAACACGCAACACGTAACATTGGATGTACCTTGACTTCATTCATCTTCTCATGTGTTGCGTGTTACATGTTACGTGTTATATCTTATGACCGTTCTATGTTTTGGGACCTTTGACCGACTTCATCCAGGGCATGAGGACTATTTTCGTCAGGCAAAAGAGTTAGGAGATCACGTGATCGTGGTCGTGGCACGTGACGAGACGGTTCAAGACGTAAAGGGTCACGTGCCCTTGCAGTCTGAGCAGGTTCGCTTGGAAGCGGTCGCTCATCATCCTCTCGTCTCTGAAGCGCGGCTTGGCCTTCCCGGAGATAAATATCGAATTATTGAAGAGATTCGGCCTGACATTATTTTGCTCGGCTATGATCAACAGGCTTTTACCGATTCTCTAGAAGAAGCCTTGCGAGTACGTGGCATATCCAGCCTGGTGAAGAGAGCTCATTCCTACAAGCCCGAGATCTATAAATCATCTTTATTAAATATATGATCGACATCAAATGCCTGCGTGAGCAACCCGATGCTTTGCGTAAAAATGTAAAACTTCGTAATGCCTCGGTTGATGTGGATGCGTTGTTTGTGCTGGATGAGCGGCGTCTGGTATTGCTTCGTACCCTCGAAGAGATGCGGCGTGAACGCAATGAGGTGGCAGAAGCCATGAAAACGGCGACGGCAGAAACACGGCCTGGACTGATTGAGCGGGGCAAAGCCATCAAAGAACAGATCGGGACGCAAGAGGCAGAATTAGAGACCGTTGAGGAGGAATGGAAGGGGTTACTCGCTCGCCTTCCTAATTTGACGCATCCAGACACGCCGATTGGAGCCTCTGATGAAGACAATAAAGAAATCAAGCAGGTGGGGGAAATTAAACACTTTTCGTTTCGTCCGCGCTCACATGTGGAATTGGCAGAGATGCATGATCTCATGGATTTTACGCGTGGCGCAAAAGTTTCAGGGGCCAAATTTTATTTTCTAAAAGGGAAGTTGGCTTTGTTGGAACAGGCCTTGATTAAATATGGCCTCGACCTGATTTCAAAAGAGGGATACGAGGTGTTGACGACGCCAGATGTGGCCAAAGAAGCGGTTTTGATTGGGAAAGGGTTCTTGCCTCGTGGCCCAGAGAAGCAGGTATATTATGTCGAAGAGCAGGATTTGGCGCTGGTAGGTACCTCGGAAATCACCGTTTTGGGATACCATATGGATGAGGTTATTGCTGAAGCCGAAATTCCCAAAAAGTATGTCGCCTTTTCGCACTGTTTTCGTACGGAGGCAGGCGCATATGGTCGTGAATCCTATGGTCTCTACCGTGTGCACCAATTTTCTAAGGTAGAAATGTTTGCATTTTGTAAACCTGAGCAGTCAGAAGCGATTCATCTCGAGTTTTTGCGTCTGGAAGAGATGTTCTGGCAGAGTTTAGGTATTCCATATCGTGTCGTTGATTGTTGTACGGGAGATTTGGGGGGATCTGATTACCGCCGGTACGATATTGAAGCCTGGATGTGGGGCAAGAATGAAGGCCGTGGGGGATGGGGAGAAGTGACGAGTACCTCCAACTGTATCGATTACCAAGCACGCGGCTTGCAAATTAAGTATGGTGGAAAAGAAGGTGAGCGAGAATATGTCCATACATTGAATGGAACGGTGGTAGCAACACCTCGCGCCCTTCTGTCGATTTTGGAAAATTACCAACAGGAAGACGGATCAATCTTGATTCCGGAGGTTCTAAAATCGTACTGCGGATTTGATAGAATCGGTTAATCGTACACGGTTGCTGCGAGGAGAGCTTTTTGCTATGTTGAAGGCATGGATGGTCTCCTTATACATGTCTCATGGGAATGGGCGCTGGGGATCTTTGTCTCCTTGTCCGCTGCTTTGATTGGAATTGCCTGGAAGGGGAGTGCGCGCTTTACAGCTCTCGAAACTTCTGTCGACTGGATTAAAACAACCTTGAATGACTTGAAGGTGAATGCCGAGAATAACGCCTCTAAAACACCCGGTTTTATTGCGCATTCCCCCCTCAATCTTACGACGGCCGGGGAGCATTGGTTGGTAGAGAGTGGTTTAAAGGAATATATCGACACGCACCAGGAACGTTTTTTGGGAGCGTGTGAAAACAAAAAAGAAACGAACCCCTACGAAGTTCAGCAACATGCATTTGCTTTGCTTGACCAAGCGGTCTTTGAGCCTACCGTTGATGATGCGCTAAAAACCTTTGCCTTCCAACAAGGAATTAGCACAGCGGTCTTGCGCCGCGTGGGCGGGATCTATCTACGGAATTTGTGTCTCGAACGGTTTGGTATGAACACAGATGACATAGACAAGCATGCGCCCACAATCACATAAGGGATATGCACATCTGAGCCTTGACCTGGTTTTGGCAGGAGAAATAAGCTGTGATATACTTTAGGTACGGGAACGCAGACCCCGAATGCAAGGCAGTCAAATGCACCAGGCGAAAGGCCTGGTGTATTTGTATTCTTTTTGATCCACTTCTTTTCTTTTAACGGAGTTAGGAGAAAGGAAGTGGAGGCGTAAGCGAGGTACGCCGAGTGTGGGGGATAATAAATGCGGTGCCTACTGTTTGAGTGCTGCCGTGATCTCTTCATTGAAGGCACGAGCTGCCATGAAGGGATCGGCTGCGTCCCGGATCGGTCTTCCGACTACCACGCAGGTTGCCCCATTCTGGATAGCTCCTGCCGCAGTACCTGTGCGTGCTTGGTCGTTCTTTGCACCATCGGACTTTCTGATGCCAGGGTTCACGATGATCGTGTCCTGCTTGAGCACTGCGCGCATGGAAAGTGTTTCCTCGGGTGAACACACAACCCCGTGACATCCCGCGCTTTCTGCGACGACGGCGAGAGACACGGCGATTCTTTGAAAGAGCTCCTTTCGGTAGGCTTCGTTTGCGATGGCTTTCTCGCCCTCTGCCGGCGTGATCAAGCCGATTGCGACGAGATCCTGCGGAGTGTGCGACGTGAGGATGGTGATAGCGAGGATCCGAAGGTCCGGGTTGGTTGCGGCTGCGCCCTTCACGGCTGCCCGCATCATCACTGCTCCTCCGAGCGCGTGGACGGTCAGGAAACTGGCCCCGAGCCTTCCTGCGTTCCGAGCTGCTCCTTCCACAGTGGCGGGGATGTCGTGGAGCTTCATGTCCAGGAACACCTTTCCGCCTGCTTCGATGATGTTTTTTGCGACCTCTACCCCATCAGGGCCACACATCATTTCGAGTCCGACCTTGAAGTAGCCGACCTCCGTTGCCAGGGCGGCGATGAGCGGGAGGGCCTCCGTCTTCCCGGGCACGTCGAGGGCGAAGATCAGGCGATCGTGACGCTGGGTGCCGGGGAGAGAGGGATCCGTGTTGTTCATCGCTTTGTCCTTCCGAAACAGACATACACCCATGATGGTGCGAAGTATTTGTAACCTGTACGCAAAAAATCGACAAGTTCTCTAACCTAATCATTTGACTAGATCTTTAACGTTTTGCGACGCACGAGAAGTTTTCGTTTACACACGATCTGTTCGCGCGGGTTCTCTAATCACGGTATTTGTTCAGGAGCGCTTTGATGGGTGCGTACGTCACTCGATGGATTGCTGAAGGGCCAAGAAGGGCTAAAGCGTTTTGGTGTACATTTGTCCCATACCCTTTATGTTTAGAGAAGTGGTACCCAGGGTACTGCTCGTCCAGTTCTTTCATATATTCATCACGGGCAACTTTGGCGATGATGGACGCTGCCGCGATAGATTTGCTGATGCTATCTCCTCGGATGATGGGGGTGCAGGGGACGGAGCCGGGAATGGGGAAGGCATCACTTAAGATCCAGTCTGGTTGAAAGGTGAGGGACTGTAGGGCGCGTTGGCTCGCAAGGGTCGAGGCATGGCGGATGTTGAGGGCGTTTATTTCTTCGAGGGTGGCGATCCCAATCGCCCAAGCCAAGCTCTTTTCTTTGATGAGACGGGATAATTCTTCTCGTTGGTTTGCGGAGAGTCGTTTTGAGTCGTTTACGCCACGTAGTTGCTTACCGGGAGCGAGGATGACGGCCGCGGCATACACGGAACCTGCCCAGGCTCCACATCCAACTTCATCTACCCCCGCGATCAAGTGGTATCCTTGAGTCCAGAGAGCTTTTTCGTAGCGAAACGAGGGGGTCAACATGTCAAGAGTATAGAGGGCGGTCTGACCGTTACAAAATCCCGGATTTGGTATATACTGGTTCCTACATCCCCTATGCGTAAATATACCTCTTATTTAAGCGTTTTTTTAGCCATCATCTTTGTCTGTACTGGCATCATGGCTCCACGTGCGGGAGACGCGGCAACGGTCAAGAAGGCTCCAGCAAAAAAAACGATTGCCTACGACTTATACAACCCGAATCGTAAATATAAAGACGAGAAAGTCGAGATTGACGACGCGGCATCTCGTTGCAACACACCCGCGATGAAGACGCTTCACGGCAAGAATCTCGCGAAGGCGTTAGAGGATGGAAAGCCTTACGGATTTACTTTTGAAAGTGTGTCTGGCACCGAGACACTCTCTCCCGGAGAGCAAGCGTTTAAAACGTATCTTGAAGGATTAGATATTGCTTGGGGTGCCATGGAAGAACCGTACTGTGGATTTGGCGCGTTTGGAACTCAGGCCGCGAATAAATCGTATAACAAAAGTGTGACGCGTTTGCGTGCGCGGTTTTTAGAGGCGATGAAGAAGACAAAGACCGTAGCCTTAAAAACGACAAAATAATCTCTATGCGTGTACTCGGGGTTGATTATGGGGGTGCACGCGTAGGTCTCGCGATGGGGGATACAGAGACGCGATTAGCAGGCCCTTGGTCTGTTCTTCGTCGTGAAGATGATGGGACGCTCATTAAAGAGTTGTTGGAGCTTATCCGTCATGAAGGAGTTGGCCGAGTGGTGGTTGGTCTTCCTCATCCTTTAGCGGATCAAGAGCGTGATACGGCGCAGACGTTGAGAATTCGTGAGTTTGTTGCTGCCTTGCGCGCAAAAGATATTGATGTGGTAGAAGAGAACGAAACGTGGTCTTCTTCGCTGGCGGCCAAACAGGGAATTGAAGCAGGTCTACGCGGCAAGCGCGATGATTTGGCAGCAGCGAATATTTTGCAAGGATATTTGGACAGAAGTTAGCCCCCTGCTCTCCGTCATCCCGAACGAAGTCATACGGACAGAGCGATAGCCTTTGGATTGAAGCACCCTTATTTTCTGATGTCTTACCTTCGTGACCGTGCGATTATTCTGCGTGCTGAGCCGTTTCGGGAGCAGGACGTATGGTTGGTATGCTATGGGAGGACGTTGGGGAAGTTTACGGCGGTGGCACGCGGATCTCGGATATTAAAGGCTAAACATCTAGGGCATTTACAGCCCTTATCAGAAGTTGAGGTCATGGTCGCAAAAGGGGCTTCGTTTGATAAGCTAGCGGTCGCACGGTTGGTGACCGTTCGTCATCATGTGAAGCACTCGCTGTCGGCTACGGTTTTGGCTGGGGCAGCTGCAGATTTTATTGATAAACTGACGCAACCCGGTTCGCCCGATCCGTATATTTACGAGCTATTGCAGGAGTCGCTGGATGTTTTTTTTGATACGGATAATGAGGTGACGCCGATGCGCGGTCAATTTTTATTTGCCGCCTTTGCTCTTAAAGTCTTGCGTATGTTGGGGTATGTGCCGGATGTGCGTCATTGCCATGCATGCCGTAAGCCCTTGAAGGAGGACGCGTTTTTATTATCTAAGCTCGGTGTTGTCGCTTGCGCGCATTGTCGCTACGACCAATTTCGTGCTGAGGAAGCAGAGCGCTTGCCCGCGCGAGCTATTCCATTGTTTTCGTTTGTTAGTTCTCAGCCATTACAGGACTGCTTAAAGGTTACGGCGCCTCATGAACTTTTAGAAACGGTTCAAGCCATGGTCATGGCTTCGTTGCGTCAAACGCCCGTTCGTACCGCTCCGCATGGATTTACCAGTGTTGGGGTGATGTTGCATGTTGCGCATTGACCATGGACTGCGTACTCGTCACACTACCTCCGTCGCCTGACAATTGGGTCTAGGCGTACGCGTGGAGTCGTGTATGAAGCATCAGACGTTCTGGTTTCGTCGTCCGCAGGGAGGTGTCGTGAGATGTGATCGAGGGCGACGGCAGCGGCTCGCGCGGCTCGCAGGCCAGTGGTGGCGCTGGCAGCCGCGCCAGTATCGATGAGGTGAGCATCGTCTTTCCTTGATTATTTCTTGAGGTGGTAACCCACCTCTGCCCCTCTTGTGAGGAGAAAGGAGACCACTAACTCACGACCCGGCTCTAGGAGAGACCGGGTCGTACTAATTTCTAGATAATGACCCATGGTTTGACGGTTTGGTGGAAACCCTCTATTTTTGTTTACTATATGGCTTCTATTAAAGAGTTTTCTTCCTTGGTAGGACAGACGGTTACCATTAAGGGCTGGGCGTATAACGTTCGCTCGAGTGGATCGATCGTGTTTCTGCAGGTGCGCGATGGTTCTGGCTTTACTCAGGCGGTGGTTGCGAAGGCAGGCGTAGACGAAGCAACATGGAATGCAGCCACACAAACAACGATTGAGTCCGCCTGTATCGTTGAGGGGACGGTCACAAAGCATCCAAAACAAGAAGGCGTGTTTGAGTTGCAGGCGGCCAAGGTTGAGCTTGTGCAACAAGCGGAAGAGTATCCGATTGGAAAGAAAGAGCATGGTCCAGACTTTTTGTTGGACCAACGTCATTTGTGGTTACGCACACCCACGCAGTGGGCGATCCAACGTGTGCGTCATGAAGTCATGTATGCCACTTATGACTGGATGCGTGACAATGGCTACATGAAGTTTGATTCTCCGATTTTGACGCCGAATGCGTGTGAAGGGACAACGGAATTATTCGAGATTGATTATTTTGAAGATCGCAAAGCCTATCTTTCGCAGTCGGGACAGTTGTATCTCGAAGCGGCGATTGCATCTTTTGGAAAAGTGTTTGATTTTGGCCCGGTGTTTCGTGCAGAAAAGTCTAAGACACGACGTCATCTTACGGAGTTTTGGATGATGGATGCGGAGACGGCTTATGCTACACATGAAGATAACATGGCCATCCAGGAGCGCCTTATCTGCTTTATTGTCGAGCGTGTGCTCGCCCATTGTCAGACAGAGCTTAAGATCTTGGAACGTGACCAGGAGCCCCTTAAGCAAGTAAAAGGACCGTTTCCTCGCTTACGTCATGCCGATGCGGTTAAGCAGTTGCGTGAGCTTGGGTCTGACATTGGGGATATGGATGACCTTGGAGCGGATGATGAAACAATGTTGACCAAACAATACGATCGTCCCATTTTTGTGGAGCGCTATCCAGCCGTCGTCAAAGCGTTCTATATGAAGCGTGATCCGGAAGATCCGAGCCGTGTTCTCTGTTCGGATTTATTGGCGCCAGAAGGCTACGGAGAGATTAGTGGAGGATCGCAACGTGAAGATCATTACGATGAATTGTTAAAGCGTATTCGTGAACATAACCTTCCGGAGCAAGCCTTCCAGTGGTATCTCGATTTGCGTAAATATGGCTCGGTTCCACACGCGGGTTTTGGGTTTGGGCTTGAGCGGATTGTGACGTGGGTGTGTGGCATCCATCATGTGCGTGAAACGATCCCGTT
Organism: Patescibacteria group bacterium; assembly: GCA_052033585.1. Lineage (GTDB taxonomy): Bacteria > Patescibacteriota > Patescibacteriia > 2-12-FULL-60-25 > 2-12-FULL-60-25 > JAGOUY01. Next base: position 66,471 of record JBPOJM010000005.1, on the reverse strand, counting down.
TCCTCGCTTGATGAATCGCTTAGAGCCATAAGCTATCAACAAAAGAACGGGAAGATCTGCTATACTTGTGTCTATGTCGCGATCTTCTCGTGAACCGCCAAAACGCCTTCAGACGACCGTGTTTCTTTTTCCGATTTTGATGGGATTGATTGGCTGGTTCGTCATGAGTCGGATGGAGTCTTCGCTTAAGAATGCCAACTCTTCTGCGGTGATTCCTGCTTCGTCTCCGTCTGTTTCCTCGACGCACATTCTTTTGGGAAGATCTCGCCCCGCATCTGACCGTGACGAGAAGTTTATCTATCATGTGGAAGCGCAGACATTAACCCCTACCTCCTCTGAAAGGGGGTGGCGCGTGTCGAAATCGCCCCTACCATCTCTTTCTCAGCGCACAGAAGGGGGTGTGTGGACCGTAGGAACATCTGAATGGATGGTAGCGCTTCGTGATGCTCGTGGACGTGCCTACCAAGATCCAGCAGTTCTAGGAATGTTCGATGAGACTCATGTTGCACTGGCGGCTATTTCCTCTGACCGACGGGTCGTCTTGTCGGTGGCGCGGACAGGGATGGTTCGCGAGCTAGTTTCTTTATCAGAAACAACGACCCCTTTGTCGGTGCAGGCCGGAAAGGTGTGGCTCGTGGATCTTCCTCTACAGGAGGGGATAGAGGTATCTCCCGAGGGTCCATCATCTGTGTGGTCGGTGGCGATGGATGGGGCTACCTCAACACGAGTCATTGATTCCAGAACGACTACGATCATTACGAGTGTCTTCGCGAATGACTCCGATGTGATGTTCGTGAGTGATATTCCAGATATGCGGTGGGTACAAGAGGATGGGTTGTCTGCACCTGTTCCAGGAAGGCCGTTAGGATGGCTGTCGAAGCACCAATTCATTTTTGTTCAAAATAATACGCTGTGCCTCGCGTCTTCTCCGCAAATAACCGAGTGTGGGCCGAACGCGTTGGATGGGCTCAGGTTGATTGGATTCATTCCTTAATATTTTGAAGGTCTTTCTCTGTATGTCTGACTCCGCCACTATTTCCTCCCCACGGCCGATTCGTGTTTTCCTGTGGTTGGGAGCGATTGGGCTACTCGTTGGTCTACTTTTCCCCTTATTTTTAGCCAATTATGTCCGTTCTGAACGGGCTCGGGTGGCCTCTTGCGAACGGCAAGAGCGAGTAGATTGTGATCCATCCGTTCTGTGGTTGTTGATGAAGTAGCGTATTTGTGTAAAAATCTTTGAATAAAACGTGTGATTTAATTCTCGTCATTCCGAAGGAGAAGTTCGACGACGAACGAGGAATCTCGACCGGAGCAGGTAGCGATCGGATAAGTTCTGAGCCTACCCGTTTCGCGGCGAGATCCCTCTCTTCGTATGACTTCGTTCGGGATGACGAAGTAGTGAATGCCTAACAACACCTATTCTATGTCACGTATCACGGCTCTAGAGACGGTAAAACAGATTGGTCAACCTGTCCTTATCAAAGGTTGGGTGAATACTCGTCGTGACATGGGGAAGTTGGCCTTTATTGATGTGCGCGACCGCTCGGGGGTAGTGCAGGTGATTTTGCATCCCGCGGAATTAGATGAAGCCTCTAAAGAAGTGATGAAAGAACTACGCAGCGAGTTCTGCATAGAGATCCATGGGGTAGTGCAAACGCGTGGCGAGAAGCAGATTAATCCCAACATGCCAACCGGAACCGTCGAAGTGGTCGCGAAACAAGTGGTTGTGCTTAATCCTTCCAAGACCTTGCCATTTGAGATTGAGGATACCAGTAAGGTGAGTGAAGATCTTCGTTTGACGTATCGGTATTTGGATCTGCGTTCAGCTCGTATGCAGCGTAATCTACGCATGCGTGACCAGATCATCTCATTTTTTCGCGACTACATGCATGCACATGAGTTCGTAGAAATTGAAACCCCTATTTTAATGAAAGGCACGCCTGAGGGGTCGCGTGAATACGTGGTTCCGTCGCGTGTCCATGGCGGGCAATTTTATGTTCTGCCTCAATCTCCACAACAGTTTAAGCAGTTGTGTATGGTGGCTGGGCTAGAGCGATATTTTCAGATCGCTCGTTGTTTTCGGGATGAGGACTTGCGCGGTGATCGCCAACCAGAATTTACGCAATTAGATTTTGAGATGTCGTTTGTGACGCAAGAAGATATCTTGCAATACACGGAAGCGATGTTTATTGCCCTTGTCGAAACATTGTTTCCTGAAAAGCATATTTCTTCTCGTCCGTTCCCTCGTTTGACCTATGCGGAGAGCATGGAGAGATTTGGGAACGACAAGCCGGACATGCGTATAAACAAACAAGATCCAAACGAGCTGGCGTTTGCGTGGGTCTTGGACTTTCCGATGTTTGAAGTGGATGAGGAAGGGGGGATTGCGGCCAAGCACCATCCATTTTGTTCCATTAAAGATGAGGATCGTGAGAAATTCATGAAGGGAGAGGATTTAATGTCAATTCGTGCGAATGCGTATGATTTGGTGTTGAATGGATACGAGTTGAGTTCGGGTAGTATTCGTATCCACGAGCGCGTTGTGCAAGAACGGATCTTCGAGTTGCTTGGAATTTCTAAAGAAGAACAACAGGCGCGTTTTGGTCATATGTTAGAGGCGTTTACCTTTGGAGCGCCACCACATGGGGGATTTGCGCCGGGTATTGATCGTATCGTGATGCTGATGGCAGGGGAGCCCACCATTCGTGAAGTCATCGCTTTTCCAAAAGATGGCGCCGCACGTGATTTGATGATGGGGGCTCCATCGCCGCTTGAGCCAAAACGTTTGAAAGAGGCGCATATCAAGATCGATGGATAATTGGCATGGCCTACACCATCCAGGTACAAAATTTTGAAGGGCCGCTCGACCTGTTGCTTCAGCTGGTTGAGGGAGAGAAGATGGAGATTACGGATATTTCGCTCGTGCAAGTGACGGAGCCGTTTTTGCGTTATATGGAAGAGCGTCGTGGCCAGATGCCGCCGGAAGAATTAGCGGATTTTTTATTGGTTGCGGCTAAGCTCGTGTATCTAAAATCAAAAGCCTTAATGCCGAGTTTGGAGCCTGATGAGGAATTGGAAGGGCCAGATTTAGCCTCGCAATTACGCACCTATCAGGCGTTTGTGGCGGCGGCGAAGCATCTACAGATTTTGTCGGCGCAAGGCGTGCGATCGTTTAGTCATCCACGACGGATGGTATCGATGGAGGACGTTCGCTTCGTGGCGCCTCAGATGACAAAGCAGGATCTCAAGGGATTGTTTGTGCAGGTGGTGCGGCGTCTTGAACCGATTCTCCGTCTTCCGCAGGCCGCGATTGAGCGAGTCATGACTCTGGAAGAAAAAATGTCGCAACTCGTTGAGCGTGTGCGTGTGGCGGTCAAAACCTCGTTTCGGGCGATGGCACAGGAGGCGACCTCGCGGGCAGAATTGATCGTGACATTTTTAGCAATGTTAGAACTGGCAAAGCAGCGCACCATTTCTGTGAAACAAGAAGAACTCTTTGAAGATATTCATATCTCTCCCGTATGACCCTTGATGCTCAGTTAGAAGCGATTCTCTTTGCCGTTGGTGGATCGATGTCGATTCGTCGATTAGCAGAAGTCGTGGAACAGTCGCCTGCTGCTATTGAAGCGGCGTTGTTGGGATTGGAGAATCGTTTGGCGGTCGGAAGTGGACTCCAGGTAACCCGTCACGGAAATGAGGTTGAGCTTGTGACGCATCCAGAGGCAGCAGAATGGGTGCGAAGAGTGGCCAAGGTGGAAGCACATGCGGAATTTTCTAAAGCCTCCCTAGAGACACTGTCTATCTTGGCGTATCGAGGTCCGCTCACGCGCCCAGAACTTGAACAGATTCGTGGTGTGCAATCCGCGGTGATTTTGCGTAATTTGATGTTGCGTGGAGTTGTGGAGGCGCGAGAGGAATCCAGACTTGGTCAGCCTGTTTATCAAGTGACGATGGAATTTGTGAAGCATTTGGGTCTTACAGGGATCGAAGAGCTGCCCGACTTTGCCTCCTTGCATACACATCCGACGGTGGAGCAGGTGTTGGATCAACTAGGGGATAGCCGCGAAATTCCTAAAGCCTGACCAATCTGCTATTATCGTCTCCATGTTTGCTGAATCTTTTGTGGCGCTGGCGAGTCTGCTCACGTTCCGTGAAGCGCGTATGCCAGTGGCGCAGCCGATGGTGACCCAGTCGTTGCCGGTGGCGCGCTATATTCCCGGCCCCCAGCCGCCCGTGAAAAAAGATTCAAATTCTTTCGGCGTCGAGACCACGGCCCGAGCAGCGGTGGTGATGGATGTAGCAAGTGGTGAGATCCTCTACGAAAAAAATGCGGAGGCAATTTATCCGATTGCGAGTCTTACCAAGCTCATCACGGCGATGACCTTGCTTGATCAGAAGTCTGATATGAGCGAGGTGATTACGATCCTGCGTGAAGATGATCCCCGTGAAGGCAAGCCGGTTTTTCCTACTGGCGAACAATTTACTCGGGAAGAGTTGTTAAAATCCCTATTAATTGGATCTGTAAACATTGCGGGCAACTCGCTTGCCCGCGCAGGAGGAGGAATGGAGGCCTTTGTGTTGGCGATGAATGTAAAGGCGCAGCGTCTAGGGATGCGTCATACGCGTTTATTTGAGCCAACGGGGTTAAATAGTAATAACCAGGCCTCCGCTCATGATGTGGCCATCGCCTTGCGAGCCGCCCTTCAATACCCTCAGATTCGTGACATTACCAAGGTTTCTAAAATCGAATTGATCGGAGGCGCGACGGGAAAGCCTTACCTGATCGATAGCACGAATTTATTGTTAAGTTCCTTTTTAAATAAGAATCCATATAAAATCGTGGCGGCAAAGACGGGGTCTTTGCCGGAAGCGGGGTATTGTCTGGCACAAGCAACTCAAGATAAGCAAGGACATGAAGTGATTGCAGTCGTGCTTGGAAGTGATAACCATTTTTCTCGCTTTCAAGATGTAAAAGCGCTCACTTTTTGGACGTTTGAGCAATTTCGTTGGCCACAGGTAGGCTCAGCGCAGTCACGCACCCCTTCTATTGCGAGTCTTCCATGAGCATGAAGCGTCTTGCATTTGATTTGCGCTGTTTGCCTGCGGATGGTTCGCCGGGGGCGGGTATTGCTCACGCCGCTCGTGAGCTTTTTTGTGCGTGTGCCAAGGAGGCAGCGTCATTCGGTCTCGAATGTGTTGGGTATGTGACGGGGGATGCAGAGATGTTGGCTCCAGCGATGGTGAAACGCTTGGAGAGGGGATGGGTATATGGTTCTGCGCGTTCATCTTTATGGAAGATGGTTCGCGAAGATGGGTGCGAGGCTATCTTTGCTCCGACGGGGTCTGTGTCTCTGGGGTGCCCAGTTCCCTCGTTTGCGTGGGTGCATGATGTAGATATTTTTTCTCATCCAGAATGGTTCCCACAATCCCGACTTCAACGTTATTTTACGACGCACGTTTTTTTATCGAGTTTGAAGCGTGCCCGTCATGTTTTTTGTGTGAGTGAAGATACGAGAAAAAGCGTGCTTGCATTACTCCCAACTCTTGATACGCGAGTTAGTGTTACTCATGAGGGTGTGGAGACTCATGAAGTGATGAAAACGCTTGATGAGCGATGCGATCAGGCATTAATCATGGGAACTGTGGAACCGCGGAAGAATATTCCATTTATTGCTGCATGCTGGCCAGAGGTGTGTCGACGTCTTCAGAGATCTGTGAACCTCGTGATCGCAGGAAAAGATGGGTGGGGGAAGGTGGATATCGTTATAGGGGAATCTATTCGGCGTTTACGGGAGGTGTCGGATGTGGATCGAGATCGTTTAATCGCCGAGTCTAAAGTTGTGCTGGTTCCCTCTTGGCATGAGGGGTTTGGGAGGGTGGCGTTGGAGGCGATGGCGCAGGGGACGCCGGTGATTGTGAGCGATAGGGGGGCGCATCCGGAAGTGGTGGGGGATGGAGGCATTTTGCTCGATCCTGCAGACCGTGAGGGCTGGATTGGCGCAATCACGCGTTTATTGACGGATCATGACGAGTGGAGGCGAGTTCAATATACAGGACGTGCCAGAGCCAAGATTTTCTCTTGGAAACAGGTGGCAGAGGGGATGCTTGCCGTAATGGCTAAGAGTTGCTAATATCTCACCACATTTGGCGGGGTAGCTCAGCTGGTTAGAGCGTGGGACTCATAAGCCCGAGGTCGGCGGTTCGATCCCGCCCCCCGCTACCACAAAGAGACGTTACCGAAAGGTGGCGTCTTTTTGATTGCTTGGGATGCTCCCTTTTCGAGGTTTCTTGAAACATGTATCCTGGTGCATACATGTTTATTACAACTCATGCTCTGATGGGCGTGTTGATTGGTGAGCGGTTTGCCAATAGCCCATTTCTCGCTTTTGGATTAGGGCTCGTTTCACATTTCGTCGCTGATATTATTCCGCACGGAGACTCCACTCTTTATAAGGGGTATGTGTCTGGATCTAAAGTAAAACGTGCCATTGCCTATGTTACCCTGGATGGACTCGCAGCTATGCTACTGGTCATTGGGTTGTTTAACACAGATTTCATCGAGCATCGTTTTGCGATTTCGATGGGGATTCTCGGATCTATCCTTCCGGATGTATTGGTTGCGTTGTATCAAATATTTCATGTACAAACATTAGCCGCATTTAACAAGTTCCATTTCTTTTTTCATAATTTGATTACCAGCAAAAAAGGGGATATCCCGTTAGGCTTAGGGATTGTCATGCAGGTTGTTGTGCTTATTTTTTTCGTCATGAAGGTTTGGTAGGAGATAAAATATTTGAAATTTCAGTAGTTGACGAATTCCGTCAACGCCATCCGTTTCTCTCCGTGCCTCCCCAAAGAGATCCTCTCTGCGGGGCTATTTTGTTTTTAGAGAAGCTGCTAAATATTTTGATTTCAAAACATAATATTGCAGAATGGTTGACAAATTATGCTGTTTACGCTAGCCTACCGAATGAATTTTAGCGTGCTCTTTGGTTATTTTAAATAAAGTTATGGACAGAACCTCAAGGATTTGGCGCTTGAGGTTCTGTCCGTGAACTACACACGGCAGAGCTGGGTATCGAACAAAACAGCAAAGAAGAGGGCAACAAGATGGAGCGTTCATCGAACACCGACGCGTTTAGTGTGGTGAGCCTCATTCTAAGTCAGCTCGAGGACAGTCTCAAGAGATACAAGCAGCTGTATAACGACCCGAAACACGGGGTTAACGGGTCAAGCGATGATCGAATCCATCGCTACCCCCCCGGCGCCAGAGGCGCCATTGGTGAGTGCTTCGCCAAAGGCGATCATCTCGGTCCAAGAATGTACTGTACGTCTGAGCGCGAAGCGCGTGATTACGGAACTCAGATCCGAACCTACTACAAGCTTCTCAAACTGACGGAGCCTCTGCTCGATTCCAGCCAGCGAGAAGTTCTTACTCAGGAGATCGATGAACTGCAGCAGCAGTTCCCTGAAGCGAAGTGCTACATGACGTTTTACGCATAGATCTCAGCTTCGACGTCCATACTCTCCTCGCTGATCTCATCAGCGAATTAATACCTTTGCCACTCTCTACGAGATCGGTAAAGGCATCATAAAAAACCGCTTACAAGCGGTTTTTTATGTACACAAATGAGCGCTTTATTTAAGACTTATTTTGAAGCAAGTGATGGTTACGCAAAACACACCGTTTATTCGGTGTGTTTTGTTTGGTTGCGGGGGCCGGATTTGAACCGGCGACCTCCAGGTTATGGGCCTGGCGAGCTGCCGCTGCTCTACCCCGCGACGCGTGTTTGAATATGTACGCTATGTGTCATGAGAGTATCTGCTTTTCCTTGGATCGTCAAGCTGTTATACTCCGTTCACTATGTTTATGAAACGTTTTCTGACAGGGGTGGCCTGTGCCGCCGTATTTGTCCCGCAATTGTCTTGGGCGGCGACATCTCAACAATTGCTTGATCGTGCGGTGACTTTGTCGGCAACGTCTCGGGCGCCTCAAGCAAACACCCTTGATCTTACTTTTTCTTATAACTATCGTCCGGTCGTGCGTGGAGAGCAGGGGGGTGGTGTCAAGGTTCACATGATTGTCAATAGCGAGGTGTTTCCGCGTGCAACAGCCGTAGGGGATAGCGATCAGCGTTTTCGTGTCGAGTCGGTAGAGGTCATGGGTGCTCCAGAACTTGCCGCGCTTGGAGGAGCAATGAAATGGAAGGATCCAGTCAGTTTTGAGATTAAGAAGATCGGTCAGACATACTACGTGCGTATTGCATCTCTCTCTGATGACCTGCGTGGCATGATTCAAGGTTTAGAGATTCCTGGATTGAATTTGGATATGGTGGTTGGTCGCTGGTTGCAACTCGATTTAGATCGTCTACAACAGAACTTGCAGGAGATGTTACCTTCCTCTAATGAAGTGAGCTTATCCGTAAGCTCCCAGGAAGATGTAACCCGTCAGTTGATGTCCGTTGCGCAAAAGCCTGGTGTGCTGCGTGCGGTTCGCTTGGAATCACGCACGAATCGTGGCGGAGTGATGTATTCCCGTGTCCAGTTCCAAATCAATGCTCGTGTTTGGACGGAGCTGGAAACCTTGTTGCGTAAACAAATCGAGAAAGATTTAGCCCCCCTAAAACTCACGAATCGTAAAGCCTACAACACGCAGTACGCTGCACAGACCAAAGAGTTGCGCACTATGATGACCAAGGTGCGTGCCAAGGTGGCGAAGGTGCGCATGGTCGCTGTGTTGAATGAGCAGACTGGTATGATCGAGCGTGTAGAGGCGGCCGGCAAAATGACGGAGCCAAGTTATTCTCAGACCTCCTCTGGAAACCGCCTAGTAAAAAGATTAACAGGATATAACGACTTCAGCTTTACGCTTATTTCTTCCCTGAAGGCCATGCCAAATCGTGATGTAGTGGCTCCAAGTGCCTTCACAACCTTTGAATCGTTACTCCAAATGGCAAAACAACAGTTTGAGCTGATGATGCCTTCGGTAGAGGAGGACATGTAATCGTGTTCTGAGATACAAAAATAACGCATTTATGCGTTATTTTTGTATGGTGCCGGGAGAGAGAATCGAACTCTCATGACCTTTCGATCGCAGGATTTTGAGTCCTGTGCGTCTACCAATTCCGCCATCCCGGCCGACCGATTCTTTACTTGTTTGCTAGCGACAGGGTAACGAACCTACCGCTGAGCGTCAAGCCTAGAAACTTCTCTTGGCGACTCTTTGTTTCTAAAGAACTTTTTTGCCTCTAAAGAGCCTACACGGGACCGGATAAATAGGGCTAGGGTAAACATGTGAAGATTTGTTATACTGATAGCCATGGTTCTCGAGCCGCAAAACCGTTTTACCCGCCGTGCTACGCGTGAGAGGGGATCCGTGCGTTTTGCTTTTTTTGCTTTTTTTGCTGTTGTGGCGGTGATTGGGTGGTTGTATGTTTTTTTTATCAGCGAAGCCTTCCAAGTCAAAGACATTGAAGTGACAGGGGTGAAGGGGATAGACCCTATTCATGCCAAGAGGGAAGTGTACGAAGCGATGGATGCACGTCCGCGTTCGTTTTGGGAACCGGCTCGTCATAGTCTGCTTATGGATCTTGGTCATTTAGAGCCTGTGGTTACGGATAGACTTGGCGTTGAGCGCGTGACCCTCACAAAAATCTCTACAAATATTTTACGACTCTCAATTGAAGAGCGTGTTCGACGCTTTATTCTGCATACTCCCGTCCAGTATGTGTGGATGGATTTTAAGGGTCGCGTTCTCACGGAACTTACCCCTCAGGAACAAAAAGATGTCGAAGCGCGTTTAACAGCTAAGCGTCTTAGCAATGTCCAAGATGTGCCGGTATTATCGTATCCAGCGGTTATGCAGTCATTACAGCCGAATCAGGCTATACCAGACCCTGAAATCGCTCGTTGGCTTGCTATAGGGCTTCAATTTCAAAAGCAGGGTATCAGCTACCGTGAAATTCAGCCTCCTGGGACACCTTCAAGTACAAGGCTGGTCGTTATAACGGCTCAGGGCTACGAGGCATGGTTTGATACCTCCCAGGATACCTTAGAAACACAAATAGAAGCGTTTAAAGCCTTCCAGCAACAGAAGCCAAAAGACCTGCAGATTAAAGAGTACGTAGACGCGAGGATTCCGCAGAGGATTTACGTTAAGTAGTAGATGGGCGTCAGGTAGTCAGGTCTCTAGTTGAGAAAATTTGAAAAATCGCTGCAGGGGAGGGCTTTTTCTCGGTAAAGCTTAAAAAAGACCCTCTATGCGTCGCATAAGATATAGTGTACGACGCATAGGCATGTCTTAATCCCGCCTTCTTTTAACTCCTCTCTTCCCTACCGTGTACAGATTTTTTTCATACGCGACCTGGATCGTTTTTGTTCTTACGTGTCAGATTTTATTTTCTCATCTCTTATAAACATGTGTGCTATAAAATTTATGGAGATATGGATTTCCTTCTCTCAATTTAATCTATCTTTCTGAATCCTATTCTATCAGGGGCGTGATCCCCTGCCTTTAGCTGTTGGGCGGATATGAGGGCTTGTTCTCCGTATTTGTTGCGAATTGTGTCTAGGGCTTGTGAGAGTCTGCTTGAGCGACGTTCTTGAGTTTCGATCCCCTCTAGATTGGTCTGAGCGCTTATGGGGCGTAGTCCTCCGAGGGATACAGCTATGAAGGAGAGAGATGTAGATTCATCCCAGAGCGTTTGGAGCGCGTGGATAGCCGCTTTTGAAATAGAAAAGAGATCGTGTGTTGGTTCGTTGAGGTCTACGTGATGGCTTAGACCGTACGCGTATCGATCGAAGACGCTTAGCGGACGTGTCTGCAAGGTATTTCTTCTATTTATCGCGACCCAGAGCGTTTGACTCGTGAGGTTTAGGGCGCGAAGGCGCCGTGAGGCTTTGTCTACCAGTTTTACGAAGATGGGGAGCACGTCTTCTTTTTTTGAGAGAGAGATTGGGACGCAATACGAATGCCCGATTGATTTTGGAGGAATGGGTTGGTACGGGTTAACAGTGTCTACAGTAAGCCCATTGAGCGCAGCGTGACAAAAATAGAGACCCTTCCCGCAAACCCTGAGTAAGAGGGCGGGAGAGGCGTTTTTAAGTTCGAGTGGCGTGAAGATCCCCATTCTTTGGAGTTTTCGCTCTGTGCGTTTTCCAATTCCCACGATGTCTTGCAGGGCGTGCTCTGCGAGAAAATCTTCGAGAGTCTGCTGTCCCACAATCGTAAGTCCATCAGGCTTTTGATAATCGGAGGCGAGTTTGGCAAGGAGCTTGTTGGGGCCGACGCCGATAGAAGCAGTGAGCCATTCCCCCACTTCTTCTCGAATACGTTGCTTGATCCCGCATAAGGCTTGGATTAGGCTTATTTCATCTTTATACCAACCCGTTAGATCAAGAAACGCTTCATCGATGGAGTAGTGTTCGATGCGATCGGTGTAGTCGTGCAGAATGCGAAAGAGTTTTTTTGTGATCGAGCGATACTTGAGAGGATCACATTCTACAAAAATGGTTTTGGGGGCTAAGAGGCGCGCTTCTTGCACGCGTGTGCCCACACCTATCCCAAATACCTTTGCTTCTCGTGACGCGGCAATGACGCACCCATGCTCTTTAAGATAGGCGCAGACGCAGAGAGGTCGTCCGCGCCACTCGGGATGCGCTTGCTGTTCCACAGAGGCAAAATATGCATTCATGTCCAAATGAACGATGAAGCGCTGTGAAGACGGGAGAATCATAGCTGCTTTTATAACCACGCCTCTTCTTCTGTGTACCAGCGACGATGAGCTGATGCGTAGACGAGTTTATGCGTTTGACTCCCGTCCGATACCGAAAAATACAGGATCTCTTCTCTCCCCTCTTTGGCTTCGTAGCGCAAATTCACGGATGTTACGTCATAAACGCGGCCTTTTTTCTTAAACCGCAAAGGTTCAATCAGTCCATTTCTAAACATGGCTAAGACAGAAACCTGTTCTCGCTCGTGAGACGACATAGGATGTAGTGAAGGAATCTAAAAAAGAGACTTACGCAAGGAATAAACCAAAAATAAGAGATGGTTTTAGTATAGAACAAAAATAGAACACCTGGCAAATCTCGCAGCATGATTCCCTTGACAAAATGGCATAAAAAGAGTATTCTAATATTTCTTTGCTGAACGAAGCGTCGTTCTTCAAGGAAGGGGCCATGACTAGGTCCTGTCATTTCTCCGCTGCGCGACGCGCGTAGCACCAGAGCGGTGACGAAGAAGCTAACTCTCCCGAGTTAGCGAGGCGTGGGGTTCGTACCTCCCATCAAGCAAATGGTACGTCCAAAGTATGGGAACTCTTTGGTCTTTGACTGGAGATCCTCCCGAACGACATTGGTTGTCAGGATGAGGAATCCTGATAGCCATGTTGGCCAACACGCGATCCGCGATCGCTCTCTCCGCCAGTAGAACCGCGCAACGTTCCTCGCGCGCTTTTCTCTGGCATCCCCCTTATGAGATCATGGTGGCATGGTCTTCTGAGTAGGATGAATAAAAAAGAACCCGTTTTAGAGGGTTCTTTTTTATTCACTGTTTCTTCTACATCTCGGTTATTCTGTAGGTGAAGGCGAGAATGATAATCACGATGATGATGAAGGCGATGGTAAGAATAGTTCCCATATGTTTTTACAGTAGCGCTTAATAGGCGACGGGAGAAGAGGGTGGGTCAATATTGATATCCCACCAGGCTTTTAAGCTGGCGGCAAAATCGCGTAAGGTGAAGAAAATGATGCGTTCGTACGGTTGTAGGTCGGCAGATACTCCTTGTGCCTCCATGCCTAAATTTGAACAGAGGTAGAGGGCTCGGGCGAGGTGAAAGCGTTGGGTTACCACGATCGCTTTACGGATATTAAACGTCTGCACAGCACGTTTACAGCTTTCATAGGTGCGATACCCCTGACCATCGACCATAATATCTTGTTCTGGGACGCCAGCTTCTATGGCCAAGCGTTTCATGGTTGCGACTTCATTGGCGTGAAACTTCCCATCATCTCCTGTCATGAGCAGAGTTGAGGCTTTTCCTTCTTTGTAGAGTTGAATGCCGACCATAACACGATCACGCAGTGCGTCTGAAGGAGTGCCATCAAGTTTGACACTGGCTCCTAGGATCATAGCCGTTGGGGCGGGGGTGACTTGGCTTACCGAACGGATGGCGGGTTGATACTGTCGCTGAATTTGCTGGATGATTGAGGCACTTGTTAACCCAAGAGAGAGGACTCCCGTTATGAAGAGTGGTAATACACGTTTTAGTCGCGTCATAGGTTATGCTCCCTCCCCTTCGTGTGGCTTATCAATCAGGTTTACTTGATAGCCGGTGCTTTGTCCAGAAATTTTGACGACGTCTTTATCGATCTTCCCGAGTTCTTTGGAGGCGAGGTTGTATTGATTGACGGTGGTCGTCAAGTGTTTACCTACATTCCCGAAGTGTTGTTCGTAGGCGGCTAAGTGTCGGCCGAGATCTCCGACGCGCGTGCGGATTTCTTTGGCCTGTTCTTCAATTTTGAGCGCGCGTAGGCCTTGCAGGACGGTCTGTAGGTACGCAAGGAAGGAGGTGGGTGAGACGATGATGACGTGGTATTTTCCGGCTGCGCGCTGGATGATACTTTCTGGGTCGTCCCCTGTTGCGCCAATCTTATTTGTTAAAAGATCGTAGTAGATGGCTTCGTGGGGGATGAACATGAAGGCGAAATCCATCGTCCCCTCTTCTGGCCGGACGTATTTGGCGGTTTCTTGTACGCGCATTTTTAAATCGTTGATGAGCGCGCGCTCGAGTTTTTCCCGCTCTGCCTCGTTCTGCTCACTAATGATGCGGTTGTAATTCTCTAGTGAGAATTTCGAGTCTATGGGGATGACCTTATCTTTAATAAAGACGGCTGCATCGACGATTTCTCCGTCTTTGAATTTGTATTGCATCTGGAATCCGTCGGGCGAGAGACAGTTTTTGAGGAGGGTCTCAAGATAGTATTCGCCTAAAATGCCGCGTTGCTTGGGGTTTGTGAGAATGCGTTGAAGGTTTTCGAGTTGCCCTGAAAAAGAAAGAATCTGTTTGTTTGTTTCCTCTAAGCGAACGAGGCGTTCGGTTACATCGCGAACGGTTGTGGTGACCGTGTTTGAGATGTGGCGACTTGTGTCGATCGCTTGTTTGCCGCTCTCTTGGAGGGTTTCTCGCAGCTCTTTTCGCAACTCCCCCATCCCTTGCTGTAAGAGGAGGAGGGATTGAGGGTCGATCGAGGGTTCTGGGGCGGGGGCCGATCTTTTTAGCCAATACATGAAGGCGCCGAGAGAGAAAAAGCCGAGGATAACGATGATAAGAAGGAGACTGGTGTCCATAGGTCTTGCATTAGTTTTGCGTATGTCGTAGCTTATCACGCACAACAATATTCGCACATGTTTCTTTTATGACTTACCTTGATTTTTCCCGCCCTGCCGCCAATTGGGATGGCGATACCTTTGAAGAAGAGAACGAGAATATGGCTGCGTTGGCCCTACAGTCTGCTGGCGGTGATGAGGATGAGGACGAGGAAGATGAGGAGATCGCAGCAGCCAAAGCCGTGGTTCCTGATGAAGAAGGGGTTGTTTTGGACGATCCCAAAGCCGATGACGATGATGAGACTGAAGCGGATGAAGAAGCGGATGATGAGTTAGAGGTTCTTGCTCGTCAAGAGAAAGAGTTAAAGGAGGAGGAGATGAGCAGTATGTCTGGTTTGGATGAAGAAGAGGAGGTTATCTAAACAACCCAAGACACAAAAAAACCGGATACGTCCGGTTTTTTTGTGTCTTGGGTTGTACTGGTATTTATTGACACACCGCGCATTCCTCATTGGCGAGATCTCTTTTTTCTACTTTGGTATTGATCTTTTCGGCCTCGATTGGAGCGGCAGAACGTAGATAGTAGAGCGACTTCATCCCTGCTTTCCAGGCCAAGAAGTGGACGTCGTGTAGATATTTGCCACTAATAGGCGTTGGGAAGAAGACGTTCACCGATTGCGCTTGGCAAATGAAGGGTTGACGATCAGCCGCTTGCTGCACGATTTCGCGCATATTCATCTCGTATGCCGTACGGAAGACCTTCTTTTCTTCTGGAGTGAGGATGTCGAGATGCTGGACACTTCCCTTGGCGCTAATGATATCTTGCCAAACTTCGGTGGTATTTTGCCCTTTCTTTTCTAAGAGCTGTTCTAGGTATTTATTTTTGACAAGAAAGCTGCCAGATAAGGTTTTTTGGAGATAGGCGTTTCCAGAGATTGGTTCGACGCATGGTGTGGCTTGACGACAGAGGAAGGCGGTGCTGGCCGTAGGTTGCACGGACATGATGTAGCTATTGCGTTGTGTGCCGCCATCCAGCGGAAGGCCGCGTTCTTGGCCGAGTTTTACCGACGCGGCTTTGGCATGTTTGTTGATGAGACTGAAGACCTGTTTATTGATCAAGCGAGTTTGCAGACTTTCAAAGGGGATCATTTTAGACATGAGGTAGCCGTGGTAGCCCATGACGCCCAAGCCGATGGAACGTTCGTGTTTGACGGAATTAATAGCTTTTTTGTATTCGACGGGATCAGCCATTTCGCAGAAGCTATCAAGGTTGTTATCAAGGGCTTTGACACAGTCGTACGTGATTTGTTCGACGTTATCTTTCCACTCGTCAAACGTTTCCATGTTGAGGTTACCCAAGCAGCATACCGCTGTGCGGTCATCCGTTGTGGGAAGCACGATTTCCGTACAGAGATTGCTTTGGCGCACGACAAGCCCTTTTTCTTTGTGATGAGGTGGGATGGCTTTGTTGACCGTATCGATGAAGAGAAGGTATGGCTCCCCTGTTTCGGCGCGGATGGTGAGAATTTTACGCCAGATTTCGACCGCGCTTAATTCCTTGGTGACGGTGCCGTAGTGTGGATCGACAAGGCGGTAGTTGCGATTCTCTTCCACTGCGCGCATGAACTCATCCGTGATGACGACGCCGTTATTAATGTTCAAACATTTACGATCCATGTCTCCGCCCGTAGGACGACGGATTTCGAGAAAGTCTTCAATATCTGGATGGTCGACGCGTAAGTAGGCGGCGGCCGCTCCGCGACGGTGGCTGTTGCGGGAGATGGCGAGGGTTTCCGAGTCCATGACCTTCAAAAATGGGATGACGCCCGAAGATTTGAGGCCACTGGATTTGAGAGGAGCATTTTGCCCGCGCAAGCGTGACCAATCTGTGCCAATTCCGCCCCCATATTTGGCCAAGAAGGCATTTTCGCGATAAATATCGAAGATTCCCTCTAAGGTGTCTGGAACGGTGTTTAAAAAGCAAGAAATGGGCAATCCTTTGCTTGTCCCGATGTTCATGAGGACAGGGGTAGCCGCGATAAACCAGCCCTTGCTCATGTATTCATATAAGCGATGGGCGTGATCTTTATCGCCTTTCGCCATACCGGTGGCGACCCGGGCAAAAAAGGTCTGTGGGTTTTCGCAGATTTCCCCCTTTTCATCATGGAGAAAGTAGCGATCACGCATGTTCTCTAATCCGAAGTAGGTAATTTCTTTGCTACGCTCATGTTTGAGCGGGATGCTTTCTTGGATGGCGCGATCGGTCGTGTAATGAGGACATGACCAGCTCTCCCGGGTCTTGGTTTTTTCCATGATCTCTTCCAATAAAAGATCACGAGCCACTTCAAGGTTGTTGTCTGACAGGGCGTCAACGACGCTGGCGTAGGATTTAGACATAGAGAGTATCGGGTATCGGGTATCCAGTATCGAGTAGTGAGAGGAGTAAAGAGCGAATTATGTCCAATCTTCTACCACGGCTCCCTTGGCGTATTCGGTGGCGCGGTTTTCGAAGAAGTTGGTGTGTTCTTTGGCGTTAATCATGATGTCGAGCCATTGCAGAGGGTTTTTGCTCACCATATAGAGGCGGTCGAGGCCGAGATCATTGAGCTTACGGTCGGCGATATACCGGATGTACATTTTTACCTCCTCTGGGGTGAGGCCTTGGACGGCTCCCATGCTAAAACATGTATCAATAAAGGCGTCTTCTAGCTTCACCATGTCGTCGCAGGCTTGATAGAGCGTGCTACGCAATGATTGGGTCCAGATGTGCTTATTTTCGTTGATGAGGTCGCGGAAGAGTTGACACACTCCTTGGCTATGCAGCGTTTCATCGCGGATACTCCAGGTCACGATTTGACCCACTCCTTTGAGCTTTCCTAAGCGAGGAAAGTTCATAAGGATAGCGAATGACGAGAAGAGACTCACGCCTTCCATGAATCCTCCGAAGACCGCGAGGTTGACCGCGAGATCTTCGACGGTTTTTACTTCAAAATTTTGTAGATAGTCGTATTTATTCCGCATGGCTTCGTATTCTAAGAAGGCGGAATATTCTTTTTCTGGCAGGCCTAATGAATCATTGAGATAGGAGTATGCCCAGACATGCACGCTTTCCATGGCGGCAAAGGCCGAGAGCATCATTTTTATTTCCGGTTTTGGAAACATGGGGATGAGTCGGGTGTTGTAGTTGTTGTTGACTTCGATATCCCCTTGCGTGAAGAAACGCAAGATTTGCGTCATTAAGTTTCCTTCTTGTGGGGTGAGGCGAAAGCGATAATCGTTGATATCACTTTCCATGGGGACTTCTGTTGGTAGCCAGTGCGCCTGATTTTGTTTGCGGAAGAATTCAAAATACTGAGGATACTCAAAGGGACGGTAGAATTTGCGGTGTGTCAAAATAGGACACGAGCCGAACAAGGCAGACGACATACCATGTTAAACCGTTCCCCCGTCGATGAGACGTGATTGGCGTGCACCGTCCACATTGGAAACATCAAGCGTTTCCATGCCTTGGTCATCATGAAGGCCGAGAACCGTTTGACGTTCTTCTGGGGTCAAGAATTTAACTGCTAACCAACGAAAAACATAGTCCATGATGGAGCGAGCGTGAGGGATGTTGGGGTTTTGGGTAGGGCCATTTGGTTCAAAATGAACTCCGGCGAATTTTTTGACCAGGACTTTTAAAGGCACGCCGTATTGCAAGCCAATGGAGATGGCCGTTGCAAAAGAATCCATCATGCCGCTTAACATACTCCCCTCTTTGTTCATGCGCAGAAAGATTTCCCCAGGCTGACCATCATCATATAATCCCACGATCAAATAGCCTTCGTACGCGCCGACCTGAAATTTGTGTGTCACGGCTTTGCGTTCCTCATTGAGGCGACGACGACGTGGTACGTAGTTTTCTCCGGCGGTAGGCATGGGGGTCGACATAGATGGTGAAGAGGTCAGGGGTTTGGGGTCAGGGGTTTGGGGTTTGACTGGATCAGGGGTCGATTGAAGAGGCGCACTCGTGCGGGGGTTCTTTTGGTTCGCTTGGTAGGCATCTTTCACGCTTGAATGATGATGGGCATCTAAAACTAAGATGACCGCATCGCGTAGATGTTGAGTGCTTGGACGGCTGGAGGCGGTGTAGGCTTTCCCAAATTCTTGTAACGCCTCTTCTACGATGGAACGGATCAAAGATTCCTCGTTTTTTCCTTGGGAGCGGAAGGCGGATGCGATGGAGCGTTCGAGTTTTTCGAACTGGAATGGTTGGGTTTTTCCGTCGCGCTTGCTAATGGGTTTGGGATTCGTGAGAAGTTCGAGCAGCATGTCCATAGGAGAGAGGGCGTCAAAAACATTCGTCGTATATCGCTACATGACGTCTGTCGGGGATGGTGACAAAATAGATGAATGAACGGATGAAGACCACGTATTCTGCCTGAGAGATTGACCTATGCCACATGGCACGGGTCTTGGCGTGGAATCTCGCACAGGCAAAATACTATATTACTATATATTGTGGTGCGAACTTGAGTATACCACAAGATATAGTGTTTGGCAGCCCGTGGGGGGAAGAAATGTGGATATGTTTTTGGAGGCCTTGCTGTTACAGGGAAATTCTTCCGGCACCTCCTTCCGCGCATTAAAATCCGAGGGAGAGGTTGATGGCTTTACGCTCTTCAACCTGAGGGGGTGCGACAGGAAGTGGAATGGTTTGTGCCTGCCCCGTGCGATCGGTATAGCGGACTTCTTGAGCTTTTAGGGCGTATTCGTAGACATCGCGCGTGACGCGTACGTCCTGCAAACAATATTCTTTCAATTTTTCGATCTCGCCTTTTTTCCAGTATTCCACGGCCATCAAGCCGTGACCACTCTTCCCTACTCCTAAGGTGGCCTGGGCAACGTCATCGAGCTTGATGCGGAAGCCTAAGCGTTTGTCGATTTCGACAAGCAGATCAAGGGTTGGAAGTTTCATGATGTCTCCCGTGTAATAGGATTGCAAGCAGGGGTAATCGAATCCAATCAAATTATACCCGATGATTCGGTCGGCACGCTCGAGTCTGGGCCAGAGTTTTGGGAGGTCTTCTTCTAAAAAAGATTCAAAGGTATCGGTCTCATAAAAATAGACACCGACGAGGGATACTTGTAACAAGGAGGGGTTATACGCCCCCACATCTTGGAAAGTATTCCTGGTTTCGATGTCGAGAACAACTTCGCGTCGCATAGCGGGGCAGACAATAGCATGAGAGAAATCAAAGTTCAAAAAACGACGAGGTTAATCGTCGTTTTTCGCGCTTATTGCTTAGCTGCTGGTGCGTTTGCGTTCAAATTCCTTCAAGAATTGTTTACGAATACGGAGATTGACAGGAGTGACTTCGAGGAGTTCGTCGTCGCCAAGATATTCAAGGGCTTCTTCCAGGCTCATGTCGCGAGGGGTATTTAACCCTTCTGCGACGCCGTCTCCTTTGGAGCGCATGTTGCTCAATTTCTTTTCTTTACAGACGTTTACGATTAAATCTTCCGGCTTTGCGTTTTGACCAACGACCATGCCTTCGTAGACTTTAAGACCAGGTCCTAAGAAGAGTTGTCCGCGTTCTTGGGCGGCGAGTAAGCCGTAGGTGTTGGATTCGCCGGTTTCGTGGGCGATGAGGGAGCCGTGTGGGCTGCCATCTATTGAGCCGATGAAGGGGCGGTAGCCGAGGAATAGCGTGTTTAAAACACCTTGACCACGCGTGTCCATCATGAACTCGGTGCGGTAACCGATGAGACCGCGGGTAGGGATTTCAAACTGGAGATACGCCGTGCCATTTTCGACACGCATGTCTTTCATGTCGGCTTTGCGGCGTCCCATCTTTTCGATGACGGATCCGCTCATGCCTTCTGGACATTCAAGAGTGACTTCTTCAAAAGGTTCTGTCTTCTCGCCATTTTCTTGGCGGAAGATGACTTGAGGACGTGATACTTGGATTTCGAATCCTTCACGGCGCATGCGTTCGATCAAGATTGATAAGTGCAATTCGCCGCGACCAGACACGATAAACGTTCCATCTCCGGAACCGGCCTCAACGCGTAAAGCGACGTCATTTTGTAATTCACGGTCTAAGCGTTCCTTGATATTACGAGATGTGGTGAATTGACCTTCTTGACCCGCAAACGGAGAGGTATTCACGCCGAATGTCATTTTAACGGTTGGCTCTTCGATCGTGATCGGTGGCAGTGCTTCTGGTTGGTTGATGTCGGCGACCGTGTCTCCGATGTTCACCTCAGGAATTCCGGCTAAGGCAATAATGTCCCCTGCCTGCGCTTCCTGCACGTCAACTTTGTTCATACCCATGAACCCAAGGACGTTCGTCACTTTGGAAGGGACCTGTTTACCTTCGCGGTTGATCCACATGACAGGACCTGGTTTCAAGGTTCCACGAACAATACGGCCAATAGCCATTTTACCCTTGTAGTTATCGTAACTCACGTTCGCAATGGAGACTTGTAATGGCCCTT
Organism: Patescibacteria group bacterium; assembly: GCA_052033585.1. Lineage (GTDB taxonomy): Bacteria > Patescibacteriota > Patescibacteriia > 2-12-FULL-60-25 > 2-12-FULL-60-25 > JAGOUY01. The sequence continues at coordinate 45,662 of JBPOJM010000005.1, read as the reverse complement.
CCGCCACTTTTGGTTCTGGAACTTCTTTAACGATGGTTTCGAAAATTGGGCGGATGTCCGTCATCTTTGATAAATCGGCTTCGAGACCGGCCTTCCCTTGTTTGGCGGACGCGTAGATGACAGGGAAATCGGTTTGAGCATCAGACGCGCCAAGGGTGACAAACAAATCAAAGACCTGATCTAGAACCCAGTCTGGACGTGCGTCTGGCTTATCAATTTTATTGATGACAAGAATGATGCGGTGTCCGGCTTGGATGGCTTTTTTGAGCACAAAGCGGGTTTGTGGCATCGGGCCTTCCTTGGCATCTACAAGCAGCAAGGCTCCGTCGACAAGGTTCATGATGCGCTCCACTTCTCCGCCGAAGTCGGCGTGACCAGGGGTGTCGACGATATTAATGCGGGCATCGCCAAACATGACGGCACAGTTTTTTGCCAAAATGGTGATCCCACGCTCACGCTCAAGCGGGTTCATGTCGAGGATCGTTTCGCCTTCCAAACCGCGTTCGCGGAAGGTGTCGGATTGCTTTAAGAGCGCGTCGGCCAAGGTGGTTTTGCCGTGGTCAACGTGGGCGATAATGGCGATGTTGCGGATGGATGGCATAAACGAGAAGTATCGAGAATCGAGTATGGTGTATCGAGTATCAAAAGGATAAGGGCTGAAGTGGCGTAAGGATACGCGTTTTTAGGGAAATGGTCAATTATCGGGAGGGGCTGAAATTAGAACACCGCGCGTGCGTGCCTTCTGTTCGTCTCCGGGACGATACACGAGGGTCACGCACACGCGGGTCAGTGAGCTCAGGTTGCCCCAGTTCGTAGCAAGCTCATGCTCTACGAGTGGGTTAGGCAGTGTGGCCCGATGGTCACTCCTCGCTCGCGGCGAAGGAATGCCCACCTGCTGCTCCCGGCCTATGCTTGGGAGCTGCGCCGCGATGCCCGCGCGGTCAGTCGTGCTTGAACGTCACCTGGTCGGTGGCGAAGCCCGACTTCTCGTCGAACGGGTCGGTGTGGTTGGCGCCCGCGGTGTTGGCGGTGAACTGATCCTGCATCATCTTCTGGCTCTGGTTCATGGGGGCTCCTTGATCCGTCGTGTGGTTGACCCGAGAGTCGTCGCTTGCAGACGGTGTGCAGCGACGAAGTAGTAAAACATAAACAAAGAAAACCGTCAAGTCCCCTTATCTAATTAGCCTAAATTCCTTTTATTTAAAGCCTATTTTTGTGAAAAAACCTTTTTCATCTCTTCCCAATATTCGGGTTGGTTCTTTTGCGTTTTCATCCAGTACCACCATTCGACTCCCCAAAAATCGACTTGTTTGACATTCAGTCGTTCGGCAAAAACGAGGTTGTCTTTCATTTGGGCGAGATCGAGGGTGAGCGTTGTTTCTTCTTCAGAAGCAGTGCGGATATCATTTTTTACCCAGGGTTCCATTTGGAATTCGCTGACGTACATGTCCCCTCCCCTCAGAAATGTGCGGAGGGCGATTTTACGATCGTAGAACCAGGAAGGGAGGAACCAATAATGTACGCGTTTAAAAAGATCATTAGGGACCGTGCGGTAGACGCTAAACCCAACGTCAACATTCTTTGGTTCAAATAGCCAGGTCGATAATTCTCCAGAAGCGGTCGTTGAGATGGGAATAGGTCTATCGCTTTGACTCTGTTTGACGAGCTCGATTTCGTCTTTGAGTAATGTTTTATCGTAAAACGCGCAATCACCAAAGGAAGCAAAGAATTCTGGTTCATTCTCTACTTGCCAGCGGGTGATGACAGGATGGTTTTTGAAATGTTCGATCGTTCTTCGAACGTATTCGAGTTGCGCTTGAGCGCGTTCTTCTTTCGAGAGTGATTTTGCCCAGTCCGGAATCCAACATTCCGGCCAACGAGGTTGTTTGGCGCCGAGGACAAGGGTTACTCGTCCTTGGTAGCGCTCAATGAGGGCAAGTTGTTTATCAACGGGTGACCAATTGTAGACGCCTTGGGTGCGTTCCCCTTCCGTCCAATAGGTGGGGATGCGTACGTGCTTGACCTGCAAGTCGCTCAAAGCAGCTTCGAGTCCTTGTAATGGGTCAATGCCGAGATAGCGCGCATATGGATCACTCCAGGTGATGCCATATTCTTTGGGATACGTTTTTGGCCAACCGATAAAAAGATAGGCGAGCAAAAGAACGATCAATATTGAGATCGTGGTAAGAAGATATTTTAAAACGTGTAGCAACATAGTGTTTTATTCCTCACTTATCTTGCAATCAACCACAACCCAAGGCCTACGAGGAGGATGGCGAAGCCTTTTTGTAGCAAGGTAGGATGAGAAACATCCTCTTGCAGAAGGGTGCGCAGTCGCTTGCCTCCGATCCAGGCTACCACAACGATGGCGGCATATTGGACTGCTTGAAGAGCATTGACAAAAGCGGCGCTTCCCTGTGCGAGAGCTAGATTTACTAATACAAAACCCAAGGAGCCTGTGCCTTGCCCGAGGAGAGCCAATGCAAGAGAGGGGTTCTTATGTGGGGATGGAGTTTGATGCGTGAAGATCTGTTGCAGTTCTCGTCGTGCCATCGGTACGAGGATTCCAATCGCGTTCCCCACGATGGCAGCGGCTATTCTTGAAACAATCAGCACGCCTAAAAAACTTGCTTGTGAAAAGGCGTACTTTCCGCTCAGGCTTGAGAGAGCGAAGAGGAGAGCGGCGATGATCGCAAGACTGATGGTCTTTGTATCCAGGGTTGATTTACTCGACCCTTTGGCGAGGAGTATGGTGGCGACAAGGAGTAGGATGAATCCGAGGATGGATCTTGGGGAAAATTGGTCATGCAGGACAAGAATGCTCCCTATGAACGTGAAGAGCGGGTTTAAGCTCCCAACTATTGGGACAATGCGACTTGCCTCGGCGCGCCGAAGCGCTTCAAAAAAAGCCCAAAGCGAGAGTACAAATGTTGCTCCAAATAAACATGTATACATCCATACATCCCCTGTTGGCCAGTCGTGTACCCAGGGACTTGCTACCACGACAAGCGCTGACAGGCTTCCGATAAGCGCGGCATATGTCGCGCTTGAGTTCCAGGTGGAGGATAATAATGTTTTATCGATGATAAAACTTATGGCGTTTGAAAGATGGCCAGCGATGGCAAGCAGGAGCCAGGACATAGAGAAAATAGACGTTGTTCCTGAGACCTGATGTCTAAACGTTAATAATATCTCCGTATCTTGGGACATCGGCTTGGACGCCGAGTTCTTGTTGGAGGCGGGTGGCAAGGGCCGCGGCAGCGCCTTCTTCGCCATGTGTGCAGTAGATGTGGCTTGGTTTGTGGGCGGCGTTTGCGATCCAAGAAACTAATTTGTTTTGATCTGCGTGGGCGCTGTATGCTCCGATACTTGTTACGGTCGCGCGTACATCAACTCTCTCCCCCATCACTTGAACGATTTTATCTCCGCGATACAACTTATGACCAAGCGTGCTGGGTGATTGGTAGCCGATAATGAGCAGGGTTGTTTTGGGATTGGATAAGTATCGCACTAAATGATGGAGGATGCGTCCTCCGTTCATCATGCCGGAGCCCGAGATAATGATTTTTGGCCAGGCGGCTTCATTGATGGCTTTTGATTGGTCGCGCGTTTGGCAGATATGGAGGCCGGGAAAATCAAACATGTCGTCACCGTGTGAGACGAGTTGAAGGGCTTCAGGGTCGTAATATTGAGGATACGCTTTAATGACTTGCGTTGCCCCAATAGCCATTGGACTATCGAGATAAACATCAATCGGCGTGATGATGCGTTTCTCCACGAGATGGTTGAGTTCGTACAGGATTTGCTGCGTGCGTTCAATGGCAAATGCGGGAATGACGAGCACGCCTTTTTGTTTAATCGTTTTTTCGACTACGCTTTTTAGCTTGGTGGTGCGTGTCGATTCGTCCTCATGGACACGGTTGCCGTAGGTGGATTCCATGATGACGACGTCTGTTTCAGCAAGTTGCGCAGTGGGACGTAAGATGGGGACGTTTTCATTACCAAGATCACCTGAGAAGGTGGCCTTTCCCCCACCTCGTTGAGTGATTTCGACAAACGCACTCCCAAAAATGTGTCCTGCATCACGTAACCGAAATGATACATCTCCAATGCTCACGCTACGGCTATAATCGAGGCGTTTAAATTGGTTAAGGGCCTGCTCAATGTGCTCTTCTGCGTAGAGTGGTGGTCGGTACTCGCGCTTAAACTCTTCCATCATGATGTTGTAGGCATCTTCAAGGACGAGTTTGGCTAAATCTCCTGTCGGCGGTGTGAGATAGATGGGGCCTTTGAAACCCTCTTTCACGAGGCGGGGTAAGCGGCCAGTGTGATCGAGGTGTGCGTGGGTGATGATGACGGCATCAACAGTACTTGGATCGAAATCAAATTCTTTCGCGTTTTTTGCTTCGCAGAAGGCTCCGCCTTGGAACATCCCACAGTCGACCAGGATGCGGGTTTCATCTGTTTGCACGAGATAGCAAGATCCTGTGACCTCACGGGTGGCTCCATGGAAAGAGATCTTCATAGCTTTGTTTTAGTATACTATTTTTCTTTCATTCCCGCGAAAACGGGAATCCAGCCTAGACGGATCGAAGGTGATTGGATAGTGATATATAGGCGATGGGCTCGTACGCTCGCAGCTTTTTTATTCCTACAGAACTCGCATTCCACCTGTGCTGTTTATGGCGGACCGGAGCCAAGGCCTGCAACCGCAAATCGAGAGCAACGGCCTTAGCTCCTTGCTCGGACAGCTGTCTGGATAAAAATTACCCGGATTCGAGCCCTAGATGAAGGTGGAGAGGGAAGGCGTTTTGATGTTATGTCCTATAAACGTGCGGTCACGAGGAGTTTGACGACCTTACTCGCGAACGGTTGATCGAGGAGAAAGAATACGAGGAAACTCGTTTGGACCATCAATAATAATGCGCCGGAGACGACTAAGAGACGATGAGAAAAATCGGGGTCTTCAAAGCGGGCTTTCCAGTGGGCTTCGAGCATCCAGAATTCACGTTCGAGAAGAATATTTAAAAAGAGGACTAATAAAGAGCCGACCGCTCCGGCCAGAAAGGAGATGGTGGGGCCAAGGCCGAGATAACTTACGATGCCAAGACCGACGGGAAAGGCGGTGAGGGTCGCAATCATCCAATAGTGGTGCGCACGACAATGCGCACGCTCACGTGCGGTCATGGGCGCGATATGGGCTGAGGAAAAAGCTGATTTTGTTTTTGGCTTGCGGCGGTAGATGGTTTTTTTCTTCATCGTGGCAGAAGGAGCGGACGACATATGGCGGTATGATAGCACATTCTCCCCCACGCTAGAAGATAGCGTATTACAGCTCTGCTTTCACCGTGTCTGCTCCTAATAATCCCTCTAATTCCTTGGCGACCAAATCATCAAAGCCGATGCGATAGGAAGTGAGGATTTTTTGTTTCACGGGATGCTCAACCGAAAAATAGACGCGATACTGTCCGGGGTGTTGATCTAATACTCCTCGTAACTTGAGTAAAGCGGATTCTGGTAGATGCGCGCGCAGGTGTAGATTCACGGCTTGGATCGTGCGCTTTTTTGGGGCGGGTTTCGGAGCGGTGTCGGCTGAGCTGTTGGTGGCGTTTGGTGCGTTTACCTCTTGAGTTGTTTTCTGCTCAATATTTGTGGCCGGATGTTCCGCATGATCCCCCGCCTCCTCCTGTAGGATCCCTGACTGTTTCATGAATTTTTTTATGTCTTCGACATTATCGGGGGTGATTTCGTAACCTGATTCAGCCAAGAGCTTGGGTTCTCCGTCTTTTTCTTGATAGCGACCGGAGACGACGAGGGTTTTACCTACCTCCCAAATTTCGGGCTTATCTTTGTAGATACGAGGAAAAACAACGACCTCGATCCCCTCGCTCATATCTTCCAGCTTGGCAAAAACCATCATTTCATTGTTTTTGGTCATGATTTTTTTTGCCAGGGACACAATGCCCCCAATGCGCACGTTCTTTTTATCTTTGTGTTGAGGAAGATCTTTGATATCGATAAACAAGCCGCGGAGCATTTCGCCGTATTCACGGAATGGGTGTTCCGAAATATAGAGTCCGAGCAATTCTTTTTCCCAGGCTAGGCGTTCGCGTTGTGTGGCCGCGGGGGCAGGGCGGAGTTTAAGAGGCGGGTGCGCATCAGTCGGTGCAAAGGAGAAGAGATTGAACTGCCCACTGGAAACTTCTTGTGAGATACGCTTGTGGTATTCAAGAATGGTTTCGATGTTAAAACACAATTCATTGCGCTCTCCGAAGCGATCGAGAGCCCCGGATTTTATAAGGGATTCCACCGAACGGCGATTAAAAGAGCGGTCTTGGATACGAGAAGCGAAGTCTGCAAGATCTTTAAATACCCCATTCTTTTTTCGTTCGGCGATGATGGTGTCAACGACGTCTTCGCCTAAGCCCTTGATGGCAACGAGTCCAAAACGGATTTGGTGCTTACCCTTAATAACAGCAAAACGGGTGAAGGACTCATTCAGATCTGGTGGCAATACTTCTATTCCCATGCGACGACATTCTTCGACCTCAATCGTGATACGATCAATATTGCTGGCATCCGAATTTAAGAGCGCGGCCATGAAGGCTTCTGGATAGTGAGCTTTTAGGTAGGCGGTTTGATACGCGATCAAGGCGTAGCAAGCGGCGTGGGACTTGTTGAAGCCGTAAGCGGCAAATTCTTCGAATTGTTGAAAAATGGCTTCGGCGGTTTCTCGTTGCACGCCATTTTTGACCGATCCATCGACAAATTTTATGCGCAACTCGGCCATGAGCTTGGCGATCTTTTTTCCCATGGCTTTGCGCAAGGTATCAGCCTCACCAGGGGTGAAGCCGGCCATGTCTTTGGCGACTTGCATGACTTGCTCTTGGTACACGGGAATGCCGTAGGTCTCTTTGAGGGCGTTCTCCGTCAATGGATGCATGAATTTAATTCTCTCTCGTCCATGTTTACGATCAATAAACGATTCGATGAATTGCATCGGACCCGGGCGATACAGCGCCACCATGGCGATGATGTCTTCGATCATGGTTGGTTTTAATTCACGGATGTACTTTTTCATGCCTTCCGATTCCAGCTGAAACACACCCGTTGTCTCCCCTTTTCCAAGAAGTTCAAATGTTTTCTCATCATTGAGAGGGATCGTATTGATGTCGATCACATCTCCGTGAACGGCTTCAATAATTTCTAAACAATCGCGGATAACGGATAAGTTGGATAACCCAAGAAAATCCATTTTGAGAAGCCCGGAAACTTCTGCGGAGTGGAGGGAGTATTGGATGACTTGTTCGACATCACCTCCTTGGGCTTTTTGCAAAGGAGAAAAATGCGATAGAGCTTCTGGAGCAATCACGACGCCACAAGCGTGCTGCGAAGCGTGACGTGTGGTTCCTTCGAGCTTGATCGCTAGATCGATCAGGCGTTTGATGCGAGGATCGGTCTCGTATACTTGTTTTAGTTCAGGCGCTTCTTTGATGGATTGCTCGAGAGGAATGTGCTTTCCTTGCACGGGTGGGGGGACGATTTTCGCGACGCGATCGACGTCACCGTACGGCAATCCAAGAACGCGTCCTACATCACGCACAGCGGCACGGGCAGCCATCGTTCCGAACGTGATAATGCCAGCCACGCGGTCTACACCATACTTTTTACTCACGTATTCGATCACGTCTTTGCGTTTGACATCATCGAAATCCGTATCAATATCTGGCATGGAGATACGATCGGGGTTGAGGAAGCGCTCGAACAGCAAGCCGTAGCGCAGTGGATCAAGGTTGGTGATATCAAGGGCATAGGCCACGATGGAACCGGCGGCGGACCCACGACCAGGGCCCACGATCACCCCATGTTCTTTTGCCCAAACGATATAGTCTTGCACGATCAAGAAGTAGGCGGCAAAGCCCATACGTTCGATGGTTCCGAGCTCAAACTCCATGCGCTCACGCGCCACTTTTTGTTGCTCGGGATCAGGATAACGCTTTTGCAACCCCTGTTCGCAGAGGGCGCGCAAATAGCCGTTTTCCGTCTCTCCTTCTGGGACATCAAATTTAGGGAGTAGATTTTTTCCTAATTCTAATTTCACATCACAGCGGTCTGCGATGAGGCGGGTGTTGGTGATAGCTTCTGGATGATCCTTGAATGCCTCGACCATGTCTTCTGCTCCACATAGTGAGTGGTCTACGAGAGACATCGAAGCGCGACGACGATCATCTAGTAACTTGCCATCATGGATACACATGAGCACGTCTTGGGCTTCGCGATCATCTGCGTGCAGATAGTGTACATTTTTGGTTGCGACGATGGGTGCTCCTGTTTGTTTTGAGAGGATGATGAGGTTTTCGTTGATGTCGAGTTGCGTGGGTGATTCTGGATGATGGACAAGTTCTAGGAAGAAATGATCTTTTCCAAATATGTCTTGATACTGCTTAACCAATTCCTGTGCTCTCTCCATATCATGCGATTGGCACGCTTTTGGAATTTCCCCTTTTGCGCACCCTGAGAGAGCGATAATCCCCTTTCCGAATTGACGGAGGAGATCTTTATCTATGCGGGGTTTATAGTAAAACCCGTCAAGATAGGAAATGGAGATGAGTTGTAATAAATTCTTGTAGCCCTCGTTGGTTTCTGCCAAGAGGGTGAGGTGGTAGCTGTGCGTGTCGATTCCCGGTCGGCGATCGGTGTGTTTGTGCGGAGCAATGTTCGCCTCGACTCCGATGATCGGTTTTATGCCTGCTTTGTGGGCCGCTTCGTAAAACTCGATTGTTCCGTAGAGCGAATTGTGGTCCGTGAGGGCAATGGCGTCGTAGCCAAGTTCTTTACTACGGGCGACGAGATCGCTCACGTCCCCCATGGCGTCGTATAACGAAAACATGGAATGCGCATGGAGATGCACAAACGGGCTCTTCGGCAGGGAAGGTTGGTCTGACATAGGAAGATCGCTGACGGCGCAAGGCCTGCGAACAAATGAGGGATTGTAAATTATACGTACGGATTAAGGGCTACCTGTTCCGCGGCGAGATCTCTCGACTGCGCGTGATTCCGTTCGAGATGACAAAAGCTGGATCTATAGACGCTTGCGTTTACGCTTTGGTGGTTCATCGGATAATTCATCCTCATCCATGAGCGAAGCTTTTTTTCTGCTTTGCATCCAGCCGAAGACTTCTTTGCCGGCCGTGGCCAAGATGCCGAGATATTGTGAAGCTGATCCGACACGTTCGCTGATATCTGAAATGAATGATTCAACGCGGGTAATTTTTTCACGCGTATCCTCAAGGAGGTCGTTCGTTTGGCGGAGCATACGAGCGAGTTCGTAGAGCACCCAGCAAAGGAATCCGCTCACAAAAAGGAGACTGACTGCCCCCGCCAACTGCAATGCATCATGCGAAGAAAGGTACATATAGGCCGTATGGTAGCAGATGGATGATAGATGCGCCTAGGCTCTCCATTCCGCTTGTACTTGTTGTGTGAGCGTTGCTTGAAGCGCTTGCATGGCGGCGTCAACCTCGTTTGTTTCCAGAGTTCGATCTGGGTGACTGAAAGTGAGATGGAAGGTGAGGGATTTCTTGCCTTCCGGGATCCCCTGTCCTTGGTACGTTTCGCTCCATTCCACGTAGGTGATGAGTGGAGACGATTGGCGAATAGTTTGTTCCATGGCTTGGACGGTGATGTCACGTGGAACGACAGGAGCGATGTCGCGCTTCGCTTCTGGGAAGACAGGGAGAGATTTATAGGTCTTGGTTGAATCGGCAGAAGCAAACAACTCTTTTAAAGGAATATGTACGAGTACCAGGTGATCTTCCAATTTGAATTTTGTCGCGATAGAGGGGTGTACTTCTCCGATGGTGGCAAGCAATCGCTCGCCTTGGAAGGCTTGGACGGTACGACCCGGGTGCCAAAAAAGATCTGTCGTGAGCGGTTTCCATTCAATGGATCCAATGCCAAATTCACTGAACAGATGTTCTGCCAAGCCTTTCCCTTCGCGGAACGCTTCTTCGTTACCCAAGACAGCGGCAACACACTCGACTTCTTCTTGGGGAAGATTAGATCTGTTGCCGTGACGAAGGTAGTAGACGTTGGCGACTTCAAAGATCTGTTGTGAGCGGAATCGTTCTTGATTATCCGCGACGGCTTGCAACATGGAAGGGAATAAACTCGTGCGCATGAACTCAAAATCTGCGGACAAAGGGTTTTGTACGCGTAACATGGACTTGGTATCAAACCCGGCTTTTTCGGCAAGTTCCTTGGAGATGAAGGAATAGCTCAGGATTTCTGTGTATCCTGCTCCTTTTGCCAATTCTCTTACGCGCTGTTCTTGCATGAGGGTCTTGTTAACGGTTTTTGGAGCTGGAGCCGCAGGATATTTCGAAGGAATATTCACGTATCCGTATACGCGCGCGACTTCTTCGATAAGATCACGTCCAGACTCAATATCATGATCACGCCACCAAGGAACGGTAACGTTGATCGTTGATCGTTGATCGTTGATCGTGAATCCCAAACGCTTTAGAGTATCCTTTATAGCTTTCTTATCGAGTTCGAGACCGATTAAATCGTTCACTTCTTTGATGGTGACGGAATAGGTTGGCGCGACGTATGGCTCCGCTTGTACATCGGCGATGATAGATGTGACTTTGCCGCCTGCTAGCTTAAGACAAAGCTCAATGGCACGAGTGAGCCCGATTGGACAGGATTCGGTTGAAAGACCTTTTTCAAATAGAGATTGAGAATCAGAGGAGAGATTTAATTCACGAGCTGTTTTGCGGATATGCGTTTGGTCCCAGACGGCACATTCAAAAATCACGCTTGTGGTATCGGATGTTGCCCCGCTTTCTTCTCCACCCATGATCCCAGCAATTGATTGTGGACCAACCTCATCTGCGACGACTAGGTGATGTGAGGCGAGCTCGTAGGTTTTTCCATCGAGCGCTTTTAATGTCTCGCCGGGTTTTGCCTCGCGAACGTGTAATTCCCCTTGAATTTTTTGCGCATCAAAGACGTGCATCGGCCGGCCGAGTTCATGCAAAATATAATTGGTGATGTCTACAACATTGTTGATTGGGCGGTGTCCTGCCGATAAGAGACGGCGCTTCAACCACCACGGCGACTGACCAACCTTTACGCCGTCGATACGAACGGCCATGAAGCGTGGACAGAGGTCTTTTTTGCTGACTTGGACGTTAAGAGGCTGTTCTCCTGCTTTGAGTTTAGGCGTCTTCCACGTAAAGGGCTGTTTCAAAATGGCCGCGGCTTCACGGGCTAATCCAACCATGCCCATGGCATCAGGGCGATTGGTTGTGACTTCGATATCCATGATGACATCGTCTTCGAGTCCCAAAAACACAGCGACGGGTTGCCCGGCTTTAAAAACCACGTTCTTCTCTTTTTTAAACGCTTTGCCCAGATCTAGAATCTCTTTCTCACCGTGAGGAAACGCATCAAATAGCCCGATTTCATTAGCGGCGCAAATCATGCCTTCACTTGCCACGCCACGAATTTCGGTTGGCTTGAGCTCGATTAATTCCCCCTCTCCGTGCCACCGAACTTTTGCTCCTGGCAAGGCAACCACGACCCATTGATTATCTTCGAGGTTTGAACCACCACACACAACCGTTACGATTTTGTTTCCAAGATCTACCTTCGCGAGACGAAGTTTATCCGCATTTGGATGCGTTTCAATGCTTTTGATTTGACCCACGACCATGCCTTCAAATAAAGGTGCTTGCGGATAGAGTCGCTCAACACCCGGACCTGATAATGAAACGCGCGCCGCGAATTGTTCGGGCGTTTCCGTGAGAGTTACGTAGTCCTTTACCCAATCGTAAGAAGCGAGAATATTCATACACTAGAATTGCTGCAAAAAGCGAAGATCGTTTTTCATGAGCAGGCGGATATCATCTAATCTTGTTCCCTCTTTCATCATGTAGGTTCGCTCAACCCCCCAGCCAAAGGCAAAGCCAGAGTAGGTATTTGGATCGATACCAGCGGCTTTTAAGACGTTCGGGTGTAACATACCGGCTCCACCGAGTTCTACCCAACCGCGTTTGCAGGCACGACACTTTGCACGCAGATCATTAAGCGTGGGTCGCGAATCGTCTGCGCTGGGAATGAGCCCTGTGCCATGACATACCCCGCAGGAAACATCAATTTCGAAGGAGGGTTCCGTGAAGCGGAAGTGGAATGGACGGATACGTACACGGCGATCGGGACCAAAGAAGGAGTGGACAAAGTATTCTAGTGTTCCAATTAAATTCGCGATGGATGCACCCTTGTCTACGTACACCCCATCAAACTGATGAAACATGGGTAAGTGTGTGGCATCAATTTGGCGGCGAAATGTTCGCGCGATGTTGATCGCACGAATCGGCAGGTCTTTTTCCGCAAGGCGACGAGCGGTACCGCTCGTCGCATGTGGGGTCAAAATCATCTTTCCCCAACGTTCTGAGGCGGGTGCGTCCATAAAAAACGTCTCCCATTCATCACGAGCAGGGTGTTCTGCTTGCATGTTTAGAGCTTCAAAGGCATACCAATCCCACTCCACTTCTGGGTAGCGGGTACGCTCAAATCCGGCACGCGCGAAAATGTCGGTGATTTCTTGGATCGCTTGCGTGACAAGATGCAAGTGTCCTGCTGGTGGACGCGTGCCAGGCTCGGTAACGTCGATTCGCTCTGCGTTGAGTTTATTTTCGAGATCTGCCTGCCCTAATTGTTCGCGAGCATGCACGATGTTTTTTTCTAATTCTTGTTTGATCTCATTGGCGAGGATCCCCACGGTTCGACGCTCGTCGCCTTGGAGATCGGCTAAGCCTTTCAGTGCAGCGGTTAATTCCCCTTTGCGCCCTACGTAGCGGATTTCAAGTGCTTCAATATCCGCAGGCGTTTTGGCAGCGGCGATGTCGGTTAGCGCTTGTGTTTTGAGAGCGTGGAGATGTTCGGGAAGAGTCATAAGGTTAAGAGGAGGCTTTTATTCCCGCCATTCCGTGCGAGGAGTCCGACGACGACCGAGGAATCTCGACCGGAACAGGTAGCGGTCGGAATTTCTGAGGGCTACTCGTTTCGCTGCGAGATCTCTCGGTTCCGTCGAACTTCACTCGAGATGACAGAAAAGAATGGGATTTCGTTCGGGATGATGGAGAAGATGAAGGGATCGTTGATTACAATCCCACAAATTGCTTAATCCCCTGCCACACAGGAGCGCCGTACGTGCGAAGGTCTTTGGCGGTGACCAAAACGATTAGGCTGATCAAGAGGAGGAATCCAATTTGGTGTAAACGCGCTTCCCAGACGAGGGAGCGACGTTTGCGACGTAAGACTTCGATAAAGACGAAGACGAGGCGTCCTCCATCAAGCGCAGGAATTGGTAATAGGTTTACAACCGCGAGATTAATCGACAAGACGGCGGCGAATTGTGCTAATGCCCACACCCCCTGCTCCGCGACTTTGCCTGTCATGACGGCGATGCCCACAGGGCCAGATAATTCGGTGCTGGTTTTTTGTGACACGACAAGGTCGCGCAGCATATTCCAAAATCCGGACACGATGAGCTTGGTAAAAGCATAGGTTGTGACAACTGCTTGCGGAACGGCGCGGTAGATCGGCAGGCGGACGGTACCAACATCGGCTAATCCTATTCCAAGGCCTGGTCGTTGGATGGATTCAATAAAAGCAGGCTGTGTAACAAGATCAACAATTTTTTCCTCTCGTTTCACTTGAATCGTGAGTGATTCTCCTACTTTGCTTTGCTTACTGAGTTCTGTTCGCGCCATCTCAGAATCATTCATGTCTGCCGTTCCAATACGGATAATATGATCCCCTGCAAGTATTCCTGCCTTCGCGGCTGGTGATTCATCTACAACCTGTGTGATCTCAATATGTCTATCTTTTACCACGGCACCTTCGGGTAACCCGCTTAGATCGGTAGGCACACCTGCGCTAAAGCCAACCGTAAAAATTAAAATGGCGAGCAACCAGTTCATGAGGACGCCAGCAACGAGAATCCAGGCGCGCGCCCAAGCGGATTTATTTGCAAATGAGTCATTGTCGTGGTTGTCGGTGTTTTGTTCGCCCTTAAGACGCACAAAGCCTCCGAGAGGCAACCAGTTTAAGGACCAGATGGTGCTTGGGTAGCTTTGGACATCTCCTTTTTTGACCCGTTTCCAACGCCCACCATCACGCACAAAGCCAATCGCGCGTGGAGGAAAGCCAAGCCCAAATTCTTCGGCTTTTACGCCAAAAAAGCGTGCCATCAAAAAATGGCCAAACTCATGAAAAATGACGAGGACGGATAAAACCGCCAAAAAAATCAGAATAGTAAGCATGTCAGTATGTATATGTATTGAGAGGGTATCATGGGGAAGAGTGGATTGTCACCTTGAGTCCGTTTGAGCAGAGAATTTAGCTGGGTTGGGGCTAAAAATACCCCATATTGATTGACAAAATCAAGCTCAAGAGGTATGATTATCAGTCCTTTTGACGACTCTCCTATTCGCTCTACCACTCACGGTGGGTGGTACGGCGTAGAAAGCGAGTTGTCCTCGTGTCCAGCAAAAAAGAAGTAAAGATTCCGGTCATCGGCCCCTTCACCTACAACGAGTTTCTTGGCGGCGTGGGGCTCGCGCAGGCGGTTACCGCTTCGCGCGATACCGGGTGCGTGCAGATGATCGTCAAGATCGATGGTAGGCGCAAGCCCGCAGGCGAGGGTCAGGTCTACAACCTCCTCCGTTATCTGGAGCTTGATGGCGAGCACCTTACCCTCCGTCTCACTGACCCGGAGAAGAGCCTCGAGTCGTCCCAGGAACGGTTCCTGGTCGTGAGGGTTTTCAGCGCTCCTGGCACGTCCGATGTTAGCAGGCTCTTCTCCGGATTCCAGTTGCCGGAAGGGACCTCGCTCGGCCAGGTATTGCGTGCGCTCGATGAGCACCTCGTGCGTGCAGCGTTCGATGAATGTGATGGTAACCGGGCTCACGCTGCGGCTCGACTCGGCGTCTCTGCTACGACATTCAGTGAGAGAGCACGCTCCTACGGTCTCCCCGCTTCTCCCCCTGGCAACTTCTCCCGTTCGAAGAAGCGTCCGCATCTGAAGTCATAGGACCCCTCCCCTCCTCAAGTCCCGTCCCCTCTTCCTCCCTCCCTGGACGGGCAGATTCCTTTACGAGACAACTACACGTTGTCGTTAGAGGAGCCTGAAATCAGCTTAGTTACTTCTTGTTTGCGTTTTTCCATTTGTTCGACACTCTTCGCCTCTAAGTTGAGACGTAAGACCGGTTCTGTATTTGAGGCGCGTACGTTGAACCACCAATCTTGGGTGGGATTTTTTGCGTCGCGGAATTCGTAGCGGAGACCGTCCAACGTCGAGACGTCTGTCGCCTGTTTTGCGTAACAATCTTCTAGAGATTTGAGAATTGTCTTTTGGTCTTTAACATGAAAGTTTATTTCCCCGGAGTGGAAGTATGTTTGTAATGGTTTCCAAAGTTGTGAGAGCGGCTTCTGTTCGCGTGCAAGAAGTTTGATCATCAAGAGCAATGCGTAATCACTCGATTCTGCGAACCGGAGATCGGCAAAATAGAAATGCATGGAGAGCTCGCCTGCAAAGATGGCCTGCTCTGCACGCATCTGTCTCTTTATGTGCGCATGACCCACGCGACACATTCCCGCTTCTCCACCACTCTTCTTAATCGTCTCAGGCACGCTCCAGGAGGAACGAAGATCATATAAAACGCGGCCTGATGCCTGTTCGCGTAATAATTCTTGCGCAAAGAGCGCGGTGAGCACATCCCCTGGCACGGGCGTCCCTTCTTCGTCAATAAACCCCACACGATCTCCATCGCCGTCAAAAACAACTCCGAACGCGCACACTTTTTCTTTCACAAGCCTTTGTGCATCATGCAGCGTTTCGAGATTGAGGGGGTTGGCTTCGTGATTTGGGAATGATCCATCCAGATCCCAATATAACGGGTGGACGGTCAATGAAGGTAGGCGTTTTACAAACTCGGGCAGGATGTAGCCATTCATTCCGTTTCCCGCGTCGATCGCAAGAGACCATGCGGGAATATTTGAAGGAAGATTGGCGAGTTTGAAGATATGATCTAGATATCGTTCACGGACATTGGGATCAGAGGCTACACGTTCCGCTGCGAGATCCCTCGCTGCGTATGACTCCGTTCGGGATGACGGAAGAGAAACAAGATTCGTCTCTGAACAAGCCAGGTCGCGAATTTCTTCCATGCCGGAGCCTTGACCGATGGGTTGGCAATCGCCTTTGACGAGTTTAAAGCCGTTATACTTGGCGGGATTGTGTGAGGCGGTGACCATCACGCCCAGATCGTACTTCCCGTTCCCCTCTCCAACCGCAAAATAAAACATGGGTGTTGAGCAGAGACCGATACGTGTTACAGATACTCCCATGGATGTTAATCCTTTGATCAAGGCAGATTCTAAATCTGGCGAGGTGGTGCGCATGTCGTGTCCCACGAGGACGTGTTTTGGTTTGTAGAGATGCGCGAGCGCTTCCCCTAACCGCTTCGCGACGGAGACGTCGATCTCCTCTGGAGACAGGCCACGGATATCGTAGGATTTGAAGATGGAAGGGGTCATATGGAGGTTTAACGTTTTTAGCAGTATGAAAGACGAGACCGCTTTCATCAAGGATCAGAAAACTTAAAAAAATTTATCTTGCGTCGCAAAATGTTTCTATTTGACTTTGTGTTGAACGCTGTTAATATTGGTGCGCCCATCCTCACTCCAATGGATTGGGTCGAGGACGAGAAGCGGTGGCGCTACCTCGTTAGATCTGTCACGATTATCCTGCCGTAGTCCATAAAACATGCGGGACTCGTGGCACTCGATGTCACCACTGGACCCAACCCCCTCAGCTGGAGAAAACCATGAGCAACAGCTCCTGAGGTTGCCCTGTGGGCATGGGAAAAAGCGCTGGATAGAACAGCCGCGGCCTCAATCGCCCACACCGCGGTTCAACTTGGGCATCGACGCATCCTGCGTCGATTACAGGCCAACTGAGCAAAGGCCTGGCAGCAACCTGCTGTGACTGGCTCAGACCACCGACTAGGCACATCCCATCCTCCGTGTGCCACCGGTGGTCTTGCTAATTATAGGGGTGTTGGGTTACGCTATTTATATGAATACAACCTTTATCTTGCTCGCCGTCGTCGTCGTGGTCGCTCTTTGGCTTATCATGACGTATAACGGCTTAATCCGCCTTAAAAACCAGACGGATGAGGCTTGGTCAGATATTGATGTACAGCTTAAGCGTCGCTATGACCTCATTCCTAACTTAGTGAGCACGGTCAAAGGCTATGCGACCCACGAATCCGGTGTCTTTGAGAAGGTCGCACAGGCTCGCTCTGCGGCCATGGGAGCACAAAATCCAAGCGACAAAGCCGCCGCCGAAAACATGCTTTCAAGCACGCTTAAATCATTGTTTGCCGTGTCTGAGGCTTACCCACAACTAAAGGCGAATGAGAACTTCTTAAAACTTCAAGATGAGTTGTCAGATACAGAAAATAAAATTCAAGCCTCTCGCCGCTTCTACAACGGCAACGTACGTGATTTCAACACCAAACTCCAAGTCTTCCCTACCAACTTCATTGCGAACATCTTAGGCTTCAAAGAACGCGCCTTCTTTGGTCTCGAGAATGAAGCAGAGCGTCAGAATCCTCAGGTACAGTTCTAATGTAGTATCGAGTATCCAGTATCGGGTATATCCAACACGAGGTCGTATGAATAAGGAAATTCTTTATTCATACTCGATACTGGATACTCGATTCTCGATACTTTTTTATGTACCAACAAATTGATTCCAACAAACGCAACACTTGGATTCTTATTTCGCTGTTTACCGGCCTGTTGGCTGCGACGGGATATGTTTTGGGTGCCGTGAACGGAGACTGGGGCGGTGGATTAGCCCTCGCTCTCATCATTTCTCTTGGCTCCACATGTATTTCTTGGTTTGCAGGTGACAAGATTGTTTTGTTCACCTCAGGAGCAAAGGAACTCACAGATCGCGAACAAAATCGCTACATTTGGAATCTGGTAGAAAATCTTTGTATTACGGCGGGTCTTCCTCGTCCTCGTATTTATATTGTCGAGGACGATTCCCCCAACGCCTTTGCGACAGGTCGCGATCCGGAACATGCCTCGATCGCGTTGACCACAGGCATTATTCGCCTGCTGGAGAATGAGGAGCTAGAGGGTGTGATCGCCCACGAATTATCTCATGTAAAAAATTTTGATACACGGTACATGATGCTAGTTGCCGTGCTCGTTGGCATCCTCACCATCGTGGGCGACCTGTTTATCCACGGTGGCTTCCGACGCCGGTCGTCTGATGATCGTGATAGTGGGGGCGGAGCGTTTATGGTGGTAGGCATTCTATTCTTGATCATATCCCCTCTTATTGGTCAGCTCATCAAGTTCGCGATTAGTCGCCAGCGTGAATATTTAGCTGATGCCTCAGGCTCGCTCCTTACGCGTTACCCAGAAGGATTGGCTCGCGCGCTCGAAAAGATTTCGCAATATTCCCAGCCGATGCAAAAGGCTTCGCATGCGACCGCCCACCTCTGGATTGCCAATCCATTTGGAGAAAAGGGTGGACTAACTTCTAAACTCTCGAACCTGTTCTCTACTCATCCTCCGGCTGCTGAACGTATTGCGCGTTTGCGTGGCCTCACAAAATAACCCCTATGTTGAATCCTGACCTGCTCGCACGCTTTACAACACATCTGAAAGAGGCTTTGCAAAAAAGCCTCTTGTTTGCCGTTCGTAATGGAAGAGCTTTGCTAGAGCCGGGCGATCTTCTGGTCGGGTTGCTGCAGGAACAAGGATCAATTGGCGCTGAAATCCTCTCTAAACTCCACGTCACCCCCCCTGAAGCGGAGGCATATTTTGCTGGACAAGCAAAAGCCGCGCCTCCTAACACAGCCTTGGCTCCCGACCTCTCCGTGAGCACCAAACGGGTGCTCGAAAAATGCGTGCTCTTAGCCCATTTGTCGGAACATAAATACGTCGGAACGGAACATCTCCTGTTTTCTTTATTAGATTTGGCCCTACCAGAAGTCCATGCTTTTTTGACAGAGAAAGACGTGAATATTGTTCAAGCTAAAGACCAGGTGTCGCAAATTCTAAAATCGACGGCACGCTTTCCTGATCTCACCCCTGAATCGCCGGAAGAGGCAGCAGAAGAAAACCCAGGTGAAGGTGAGCGCCAGGTAGCCGCGGAGCAACGTGGGCGAAGTTCGCGCAGCTCAAGCGTCAAAGCCCTGCAGGTATTTGCGCGTGAACTGACGGCCACCCAGATGGTCGAGAAACTTGATCCCGTTATTGGTCGTGAAGCCGAGATGGATCGGGTGATTGAGATTTTATGCCGACGCACAAAGAACAACCCTCTCCTCTTGGGTGAACCTGGGGTTGGGAAAACCGCGATTGTCGAAGGGCTCGCGCAACGCATTGTAAGCGGCGATATTCCGGATATTTTGCAAGGAAAGCGTCTTTACGCCTTGGATTTGGCGCTGATGGTGGCGGGTACTATGTACCGTGGGGAGTTTGAAGCACGCCTCAAGCAACTCGTGGAAGAAGTGAAGTCCGATCAAAATATTTTGTTATTTATCGATGAAATCCACACCCTTGTAGGGGCGGGCTCTACATCTGGCTCGATGGATGCGGCGAATATCCTGAAACCTGCTTTAGCTCGTGGAGAAATCCATTGTATTGGAGCAACAACCTGGCATGAATATAAAAAGCATATTGAACCGGATGCGGCGTTAGAACGACGCTATCAAACGATTCAAGTTCATGAACCAAGCCAAGAGACAACTCTTTTGATGCTGCGCGGATTAAAAGAACGCTACGAGGATCATCACAGCGTCACCTTTAGCGAAGCTGCCTTGGAAAGTGCGGTACGTCTCGCCGGGCGCCACCTCACAGACAGGTTCTTTCCAGATAAGGCGATTGATCTCCTAGATGAAGCGGCGGCTCATGTTAACGCGCATCGGCGCTCCAATGAAGCGGTTGAACGTTTACGTGCGCTCGATATCGCCATCCAGGTTTCCCGCGAACAAAAGGAGGAAGCCGTCGAAAAAGGTGTGCTGGTGGATGCGTCTAGGGCGCTGGCGCAAGAAGAACGACTAAAAGAAGAGCGCTCAACCTTGCAGGACACGATTGAAAAGGGGCGTAAGGCAGATCGCCTTGTCGTTGGACCACAAGAAATTGCCAAGGTTGTAGCACGTATGGCAAATATTCCCCTCTCGCTCGTGTTAGCGAGTGAACGCGATCAACTCGTCGAGCTTGAGTCGCGTCTCGGGAATGCGATCGTCGGACAAATGGATGCCGTGCGACTTGTGAGTGATACCCTAAGAAAAGCTCGTTTAGGCTTGTCAGACCCACGTCGACCGAAGGCGAGCTTTCTGCTTGTTGGTCCTTCCGGTGTTGGTAAAACGGAATTGGCACGCTCGCTTGCGAAAGAGATTTTTGGACGTGAGGATGCCCTCGTAAAATTAGATATGTCGGAATTTGCGGAAGGACACTCTGTCTCAAAACTTCTCGGTTCCCCGGCTGGGTATGTTGGATACCGTGAAGGCAATCGCTTGGCAGACACGATTCGAAAAAATCCGCATGCGGTCTTCTTATTTGATGAATTTGAGAAAGCGCATCCGGATGTCCAGCATATTCTCCTCCAAGCCTTAGAAGATGGACAGATGAATGACTCGACGGGACGACCCATCTCGTTTCGTCACGCGTATATCGTGCTCACGTCGAATGCCGGCGCGGAACTTATCCATCGAGGGAGTCTTGGGTTTGGAGAAGCCGCTGTTTCTGGTCATGCTTATGACGAAATGGTGAAAAACCATTTAAAAGAACGGTTTCGCTTAGAATTGCTCAATCGTTTAGATAAGATTATTGTCTTCCGAAGTCTTGAGAAAGACAGCTTAAAAGAAATCGTGCGGCGTGAGGTAGAAGAGGTCGTGCGGCGCTTGGAACGCGTTCAAGCGGGAACATATACCATCGGGGATGATGTATTGGAATGGTTACTCGCTCAACAACGCCATGGGGATGAGGGGGCACGTGTGGCGCGACGCTTGGTTGAACAAGAAGTAACGTCCTTACTGAGCAAAGCGCTCTTGAACCAACCAAAGAAGAAGATTTGGAATATAAAGGTGACAAAAAATAAGCTCGCCGTTAAGTGATTTTTGCCTAATATAAGAGAAAATAACCGTTAAGATGACTTGACGGTTCTTTTGGTTTTTGCTGGAATACATTGTCGCGCACGGTGCTTTCCCGTGGCGTGGACAAAGAGGACGAAGTGAGTACAAAAACGCAGTGGCTTCACTGGCTCAAGACCTCCATCGCCCTCGCGGTGAATCCGGAGGGAGTTCGAGAGGAATACGCTGAGCTCGAGGCCATGCCGGATGCGACCTGCGGGTCGTTCCTGCGGTTTCTCGAAGCTGCGCACGGGCTCAGCCAGGGAAACTGTGAGCGGATCCTCGATGGGCGCTTCGACGGGAGCGTGGCGCTCCCCCACGCGCGTCGGATCCGTGACCAGAAGTCCGTCCCCTACGAGCGGATCCGTTCCTCGGAAGAGCGGGTGGTCTACGCGGTGCATGCAGGCTTCAGGTTCGATGCCTTCAGCATGCTGCTCCGCCGCCTGGGCTTCTGGGAACGGCTGGGTTCGGCCGTGGGTCTGGAGCGTCGCAACTGGCGTATCAAGATCGGCGCCGGCCCGTCCTTCCCCGTGGTACTCGACCTTCTCAACGGGGGCGTACACGTCCGCGAACAGCACCTCGACTATGAAGGATCGTTCGCGGACGAAAGCTTCTTCGCCTTCGACCTGCTCCGCTACCACCTCCACCAGGAGGCGCCGGTGGGGCGAGGGTGCTTCATGAACCCCAGCAACCTCTCGGTGCCGGCGCTCCTGACGGCGCTCATCATGTACTCCTTCCGCAGGGGGCTTCCCAAGACCCTGCGTGACTCCTTCACGCGGATCTGCGGACTCCTTCTCGACACCCGTACGAGCAACGAGGAGCGGATCAGGCTCTCGTGCAAACTTCACGGTCTGGAGGAGGCATGGAACGAGGAGCGTCCGAATCACATCAGGACCCTCTTCGAGTGCCTCCAGCGGGCGGACGAGGATCTCGGGCCGCACGTGGGCGTCGCCAACGAGGAGGATCTGGCCAAGGTCGACGTCATCGTTACGCTGCACGGGGGCGACTGCGAAGGAGCGGGATTCGAGGCGCGACGTCTGCTCGCGACGGTTGCGAGGGAGGCGGTCGTGCTGCCCTGCGGTAGCCACACCCCGCTGGACACCAAGCTGCTCGGACGCGACACCGCCCACGTTCCGAGCGAGGCGGCGGGCATGATGGCGGCTATGCAGGCCAACGTCTTCCATGACCGGTTCGCGGGGATGCCCTTCGCCATCAAGGCTGACGATGCCTTTATCCCGCCCGTGTCGCGGGCACGCATCCTGCCGGCCGACCATCGATCGAACGACACGGCGGGGAACGCGGCCAACGCTCTGGCCATCCTCAAGGCCTACCAGGCGGCGCGAGCGCTCGACCGTTCCCTCAAGGTCGTCATCATCACCGCACGGCCGCACGCGGCGCGGGCGCTCCAGGAGTTCCGCTCCGTCATCCCGCGTAGTGTGGCGGAGTGCAGGGTGCATCCCATCGGCACCTCGCAGCTCGATGGCGTGGGTCAGCATCTCCAGGTTGCCCAGTGGCTGAACCTCGCCTGCGAGTACACCAAGCGCCTCTACATGACCGGAGTAAGGTAGCCCCGCTCCTTCTCTAAACGTACCCCCCTCCTTTCTTATTCCTCCACGCATCCACCCGGATGCGTTTTGCGTTAAAGAAGATGCTCTCCTCTTCATTTTGATGTAAACTATTCGCCATGGCACGTTCTCCCAAGGGAAGGTCTGCGGTTGGTGATGAAGCAGCGCGTACATTATCTGAGGCTTCCTCGGCTGGTTCGGGTTCGGGAGGTAGTCCAGTCGCAGGTTCAGCCTCTGGTTCTGGAGGGTCAAGCGTGACGAACACAGCTGCGTCAGCTCCTGCCAGCCTTCCGGATGTTACGTATGGAAAAGTTTTGAATGTTCCGGATAATCTTTTGGGGGCCGGGTACACGGGCAAAGGCTGGACGATTGATGAGGCCGTCATGGACGGAGGGACGCCTGTCATTAAACTTCACCGCCGTGTCGGGAACACCGGCAGAATCGAAGAGCACCGGATCGATGCGGAAACATATGCTCGCGCAAAAGCGTACCGCGAGAAGCAAACCGGCATGTCGAAAGCGGCTAAGCCGCTGGTTTTGACAAAAGCAGATCTTGGAAGAGCCCTTGATCCGCAAGGAGAGATTGTCCCGGATACCTATGATGCAGGCACGAAAAGCTACCGGGTTAGATTACCAGGGGCACGTGAACCGCAATGGATCTCTGAGGATATTATTCGTGACGTCAAACAAGGAAAAAATGGGGCTTTGCAAACATTGCGACGAGCAGCGGGATTGGATGAAGTGGCCGGAGCGACGACGGCGGGACAAGTTGTGGCCGGAGCGGTCGCTAGCGCTATTTTAGGAAAAAATTTTGCGCGCCGTCTTGGACTAGCGAATAAAGATGCGGAAAAAGCACCAGATCGATCTTCAACCACAGACCCACGTCCTCAATCCACCACAACGCAAACCCGAGAAGCAAATCGTGCGGCAAACAATCAACCTGAGGATCGTGCGGCGCGAGAACGTCAGGATCGTGATCAACGCTTACGTCGTTTAAACCGACGTCAAGCTGAAGAAGAGCACGTGGAAGATAGCCAACCAACTCCAGATCGAGGAGCGGTTGCTTATAATGTCACAAATACCCCTGGCGAATCCTCCAGGGTGGAAGTGGATGCCACTAGATCCGGCGCACAAGCATTTTCAACCACACCTTCCACCCGTACACGACACGTAGCCGGTGGAACACGCTTAACGATTCATGAGACGACGGACGCTCCTGAAACGGAAATAACGAATAAACCCGAACAGGTTGAGCAAACGAATGTTTCTGACACATCACCGAACCCGCAAGCGAGCGATCAGACAATTAATCGCCCCCTCTCTGCAGCGGTACCGGGGATGGCTTCTTCGCCGTCTTCTGGAGCAACCGCGGCGAGCGGAACTCCTGAACCTGATCGCGTGCAAGAAGCGTTGTCGCGTTCGGAAGCTCGTCGACAGCGCCGGCAGGGGATGCGGGAAAAAGACGCCTTGCGTGGAGTCGCCTCCTCTGGAGCACCACAATCTCTTGGTACCGTTGAAGTCACCACCACAGAATCTCCATCTGATATTCGCCAGATGCGCGAGCTCATGCGAGCACAGGCGCAGGATCGTCACTTCACGGTTACAACTCGTCTGAATGCATCTGTTCCCCATCTTCAAGGTGGTACAGGCTTTTCTCTTCCTTCTTCTTCTGGTGCAACTGGACGTATTCGTGGAGGAAGCGCCGCTTCTGCTGTGAGCGCCGTTGCGCCCGCCTTGGCTGTGGCGGGAGCAGGTGCGGCACAACTCATGGCCGCGGCGAGTTCTCGAGCCTTAACCCTACAAGCCGCCCGCGGAGCCGCACAAACGATCGTGAGTATAGAAGGAATGCGTCGCGAAGAGGCTCTGCAGCGCCTACAAAGCACACGAGAGGCCGTTGATCTTCAGATCCAAGCAGCGAGTCAGTCCTTGCTCCAAGCTTCATCCGCTTCTCTTGTCTCGTCCGCACGTGCTAGAGCGGGGGTTACTTCACGAGCGGTGGCTAGCACCCCTCTCACCCCGCAGGATCTTTCACTCTTGCAACAAAGTGCGGGTACAGTACGCCAAGCACAGGCAGGCGTGTCTGCGCTCACCGCAGGAGCGATCGTTCCGCAGGGCTTTCACCGCACCATTGCAGGAGCAGAGCTCCTCATTGAGGCTACCGCCTCTCCAGCGCCGGATGAAGCACGTTCCGATACAGGTACGGAAATACAAGCCGTGCAACGATTCGCTTCGAGCTTTTCTCCACGTCAGGAAGCTCCTCCGAGCCAACCCGAACCAACCAGCGTAGGCACTGATACTCCCTCCTCTTTAGCCCCATCTTCTTCTCCTTTTTCCACCCCAGCTGATTCTGTTTCTCCTCAAGCCCCCGCTCTTGCATCTCAGGGGGTTCGTGTTGGTGCTCCTCCAGTTCCACGGCGTCGTGTCTCCCCTCCTTCATCCTCAGGAGTCGGGGCTCAACACGTGGGCGGGCGTGGAGTTTTATCCGCCCCCCTTGCTTCCGTCGTGAATTTGAATGCGGCACAGGCTCGGGATCAGGCGGCGGGCTTGAGAGCAGGCGGACAAGATGCACGTACAGATGCCCTGTCACAAGATACATCAATCCCGACAGATACGAACGTCCAGGCACCCGTTACCCCTCGATCAGCAGGTTTTTCTCCCGCTTCTTCCTCTTTACGTCAAGTGGAAACCGAGGAAACCGAAGACATTCTTTCCACGCCTGCCCAAGAAGCAGAGAAAATGCGAGAAGAGGCTGCGAAAACACGTGCAACAGGTGAACAGTTCTCAGGTGGACGAGCAGAAAATGAGTTGGGCGGTGACAGATCTCCTACCGAGGAATCTTCCGAACCACCTCAAGCGATGACCGGCCTCTCACCTCAGCAGCAGCTTACAGCGGCTCTCCAGATCGGTGCTGCTCAACAACAAAAACAACAACAAGAGAAGGAAACCAAGGATGAGCTCGCGCGTGGGACCACTCGCCCTTCTGCTGGTGGGCGGCAAAAATCGTTTCAGGAACGACTCACCAAGAGCAAACTCCTTTTAGATATTTTTGAAGGCTGTTTTGATGGGTTAGGCTTCCTTGAGTTCTTGGGCGAATCTACTCTTGGAATTGCTAATGACAGGTGGTTTAAGCTTCATTCCCTCCCGTCTCTTACTGGCACGCAAGGTGGACAGATGAGCCGTACGGACCGCACTCTCAGACGCGCGGTTATCATCGCCGACGTCTATTTAGCCGCGGTCTTGTTTGTGAGCGTCTGCGCCCTTGTTGCGATTATCGTGGCTGTGGTAGGTGGCATCGGTGGTACTGCCGCAACGACACAGGTAGCACCTGGAGCAAACCCGGGCATCATTTCTTGGGGGCTAGATAGCTAGGACGCATCTGCGCTATACTATGTGCCGTATGAGCGATCGCTTGAAGCGTGTTCTTTTCATCGTTGGATTTATCGCCCTGTGTATTGGCTTAGGAGTGGCGATTTACTACGTGTTTTTTCGACCCGCCTCTTCTCCTGATGAAGGCACCCGTGCGCAAGTTGGAACAGGACGGCTTCCAGAAGCGGGCGATAGCACCTCAACCCCTATTGGCCAGGTTCCCGATGGAACCCAGACATTTCCCACAACTCCGGACACCCGCTCCCCTCTCGCGCTTCCTGAGCCACCTGAAGAGTTTATTCCTTCCCGCACACGAGTCATTAGTGAATCCGTTACAAAAAATCTCTCTCCAACCGTTGATGGAACGCAAGGTGTCCGTTTTTATAATCCAACAGATGGACGCTTTTATCGCATCACAGACGACGGGCTTCAAATCCCTCTGTCAGATCAGATCTTTCCAGATGTCGACGAGGTCAGCTGGGGAAAATCAAGCGACAAGGCCGTTCTTACGTTTCCTGACGGTTCGCATATTTATTACGACTTCGCCACCGGAAAGCAGGCAACCCTCCCTCGCTATTGGGACGGGTTTGATTTCTCACCAAACGATAATCAACTCGTCAGCAAAAGTGTTGGCAATAACGAAGATAACCGTTATTTAATTACGGCCAATCCGGATGGGAGCGGTGCCCGTGCGATTGAGGAATTGGGTCAAAATCAAGATAAAGTCCATGTGAGCTGGTCTCCGAATGATCAAATTATTGCCTATGGATTCACAGGTGAACCGATTGGATTTGATCGCCAAGCCGTTGTGTTGGTGGGAAAAAATAAGGAAAACTTTAAAAACCTGATCGTGGAAGGTCGTGGCTTTACGCCCAAGTGGTCACCAAGCGGCCAGAATGTTTTATACAGCGTCTACAATGGCTCGGATGGGTTTCGGCCAAGCCTATGGGTGAGCGGTGCCTCTGGAGATGCCATCAATACCAATCGTCGGAATTTAAATTTACAAACCTGGGTAGATAAATGCGCGTGGCAATCAGAGCAGATCATCTATTGCGCTGTCCCAAGCCAGCTCGAAGTCGGGGCCGCCTTACAGCCCAATCTGTTTCGCAATACCCAAGACTTTATTTATAAGATTGATTTGAGTTCTGGCTCTCTCACAAACCTTGGTCAACCAGAGGGCAGCCCGAGCGTAGATCAGATTACGATTGGGTCAAATGGACAGGCACTCTTCTTTAATGATGCCTCGACGGGGAAATTGATCCGTTTCTCTCTCGAATAAGCCTATGGAACAAGACCATCGCTTCCTCTTTGCCGCTCTCTTGGGCTTGTTTAGTCTACTTATTATCTTGCTCGGCTGGAGCTTAATTTACGATTCGCGCACAAAGTTTCTGAGTGGCACAGAAAGTAGCCTGACGGATACAATCCAAGCGCCACGACCCATCCTGCCAGCTCTACGCCCCACAGATCCAAGTACGGGCTCAACAGATCCTCGCACCCCCACGATCGTCGTGTTTTCTGATTTCACGTGTTCATACTGTCGCTTAAGCCAAGGTGAGTTAATTCGCGCGATTACCGCGTTAAAAAAACCGGTGCGCGTTATTTGGCGAGATTTACCCATCTCAAGCACCTCGCGTGAGGCTATGCTACCGGCGCTAGGCGGGCGATGCGCACATGCACAGAATAAGTTTTGGGAATTTCATGATGCCGTTTTCACCGGAAAACCGATTACGGATGAGAATGTCCTAAGGCAGCGTGCGCAGAGCGCGGGGTTGGACATCGCTTCGTTTACCGAATGTGTAAACCAAGGCACCTATGTACAAGATGTTCAAAAAGACGTCACCCTCGCCCGTGAGCACTTGATCGTGACATCTCCGACTTTTTTTGTGGGGAACCAACCAGCCGTCAGTGGCTATGTATCTGCCAACCGTTTTACCTCTTTGATTGAACAGGCGCTTGCCGCACGTTAATATGTTTTCTCCTTCTCGTCTCCAACGCGCCGCGACCTGTGCTTCCCTTGTCTTATTTTCGTTCTTCCTTGCTCCCTCGTTCGTAAGGGCGCAAGACCTCCCAGCGGGTGTTGAGACCATGATTCAATTGCGCCAGCAAGAACAGCTGGCGCAGCAACAACGTCAAAATGCGGAAGCCCAAAATCGCTGCTGTAAATGCGTGCGCCGTGAAGAATCGTTTTGTACGCGTCTCACCTCCGTCGTGTCGTGCGATGCTTTTCGTGGAGGTCCACAATATGCTCAACTTTCTTCCGCGCAAAGCCAACTTTTAGAAAATTTTACCTGCACGGAAATCCCGAGCGCATCTTGTGATGCCTTTGCAGGTCCGATGGTAGCAATTCCCGCTCCGTCTGCTGCTGCTCCTACAGCACCCGCACGACCCCCAACGGGAGGTGCAGCGGCACCAGCACCTATCTGTTCACGAACCTTTCCCAGCTTAGGCGAAGCCGTTGCAACCATTCATGGAGCCACCAGCACCTCTGAGGCAACCGCACCCACGACACCGGAGTTTGAGTCAATTACGCCTACTTTAGGCGTAGATATTCCCGGTCTTTCATTCAGTCCGGCGCGACAAGAGGATGGTCTCATCTACGTCCCCTTCTTAGCACAATACATTGCGGCGGTGCAGCGCTATGCGGTCGGATTAGCCGTGGTCGCGGCAATCATCATGGTTGTCTATGGAGGGTTTCTCTACCTCCTTGGTGCATCCATACAGGATGTCTCAACAGGTAAACAGATTATCGCCGATGCCTTGATTGGGATGATTATTGCACTCAGCGGCTACTTTATTTTACATACCGTTAACCCAAATGTTATTACATTGCCCGAGATCAAGCTTGGGTATATCCGTCCAGAGTTCTGGGGAGAAAATCAAGGGGCGTACGCAACGACACAAGCCGGAACCTCTCCTTGTCGCTGTGCACCTATCCCGTCTGAAGTAAACGAGGCGCGCGTGTTACCCGTTCCCTGTTACTATCAAGCAGCGGGTGCTTGGGGTTCCACGGCCTATGGCCCAAATCTGATCCCAGGAGAACCCGTGCCTAGAAACTTACAAGCCGCCATTGGGAAACCTGCGTGTGAGAGATCTCAGAGCAATGCCTGTGTCGGAACATTCCAACAAGGAGCTTGCGGACCAACCTCACTTGCCGTAGTACTGGGTTATTATAATGCGATGAGCCGAGAAGGCTCGCCCGTTACCCCGATTGAAGCAGCGCGCTATTTGATTCGAGCAGGAAATCGCCCCTTTAATGGAGGTACGACGGATATTTGCTCTAGTGTTTTTACAGAAAATTTTCCTGGATTTACCTGTGAACATATCAGCGGACTACCTTCTTCTGCAGGTTTGCAGCGGATTATTACGGAAATTCGCGCTGGTCATCCTGTAATTTTCCATTGCAATAAATGTCGCGTACGCAAAGCAGATGGGCGCATCATGGCTGGGACGGGGGAAGGACATTTTATGGTCTTTACGGGTGTTTCAGAGGATGGAAATATTTTATCCGTGCATGATGTAGGTTGGGGTCCTCCGGATGGTGCTGTCGCAATGACAGCGGCAGACATTGCCTCCGCGCAAACATTTAGCGCCCCCGGTCTGCGTGATGGTGTCATGAAAACATATGTAGATGGAGCTGTGACAGCGGCGTATTTAGTTAAGCCTCTTGATCCAGCCCGCATACCCGCTGGCAATACCTGCCAAGGCCGCGCGCGTCGCAACAGCAGCACCACGAGCGGAAGTATTATTCGCATTCCTTTCACCTATTGTCCGGGGAACGTTTGTGACGGGAACCTTTATAAGCAAAACGAGGCTTCGATCATCATGGATTCGAAGTGGTTAAAAGCACAAAATCCTGCCTTTCGTGTCTTTATGTATATCCATGGGTTAAACCATGGCGGCACTGGTGAATCGGGTTCGAGTAAGTGGAAGCGGATCCTTTCGGATTATCCTGGCGAAGCGAGCACTCCTATTTTGATTATTCGGCCACATAATTTTGGATCCACGACCCCGACGCTTTTCCGAAACATGAATACACAAGAGGTTCTCACTCAAGCATTGCAGGCGCTCCAAAACTATCGCCTTTACCAAGGAACGAGCAACACACAAACCATTGGTAGATTTAGTATCCGAGATATTGCCATCACGGCTCACAGTTCTGGAATTTGCGGAGGACATTTTGCACGTGCTTCTCAACAGCGCTACTCCTACAATGGACAGTCCGTTCCACTTCGTGGGCTTGTTGCTTTTGATGCCTATGGTGACTGTTCTTTAGACGTTCCTTCCTTCGTAAATCCAACAGGTATTGCCTATATTATGAATACGGATATTGGTGACCATGGCATGGGTCGGGTTGGAGCCGTCTCCTTTGCTCCCACCATGGCTTCACGACACAGTATGACGGGAGGGTCTACAGAGAGAACCGAATGCCCTACCTATGCAAGGGAAACAGGGGTTAGTCGTTGCTGGACGAAGACACAATCCACTTCAAATAACGGGTATCCTGCCGCTAACAATGGCTGGACGTTATTTGAGACCACTTTAGGTCATGACCCTAGCGTCGATCGCGTCGCAGGCTACGCCATGCGCGCATTTTACGGAAGTGGAAATTAGTGTTAGGAAAGAGAGATATGGCCAAGCAACCGGAGAAACTCTTTTCTTGTCTTAAATGCGACTCCCAATTTCCTAAATGGGCGGGGCAGTGCGCAAGTTGCGGAGCCTGGGGAACGATAAAAGAATCGTCTGTTGCGGGAGAAGAAACACTACGCCCCACCAATCGTACACGCGCAAAAGCGGGAGGTATCACATCTTTTTCGAGTTTAACCGAACACGTGAGCAACGCACATAAACCGACCGGCCTCCCCTATTGGGACTCGCTCTTGTCGGGTGGTTTTGTGGATGGAGCGGTGACGTTATTGGGAGGTGAGCCAGGCATTGGTAAGTCAACCGTACTTGCTCAATTAGGGCTCATGATGGCGTCGCAAGGAAAAACCGTTCTGTATGTCACGGGGGAGGAGTCACCTGCCCAGGTGGCGTTACGCCTCAAACGATTAACCAAAGATATTCCTTCTTCTTTTAGCTTTCTAGATTCCACGAATGCAGATGTGATTGCCGCTACCATTCGTGAGACGACGCCCGCCCTCACCATCGTGGACTCCGTACAAACCATTCGTGTTCCCGAAGTAGTGGGTGAGCCAGGAAACCCAACACAAATAAAAGCAGGTGCGGCCGTCATCAGTGAAGCCGCCAAACAATCTCGTGCCGCCGTTGTCCTCGTCGGCCAAGTCACAAAGGACGGGGAATTAGCCGGACCTCGCCTACTTGAGCACCTTGTGGATACGGTTTTAATGATGGAGGGTGATCGATACCAATCATTACGCGTCATTCGAGTTTCGAAACATCGCTTCGGCTCGACAGAAGAAGTCGCCATGCTCGCGATGACAGAGCGTGGATTAGAAGAGGTAAAGGATCCGAGCGCTCTGCTACTCAGTAATCGACCTACGCATGCGCCCGGGTCGGTTTTAACATGTTTAATGGAAGGATCACGACCGGTCTTGATCGAAATTCAAGCACTTGTCACACCTGCCGCATACGGCTCCCCTTCTCGACGGGCCACGGGGGTTGATACGAATCGCCTGAGTCTCATCTTAGCCGTCCTGGGACGACGAGCGGCGATTGGCTTTGGTGACCAAGATGTCTTCGTGAACGTCGTCGGTGGCATGAGCGCGACAGACCCCCCAATCGATTTTGCGATTGCTTTGGCGCTCGTCTCGGCAAAATTAGATAAACCATTCTCTTCAGATACGCTTGCGATCGGTGAACTTGGGTTAACGGGTGAGTTACGTCCTGCGCAAAATACCTCTGCCCGTGTCAAAGAAGCGCATCGTTTAGGACTGACGCGTGTCTATCTCCCTCATTCGGAAAAACTTCCTAAACTTACGCAACCAACCTTAAAAGCCTACACATCCATTCGTGAGGCGGTGAGAGAGATTTTTGTTTAAGGGGCTTTTTATTCGTCATTCCGAAAGAGGAGTCCGACGATGACTGAGGAATCTCGATAGAAAAAGGGGGGGCTTACTCCCCATGTTTCGTCTCTTGCATTTTTAGCATTCGTTCTCGCCAAATCGGGGCATTTTTTAATGTTTTATCCTCATCAAGCATCTTCTTGGCGACTTCTTGTGCCTGTTGGATGAGCTGTGTGTCTGTTATACGTGCCGCTTTAAATAACTGTCCGCCGCTTTGATCAAGACCAATTAAATTGCCCGCTCCACGTAAAACCAAATCTTCTTCAGCTAATTCTAAGCCGTCTTGATGTTTTTCAAGCAATGTTAAACGATCTAATACCGAGCCCTCTGCATCCGTTAAAAGAAAGCATTGGCTTGGAAGCGCGGAACGTCCAACGCGCCCGCGTAATTGATGAAGCTGGGCTAGGCCAAACCGTTCTGCGCCTTCGATCGCGATCACCGTTGCCTGAGGCACATCAATTCCAACTTCAATGACGGAGGTCGCGACCAATACTTGTAGCGAGCCGTTTGAGAAGGCCTGCATCACACTCTCTTTTTCGGCGGGCTTTAGACGACCATGAAGGAGGCCGATCGCGATATCTTTAAGCGGACCTTGTGATAATTCTTTGAGCTCTTCCGTAACCGAGCGGACGCCCAACGTATCGGAAGGGTCGATCAAAGGACAAACGATATAGGCTCGCTCCCCTCTTTTTACGGCAGCACGGATGGCCGCATACGCATCTTCACGTTCGAGGCCGAAACAGACCTTCGTCGTGATAGGCAATCGTCCCTTTGGTTTTTCGCGAATCAAAGAGATGTCCAAATCTCCGTACAGCGTTAAGGCGAGCGAACGTGGGATGGGCGTTGCGGTCATGGATAATAAGTGCGGCAAACGACCGTCGGCGCGTGCAGGACTGGCGAGGAGTTCACGTTGAGCGACGCCAAAGCGATGCTGCTCGTCTACGATGGAGAGCGCGAGATCCGGTGGCAAGCGATTCGCCTCAAACAAAGCGTGCGTGCCTACGACGACCAGGTTTCCTCGTTGAATTCTTGCTTCCGCCTCTTGCGTCGTGAGCTCTTCTATCTGGCTGTCGAAGTACGCTCGCTTATCTGTGCGCGTGACGAGAATAACCGGGATATGAAAAGAGGCGTAAAATTGACGCAAACTTTCGGCGTGTTGACGAGCGAGGATATCGGTGGGGGCAAGGAGGGCGACCGAGGAACCCGTGCGATGCACCTGCGCGGCGACGAAGGCCGCTACGATGGTTTTTCCAGAACCTACGTCTCCTTGAAGCAGGCGTCGCATGGGGACCGTCGTTTCGATATCCTTTAGGATGGACCAGGCAACGCGCTTTTGGTCGTTGGTGAGCGCATACGGCAAACGACTCACGAATTGCTTGGCAAATATCTCACTAAAAGGAATGCTTGGCGCCTGTGCTGCCTGCGTTGAGCGTTTGATGGATTGCAGAGCGAGCTGGAAGGCGAGTAATTCATCAAAGGCGAGCCGCTGTCGACCAGCTTCTGCCTCCGTCATCTGTTCCGGCAGATGGATGCGCTTGATCGCTTCTGACAACGATAAAAGCCCGTATTCTATTCGTACGTTTTCGGGAAGTGGGTCTGCGGGCAGTTCAACCGTTTCAAGCGCCACCTGCATCAGACGTCGGTACGTTTTTTGCGCGAGGGTTCCTGATAACCCGTAGACGGGCGCGATCTTGCCTGCCGCGATGGTTCCCTCCCCTGCCTGCTCCCAAAGAGGATGGATTAAACTTTTTCCGTATGGAGGATCGATCTTTATTTTTCCGGATAATAACATTTCTTGGCCAGGGATAAACTGGGTTAACATCCACGGTTGATTAAAAAAGTTGGCATTGATTTTTCCCGTCGCATCCTCGAGAGTGAGGCGGATGATCTGCATGCGGCGCCGAAACGTAGGGAGTTTTTTTATAGTGACGATCTTGCCACGAACCGTTACAACATCTCCATCAAGGGCATCACGGATGGCAACGGTCTTCGAAAAATCGTCGTAGCGTCGGGGTAAGGTAAAAAGAAGATCGGCAACGCTCTGAATCCCTAACCCCTGCCACGCCTTGCGAACAGAGGGCGTGGCTCCTTGGATGAAGGCGACGGGGTCATCGAAGCGGAGCATAAAAAGTATCCAGTATCGGGTATCGTGTATCGAGTATTAAGACGCATGAGCAATCCAGATTATAAAGCTAGTGTACGGTTTTTGTTCTAGTCTGTCTATTACGATTTTGAACTGGGCCACTCTTGACAAGTTGCTCGTTTTATGGAACGGGGTAATGAAGTACTATTCTTATTAATCCCGCCTATGTCGCACGTTCCTGAGATCACTCTTGCCACCTTAAACCAATCTGTCGGAATCCTTGGCGCCTCTATCGTCACTATACACGCCTCTCTTGAAACCATTACCCATTCTCTTGAGGGACTCGCAGAAACTGTTTCACGCCTTGATCAGCGGCTTAATGCGCGAATGGATGGGATAGATAAGCGTTTTGATGGAATTGATAAGCGTTTAGACTGCATAGATAGTCGATTAGACAAAGTAGAAAGCCGTTTAGACAAGGTTGAGATCCGTTTAGGAGCCGTGGAAGGACGCTTGGAAGACGGTGAGAAACGCCTAAGCACAACAGAGACACGTCAGATAAGCCTTGACCAACTCCAATTAGAAACGCTCGAAGCTATCCACGCTTTATCCAGCCACATGGATCAACGCTTTAACGATCTTGCCAAGAATCCCTTGAGGCTTGGCTTGGCGAGTTAACACGGATTGACTTTTTCCTTTGATCGGTTATACTCCCGTATCGTTCTTTTTTATTGCCGTATCATAGACTGAAAACGGCGTTTTTGAAGCTAATCATTGGCTTTAGAACCGCCGTTTTCACTCATTCTGTCCAACGATGGAACTTCCCATCGAGGCATGAATGTGGCCGGCGAGAAAGTGTAGGAGTGTCGTGGCAGAGAACCCTACGACTCACGTGCTCGGCTATCCGGACTGGGTACCCACGAGCATCGAAACGCGCGTCTGTGTGCTCAAACAGGTTTTTCCGGGAGTGGATTTCAGCGCTCTCGAACATGCCATGAGCCGTCTCTCGCCCACGAGCGAGCTGGCAGACGGCGGCTTCGCTGTATTCCCGACTATGGAGGCGCTCACGAGGTGTGCGAAGACCGAGAAACAGCGCCCCCGCCACCCGCTGGATGCCGGTACCAGCTACGTGCTGGATGCCGCGATGGAGTACCTGCCGCTTCACGACGATCTTCGCGGCAAATTCATGTGGCCGCGCAGAGGTGTCGCCAAGCTCTCGCCGTACACCGCTCGGCTGCTCTCCAACCACAGATACCGATTCGGAGATGTACATGCCATCCCCTTCAACGCAGGACGCCTCTACAGCGGGCTGAGTCCGTTCGATTCACGTGCACGCGCGGGACAGGCAGGCCATCCTCCGATGCATATGGCGGCGCTCTTGTGCCTGCTCCTCACCGATCGGAAGCGCTGGGCACCCGGCCATCTCGCGAGCTGGTGTGCGGGCACCGTGATGCCGGTCAAAGATGGGGATACGACTCCACGTACCGTGTACATCGGCGACAACAGCACCTCTGACGAGCCCTATCTGTTTCTGGATTTCGCGCATGATATTTTCAAGGGTGAGACCTATCGGTGGGCTTCAGCTCCTGTGTTCATTCCGCAGCCGTAGATTTTCGGACATTCTCATTTAACTCTCTCTTTTGTTTATACCGCGTGTCTTGTCTATCATTTATGGCATCCCTCGCGGTTTTATTGTTTTAATGGAGTTGAAACGAGAACATTTTATTCAAAGCCTATTTCCTCAATACTGGATACTCGATACCCGATCCTGTATACTTTCCGTATCTATGGTTCCCGTCTCTCCTGAGGCCGCTGAAGCGCTCATCATGGCGCAAGATAAATTTGTGTGGGAAGTTCCTTCCTTTGAAAAGCGGGAACGCGGACGACGTTGGTATATCGCCATGATTTTGGTAGCGACATTTCTGGTGGCATACGCCATCTACACAGCCAACTTCTTGTTTGCCTTTTTGATTGTCTTAATGGCGATCCTTCTTTTGCTTACAAGCCGTCAGGAACCGGTCCCCATGCTCGTTCAGATTGGTGATAATGGCATTGTGGTAAACGGCAAACTCCACCTTTACCAAGACCTAGATACCTTCTCCCTCATCTACCAACCACCCCTTTTAAAGATTTTATACGTGGAGACTCGTAATGTTTTGACCCCTCGTCTGCGCATCGCCTTAAATGACCAAAATCCCGTAGAAATACGCCAACATTTGAAAACCTACCTTAAAGAAGACCTCGACTTGCGCGGTGAGTATGTTTCTGATATTATAGGCCGGCTTTTAAGAATATAAGGAAATGCACTCGTATGTCCCTTCGGGTCATGCGCGTGCGTCGTCGCTCGGAATCACGAGGCATAGCGCCTTGCATTCCTCGCTCCTAGCACTCGTAGCTCAGCTGGATAGAGCGCTTCCCTGCGGAGGAAGAGGTCAGACGTTCGAATCGTCTCGAGTGCACCACAGAAAAACAACGCTTTAGGGCGTTGTTTTTCGTTTTAATCATGTGTTTCTTAGCGACCAGTGTGGATTTGCAGCGCCTCTGTTGTGATGGCACCCGACCCGGCTCCTTGAACCGACTTCACCATCCCTTTTCCTTTTACCCACCATTCATATCCGGTGTGTGCCAATGCTCCGTTAAAGGATGTATTACTTGCGATCTTCATGGCCTTAAACCGGCCGGCGGGTACCGTAATTGTTTCTTCGCCCATCGCTGTTCTGATGATTGTGACATCTGTTGTGACGGCTGCCGCACGCTCTTGAAGCACATCTGGTCGGTCAAGTGGGGTAAGCTTGATGGAATATTTCGCGGACCATGTTTGTCCATTTGAGATGCGCGCTGGCATGAACTCGCCCTCCGAAGAAGTTGTTTCGATACTCGCACCTCTTCCGACCGTGCCCTCAGCCGCGGTCACGGAGGTTGCATCTACGTATCCAACAGCCTTCAATGCTCCTCCCTCACACTTGTACTGAATGGTTAATTCCAGTGGTGGCCCTTCCTGTCGATCGATCGAATTGAGAACCGTCACATCGCGTTCGGTGGCCAAATTGACCGTTAAACGAGAATTGTATGGCCGAGTGATACTGCCACCCTGGGTTCGGTATTCAGCACGATACCCCACATGCAAAGGGTAATACGCGTTGCCACAGGCAGAAACATCGCTTGGCGCTTCTTCTCGAGATGGTTCGGCGGGAGCTTCTTCTCCGAAGGGGAAGGCGGGGGTAGGTTCTTCAGAACGGCTTGAACCACGGCAGCCCGCGCCCATCAAAACAATAAGCGCAAGGCACAGGATAAGGTATTTATGGGAGGTTGTATGCATAGGAGGTTGGAAATGTCTTTTTGAGTTATACCATATTTACCCGATATCGTCTGGCAGTGCTAGCTACGGGCTCGTAGTTTGGCTTTAAATTCCTTTGACGCCTGGGTGTATCCGCCCCCCGCCCCATCCAAAAAATGCACGTGGTTTTGGTCGTATTTTTGCACGTAGCACGTCATGACGGAGGCAGGACAGGAGGAAGTTCCGTAGATTAACCGCCCATCTTCCTCAAGAGCCCTAAGTTTTGCACGTAATTGTTCACGTTGCGTCGAGGTGCCTACGACGAGGGTGAAGAGCGCACCCGCGAGATGCAGGGTATCCGTGGCGGCAATTAATTCTTGCAAGTACTGTTTTGGGTTAAAGTTACCCAGTGAAAGATCGAGCTTAAACAGGATGGCATTGCCCAGTGAGCGCAGCCATTCTTCTACCGTGGAATCAACCTTAAAGCGTCCCTGCTGTAACCTGCCTTTACGTGAGGCGTTTTGTGGACTCACGCTGGGAGATAGAACTTCGGTTGCGACCGGGTGACGAACGTCATAGGTCCCGTATACCTCATCGAGAATATCGAGTACTCGAACATACGTTTCTGCTTGTTGTTCAACGGTCGTAGCTTGTACCATCAAACAGACAACCTCTCGCTGTATATCGCGTGGCTTGATTTCGTTCCAACGACACGTTAGGCCTTGCAAATCAACGGCAGATTCAGATACTGATGGCGCTATTTCTTGCATCTCGGCTTTGATACGTTTATCCGCGTAACTCAATCCATCCCCAAGACAAATGGCTTGGTCGTAGCCTGGTGCTACGGACCACTTTGCTACCCAGAGCGTTTTATCGTGAGCATATAGTTCTGACACGGCGATAGAACCAACGCGTAACGCAAGGTGATAGCTCGTCTGGACGTTTTGTCGTAAAGCGCGCAATGCCTCTACCATAGGGGCAAGCGCGTCGGGAGGGACAAGGAGCGTGGCACCATCTCCTCCGTAGAAAAATGGGATTTGGATCCCCCGTTTTTTCGCTATATTTAGACAGGCGATCACGCAGCTGGCCGCAATCGTATTCACATCACGATGGCGACCTTCGGCTACGGCCTTGGTAGAGCCTTGGATATCGGTCACGATCACGTGCCACTCGGGTGGAACAACACAAAATACCTCGGGCATCCGCAGAATATCCTTGAGCATTCGCTTGTGTGAGACAAGCTTTGTGTAGAATAGCTGGTTAGATGCGGGCATATTTTGGGACATACTCGCCGTATTGTTCCTTGCTTGGCTTTTTTGCTTTTGGCGGCTTTGGCCACTGCGCCCAAAATGGTTCGGTTGGATACTCGGAGCGTAAGCGCCGTATCAAATCCCCCACATATGTAAACGTGCTCGCATCAACGGTGGACGGAACTCCGTGTAAGGTAGCGAAATCTCTAAATGACTTGTTCCCTCTTAACATCGTTTGTAGATCTTTAAACGTCACCAACCAACCGGATACCGGCGCGTCTTTGCGCACGATCTTTTTTTCTAATCGTTCGGTTGGTGGGGTGAGGATTGCCTTCATCTCTTGCTGGTCTGCTTCATCCAACCTTAAGTTCGCGATGATATCTGCTAATGCGGCTCGGTAATTCCTTCGTTGCTCTATGAGGGCATATTCGTGCAGACGTTCATCGGTCATGAACTCGGCATTTATGAGGTTATTGAAGACCTCGATCAAATGTGGCGCCGCAAGATTTACAAAGCCAGGTCTATCAATCACTTCTCCTGTTTTCAATTGTTTCGCCCGGGGGATTTGGTCATTTTTTAATTTGAAGAGGACGTCACTTCCTTTATAGCGAGCCACGTCTGAAGGCAGGCTTTCTGTGAGCATATCTTCTCGGAACATGGTTCGCTCTACGTGTATGGCTGGACGCAAAAACTGTTCTTTTTTTAGCACGCCTCCCCAGGCCCATTGCGCTCCGTGGCGTAGGAGCCCAATAACGGCTAGCTCTGCCCGCTTCCCATCTTGACGCTCCCGTGTGAATTGCTTCTTGAGATGATGATAGGCTTCTTTTCGATCTTCAAGCGAAAGCGGCTGGTGAGGAAAATAGAAGCGTTGGTTCGCCAGCAGATCTGCTAATCGCACGCGTAAATGCTCCATTTTTACGTGAGGGATGATATCTAACGTCTTATACCCGTCATGAAACTCATCATCTACAAACCGGACAAGTACTCGGTATTTTGACAGGACGCGGGTATAATCTTGGCGATCTTGTGCTGATGGTTCAAGCTTTTTTTCTTGCTTATCAAGTAAACGATTGCGCAACCCTTCGTCCAGCATCATCGTCTCTATCGCTTCCCAGAGCGCTCGTTCAGGATAATCCACGCGCTCTTTTTGTATCGCAACCTGCGCGAGACTGGCTTCCATTTTTTCTGGTCGAAAGGCTACTAACATCCGCGTGCGCTGACGCATAGCGGCCTTTGATTCCGGCGTGGTATAGGCATCTAATCGAGGATCCACATCTATCCGATCATCGCCCGGTCGTAAGCCTTTTTCTTCTCTAAACTCATGCATACAAAGAACGAATTGGGGTTTTATTTCTGTAACTCTTTTAGATCGGCCAAAACTTGATCGGCGTGACCCTCTGGCTTCACGCCTTCATAGACTTTCGCGATCCTGCCTTCGGGATTGATGATAAAACTTGTACGTAGCGTCCCCATATATTCCCGTCCCATGAATTTTTTCTTGGCCCAAAGTCCGTAGGCGTTAACCACGGTTTTCTCTTCATCCGACAAAAGGGTGAATGGGAGTTGGAATTTTTCGATGAACTTGGCGTGTTTCTTGGGCGAGTCGATACTGACGCCAAAAACCGTGGCTTGGATTTTTTTGAATTTAGGTAGATTATCCCGAAATGAACAGGCTTCTTTGGTACAGCCGGGTGTATCATCTTTTGGATAAAAGTAGAGCACAATCCATTGCCCTTTATAATCGGCGGAGGAATGCTCTTTTCCGTCTTGATCAAGAAGTGTCCAAGCGGGAGCTTTGGAACCAACAGCGGGAATAGACATAGATACAGGTAGTTTAGAGATGGAGACGGCTCATGTCCACGCCTTCGTCTTGGAGGCGCTTCCATTTGGTTTGGCTCCCACCGGCACGATTGTACGCCCCTATCTTGCCGTCCGATCGGACGACGCGGTGACATGGAATGTCGGGGTTGAGGTTGGCTTTCATGAGCGAGCCGACGGCACGCGCAGCTCCCGGAGTTCCGGCGGCAGCCGCGACTTGGCCATATGTAAGGACAGAGCCTTTGGGAATGGCTTTGACGACCGCATGCACGCGCGTACTAAACATCGTGTCTTTCATACGACTGGATCATAACAAAAACGAGCCATAAAGGCTCGTTTTATGTACTTGACTCGGCTGACTATTTTAACAAGTCTTCGATCTTGATGTTAAAAACCTGCACGATGCCGATTAGGGTGCTAATGGTAGGGTTCTGGTTGGCACCGGATTCAAGTTTAATAATCGTGTTGTAATTCACGACGGCACGCTCCGCTAATTCTTCACGGGAAAGCTCCATGGCGAGACGGCGCTTTTTGATATTTTGAGCAATTTTGCTCAAGCTATATGGAGATTTCTTGGTAGGCATAATAATACAATAGGCGCACCTTATATTATTTACTGAGGGGCGTCAATGGTCTTTTATGCGGATAGAGAAAGCGGCTGCCCATGCCTTTGTAGGACACGGACAGCCGCCTGAAGAGGATGCACCAGAGTGAGGGCCGGAAATAGATCCGATCCGCAACATTAAGGTACAACTCTCTCCTCCGTCGAGTGACGGACCGCAGACCACGCCTCACGACATGGATCGCTCGCGGAATATAATACATGCATATAGATTTTCGTCAAGGTGGTCAGATGAGGGCTACCGGCATTGACATCCTGATAAAAAGTCTCTACGTTTTTATACATATTTCTATGAAGACAGGGTGCGTAGAGCTTAAGCAGGCTCTAGACATGCCGTCTTCAGAAGCGCGCGACCTCCATCCTCAGATGTTCTGAGAAGAGGCGCGCGCAAACGGCAACAAGGAGTACGCCCATGAGCATGGACGTAACCCCGGAGACGGAACCACCCGAGCGGCACCCGTTCCTGCCCTGGCTGCCCGAAACGTGGCAGCCGATGGCGCCCGAACGCCGCTACGCAGAGATCTATCGCGCATTTCGGGGATGCATCTTGGTGGAGGGCATGGAAGACGAGGATCTGCGTCGAATCGCGAGCGATTACCTTCGGTGGATCAATACTTCTGACAACGGCGAGGACGGCGGGGGGATGCTCCCGGTTCCGGTGAGGAATCTCTTGCTGCTTCACTCGGGTCTTCCGGTGGTGTTTGCCAAGGACGGGGTTGTGAGAGCCCTGTCCGCGGCTCATCAAGCGCCACACGGCCTCGAATACCTGACTAACACCAACCCTCCCAACCTCCTCCCTCAGCTGGATGGGGCGACGGGATCCGTGTATCGACAGGCGATGCGAGAAGTGAGCGATGTCGCCTGGGTGTCGGTGTACTTCTCCCCGGCGCTCAACAGACTCGATGCCACGGATGCTCGCCAGGTGGCTGCCAGAATCAAACCCATGGCTCCGATCGACATCATCGCCGCTCTCGCCCTCGTCATGAGCGATCCGACGATTCTGCCGCCTGACAGTCCTGCCACGCTCGTCTGCGGTGGGACGACCTGGGATGGTTCAATGGAGCTCCTGCCAACCCTTCGGCGGTCGGCGGAGGGCAGACTGCAACTGGGGACGGTTCGCAGAACCACGCGAGACCATTCGGGCCGGACGTACGTCCACCCGTTCCTGCTCGGCGGCGAAGGCTAGGTACCCGACCTGAAGCCCACGCCCTGAACCAGACCGTCGCACCTTCCACATCTCCACCTTCGTTCTCTCTCCGCGCTTGATTGCTTACGTGCAGTACCTGCGCGGTTTTGTGTTTTATAGCCAAGGATGCAATGCGGTATACCCATCAACCATTACTAGACCTTGCTCTGAAATACTCTTCCGTTTCGTTGTCTGTAAAGTATACATAACACCCTTTCATCCCCCGCGTCATCAAAGTTCGGTAGGTGTTTTTAATGATCTCGTCGGCTTTTTTTGCTGCTACATCTGGATCTTGTTTAAAGAATTTTTTGTAACCCTTCAGAGAGGAATCCGTTTTAGCGCGTCTCTCTGGGTTCGTAATGATCTTACCATCTCGAACGATTAAGTCAGGTCCGACGATGACCCCAACGTAA
This sequence comes from Patescibacteria group bacterium, assembly GCA_052033585.1. GTDB lineage: Bacteria > Patescibacteriota > Patescibacteriia > 2-12-FULL-60-25 > 2-12-FULL-60-25 > JAGOUY01. Next base: position 2,833 of record JBPOJM010000005.1, on the reverse strand, counting down.
TCCACCTCAAGCCCTTGGCATGTATGGATGCATCCGACTTCATTCACAGATTCTGGTGCAAGGATCCAAAGATTTCCATCACTGGCCAAATTCCAACGCATCGCGAAGTTAAACTCAGGGATTCTAATATCCATAAGCCCCTTACTCTTTTTACTTACCCAATCCCAACAGTACCCCGCAACGAGTCTCGCCTTATTCTTTATCTTGTTCTTTTCCAAAATCATCTCTTTTAATACTACGGGCGAATCGACGACTTGAAAGTCATATTCTTTGGTGTCGAGACCGCTATTGGCCGTTTCTTTTATCTGTAGCGTATTATCAAGCCACGCAAGGTATCCGTCTGATCCATTACAACGAAACTGAGAGGACAGCGCGAGCGTTTGAACGTTTGCCTTACATTTTTTTGCCCATTTTATGATTTCTCCACTTTCACCGATATCGTGCCATGTTACTCTCTGATCTTCATCAATGAAAAATACAGAAAATTTTGACGCCTCAATAATCTCCTTAATCTGATTTTCCCCCAAGTTCTTAAACATCCCCGATTTCTCATTTAATCGATGTGCTTCATCGATAACCAGAACATCAAAAGCATTTTTTTCAAGATCAATATATGAGCCAGAGCCTGAGAATAGATTTCCAATCTCCGTTCGTCTTAATGTTCCCGTTAACATTGATTCATAAACAGCTCTTGGCGCCGCATTTTTTGTTACATACTGCGCCACCAATCCAAGCTTCGTCAAAGACACAAGTAAATTGATCGCGACGACCGATTTCCCCGTTCCTGGTCCACCTTCGACGATTAATACGTTTTTAAAATCAGCTGAGGATTTTTTTGCCAAAGCCAACGCAGTCTCGTAGACCACCTTTTGGTCATCGATCATAACAAATTCCTGCTTCCCCTTAAGCATCTTTGCTAAACTATCCGCAAGACTTTTTGATGGCTTGATTCTGCCACTGTCTATGCGATACATGACCTTTGTTTTGTCACCAAATTTAACGAATCTCTTGATAAATGCTTGAAGTTTTTCCTTTTCCACATCCCCCTCTAGAAACACTGGGGCTTTATCTAAATACTCTGCGTAGAAATTGTTTTTAATGACGTTATCCTCAATATAGTTGTGTAAATACGCACATGGCTTTAGTTGGATATTCTCTTCATAAACCGTTTCATTAAAACCCTGCAAAAGCGCAGCGTATGACCATGCTTGGTAGGAGGGATGACTCACTTCTCCGAAAAATCCTGTCGTAACGATTCCATCTTTTTCTGAAAGTTGAGCTTCTGACCACTGTTTTAATTCGATTAATATCGCGTGATCTGTTTTGTCTTCAGATTGCCCCGTCAAGATAAAATCAATACGCTTTGACGTTTGTGGAATTTGATATTCAATCGAGACTCCAGCATCCGCTGGAATATCTTGATCACGAAGAACATCACGCATATAACGCATAGACTTCTTCCATGATTCTTGCTCAGACCGTCCAACCATTTTCCCTGTCGCTTTAAAATAAAAATCGATAATGATCTGATCAATTACGTTACCACGAACTTCTTCAATGAATGCCTCTTTGGAGGCCTGATAAATTATCATACTTTATAACTCAGTATACTTGGTATGAACGCCCTTTGCTTTTTCAACCGGGTATTTTGATTCATTTTTTGAAATCTTTTCCTCCAGCGCTTCCAAAACATCAATATTAAAATCGTGACCCATGAGTAAAATCCAATATAAAACATCAGCCAGCTCTTCGCCCACCTCCGCACTATGCTCAGCAAGATGCTTCTGCATCTCCTCTGAATTCTTCCATTGAAAATGCTCCATAACTTCAGACGCCTCAAGCACCAAGGAGAGAGCCATATCCTTGGGATTGTGGAATTTTTTCCAATCACGCGCATCACGGAAATCAACGATTTTTGCCGTAAGTCCTTGAAATTTATCCATACTGCTTGAGTAACCTATAATAGTATTTATTCTGATCCCGGCTACCCCATAGTGGTTAATACCGGCTATTTTGCTGACATCCCTCTCTCTCGACTTGACGGTATCTTATCAGGAATCGCCCGACTACACACAAAATTACGGTATCTTTCATTTATGCCGCCTGCAATATCCTTGCTTTAAACAAAAAAGCCGCAGCCCGCTTAATAGCGACTACAGCTTTCTTGATGGCGGAGAGGGAGGGATTCGAACCCTCGCGGGCTTTTTAGACCCCTAGGAGATTAGCAATCTCCCCCCTTCAGCCTCTTGGGTACCTCTCCGTTTCGTTCGTTACCACTCACTCAGAAAATATGATCCAAGTGTCTGCCTGGGTGTCTTTTGACACCCGTTTGAACTGCCAATAGCAGTTCAAACCCTCTTGGGTACCTCTCCAAGGCTGGCTGAGACTGAAGGATATCGAACGGGAGAATCCTAACAAATGAGCCTTGTTCGGGCAAGCGACGAGATAATTCGACAGATATCGGCAAAAACGATAGTATTTAGCCCGTCTTGAGAAAGACAGAGGAATGGAGAGGCGCCAGAGTGGGTGAGATCTGAGCGAGCGCAGGATCAAACGGGTTTCAAACGAAACCCAGGCGAACACGCTGTACCCATTTTTTGGTGAAGCGTGGCGAAACAACATGGAGAGGTGACAGAGTGGTCGAATGTACCGGACTTGAAATCCGGCGTAGCCGCAAGGTTACCGCGGGTTCGAATCCCGCCCTCTCCGCCACGTAAAGGCCACGCTATAAAAGTGTGGTTTTTGCGTTGTGGCCCAGGTGGCACGGCCATTATGTGTCATTGTCGGAGCCGTCTCGCGATCCCTAAAACCCACGAGGTCTGTTCTGACCAGT
>JBPOJM010000037.1:0-24606 GCA_052033585.1 Patescibacteria group bacterium | reverse complement strand
AGGGTGATGCGGTTCTTGCGACCCCACATCATTCCTTTGGTGCGGGCTAGTATATTCTTGCGGCGCTTGATGCGATGGGTTCCACGTTTGACGCGAGGCATATGAGGGGGAGGAAAAAATGAAGGGGGAGGACTATTTAGCGATAAGTTTCTTCATGCTGCGGGCAAAGGTGGTGTAAACCCCTAAGTCGCTGCGTTTGTTGCGGGTAACGGTACCGCTTTCACGGCTATTGAAGTGGTTCTGACCAGCTTTGCGTTTGATAAGTTTGCCGGTGGCGGTAGCGCGAACGCGTTTTGCGATCACTTTGTGGGTTTTCATCATATGGAGTGAGGAGTGTTAGCTCTTGCGAGCGATAATAGCGGAAACGTTTCCTTGGTTACGAGTTATGGCTTGTTCCATGGTGATGCCGTACTTCTGTGAGAGGTGCTGCACGAACTCTTGGATTCGTTGATGGGCGATGTCGCCGTGCTCCTTTTCGCGACCGCGGAGGCGGATTTCGATTTTGATCTTATCGCCATCGTCCAGGAAGCCTTCGGCTTGTCGTTTGCGGATGTCGAGGTCATGCGTTCCCATTTTGACAGAGAGGCGAATGCCTTTTGTGTCGACTTTTTTAGCATGCGCTTTTTGCAAGCGTAGCTCTTTCTCCTTTTGGTATTTAAATTGGCCAAAGTCCAAGAGTTTGCATACAGGAGGTTCTGCCTTTGGGAACACCTCTACTAAGTCATAGTTGCGTTCACGTGCCAGAGCCACGGCTTGTGGAACGGTCATGACGCCGGCCACGGCTCCCTCTTCGTCGATGACTCGTACTTCAGGTGCAATGATTTGTTCATTGACACGGTACACGGGTCCTTCGGGCTTCTTATTATATTGGCCGCCGCGGCGGCGATGATGAATACGCATTTGAGTTTAGGCATGAGGCGTCAGGGATTAGGCCTCAGGCTTGGAATGCTGATGCCTAGTACCTGATTCCCAATGCCTGGTTTGATGGTGGAGATGGGGGGTATCGCACCCCCGTCCGAGCGGGCAGTCCTGACTCGTCGTTCACAAGCTTAGTCTATCCAGGAATGTCCCTAGGAGAGCGGGGATAGACGCCTTCTTCTAAGTAAGTTCCGGCCGTGTCTTCTTACGCATGGAACGATACGTAGGAATAAGTCTCAATAAATGGCGGTTCGTCGTTGGCTTGAGACGCACAAGACGGGAACCGGCTCGTCAGTTCGAACTAGGACACGAAGGTCTTAGGCGAAGGACGGAGCAAAGGAAGGCACCGTGAAGGCCGAAGCGATCGCGGAGCGGACCTTGGTCATGACGTTGGCAGTTGTCATGTGCGTATGAGTGGGTACGAGGCCACACGCAGCCTCGGCTTGCCAAGAAAAGAGCTGGACGTCGTCGATGCTGATTCATCCCCAAGGGAAGGGGGAGTATCCAGTATTGAGTATCCAGTATCGAGTATTAAGAACGGAGAGGGCTCCACGCTCGATACACGATACACGATACACGATACTTTTATGATATTTCCCTCTGCTGTTCGCGCATGAGATCACGTTTTTTGAGGCTTTCCCGCTTGTCGTGGACTTGTTTTCCACGGCAAAGGGCAAACGAGACTTTGATGCGTCGGGCATTAGGATAGAACGAGAGTGGCACAATTGTCAAGCCGCGAACCTGCGTTTTTGTGGCTAAGTAGCGCTGTTCTTTGGCATGGACGAGGACTTGGCGAGGGCGTTCTGGGTCGTAGTCGTCTTGTTGGCCATTTTTGCTATAGGGGGCAATTCTAGCGCCGACAAGGGTTAAAACGCCGTTTATACTGCGAATATAGGCTCCATCTAGCTTCGCGCCCCCCTCGCGAATGGCCTTGACCTCTTGACCGGTTAATACTAAGCCCCCCTCAAAGGTTTCGAGGATTTCATAGTGGTGACGGGCCTTGCGGTGGTCAGTGTAGAGCATAGTCTTCCTTTTCGAGCAGGAGAGGAGTCGCTTTGATACTGTGTTACATGTTACGCGACCAGAGTTACAGTTGGTATGTTACATGTTACACTGGGGGCGTCTATGGGTCCTCCTTCGTCGCGGCTGGTGATTATTTCTACAGGTACCATTTTACGGGTCGTGGCGGTTTTGGCGACGATTGCGGTCGCGTGGTTGATTCGGGATATCTTGTTGATTGTGTTTACGGCGATGTTGCTTGCAGGGGTCGTGTATCCGTTTGCGCATTTTGCGGAGGCAAAGCGCATTCCTAAGGGGATCACCGTGTTCATCTTCTACTTGCTCTTATTTGGGACGATTTTATTGATTTTGGGTTTGCTGGTTCCGCGCGTGATTGAGCAAATGGGTTCGTTTGTGAGTTCGTATGATCAAGCAGGGTGGTTATTTGGAGATCGGACAAAATGGCAAGAGTTATTGCACAGAGTAGGGGTAGAGACGAATTTGCAGGGGGCTTTAGCGGGGTTACGCGGACAAACAGAGCGTGTTATTGGGGGATTGTTTACGACGGTTGGGGATGTGGTTAGCGGGGTTGTGACCTTTTTTGCGGTACTGGTTCTCTCTTTCTATATGATTTTGGAGGAGTCGGCGGTTAAGGATGTGTTTCGAAATCTGGTTCCTTCACAGTACCAGGAGTTCATTTCTCGTTTGATTTGGCAGGTCATGGAAAAGTTAGGGGGGTGGTTGCGTGGGCAGCTTATTCTTGGGGTGATTATTGGATTGTTATACTTTTTTGCGTTTTGGATTATTGGTGTGCCTTATGCGTTGCTTTTAGCTTTATTGGGTGGTTTGCTCGAGTTTATTCCGTATATCGGACCATTTATTGCGGCTGTTCCCGCGGTTATTTTAGGGGTTTCTGTTTCGCCTACGCATGGGATTGCGGCACTTATTGCCACGATTGTTATCCAAAGGATCGAAAATGATGTCATCGTCCCCAAGGTTATGCAAAGGACGGTTGGTCTTAACCCGATTGTGAGCTTGATCGCCTTTATGGTCGGCGCTAAGCTATTTGGGATGGTGGGAGCGATTTTTGCGATTCCCGTGGCAACGGCTATTTCTGTAGCATTGCCCGAACTCTTCCGTTTTGAAAAAACCTTATGACCTTTTCTCTTTTTCGCGGACGCTGGGCGGTGCGCCTACTTGTATTTCTGGGTCTTTTACTTGTTTTATTTGTACTGCAGCGAGGTTTTTTTCGCTCTTCTCCCGAGGCTCCCGTGTCTTCTCCTTCTGTCCGTACCTCTGCTGAGATGCAACAGACGTGGCGTTCTGAGGTGCAGACTATTTTGCGCCAGTACGATCAGGATCAAAATGCCGCCAAGGCGCGTGAAGCTTTGCTGGGGTTGACCGTAGCGCGTGAAGATCAGGCAAAGCATTTGGGTTTGGTCTTGGCTTTTCATGCTGTGGTAGAACGGCAATCAAATGCGGAGGCTTCTCTCTTGCGGGCGAGGAGCGAGTTTGAGCGTCATTAATTTTTTTGCATGTTTTTCCTTTTTCTCCGGTTGTGTCCGTGGTTGATCGCGGGTCTAGCGATCTTAGGGTCGTGGTGGCAATGGAGTGTACCCGCTCTCTATCCGTGGCCACTTCTTTTGCCTATAAGTGCCTACTTTGTAGTGGGTGCAGCGTTTTTGTGGCGTGCCCGTCATTGGCGTGAGGGGCTGAGAGCCCTTTTTCCTACACTTGTAGCTTTATTTGTGGTGGCTTTTGGGCATTTATTTGTTGAAACCATGGGGTCCAGGTTGTTTACGACTGGATTGTTTGCGTTTTTACCTTGGTTTTCTTTGGAGTTAGCCTGGTTTATGCTCTATGACTCGGCTCATTACCCCTCTCGAGCCTTTCTGCGGCTGCACATGGCATTGGTACCGATTTGTTTATGGTATATTCTTGCTACTTTGCAAGAGATCCATGTATTTTTGCCGCGGGTGTCGTCTGGAATATTGGTAGCCACCTGTGTTGCGTGTGTAGTTGTCTTATTTGCGGGAACGGCACATGGCTGGCGTGATGCGCGTGAGCGGCGCTGGTTATGGGGGAGCGTGCTTATCGCCCTGCATTTAGCGGCGCTCATGCTGCTTTTGCCTACTGCGCTTGAGGTTCATGGAGCGTTGGCGGCTCTTCTGCTTGCAGCTCCTTTACGTTTGCGCCATATTGGCCGTGAACGCACCGTCTCGTTTTCTCAGTTGTTATTGGAAGGGGCTGTTTTGTTGGCCTCTTGGCTCACGATTTTATTCACCGCTCGTTGGGGGTAATTCCTATGCTGTCTCGTATTCCCTTGTTTCTTCTGATTGTGCTCGGGTCCTTTGCGGCGGGTGCTTTTGGTGGATTTTTTGTTGTTCAATCATATATTTATCCGCAATTTTCCGTGTTGCAACGTTCTTTGAGTGAGTATGTGTCACATGTAACGACAACTGTTCCGTCGCCTGTGGAAGTTATTCGTGTTGAGCGAGAGCCGGCAGCCCCGATTATCCCCGCCTTTTTTTTACAGAATCGGCGTTCTCCCGTTTTGTTCTTAGCGCGGAAATCTTCTCAGGGAGGAGATCTGAATGTGTTGACAAAGGATCGAGTTGTGGGGGAGGCGGTGGTTTTGACCGTGGATGGTTGGTTACTCACGTCTGCGAGTGCGGTTGAAGGAATGCGCTTGGCTGACCTCATCGTCGTGTCTGAGAGCCGTAGTTACCCGGTAAAAGAGGCGGTGCGGGATACGGCGACGAGTCTTGTCTATCTTAAAATTGCCGCACACGACTTGTCGGTAGCTAGCTTTGCGCAGAAGGAGGACGGAGTAGTTGGGTTGCCCGTATGGGTTGAGACGGTGCCAGGACGACTTCTTCCTCAAGCGCTGGTAGATGTTCGGACGCGACGAGGTGAGATGCCGCTTGCGAGTGAGCGTCTGACACGTCGTTTTCTTATGAATACGAGTCTGGGAGCTTTGCCGAACGGAGCGGCAGTTTGGAACGCAGCGGGACAGTTGATGGGGGTGATTGAAGCGAGTGATGAAGCTGGTGCGTGGGTGATTCCTGCGATGGGCGTGACAGAATCTTTACGTTCTTGGCTTGCAATGCGCGAAATTCGTCGTCCGACGCTAGGGGTGGCGGGGATTGATGCTTCACTGATCTTGTCAGAGGCGGTGTCCTCTACTCGTTCTATAAATGGATTTGTGGTGCGAGGGGATCGTTCGCTGGGGATCGCGGCGATTGATGCGAAAGGTCCGGCGGCGAAATTGCTCAAAGAAGGGGATGTGATTGAGCGATTGGATCGAGATATTTTGGGCAGTGCTTCTGATGTAGGTGAATATTTATCTCAGTATCGACCAGGAACAGCGCTGACCGTTTCTGGAAAACGTGCGGGAAAGCCGTTTGAGGCGACGGTTGTGCTGGGATCTGTGGTAACGAGTGAGCTTTTAAAATAAGTGTGGCTGTGGAAAAGTACAGAGTGTGGTAGTATCCTATGCATATGATTCGTCACACGCTTTTATCCGCTTGGCGCTTGCCGGTGGGATTGGCTGCCCTGGGGTTAGTCTTTGCCTTGCTCTTTTCCTTGCTATTGCCGTTTCAGCGGTCTTCAACGGTGCGTGTGCTCATTACTCAACCCACTGCTTCCGGCCTTGATCCATACACAGCTATTAAATCTACGGAACGTGTGGCTTCGAGCTTGTCAGAGCTCATTTATACGACCACGTTCTTTGACAATGTTTTGAGTGCGAATACGCAGATTGATAAGACGTATTTTCCTCAAGATGAGTACGATCGTCGTCGGTTGTGGCGCCGATCGATTGAGACGCTGGTGACTCCAGGGACGGGTATTATGTCTTTGACGGCCTTTCACCGTGATCCTGCACAAGCGCGTTTAATCGTGGATGGGGTCGCGCGTGAAATGGCAACTCAGACGCCTACCTACTTTGGCTATAATATTCGTGTTCAGATTATCGATGCTCCTTTAGATTCCCGTTGGTTTGCTCGTCCAACGTTTGTACAGAATGGGGCTTTGGGAGCGGGGCTTGGGGCTCTGCTCGGCCTCATGATTATTCTTTGGCGTACTCTTCGTCGCATGATGGAGAATTAATCTTCTTATGGTTTTCTTTTTTCCTCTGATTGTTGTTTTCCTGTTTTTATTCTTTTTTTGTGTACGACAAGTGAATCAGTATCAGCGCGGGGTAAAATTTTCGTTTGGAAAATTTACGTCTATCGTTCAGCCTGGGTGGAGGCTGGTGCTGCCGGTTATTCAAACCATGATCAAAGTCGACATTCGTACCAAAGCGGTTGAAGTTCCTTACCAGGACGCCATTACGAAGGATAACGTTTCATGCAAGATTAACGCCGTTATTTACTATCGGATTGTGGATGCAGGTCGCTCAATTATTGAGGTTGAAAATGTTTGGAATGCCGCTTCTCAATTAGCGCAAACAACCATGCGCAATGTGGTCGGCGAACTTAGTCTTGATGAATTATTAACCGAACGTGACCAAGCTTCGGGTCGTATTAAGGAATTGATTGCAACGCATACGGCAAGTTGGGGCATTGAAGTGCAGGGAGTGGAGCTTAAAGATATTTCCTTGCCAGAAGATATGCAGCGTACGATTGCAAAGCAGGCGGAAGCGGAGCGTGAACGTCGAGCGGTTATTATCAATTCCCAAGGAGAAATTGCGGCGGCAGAGAATTTGCGTCAAGCGGCAGAAATCTTGGCTTCAAGTCCAGGAGCTTTGCATTTGCGTACCTTAAATTCGATCAATGACATTTCTTCAGATCAATCTAATACCGTGGTATTTGCGGTTCCTTTGGAGGTTTTGAGAGCCTTTGACTCCTTGTCGAAAAGATAAGGGGGCTGGGTATCAATTTTTGAGCTTGTCTTTTTCTCGTAAGACGAGACGTGCGAGCCGTAATTCTTCGTACGAGTACTCTTCTCCGAGTTTTCGTCGGGCAGGGGTCAGGAGCCAGGAATTAATGGCTTTGAAAGCATCTTTGATGCGTGTTAAGCGTTCTCTGTCGGGAAAGAGATGATCTGTTTCGATCGGTTCTTTGGCCGCGATTTTTTCTAGGTGTTGTACGATGGTGGATTCTGCTAATCCACGTAGCTGAGCGATTTCATCCACCGAGTGTTTTTGTTGTAGATATCGTTTTGTTTCGCTGATGGTGTCGCTTATCTCTTCCGAGATAGATATTGAAGCCGTGGGTTGAGTCGTGGTATCTGGTTTGTTGTCATGTGTTTTGGCGTAGTTTGAGATCGTCTGCAAAAAGATGGATCCAAAGGCTTTATCTTTTTCTGCACCTACGCCGTAAATGCGTCGAAAGGAGGCGGGGGACTGGGGGTAGCTGCTCGCCATTTCACGGAGCGAGCGGTCGCCAAAAATAAGATAGGCGGCGATGCCACGGCTGTCGGCGAGGCGTTTACGCAAAGCGCGGAGTTGTTCAAAGAGGTCGAGGTCGTAGCCTTCCTCTGTATTTTTTGGAGCGTAGGTTTCGGCTTGTTCGCCAAGACAACGATCGCAGTTTTGGCAATTGGTGTCTGACCAGTGTTCGCCAAAATATTCTAATAAGTGTTTGCGTCGGCAGTGGGTAGTTTGGGCATAGCGCATCATGTCCTCGACCTGCTTACGGGCACGGACTTGTTCATCTGGATCTGGCATTTGCCGGATGAAATATTCGCGCTTCCAACGATCTCCGGCGCTGAAAAAGAAGAGACAGGTGCTCGGGAGCCCATCGCGACCGGCGCGACCGGTTTCTTGGTAGTAACCTTCGACGGAGCGCGGGAGATCTGCGTGAATCACAAGACGTACATTGGGTTTGTCGATGCCCATACCAAATGCGATCGTAGCAACGATAATAGGGCATTCATCCCGAATGAATTTTTCTTGGGTTTCGCGTCGAAGATGGTCTTCTAGTCCGGCGTGATAGGGGAGGGCGTGGTAGCCGTGTTGATTAAGCTTGAGGGCGATTTTTTCTGTTTCTTTACGGGATAAGCAATAGATGATGGCGGACGATCCACGTACGCTGTCTAGCGCGCGCATCGCCGTTTTTATCCAGGCCTGTTTGGGGCGCACGAGGTAGGTGAGGTTCGGACGGTTGAAGCTGGAAAGAAAAAGTCTGCCGTTTTTTAATTGAAGTTGGTTGATGATGTCTTGGCGAACACGTTCGTTGGCGGTCGCGGTTAAGGCGATCCAAGGGATGTTGGGAAAGAGTTCGCGTAAATTGGCGAGATTGCGATAATCCGGACGAAAATCATGGCCCCATTCAGAAATACAGTGGGCTTCATCAACGGTGATGAGACGGATGGGTATACGTTGTAAGAGTACGCGAAAGGCGGGATTCGCGAGTCGTTCGGGAGCGAGGTATAAAAGACGTAATTCGTTACGACGCGCTAGTTCTAGGATGCGTTGGATTTCTGCGGGCGGAAGCGTGCTATTGATGGAGGCGGCTTGTACCCCATTGGCGCGCAGGCCATCGACCTGGTCTTTCATGAGGGCGATGAGGGGGGATACGACCAATGTGACGCCATTCAATGCGAGTGCGGGGAGTTGGTAGCACAGGGATTTGCCGCTGCCGGTTGGCATGATGACGCATGCGTCGCGTCCGGCCATGACATGGTTGATAACCTCTTCTTGGAGAGGACGAAAGCTTTCGAAGCCAAAATATTGTTTGAGAAGGTCGCGCATAGCTATACTCCGTTCCATGGTATTGAGCCTTTTGTCAAGTGTTGCATTTGTATGGAGTATTCAGCGATTCAGGATGTACCAGCTTCTCTACGTTGATATGATGAATGCTTTTTTATGAGTTGAGATCCGTGCCTTCGATGTACTGAACGCGACCAACCTCACCGGTGGTGAGTCGGACTTTGATGCCGCGTGGATGCGTGGGAGCGCTGGTTAAGATCTCCTGCACGATCCCTTGGGTACCGAGGCCGGAAGGTTGATGTTCTTTTTTGACGATGATCACGGCTAAGCCGGGGTAGATCTGTTTGCGAATGGTGCTGTCCATAGAGATGAGTTGGTTTGCTAGAGCTTTTCTTCAAGAAAAACGTAGATACCCTCTGTACTGTGGAGATAGCTCTTGGTTGTGTCTTTTAAATCCGTGCTGGGGAGATGCGTTAGGAGTTCCGAGATTTTGTCTTCGTCCGTTACTGGTAGGTGGTATTTGCATGGTATGAATATCTGTCTTTAAGGCTTACCTGTCTTTGATAGATAGCTTTTCTACAATAAGCTAAGCGTTGCCTTCTTGGGAAGGGACGTATACCTAATTTAACTCTTCTGATAAGTATGCTATTTTCTTTTAAGGATACTTGCCCTATGCAAAAAGATTTTCATGGAGTTTTGAAGTGGGCGGTTGGATCTTTTGTGGTTGTTTTTATCCTGATTGCTGTGTTTGTTTATAAGGAGATTGTGGCCAAAAGCGAACGGTTTTTTATTCCGATTTTGTATCTACGTGCCACGACTCAAGATCAACAAATAGTCCTCAATGGTTTTCTTATCGGTTGGTCATTTAAGAACATGCACGATTGTGCTTTTGATTCTGGTCGAGCAGATTGTAATGATGGAGTAAATACGTATATGACTGAAGTGGTTGTAAAGGAAGGGGATAGAACATTTCCTCACAAAAGAAACGTAGTGATTCCTGATTTTAGACGTGAACCAACGCGGCATGTGTCTTCCGTGTCTAATAGTGAGTATCTAAGTGACCATGTAAAAGCACCTGTCCAAAGTTTTTATCTGCCGAGTGAGAAAATGGTGGTGTTTGTAGGTTTGCCTGGGCGGTGGCCGGAAGATTATTATAACCAGAAGGAAATTGCTCCTCTTGCAGTTGAACCAAATACTCCAGTTAATCTCTATTTCCTGTCTTGGAAAGATGGGAGCTTGATTCAGCGGGAGCGTCGGTGGTATTTTCCTCGCATTCCTTTGACGGACGATATGATTGTGACGGGGGCTTTACTTGCTTTTCATGGCCCTGAATCAGATTTCTTTCCTGGCTTAGGGAGTAGTGAATTGGTGCGACCTATTGAGAATGTGGAGGCATTGGCGCGTAATGAGGTGGCCGCCCTTAAGCGTGCAAGTGTTCCTGTATATCAGAACGTACAGTTTAAATTATTTAAACCTTCTATCGCTTCAGATCCTAACGAGCAGCTTAAAGATTAAAGCTTGTTTATCTTATTTGTTATGTCTAACCTTCTTGAAGATCAGAAAAAGCGCATGGCAAGCGACGCCCGCACATTTCAGGTTCTTGCGGAACAGGGAGCGGATTTTACTAAAGAACATTCCGTTGATTTCTTTTTTGTTGGAGAAGAGCGTCTTTTGCGGGCACTAGAAGAAACTCTGGCGTCTCAAGGATATGTAAAGAATCCTGAGCATGGCGTAGCAAACGAATTGATGGTCCAACGTACCCTAACGCTTGAGGCGATGCAGTCCCAAAATGTCACGGAGATGTTGTATGAGCTTGGGAGTGTTCATGGCGTAAGCTTTGATGGCTGGGGGACGGTAGCGGTGAAATAAGCACGCTCAAATTTTCTTCAGGGTGCTAATACGGTGAAAGCGAGATAGCGTTCTGCGATGAATAAGCATCCGAAGAGGATCCAGAGTACTGTACTTGCCCAGAGTTGGCTTTTTGTGTCGACTACGACTCGTTTCGGGTGTTGTGAATCGTAAAAAAATGGGTACTTGTTGGCCGAACTCAAATGAGTCCCCCCAATAGCGGGTGCTTAGTTGAAATTCTCGTTTTTCGTCGCCTTCGTTTTGTACTGAACGCGACCAACCTCACCGCTCGTGAGCCGGACTTTGATGCCGCGTGGATGCACGGGGGCGCTGGTTAAGATCTCTTGCACGATCCCTTGGGTACCAAGACCCGATGGTTGGTGCTCTTTTTTGACGATAATCACGGCTAAGCCGGGATAAATATTTTTACGAATAGCGCCGTCCATAGGATGATTTATTAGGTCTAAGCCTGATTTTTGTCTAGGAAGGTTGTTTACTCTGTGTAGTCATCATCTAATATAAATTCATTTCCGTCTGGATCGGCGATGATGGCGTTCCATCCGCCCCAGAATTGTTGTACGGGTTCGACGATGATCGGTATGCCTTGCTTGCGCCAGAGTTCGATTGTTTCTTTGAGATTTGGTACATGAAAAATAGCGGATATGCGGCCGCCGATGTGCGCTTCTCTGAATCCTTCGGCGCGCTTCTTGTCTTGAGTCTCGATATAAAACGTATTAGAACCTAGCTTCATCTCTAAAAATTCTGGAGGGCGATATTCTACGACTTCCATTCCGAAGACATCCTCGTACCATTTTTTTGAACGTACGAGGTCTCTTACAAAAAGATGTTGGCTGTGAGCGAGATATTTTTCATAGGGCTAGGCCACAAGATGTTTATTATAGCCTTGGCGTACGAGTTCTTTATAGGCTTCCCAAACCTCTGTAGGAATTTCTTGAGGGATCTGGATGCCTCGTTCAGCGTAGAGTTTTATGCGTTGCAGATCGCCCACGAGGAGATTGATCATGAGTTCTTTAGAGATGTCTTTTGTCGGATAGTTTTCAAACGATATTTGAGGTGAGGTGACGATGCCGTCTAGTTCTGGCCATTCGTTTTTGTAGGTCGCGTAGGTGCGGCGCTCCATGTAGGGTTTTTGGATGAGGATGAGAGATTTAACCTGCAACCCTTTTTCTTTTAATAGCTCTCGCGTAAAACGAATATTTTCTCCGGTATTCGTTGATCGATTTTCTATAAGGATAGCTTGTTCCGGTATGCCCATTTCTTTGGCTTTATCCGCGAATACTTCTGCCTCTGGCTTAGGGAAGAGGTTTTTTGTTAACGCGCCTACATTGCCTGAAAAAACGATGAAGGTTGCGTATCCTTGGTTAAACAGTTCGACTGCCCGATCGACGACGCGCGCATCATTGCTGCCTAACACAAAAATTCCATCTGCTTTACGGACTGTTTGATGCATCAGATGGTAGCCCCAGATTTTTTTGGCGAGCTCGCTGATATGGTTCTCGGATGTGTCCATTTTATTTCTCGTATGACTCAATGGCTTTGATGATCTCATTTGGATGATTGATGATTTGATGGGGCTGGCCTTTTGCTAACGTTTCCTTGGAATGAAATCCCCACGTGACGGCAACACTCTTTACGCCGCATTGGTTCGCTTCTTTGATATCTCCGAGGGTATCTGTGATGAGAACGGTTTCTGAGGGTTGTATCCTGTATCTCCGTAGGACATCTTGTATCTTTTTAACTTTGCTTTTTTCAATGTCATTTCCCAAGATTTCTTTAAAGCATTCTTTTAAATTATGCAGCTCTAAAAAGCTCGCAATTGGTGGACTGATCGTTGATGAGATGATGATGAGGGTGTGATCCTGGGCGAGTTTATGAATGACAGGGACTATTTCTTGATTTGGCTGTTGGGCGAGGAGTTCTTTTGTGTACTGTCCAAAAAAATCAAAGGGTGTTGTTGAGGCAGCGGCTTGAACGGGCTTTTTTGGTGCATCGTTAATATTCCCTTCAAATCTTGCTCGATATTCGTCTTCGGTTATTCCGTCTCGTGTTTGGATAATGCGATAGCAAAAAGAGAAGCTATCAACGATGACTCCGTCAAAATCGAAGAGGATTACGTTCATGGTGGGATATGGTAGCACCTGCTTATGTAAAAACAAACGTGATTTTGTCGACGACCACTCACTTTGGACCCTGCGGATCGTAAATAACAGGGACTTCTTGACCTATTTCAAAGGAATCGCCTCAATAGCGGGTGCTTAGTTGAAATTCGCGTTGTTCGCCCGCCTTTGTTTTGTATTGAATGATGGGAGTTCTGTTGTCGTAGTCTGCCTAAGACGGCTTACGATGCCTTGTGCTCGTTCCCTATGGCGCATCAATCTTAGCGTGAGCACTGCTTCGCGCAGCGCTCCTACGGCGAAGAGGGGGGATTCACGATGAAATATCTAGCATGAACGATTCCATATTGTCTTGTAGTAGCACGAGATGCCCTTTGTTTCTGGAGGAAGGATATTCGTCTTTGTGATTTATAGCCGATAGATTGTTTGATTTTCAATTTTGTCCGCTTCTGCTGGAATCATGTTTTCAACAATAATGAGAGAGATATCTTTAAGGATTCCTTTGCAGGCGTAATCGCTCCCTAATTCCTTTAGAGCTTGTTCATATTGGGTACGATTGATATCTGATGCCAGGGTAATGTGTGGTTTAAAGTTCTTTTCCCATGCCTCGGATTCTGCATGGACGTATTCTCGATAGCTCGATAAGGCTTCTAGAATGTCTTTTTGGAGTTTGTGGATGGAGGGTTGATGTTCGGTATGTATCATGATGGTTTTGAGCTCTCCTTCGCCTTTATCTAGGACGAGATCGTTAAAATTCAAAATAATCTCATGATCTGGAACCGGGACTGAGTTAAATAGAGCTACGAGCTGGGTTTTAACGGTCGAGATATCTTCCTCTTTTAGGTAGCAAGGTTGTTTTAGGGTTACGTGATATCCGTTCGAAGAGGGGTTGTATTTTTTATAGAATACATCGAGCCACGGGGGTTTTTCTATCAGGGTTACTTTTGAATAGATGGCGAATAATTTCATGTAGCAAGTATAGCGTTCTGGGTTTTGGAAGGCGAATGTTGAGTGAGTTCTTGATATGTATCGGTATTTGTTCGTTGAAATCCGGCATCTATTGAAATGTGCAAAACAATAAATACCGGCCGAGGTTTCTTTACCTGTGACTACTACATATTGTGTCTTATTTATTTTTTAACCACTATATATTGTGGATAACCAAGAAATGGGGCTTATTTCTCATCCCTTTACGGAGATCTTCTTCAGCGCTATCGTGGAGGGGCAACCTATGCCGAATTGTGTCACCGAATATCGTTGTCCAGCGTGTCATAAGTTGTTCTTCAAAGGATTGCTTGTCGAAGGATCCATTGAAGTTAAATGTAAGCATTGCCATGAGGTTACTATGATTCAAGCGACTCAATTCAACGAACTTTTATGTCTGATTAAACACTGTCCTAACCGTATTAGCTGGGATTCCCAAACAGAATCCAAATAACATCCGCACGATCCCTTATAGAGGCTCTCGAAGCTCACCCGTTGTGAGTTTTTATTTTGTTCATTTTTCTCCCTATGACTACGCTCACTGCTCTTCTCCCCGACGTCCTGAAGCGCGATGGACAAAAAGCTCCATTCGATAAAGAACGTATTTACAATGCGATTCGGCTCGCGGCGGAAACAACGGAAGAGCTCGGTCTCCCCGAAGTCCGCCGTCTGACCGAAACGATCCTCTTATTTGTGGGAAAAATGGCAAAAACACGCCAAGAAGTCTCCGTCGAAGAGCTCCAAGACATCGTTGAATTTACTTTGATGGCATCCGGTTATTTCAAAACCGCCAAGAGATATATTGTCTACCGGGAAAAACGTACACAGGCGCGTGAAACAACAAACGTCGCTGTCGATGTCGATAAGACGATCAGCGAATACCTCAATCAATCCGACTGGCGCGTGAATGAGAACGCCAATCAAGGGTACTCACTCGGTGGGATGATTTTGAATACTTCAGGCAAAATTACGGCGAATTATTGGTTGAGCTATATCTATCCAAAAGAAATTCGTGAGGCGCACACCGAAGGAGATTTCCATCTCCACGATCTCGGCATGTTCTCTGGGTATTGTGCCGGTTGGAGCTTGCGGCAACTCTTGGAAGAGGGGTTTAACGGAGTTCCGGGCAAAGTCGAATCCGATCCGCCAAAACACTTTGAAACCGCTCTCGGACAAATGGTGAATTTTCTTGGGACGCTTCAAAACGAATGGGCGGGAGCACAAGCATTCTCTTCCTTCGATACGATGCTCGCCCCCTATGCCAAACGCGATAAGCTCTCTTATGAACAGATCTATCAAGGCGTTCAACAATTCGTCTTTAACCTGAATGTTCCCTCGCGTTGGGGTATGCAGACGCCATTTACCAATATCACGCTTGATTGGATGGCTCCCGACGACCTCAAAGAGAAACACCCAATCATTGCCGGGAAAGAAGAGCTGTTTACCTACGCCGATTGCCAGCCCGAAATGGATCTTATCAACAAGGCCTTTATTGAGATCATGGCAAAAGGTGACCGCAAAGGACGCGTTTTCACCTTCCCAATCCCAACCTATAATATCACCAAAGACTTTAAATGGGATACTGAAAACGCCAAACTCTTGTTCGAAATGACCTCAAAATATGGCATCCCATACTTCCAGAACTTTGTGAACTCAGCGTTGAATCCAAGTGACGTGCGCAGCATGTGTTGTCGCTTACAGTTGGACCTGCGTGTTTTGCGTGCGCGTGGCGGAGGTTTGTTTGGTTCGGCTGAAATGACAGGTAGCGTGGGTGTTGTCACTATCAATCTGCCGCGTATTGCCTATCTTGCCAAAACCAAAGCCCATTTCTTTGAAAGATTAGGCAAGCTTATGGATGTAGCTAAAACATCGCTTGAGATCAAGCGCAAAGTCGTCCAAGACAATATTGATCGAGGATTGCTCCCCTATACGAAACGCTATCTTCCTTCATTACGCAATCACTTTTCGACCATCGGATTGAACGGTATGAATGAAGCCTGTTTAAACCTGCTCGGTGCAAACCTTGGTTCGGAAGAAGGAACGGCGTTTGCCCACGAAGTCCTTGAATTCATGCGAGATCGGTTGATTGTGTATCAAGATGAAACGGGAACGCTCTATAACCTTGA
The DNA here is from genome assembly GCA_052033585.1 of Patescibacteria group bacterium. Classification (GTDB taxonomy): domain Bacteria; phylum Patescibacteriota; class Patescibacteriia; order 2-12-FULL-60-25; family 2-12-FULL-60-25; genus JAGOUY01. Next base: position 8,941 of record JBPOJM010000037.1, on the reverse strand, counting down.
AGCAACTCCGGCCGAAGGCGTGACCTACCGCTTCGCCAAAGAAGACCAGGTGCGCTACCCCGGCATCATCCAAGCGGGTACATCTGATGCGCCGTACTACACCAACTCAACACATCTTCCCGTTGGATATACAGACGATCCACTCTCTGCGCTCGATCATCAGGATGCTCTTCAGACGAAATACACGGGGGGTACCGTTCTTCATCTCTTCTTAGGCGAACGCGTACGTGATTGGAAAACATGTGCGAGCTTCGTCAAAAAAGTCGCTGAATCCTATCATCTTCCGTATTTTACGATTACGCCAACCTTCAGCATCTGTCCGAAGCATGGGTATCTGACGGGAGAGATCCAGACCTGTCCGACGTGCGAATCAAGCTGCGAAATTTGGTCAAGAATTGTAGGCTATTTCCGTCCCGTCGACCAATGGAACAAGGGTAAGAAGAGCGAGTACAAGGAACGGAAAGAGTACGTTGTTCAGGCGCAAACAGAGAACGTCGTTCAACGAGAACCTGAATTAGCCTGCCAAGCCGTATGATGATCTCCGGTTTTCAACCTCTCAGCCTGCTCGATTACCCGGGGATCATTTCCTCGATCGTTTTTACGCAGGGTTGCCCATTTCGTTGTGGGTATTGCCATAACCCAGACCTTATTCCCGCTCAAACAACCGATCCTGACAAGGTGCTCAAAGAAGAGCGTATCCTTGAGCAATTAAACCGACGGAAACACATTGTGGAAGGTATCTGTATCACGGGAGGAGAGCCCACCGTCCATGCTGATCTGCCGGAGTTCATCAGAAAAGTGAAGCGATTAGGGATGCTTGTGAAGCTTGATACAAACGGACTAAATCCGATCATGATTGAAAACCTTATCAAAGAACGGTTGGTAAACTTCTTTGCGATGGATCTGAAACACACGTGGGAGCGTTATGCAGAAGTTATCGGCATCAATCAAACGAACGTGATCGACAACTGTCGAGAAACGTTTCGCTTGATTCAAGATTCATCCGTTCCCCACGAGTTCCGTACGACGGTCTACTCAGGCGTTCATACAAAAGAAGATTTGGAGGAGATAGCTGGACAATTACGAGCGGGGGAGCACTATGCCTTGCAGGAGATTCGTTATGGCAAGACATTGGATTCCGGGTTGGCGCGTACACAGCCACTTGATCTTGATGCGGTTGCGAAGAGTATACGAAATAAATATCCGCTGCTACAGGTAGAAGTGAGATCATAAACCATAAACCTATTTTATTTATGAACCTATCACGCCTTTTATCTCATACTCTTTTCGTCCCCTTTACTGTGCAGATGATTCTCGCCTATGAATGGTTGTCCGGTGGCTGGGAGAAGGTTCATGGAGGCCAATTCGTACTAAATATTGGAAAAACACTTAGTCGCTTTGAGAATGGGAACCCGCACGCGTGGTATGTTGGTTCTGTATTAAGGATTGCCAAAAACCATCCAGTTTCATTTGGTATGCTTGTGCAATGGGGTGAGTTGTTGGTGGGAATCGGATTAGTGACGGCTCTTATTCTGTATGTATTTGGTGCGTGGCCTTGGTCTAAAACGAGTGCTGGTTTGATAGCGGTATCCGCATTATTAGGAGGGGTGTTTATGAATCTCAACTTTTATTTTGCCGCCGGCTGGACGAGTCCGAGTACGAGCGGGCTGAATGTGTTTATGTTTTGGGTACAGGGTGCGCTTATTCTATTTTGGATGTTACGACTCGGGAATAGGTAGAGATTTGAAAATGAAAAAATGGCTTCAATGCTCGTCTTCATCTCGCGTTTGAACAAAGACCGCTAAGACAAAACAAAAATCGAACCGTTTCCAGTTCAATTCCTGAAATACCCACGCTTTATAGCAATCTTTTTCTTGAAAAAGCATATCCTGATCTGCTTTTGAGATATTTTTCAAAGCTCCTCGCTTTTTGTTCAGTGGTAAATGCTCCGAAACAGACAAACTTCCATGGGTGCGATCGAGAGGTTGTTAAACAGTTGCTGCTGTTATGTTCTTTCAAGCGTTCCGCGATATTCGAAGTCGAGCCAAAATGAAAGCCATTTGTCTGAAGACTTTGGATAATGCATGCGTAGTACATGCACACTCCGTTCCATGAAATTAGTCAGTGTGTCAAGCTCAATCCTCCAAAGCTGTGTGGCGAATAAAAAGATATGCTATGGATGCTACGCAGTTATTAAAAAGCCCCCCGTCGCTCCTTTTGGAGCTTTCGGGGGCACCCCACGTAGCTTCAGCGGCTCGCGCTGCAGTGACGTGGGGTGGGGTTACCTCGTCGAGGTTGTTCGCACCGCTATAGCGAATTTGCCACCGTGTTCTTTTATTCCGGACTACAAATCAGAGGGTGCTGCGGTATTTCAGCCTAATAAGCGCAATACCCTGAACTCTATGATTATCACTGGATCGTTATCCGAAACTGCTTTTTTATAGAATCGCTCGAATGTTTGTCTTTGTTCTTCCTTGGAGGAGTAAACCTCATGCCCTCGACGATCAATGTGTAAATCAACAAAGGAGGTCTTTGTCATCTCAATTATCTCTATCTCTGCAAAAGGAATGTGCGTTGAACTATCTTCAATCAGAAGCGTGTCACCATTTTGTAAAAAATCGTACTTGAGGCCGAGACGATAGGTCAGTGTTTTGGAACCGTCTTTTACCAAAGGAACGAGCTCTTCAGCGAACCCAAGAATAACTTTGTCGTGGTACATATCAATCTCTTGTGATGACGGATTGGAAATACTGCTCCTGAAAATGCGTTGCCTGACGAATCTCGTCATCCGATAGGATCGTCCCCTCTGGAACAACGACCAACTTATCATCGTCATCATTCAGCCGATGGATGAACGCAATACAGTGCCCGGTAAACTCCTTCAAAGGAAGGTCTGCTCCCAAGACGTACGCATCCAGCTCTTCACCATCTGGTGATTTTGTTTCGGGTACAAACCCGTAATTCACGGGGTAAACGTACCCATGCTTCGGATGCAGGGAACCAAGGGGTCGATCCATGGTTACGGTAACTGTCTTTCCAAGGAATTGCTTTGCTTGCGTGTACATACAGCGCTATGGTTTCTTTATTTTAATTTTCCACTTCTTTGAAGAACGATGCAGATCAGCCCCTCTCACGATGTAGACGATTTCAAAGCTCTTTTTTCTCTTTGAGAAGTTCTGAAACTCAAGCGTGAAATATTTTTTTATGTCTGACAACGGGACATCGATTTCAATAACTACTCCATTTTCTTGCTTTGCATAAGCATGAGCCGTGCGTTCATCATCAGAGAAGTGCTGATAGCTCAGTCGTCCCAGCTTTTCGAGAGACAATACTTCGACATCCAATTCAGATGGGTAGGAGAAGTCTCCTCGCGTACGCTTTTGCAGAAGTTTGCTCCAAGAATCCCAAACATTTCTTTGCACTGCGGGCGAATACAGTTGCACGTCTCTCCCCTTGAGTCCACGGTATAGTTTCATAGTGTTTCGATTTACAGAGGCAGATTCAGTTTATCAACTCATCAAACCATTTATAGCATCAAGAACACTTGAGAGAACCGTCACAGCGTCACCTCCACTGAAGCGACCCTTTGCAGATTCAACAACGATCTTAGACCCGAGCTCGGATTCAAATATGGATCGGTTCACCTCTAACGGCACTACCGGATCATCGTCAGAGAAAATCGCTATGCTTTTTGGAATAAGGGCACGGACTTTTTCAAAGTCTATTGGAGTTTCCAGCCACGGTTTGCCTATACGCTTCTCTTCATCGGTTTCCGCGTTTGTCAGATGAAACCATCCTGCAACGAAGACCGCTCCCCCGATTTTTGAGCCGCGACTTTCTACATAACGCAAAATAGATTGGCAGCCTATACTGTGGCTAATAAAGTACGTTTCGCTGTCGGGTACACCCACGACTTGAGCCAAATGATCGTTCCAAGCATCGATGGTCGGCTCGTCAGGATTCGGCATGGTGGGAACGGAAGTCCAGATACCTTTTGACTCCAATTCATCTTGCAACCAAGGGAACCAACCCTCCCCCGGAAAACCACTCCAACCATGGATAATAAAAACACGTTTCATGGCACTAGACTAAAACAAAAATCGAACCGTTTCCAGTTTGATTTTTGGTGGGGTGGCTAACCGGAATCGAACCGGTGATAACGGGACCACAACCCGCTGTGATAACCTCTTCACCATAGCCACCATGGATGTGAAGCGCTGCTATTATACGCAATTTTTAGCTTTTGACAAGGGGTTGCGGGGTGCGGGCATTGGTCTTGTAAATGAGCCAATTCTCTTTCTCTTGGTAGATAAGCCAATCAACGGGTTCGTCCCATGGGTTGCGGAGGAGGGGGGTAGGCGACAGTTGGTTCGTTGAGACGATTCCGATGCGGGGGATCTCCGGTGCGAGATGGGCTAGCAGGCGGTCGTACCAGCCCCTTCCTCGACCATGACGTGTGCCTGCTTTATCAAAGAGTTGACCCGGGATCAGGAGGTGGAGTTTTGAGGGATCATTGGTTTCGCTGAGGGTTGTAGCAAATTTGACTGGATCGTGGCGGTGATTTTGTGGGACGTGGATGATGGTCTGAATGTTGATAGTGTTGAGGAGCGGAATGGTGGTCGGGTCTCGTTCATCTGAAAAAGGAAGATAGGAGACGCGTATAGGATGCGTATCGATCAAGGATTGAAATTCTTGAAATGAATGCAGGTGTTCTGATGGCATAGAGATCTTTGTAGGGTGTGTGAGTGCCGCCTGTCAATTATAAATATAAGACGCCTCTTGAGAGGCGTCTTATATTTAGTAGGCTCCAACGTTATTGGTTGTGGTGCGACTTGCTCCATCGCGATTTGTGTCTACCGTGATAGTGCTTGCTCCTGCTGGAGCAAGAGGGCGAGTCGGTAGATCGCTCCAGCGTAAGGTTGGAATCGCGATAGCGGTGATACTGCGAATGTTGCTACCGCTTGTTGGTCGGAAGTCTCCGGCCGCAGGATTGACGAGTTGAGGTTGGATGGTGTTGATCGCATTATCGCGTAAGAGCTGAGCGCGATTACAGGTTGGGTTGTTGTCCATGCACGCCTGCTCTGAAAGGCCGAGACTGTGATCTGTAGGGCCATTCCAGATAATGTTGCCTTTAATGACCAAGTTATCGTCCGTCCGAGCAGGGGAGGGAATGTTCGTGCCTGCACTTGCTGTGCGCGGGTTGTAGATGGCGAAGTGTTGCCAGCGGCTTTGATAGCCGGGAGGATTGTAGACGATGTTATTGAGGATATAGACATTCTTATTAGGGATTGGTTCTCCGTCGCGAGCGGTACTGCCCCAGCCACCGGCGCGAAGATTATTTGCACAAGTATCCGCAGGAAGATATTGATCCATGTCGCACTCGCGGCCGCCGAAGACAACTTCAATAACGTGATCACGTGATCCAACTCGGTACATGGTGTTGTAGGCCATGACGATGTTGTAGCCTCCATTTACCCCGATACCTGCTCCTTCTGTGTCATGAATGACGTTGTTTACGAACGTGATTCCATAGGCTTCATAGTGCAGCCAGGGGCTTACCATGTACTCAAAGCCTGTTCCTTGTCCTGTGGTGAACCCTCCTGTGCCACAGTTGAAGATTTCGTTGCCTTCAACGCGAATATTGGCGGAGCCGCCTTTTACATATGCACACCAGTCATCGGCGTTAGAGATTTTATTTCTCGCGATGTGTCCATATTGCACGGCCACATAATCGATGGTGTTGTCGTAGGCTCCAGAAATGTCACTGTCTTCAAGATAGATATATTGAGCCTGATTGATCTTGATTGTCTCGTGAGCCGAGCGATTTCCTCCGCTCAAGCGCATACCGCGCATGAGAATATGGTCGCCTTTTTCGATATGGATGGCATCTCCGGCTGGAACGGGAATGATGTTGAGGTCGATGAGGTAGAGATGGCTTACGTTTGCAATATTAAGGTCTCCTTGCAGGGTCGCCGTTCCACGACCGTCCGCTGCTTGAATGATAATCGGGAATTGGGCGGTTCCGCGTTTTAGTTCCATGTAATTCGGAAGGGTGTTTTCTGGATAGTTGCCACTCATCATCATGATGCGGTAGCCGGTGCCGGTGAGAGTTCCGTTTGGGATCATGCGCCAAGCTGCCCCGAGAGTGGCGAGGGGGGTGCCGCGACTTGCGCCGGTATTATTGTCGTTACCCGTGGGAGATACCCAAATATCGCGTACCGTTGGAGTACCGATGTCATACCGAAGACCGCTCACTGGTTCTGGGCTGGTTGGAACAGTGGGTGTCGTAGGAGTGGTTGGAGTGGTTGGGGGAGGGGTGACCGAAGTGCGTGTGATGGTGAGTGGCAGGGTAATGGTTTTGTTCAAGCTGCCACTTGTGGCGCGAAGCGTAACGGTTGCTGATCCAACCGTGGCGATATTGTTGGCGGAGAACGTCATGGTTCCTGCGGTTGAGCCTGTGCCGATCGTAAGAGTGTTTGTGGTTACTCCGGCTGGGAGGCCTGTCGCCGTAATTGCGACGGTTCCATTGAATCCATTTAAGCGGGTGATAGAGATGGCTGCTGTTCCTGTTTGCCCTTGTTGGATGGAAAGGGTGTTTGGTGTTCGGCTCAGGGTGAAGTCTGCGGCTGGTGCAGTTCTAGAGGTGATGGTGATTGGGATCGCGATGGTACGCGTTATTGAGCCACTCAATGCGCGGATGTTGACGGTGTATGAACCTGGGATGACGGTGCGACCGACGGTGATCGTGAAGCGAGCGGTGTTTCCGATTGTTCTGCTTACATTAAATGTTCCACGAGCGTTGGTGGGTAACCGGTCGTAGCTAAAGCGGACACTACTGGTGAAATTGGTGCGTTGGATGCCGAGATTGATGATGCCGGTTGCTCCTTGGACGATGGAGATAGCGGCTGGGGTTCCGGTAAGCGTAAACGTTGAGACTGGGGTCGGTGGTGGTACCGGAGGGACGGGCACGGACGTAACTGGAGGGATAGGAACGGGCGTTGAGACGACCGGAGGGGTGACGGGAGGAACTGGAGAACTGATGGGAGGTGTGACGATGGTTGTATCTGCGGCGCCATTATCAATAACAATAGATTTTAATTTTGTTAAGATCTGGAGAGCGGTAAAATTGCGGACGTTGTAGCCGTATTTTAAGGCATATGTATCCATGGCCGCTGCCTGGTCTCCGCGGAATGTGCTTGGATGGATACCGTCTGCATCCATACCGTAGTTATGAGAGCTGCCCAGTTCTTGTAATGCGCGCCAATAATTCCAAAGAGGAATTTTTTGATTTTGAGCGACTTCGATAATCGCTTGGTTAAGTCGGTTTACCTCATCTTGTAAGCTTCCGTTCTGGTCGAGGCGAGGAGGGAGGGTGCTTAATACAGGAATGACCCCAGACTGTTGAAGCTGATTAACGACGGTCGTTATTTGGTTTTTGTAGTCAATGACCGTGATGCCGCCGATGGCGAGCGTGTCTACATCATTTGTTCCAATCATGATGAGGGCGAAAGCGGGCTTGCTTTGTCGAACTTCGCAGGCGAGTTGATTTTCTCCGCTATTGCATCCCATGCGCGAGCCTGGGTCACCGGTTGCAACACTTAAAAGCGCATTCGTGCGCCAGTTACCAGCAGCTGCGCGTGAATCTTTTGTAAATGAGTTTGAGACTCCACACCAAGCAGAGCTCGTGCCGACGGTGGTCTGTTTAAAAAACTCTACGATCACGCTTTGGCCGGCAAAGGTATTAGGAGGATCGGAAGGGCAGCCCACATCAACTAAAAAGCCACCGGTGGCAGTGATGCTGTCTCCAACCTTGATAAAGACATTGGAACGATGTCCGTTCCTCTGACCGGTTGCGAGGATGCTGTGCAGGTTCGCCTTCATCCCTTCATCGATCGTTGGAACGATGGGGAGTGTTTCTACAAGTGTAGCCGCTTGTGTTGGTCTAGCGGATAAGACTCCGCCGACAAGAGTGAGGGTGAGGATGCCTAAGCTGATTTTTTTGAAAAAAGAATGGTTCATGGTTGTCATAGTAATAGGAAGGGATGAAGATGGGTGTTTGCTTTGAAGAATGCTCAATAATGAAGATATTTTTAGATGAATAGGGGTTTGGTTATGTATACCGTTTACTTAGATAAATGTTACGTTAAATACTGTCTTTATGTCGATGGCCAGGCTTTTTTTAGAGAAGCGATTGTCCTCTTGACGCGGAGTAAAAAATATGGAACGGGGTATAGGGTGAGCTGGTCGTAGCGGTTACGATCTGAACACACACGGCTCAATCGATGTGGAGGCTGCGTATGCGGTACGTGAGGGTGCTGGTCTGGATCTGCCTGGTTCTGTTTTTTCCGGTGCATCTGGCGGGATGCGCGGACTTTAGTCTTATCGGAGACGGTCTCGAAGAAGTGCGGCGCGATGTGCCGCGTAGCGAGGTTTCGCTGGTCGACCTTCCTCTTTCTTCTGATGCAGGACTCGACACCTCCTTCTCTTATGACCTTCCCTTCTCTCAGGATTCTCTTTCTTCACCCGCTTTGGATGCGCGTGAGGCGGATGCGGCGGAGGAGGTGGGTGTGGATACGCCGATGGTTAATGCTTATCCTGCGATGGTGCTTTCACCGACGACGTGCCATGGGCGAACGCTGCATCTGCCTGATATGTTCTTTCAAACGGGGCTCGTCGCCTGGCACTTCTGCTATGTGACGCCCGATCCGCGTGAACGTGAAGATGGAGGGGTGGCTCCTATGCGCCCCGCATCCATTTGCGTTCAAGCAGGGGTGAGTGATAGTGCCGCTTCTCTACTTCCCATGGTTACGGCATCTGCTCCGATGAGCGCAAACCCCTGGACGGCCAGCGTGGCGGTGGCTCTTCCTGCTTTCGTCACTGTCCCTCGTTTCAATGTTCGTCAAGACCCACCCATGGGGTTTTCTGGGATCGTGTGGGCACT
>JBPOJM010000011.1:0-33330 GCA_052033585.1 Patescibacteria group bacterium | reverse complement strand
CCGCCACGTAAAGGCCACGCTATAAAAGTGTGGTTTTTGCGTTGTGGCCCAGGTGGCACGGCCATTATGTGTCATTGTCGGAGCCGTCTCGCGATCCCTAAAACCCACGAGGTCTGTTCTGACCAGTAAAACCGACTGAGAGGATAATTTTACCATTTACAATTAAATTCTCTTGGCAGTAAATTCATTGTTAAGTACTATAATAATCATATGAATGAGAAATTTATTACTGAACCAGACCCAAGACAAAAGCCATGCGTTTCTATTGACTTTGGAGCTTCAGGACATGTAGACGAGTATGTACTAATTCTTAGACCCAATGGAATTTATGGAGCAGCGGCGGATATTCCTAGCAATTGGCAAGAGGCATTTAGCAAACTATCAGCAAAAGGCTGGAATATAATGAATAGGGGATCTCGTTTTGAAATTAAACCGCCGTTTGCAGGTGAAGGAATATTTTCTCGACCTATAAGAACAGATGAAACGGATAGAGCGGTTGAAGAGATATTAAGATCAGTCGTTGGCGAGAAATTTGAATTGAATTTTTCTCCAAGTAAAAAATAACCAGGAAATACTAACTTTTTGCTTAAATATTGCTTAGTTTTGCCCCTTAAAAGCTTTCGGGTTACCCATTTTCTTGATTGCTTAACTCGATTAGCGTGCCACGTCGCTCGCGAGCGACGTGGCTCCGCCAAGCAAGAGGAATACATCCTTCTTCATTGGTTGAGCCGCGCAACTTGCGAGTTTTTTTATAAATATTTTTATCTTACCTTAGCCATTTTTTCATGCTTTTTGGATAAGGCTTGCTTTCATTAACCATTCTTTCTGTGCATAAGGTAATCTTCCTTACCCTTTTTTAACCTTGACAGGGTTTTTTATATGTGCTGAGTTGTACCTCCCACCCCCTACCGGTGTGGGATAAACCAGAGGGGCATCGTGGCTCCTCAGGAGGTCGTGTCGTGGAAAAAGTGAAGATGTATCTGGCCGCCGCGATGGTCGCGGTGGCCGTGTGGCTCGGCTGGGAGGGCAGCGCTTCGGCGCAGCTCACCCAGGCCGACAACACCACGGCGGTGCGGCAGCAGTGGGTGACGCAGTTCATCCCTGACTACGGCACCCAACTCGAGGGGTTGCGGCGCGTGTCTGACAGCACGCGTGCGGCCCTCCGCGAGATCCGCCCGCAGCGTCTGCGCCTCCTGCCCCGCGTCCAGCGGGGCGACGAGGCGGCGCGCACCGAGCTCACGGAGCTCGAGTGCGGCACCGCGTGCCTGACCCGCGAGGATCAGGCGTGGTGCCGCGAGCACCACGTGAACGAATGGGACGGTCACGACCTGACCCTCCCCTGCAATTCGGCAACGGGCGCCTGCACCCGTTGCTACCGACACGGCGAGAACGAGGGCGCGTGCCAGTGGCGGCGCGTCCAGGCCATCAGCGCCTTCACGTGCTCGTCACTCCGCGCCCGCTCGTGGGTCATCCGAGCGACCGAAGAGGCCAGCCGCTCCGCCCACACAGAGAGGCGTATGGAGATCGTCGAGCGCGAGCGCGACGGTGCGCGCCGCGCCCTCACGAACGTCAGCGCGCTGTTGCGCGCGGCCAGCGTGCGCATCACAGCCCTCGTTACCGAAGCAGCCGCGAGGAGCGTGGCTGCGGCGGTCGTAGCCGAGGCGCCTCGCGTCGTCCAAAGGACGGTCGCGCGCCGAAGCACCGCCCGCTCCCACCGTCAGCCCCATGCGCGCGACATGCGCTGCGCGGGGGCCTACACCCGCAGCGGCCTGGCCATGTGCCGCGTCCCCAACAAGGGCCTCACCTCGCTCCTTCACAGCACCTCACTCCGCACCCCCCAGATCGACACGCCCGTCGGTATGGGGTCCTTCACCCGGCACCTCGACGCCAACGCGCGCGCCATGCTCGCGCAGCTGCTCCAGGACAACCCCGGCACCGAAGGGGAGTGCCGCTCCCCGATCATCTTCTACTGCCGGTCGGCGGATCGCCGTACCGCTGTGGTCCGACGCGCGGGCATCTGCCCCGCCGTCAATGGCAACGCGAGCAACATGACGTCCGTGGACTTCACGGCGCTCGCGATCGAGCACTGCGGCGAGAACCCTCGCATCGGCGTGTGGGGCGTCCCGGACCAGCGCATCATGTTGCGCCTGTCACCGGAAGCCATCCAGGCCACAGCCCTCCCCACAACCGCATCCTTGTACCACCCGCACATGCGCGGCTTCCGCACGGCCTCGAGCTCACTCTTCAACGGCATCCCGATGCCCAGCACTCCCTCGGAGGTCGCCGTGAACGGCACCCCCGGCATGGTCGAGAGGCGGCATCGCCCAAGACAGACACGGTTTGTGGCGGACGTGACCCCCGCCTATCAACGGTCACACGCCTCGCACGGTTCGCGCCTCGCCTTCGCCTCGATGATCGCCGTCCGCAGCCTCGCACGCACCGACCGCACCAGCTGACCGAGTCCCCGCACACGCTACGCACTCACACACACTCTTCCTCGCTCCTTGAGCGCCCATTTCTCCGACGTCGGGTGAACAGCCGAGACCTCGCAGCGGTCTAAAACCTGCCTCGCCCTTTTCCTCTCTTTACCCGCCTCGATGCTCACGCGTCGGGCGGGATTCTGTTTTTTATTATCAAAAAGATCTCTTAACATTGTTATTTTGAATCAGAAAAAAGCAAGATTGTATTGGAGCAGTTTGCAAGGTTTTTACGCATGACCGGTGGGCGAGTCTCACCCGGCAACGCCGTGTGAGAATCCTCTGCCCAGACCATTACTACACGACCAGGAATCCGGAGGAGAATATCACGCGTACTGTCTAGACAAGCGGCATTTGCTGCTTGTAATGGACGCGTTTCCTGAGAACCATCGAAAACGAATATCTTGTATGCTCCGTCTTCGAGTGCAGGAAGCGTGGCGAGTTCTTCGATCGTTCGCTTGAAAGCCCGTATCCCCTCTTCAGAATCCTCCGTCTGCATTTGCACGTGAGTGATTTCAACAACTGCTTCTGGAACCTCTCTTTTTATCGCCATCTCCACATCAGAAAGATACGCATCTAACGACTGATCTTTTTTGATGATGAGGATAGACGCCCCACTATGCCCCAAGAGAATATCTTGAGTTAAAATATCGACAGCCCTTTTCCATTTGGCTTCTGGAGACGATTCTTGGGAGTTCTGGTGGTGTGTTTCAAACATATTTAGTAGCTAGTTTAATGGATCTACACGTTTCCTGCAAAAAAACGTTTTCATTTCTTACGGTTTTCCATGCATCTGTTCTTTCTTCTCATACTTCCTTGCAAACACAAACCCATACACCTTGCTCGCGCCTGCTTCTTGTAAGACCCGTGCGGCCTCGTGCCAGGTGGCGCCGGTCGTGTAGATGTCATCAACAAGCAGAATCGCTCCTTGGACCGGTTTTGGGGCTTTAAAGACGCCTTGGATGTTCTTTTGGCGTAAGGCATTGACTGGAAGGCTGGCATTTTGCACCACGTGCTTGCTCCGTACCAGCCCTTCGATCGGGGTTGCGTGTGGAACAATTTCTCCATGAACGATCTCGAGAAGAATTTTTATATGGTCAAAGCCTCGTTCACGAATACGACGTGCGTCGGAGGGAATGGCACAAATAGAAAGCGTGGGTTCATCAACCCAAGGCCACAGTCCTCGTTGTGCAAACGCGAAACGCGCTGCCAATTCTCGGAGACCGGAGGCGAGACAGAAGGCAGAACAATATTTTAGTTGCGTAAGTAAGCCCCGCAAGACGGGATTGGCATAGGGACCGATTGAGATTATGCCGTCATCGAGCGCATCGAATAAGGGAATGCGGTCTAAACATGCCTCACAAAGCCAGGCGCCATCTTGTTCGCACGTGATACAGGTTGGAGGATAAAAAATATCCAACAACCATTCTTTAAGAAAAAACGGGATGAGCATACTCACCCCGTTCCATGCTTTTACGGTTTTGTCAATCAGAGTGCCAAGGGATTGGACTCAACACGTGAGACAATCCAGGCTCCGGCTTCACGACGGAAGGTGATACGAATTTCGCGATACGAAATCACGGCTGCTTTGGTGGATGTTTCTACCACTTGCTGCGCCTGTACGACCACAGTAGCTTCTGTTTTTCCTTGTAACGGTAATTCGGAAGCAATACGACTTGAGAGCGAGCGAGTTGTCTGCGTCCAAGTGCCTTTGGCGAGGGGGTAGTCTTTGTTGAGACGCTGAATCTCCCCTTGATAGAATGCACGGACGGCGGCGTTTACAGAGAGTGCGACATCGTTTAAGGCCACGAATCCATCACTATTGCTGTACGAACCTTGGCGTGAGGCAAACACCATCGCCTGTTGACGTAACAAGAGCTGTTCTTGCTCATCGGTGGTGACGGTGCGAGGAACTGGGGAAGGTGTCGGCGTTGGTGGCGGGAGAGTTGGAGCGGGAGCAGGTGACACTTCCGTTACAGGATTCGCTTCCGGCATCACAACGGGCGCGGGATTGGCTTGTTTGGCTGGGATGATAAACGCCCAATACAGGACGCCCGCAATAGCAATGAGGCCAACGAGGATAAGGAGAATGGCGAGAGTGCGTTTAGACATAAATAAATATCGAGAATGGCGTATCGAGCATTAGACGATTTATCCCGCGGCTTCACGTTCTTTCTTGGCGGCCTCGATTTGTAAGAGCTGTTGAGGATTGGTTGTGACCACCTGGTCTTCCGTGTACGAGGCGACGACTTGAATGGCGGCGTGCTTGGCTCCGGCGAAGAAGATCCCCTCCCCCACTCCGGATTCAAGAAGGAGATATTTTTCGGATTGCGTGAGCAAGAAAGTGCGCGCGATGAGATCAATGGAAGCGGGTGATTGCTTGAGCAAGAGCTGCATGGAGCTATTTGTCACGATCGCTTGCCCGTAGGGGGAAGTTAAGAAATCATTTACGTCTTGCGTGATCGTTGTAATCCCTAGGAAATATTTACGGCAACGTTTGACGAGGGCGAAGATGAATTTTGCAGAATCTTCGGCCTGCATAAGCCACCAGGCTTCGTCGATGACCAGGATGCGCTTCTTACGTTCTGAACGCACGACATTCCAAATATAGTTGATAATCGTGTAAATCGCCATCGGACGCAGCTCATCTTCCAAGTCACGGACAGAGAAGATCACGAGCTGATTGCTCATTTTTACCGTTGTGGGTGAATTCAGCAGTCCGGAGAATGTTCCTTCGGTAAATTTACGTAATTTTACGATGAGCTCGGCGGTTCCTTCCATTCCTTCCAAAATCTCTTGAAAATCTTGCAAAATGGGTGGTTCGACATTGGAAATATCGGCTCCAGCCACGATGTCTTTTTTGGCGTAGGTTTCGAGTAAGGCACGATCCAAGATCGAATCTTCTGTGGTGGTAATCTTACCTAACATGAGGCGCAATAACCCTTTTAGGGTGATAACGGCGCTCCGGATAATATCTTCGACCGAGAATGTTTCTCCCATGGGGCGTGGAAGATCGAAGGGGTTGATTTTGGATTTTGAGGACAAGGAAATATTGACATAGGTGCCGCCAACCGTGTCGGAAAGATGCTTATACTCCATTTCTGGATCGATGACGATGACGTCAATCCCAAGCATCAGAGAACGGATAATTTCGAGTTTGACGGTGTAGCTTTTTCCAGCCCCAGAGGTAGCAAAAATAACCGCATTGGCGTTTTGCAGGGAAAAGCGATCAAACAGAATCAGGGAGTTATTGTGGCGGTTGATGCCGTATAAAATGCCGTTATCACTCGAGAGCTCAGCAGACGTGAAAGGAAATGAGGACGCGATCGGCGACGTGCTCATGTTGAAGGTGATCTGCAACTCATCATTCCCAATGGGCATGGTCGAATTGAATCCTTGCTCTGCTTGAAAATAGGCGCGGCGCGTATAAATCAACATCGAAGCGAACGTGGTTTCGACATGCGTTGTCACTCGCTCCAGCTCATCTTTATTGGTGGAATAGAACGTGCAGTAAAAGGCAAACTGAAAAAAGTGCTCAATGCCCTGGGTTAAATCATCACGCAGCTGCTCGATATCACGAAGCGCCGTCTCCGCTTGTGGGTCACGCGCCTTCCCCGCTTCTGCGTCTGTCGAAATTTGAGCTTCGAGGACACCCACCTTACGTTTAAGCTGCTTAAGCACGATATCCGCCTTCATCGGGTAAAAGAACATGGCAATATCCAACTGTGCGCTGAGGTTAATGAGGGGGGAAGCCCACCCAACCGTCACATAGCGTGGGTACGTCACTACAAACAGCGTGCGACAAAAAACATCCCCGAGTCGTAAAAAGGACGGCTCGACCTTCATGGAAGAAGGCGCGATCAAATCTTTGATACCGACAACACCTTTACGGTAGATCCGCTCTTCTTCGAGCGCCACGCGCTGCTCTTCTTGCTGTTGACGGAGCGCCTCTTTTGACGGCCCACGAGTCAACCCCACACCGCCTTTGGTGATGACGGAAGGGTCGAATGTTTTTTCTTCTTTGGGTTGAAAGGCCATAGGCGTGAATCGTAATACGTGAATGGTGAATCGTCAGCGTCGGCTTACACATCCTCTACTTGAAGCTGGTTTATATCGGTGAGGCGTTGCGTATCGTAGAGCTCTGGGTTGTAAACGGTGTAGTAGAGCTCAATGAGGCCTTGTGTATCCAACTGAACGGCGGAGAGAGACATGGACCCCAATCCACTCATGACTTGATTCACCCGTAAGCTGAGATCAAAGCGTTGTTTTTGGAACCGCTCTTCTGATAATTGGATTAAAGATGTTGGTGATAAGAGCGAGGCGACACGTTGTAGAAAACTTTTTTGTTGTTGGCCCGCGGTCGCGCTAGGATTGTAGGGAACAACGATAAAGAAACGCTTTTGCATGATGTCGCCTAACTGGACAAGTTGTTTGACAAAGTCGCGATAGTCGCGGATTTGGCGCTTTAAGAGCTCATTTTGTAGGGTTTTTTCGTTCTCAGACAGCTGCCGAATGTATTGGTCGACATTCATTTTGCGGGACTGGATGACGACCTGGATGGGAAAATCTAAGCTGTTTAAAAACTGCATGTAGGCTTGGACAATCGCATTTTGTTCATCAAGGGATTTAAGAGCAAAGTTTACACTCGACACGAGCAAGACAGAGCGCAAGGTGCCATCTTTTAAAACGACAACCCCATCTCGAATCTCCGAGACATCCAAAAACCGCTGGGCGGAAACCCCTGGTTTTTTTCCGGCGAGTTTTTGGCTTTGCATAATGTTCGTTCAAAGATCAAAGTGTGATGGCAACGGTTGTCTAAACCTCTTCGTCGGGATTATACACCCCGCCCGTGTTTACTGTTAGGGCTAGGTCGCGTAAGCGCGAAGAACTCGGCCGTTCCGCCATTGTTGCGGCGACGATGGGAGGACTTGGTTTATTGCGCTTGATAATCGTGAGCAGCTCTCCATCGGTAAGACCTTTTTGCCAAGTGCGAAGCTTTGGACGGATGCGATTGGATAAAAAATTCAGGAAAAAGATGTGAAATTGCTGGCCATTAATTTTTAAGAAGGCGAAAGAAGCCGACGTGCCCCCTGTCATCACCGTGGCAAGAATAAAGTATGGCAATGTGAGAATCTTGTACTCGATAAAAATCAAGAAGGCGGCACCTAAACAAATCAAGAATTGGCGGACGGTAATCGGCCCCAAGATCTTATCTTCCGCATCAATAAATTGTGGGACAACGAATTTGTCAGGCATATCGGTTAAAGTATCGGGTATCGAGAATCGAGTATCGGGTATTAGATGGATGTGAAGGCAATTATCTTCTACTGATCACTTTCTAGATTTACTTCGGTCTTTTATACTCGATTCTCGATACTTTTTTACAGTTGGGCGTGGCTGTTTATTTCCATAATCGCGCCAACTTCTTCAGAGGTGAGAACGCTGGGGTCGGTTTTGGATTTTTGCTCAATGATCTCAACAACAGAACGGCCGGCACGGAAGCTATCACCAATGAGCGCGAGATAGGCTTGTTGCAAAGGAGAGGCGCGCCAGGCCTGCACCCCTTCCGTCCAGCGTTCAAATGATTCTGCCTTCAGAGCATCAAGTTTTTGGATGAGCTTAGCAGCCGCATCTTTTGGGGAACGAGCAAGGCGACGGAACATATCTACGGAAGTATCTTGTAATTCTTCCGTGAGTCCCATGAGACGCACGGGAGCGGTCACAGAATCGACCGTCGGAGGAGGTACGGGCGAGGAGAGAGTCGAGGGACTGCTTGCAACGGCCTGAGTACGACTGGCGGCCACATTTTTCATCTGCTGGAAGAAGGCTTGACGCGCCTCATCCTCGCGTTGTCCCGAGCGGATTTTCTTTTCAAACCATTCCGCATGCGCTTGGCTTTCCCGCGCTTTACGCTCGCTAATCTTTTGCCCCTGTTGCTCTTGGACGCGGTTGATGTTTTGCTTCTCTTCATTGATGACGGCTTCGCGATGAAGTTTGTACTGCGTTTCGATGATATCTGCGATTTTTTCTGCCTCGTTTTCTGAAAATCCCATCCCTCCAACTTTTTGGTCTCGGCGCAAAACATCTTCTACTTGGGCTCGGTTGCGCACATCACGGATGCGGGTCGAGATAATATTCTGCAAGCGCTTTGCGAGATATTCATCCCCTGTCCACGCCGTTGCACGATAGGTTGACTCAATGGCACTTGCGAGAGCCGCTTGGGCTTCGCGTGCTTGGGGCGATGTGAAGACACTGGCAGGGATTGCCTCAGGAGATGGTTGCGCGACAGCCACGCTCGCTTGCCGTTGCATTTGTTGACTCGCGATCCGTTCTGCTTCCAGCTCTCGCTGGAACGAGGTGAACCAATCGACGTATTCTTGCTCTGAAACAACTTCTGTTCTTGATAGAATCTCGATCATTTCTTGGCAAAAAAGGTCGCTCTGCGCGCGGGTTAATCCCACTCCCCCTTCGGCTTGGCTGCGTTGCAATTGCTCTTTCACCTGTTCAATCAAACGCACACCCTTGATATAAGAGATCAGTAGCTCGCGGCACCGTCGGACGCTTTCTTCAGAGATCAAACTGACCTTGGCTTGGGCAGCGATCCTACGAACAGCTGCCCCGTACGAGACAGGACGTAAAGAAACGCGTGGAACAGATTGTATTTCCGCGATCGAAAATCCTAGTTCTTGCAAACGACGCTCGACATCCCAAGGCACAAGATCGGCGAGCGGCAAAACAACATGGCGCAACAGGGCTTTTTCTACTTCTTGGGGATCGCGATCACCGGAAACTCGGGAGATACGGGCGCGGAATTCCTGTTCTGAGATGCGCAAGAACATCTCATCCCACACTACATCCATGAGCCGATTCCACGCATCGTGATCATAACTGAGTAATTGCTGCGCTCTATCCTCGGCCTCCATAGCGGAGGTGTCCAAAAGATAGTTCTGCACCGCTTCCGGGGCTGCCTCAAAGAAACGCATCCAGAGCGAACGGTTCATACGGATTAGCTATCGAGCGACCCTTCAATAACACGCCCAATGACCGGTGAAACCCGATCACGTACCTTACGGTCTGTACTAGAATAAAGTTTAGACGCGTTTTCGAGTGTGGGCGTGTGACTAAGATCGTTTGCTGTTGAAAAGAGTTCAACTAACGCTTTCTTGGTTTTTGTGCTTGTTAAAGTGTTATACGTTGACTTATACATACCAACATCAGCCAAGGCCATTGTTTCCGTCCCACCCGCTGGACCGGTATTAGTAACAGTAATATTCTGCTGCATCGAATCTAGAATTCCTGTTACAAACGACTGGTCCAATCCACGTTGCCCCGATTGACTTAAGAGCGGACGCAGCTGCTTCATGAGCTCACGAAAATCTGCCTCTTGTCCACTCTTCACATTTAATTGGTTGCCATCAAATTCAAGCACACTGTTCATCTTTGTGGCGATACTTTGCGTAAACTGAGCCATGGCTTGCTTAATTCCTGGAATAGTCTGTACATCCGAGATACGCCCACCCGCTTCTAAAAAGTCTCGTAACGCATTTCCCGCCGCTGGCGTTGCCATTTGCACGGCTGTGCGCCCCTTTAAGTCCGTAAAAGACGACGCCTCTTTTGAGTTGCGCATCATGAGACCACCTGATACTGCCTTAGCCAGATCATCCGTACCGAGCTTGCTACTTGGATTACGCCACATGCGCATATTGCCATTTCCATCGGCCTCAAGGCGTGAGGCCGATGTTTCGGCCAACTTCATACCGTTCTTCCCACTGGCAAGCTTGTTGTTATCGAGATAATCAAGCACGAAGTCGGTATTTCCGTGCATGGTTTTGTCCGCTTTGCTCAGAGAATTGAGGTATGCTTCACGCTTCGCATCATCCCCCGTCAAAACCATCTCATCCCCAACCTGTTCCACAACGCCAGCCGCTTTTAGCCCCTCAATAATAACTCGAACATCTGACTTGGCTGAAGCGTCCATCTTGGCAAACTTTTCTGGATTCTCGACTTTTTTCTTGATTTCGGAAGCAAATTTCTCAGGACTGGAAATGAGAAGCGGATTATTCTTGCGCTCTTCTTTAATTCGGTCGAGCGTGGCTTGATCACCCAGCTGGGTGGCCTTTTGCTGAGCGATATCAAGATTTGCTCGTTTTTGTTCAAGAAGCCGGTCATTCGCCAGTGCGTCTGCCATTTTTCCTGTATGACCCGCCTTGTTTACTGGGTCAAAGGCTGAGTCACGACCAATCGACGCTGCCAACTCGTCTTCTAGTGGCGTGCGCTGCTCGGCATCAACGGCGTTACTTGCCAAATCCAAGGCTAAAGCTTGAAAGGCCATCTTATCGCCCTGGGTATACCAAGCACCGCCTAGACGCTTATTCACGGCAGAGGCCGCATCACGAGCAAGACTTCCTTCAGGGAGTGCATTCACCGCTTTATTTGCCAGTGAATTTAACGCTCCACCGATCAATGACTGTCCACCCGCCTGCACAATCGCTTTTTGCTCGGCGGTCATGCCCTTTGTCGCGCTTAGTAACTCGGATTCGGTTTGTTCAGCCTCGCGTTTACGCATGGTCATGCCAGCCATCAGCGGTTTACGCGCATATTGCCCCACAATCGGAATACGATTTGTGACGCGCAAGGCTAGTCCCGACGCTTTTCCTGTGACATCATAACGACGGTCAAGCGCACGTGCGGCTCCAACCCCTAAGAATTTGGCAGCTAAAAACGGTGAGGCCGCGGCTAAGCTCGCCGCTCCAAAAGCCAACCCCTTGCTAGCGGATCCAATCTTCTGGGCAAACTGACCCACACTACTATCTACCGCGTTGGCGGCTTCCATAGCGGCTTCAAGCGCCATGAGCATGAGGGCGACAGCGATAATGAAAGACGCCACATTGTCTGAGGTTCCAACCCGGGTAAGAAAGTTGGTTGCGTTCACTCCGTTAATATCTGCCGTGGGTGTGTACAGATTTAACTGCCGTGCCAGATTTTGCTGCCCGTTATCCAGAGCCACGGATCCACCAACTTGACCCGCTTCATTCGTTGGCGCGGTCGGAGGGTTAGCAGGAGGTGATTGTAAGACGGCGAAGGTTAAATAAATGAAAAACATGACGACGGGCCCACCCGTCAACACCCCTGCTAAACGCGACCAATACTTTCCGGATAAACTGGCCATGCCACTTTGTAAACGGCTTGGAAGCGCCGTGACAAAAAAAGCGGCCGGGGATAAAATAAGCATCATCCATAAAAGCACGATACGACCCAAGACATAGGCGATCATGATGAGCATGACCCCATTGGCGATCACAATGAGAACCAACGCCAGTAAGAACGAGGCGAAGACTTGAGCGAGTAGGTTCGTTTCCGGGGCAGCGCCTGATGTGTAACTTTCCCCCATGCTCATGAGTTGATTGATACGAAAAGCAGCGGTAAAATTTCCTGCTCCAGCTGATCGAAAAGCATTCACAAACGTCAACATCACCACTTGGGAAAAATCGATCAAGAGCTGTATCAAAGTACGTGAAAAATTGATCAGGATCGCCATCAGCAATAGCTTTGGCAAGACGGCATTGTAGCGCAGCGAAGAATCCCAGCCGATGATGGTACTAAAAGCCGAAATCAACAAAATGACGATGAAGAACATGTTGCAGATGTCACGTACGATGACCCAGCCTATCTGCACCGGTTGCGCATCCCCAAACCCATTATACCGAGCGAAGCCTAGAAAAATATCTACTAAAAACACAAATACCTTGCCCAGGGTCTGCACGACCCAAGCAAGGAGTTGGATGATGGCGGTAACAGCATCCTCGGTGATAGTTGTTGCTTGTGCAAAATGCGGTAAAAGCATTAAACACAGCATCAAAATACCAAGCCCCAGCGGATGCTTGTGCGCGCTCACCCATTGGGTTACCGACGCAAAACCGGCCTGTAGTTTTTCCTGGAAAGATCGAAGGAGAGAACGCATAGCTATCGTGCCCTAGGATAGCACATAACCCAGAAGAACGGAATGCGTCTTTTTCCTCTTATTCTTTTGGCTTGATGGCGTTCCAGGTATTCATGGCTTTGCCTGTGCCCTCCTCGATCCAATCTTCGATTGCGTTTACGGATGAGGTAAGGATTTCTTCAACCACTGGCTGCTCTTCGAGGGAGAAGCGCTGCAGGACAAAATCTTCTTTGGAAAGCTGACCCGCAGGACGGCCGATACCGAGACGGAGGCGTGCGAGCTGCTCCGTTCCAAGGCGCTCTTGGATGGAGCGAATGCCGTTATGACCCGCTGGTCCGCCTTGGGCACAAAATGCCTGCTTGCCCAATCTATAATCCATTTCATCTTGCACAATGAGGATCTGGGATGGGTCAACCTTGTAAAATGACATGGCGGACGCCAGCGCTTCTCCAGAACGATTCATGTAGGTAAGGGGTCGCAACAGAAGAATTTTTTGGCCACTTAACAAAAACTCCGCGATATCTGCTTGAAAACGCGTTTTTTCCTGAAAGATGGCGGTGTGTTTTTCTGCGAACCGCGTCACAGCGTCCCAACCGATGTTGTGGCGCGTGTGCGTATATCCACCCCCATGATTTCCTAATCCTACGATGATTTTCATAGACAGACCCTGTCTTTGCGTTAGCGTTTTTGCCGACGTCGAGTTTGGTTGACGAGTGGCTTAGGCTCAATAATCTTCCCTACCGCTTCTTCGTAGCCAGGGCCGGACTTATTCCATTTACGCCCGCCTTTGGACGTTGGTACATTTCGAGCTTTCACGATGATTGGCGTGCCTTTAAAGCCAAATTTTTCACGAATGCGTTTCTCAAAAAACCGCACCCAGTTTTCATGGACACTTTCTTTTTCGCCTAAAATCGTGATTAAGAAGGTTGGCGGGGCTTCGCGAACCTGAGCAACGTCATAAATACGAGGTGACTTGGGTCCGTAGCTTGGTAATGGCTTCTTGCTCTTGATACAGGCCTTTAACAAGCGATTGATCGCATTGTAATCAATCTTGCGATGACGTTCTGCCTGAACGGTCATAGCCATATCTAAGAGTTCACGCGTACGCATGTTTTCTTTGGCACTCACGAACACCATGGGAGCCCAGGACAAGAATGGGAAGAGCTGACGGATCAGCATCTCAATCCCATGAGCGGTTTCTGGTTTTTTATCTGGGATTAAATCCCATTTATTAGCAACTAACATCAGGCCTTTGCTACTAGTTTCCAAAATCCCTGCTAAATGACGATCCTGAGCGGTTGGATCTTGCGTGACGTCAAAGACAAGACAAGCCACATCACATTCATCGATGGCTTTGAGGTTACGCTCGATCCCCGCCTCCTCTACCTCGTTATCAATGCGAGATTGTTTCCGCATCCCGGCCGTGTCGACCAGCATGATGTCGCGGTCTTGGTACGTAAGCCATGTATCTTGCGGTTCGCGTGTTGTATGAGCCACGGGCGAGACGATGACACGATTTTCTCCAAGGATCGAATTAACCAGCGAAGACTTGCCGACGTTTGGGCGTCCAACGATCGCGAGCTTGAGTGGCTCAACTTCGTAGGTGGGCACGGCGGGCTTCCCCTGACGTTCAAGTTCCGTAAGGATTTCATCAAGCAGATCCCCCGCCAAAAAACCGGTATTCGCACTGATAAGCTTTGGTTCACCGAGCGCAAGTTGATAAACAGCCGGATCGTGCGCCATTGAGGAGTGTTTCATCTGATCGATCTTGTTCACGAGAAGCCACACGGGCTTGCCTGTTTCGCGTACCAGCCGAGCGATCTCTTGATCTTGAGGGAGGACGCCTGTTTGGCCGTCCATCATAAATAGGAGAAGATCCGCTTCTTTTAAGGCATGAAGCGTTTGCGTGCGGATACCGTCACCGATTTCATTTGCTTCGGTGTCCATCCCTCCCGTGTCAATTAGATCGAAGACTACCCCACGCCAAACGACCTGGCCGTATTTACGGTCACGCGTTGTGTGTGATTGTGGGCTCACAAGTGCTTGACCGGTTTCTGTGAGGCGGTTCCAAAGACTGGATTTGCCAACATTTGTACGTCCAACAAGTGCGACCAGCGGACGATTACGGGCGGGTGGAACTGGTGCGGGCATAGGCGGGGTTGATAAACGCGTCACTGGCTTCACCTAAAATAATGAGAAAATCGACGTTTGGCGCGGATAAGCGCTCCGGCGCGAGACCATCGTTTAGCAAAATCTTTGGGCGTTTCGGATCGGCTGGGTCAGGAGTCGGGGTAATCGTAGAGACATCTGCTTGCAAAAGACGCCGCAGAACGCTTAGTTGAGCGGGTTTTTTCCCATTTGTCAAGTCGTAGACTACCGTTCGTTCATAGCCACGGCGGACGGCATTGCCAAAGGCCATGATTTCATAGCCAGAACGCTCAAGTTTGGCTGCTACTTGGGAAGCAAAGCCTGTGCGAGCCGTGCCATTTTTTACCTCTAGTTTAATCGTTTCTTGTTCTGGGACGGGCTTTTTTTCAGGGGTAGCCAGCAGCTCGGATGCTGTAGACGTCGCAAAAGGGTTTTGGGCGATTTCACGAATTTTGGACCAGTCGGGCTCTTTGGGAAAGAGCATGAAGGCCCCTGCCACGTTGGCTGCCACTAACTCCCCGTCTGGCGCATCGGTTAAAACTTTCATCGTTATTTGATCCTGAGAAAAATCTTTGGCGAGCGGGGCTACCTGTAAAAAATCCCAGAGAGTAAAGTCTGTTTGAAGATGACTACTCACAACAGAGTAAAGAGAACTCAACTTGGTTGGGTTACTCAAGGTTTGGAGAGAAAGAAGTTTTTCTCGTACTGCCAGCATCAGCAATTGCTGACGGCGGCTGCGAGCAAAGTCAGATCCTTCACCGTTGTTCCCATGTCGTGAGCGAGCGTATGTTAAGGCCTGGGCGCCAGTAAAATGTTGTTGGCCTTTTTTGAAGCTTACCGTTGTCCATTTTTCATCTTCGGTCGGATATTGAGGGTCGGTAAAGCTGCGCTCAACATTTACATCGACGCCACCAATCGCATCAATAAATTTTGCGAAACCAGAAAAATCAATGCGTACAACATGATCGATCTTCACCTCGAGTAATTTTCCAATGGCATCGGCGGCGACACGCGCCCCTTCACCAGGATGGTCTTGCTCGGCATAGGCTTGAACAGAATTTATTTTTTCAAATCTTCCTCCGCCTAGCGGATAGGCGGTGTCGCGTGGAATGGATAGCATCGCGACTTTTTTCTCTTTCAGGTCGATACTTGCAAGGATGATGGTGTCGGTGAGTTGTGGTCCGTCATGTCCTTCTCCTCCTACCCCAAATAACAGGATGTTCATGCGTTCACGCGCATCAGATGGCTCCACCTGCGCCCCCGAATCTTGTCCGAACATCAACCGGCGAATATCAGCAATAACAGGGACGGCGCCCACCTCTCCTAACACACTCGTCCCACGCTGCACGGAACGGTAGGAGGCGTAAGCTCCCAACCCCGAGACCACCGCTACGAGCAACGCAAAAACACCGCCTATAATATACGTCTGACGATGGATGCGACGCTCTTGCGGCGCTTCTACAAAATTGGCAGCCAGAGGCGGGTCTTGGGGTTCAAACATCGATTGAGAGTGTACCAGTGATTGTGTGCCGGGGCAATCTTCGCCATCATCTCGATACGCCCCTCTTCTCTTTGTCATGCCGATCCCGCCGTGGCGTGAGAAGGATCTCACAGCTAATCGGGTATCCCCCTTTTATATCCCGTCATCCTTGACGTGGCGAAGCGAAGATCCAGGATCCATCGGATCGAGTAAAAATTAAATGGGGGTATATAGGCGATGGGTCTGCGTGTGGCACACATAAAAAGGAGTACGCAGATTTTCCTGCTAGAAAATCTGCTCAAATTTAGCCGCCGTCGCGTCTAAATAGCCTCCTTTTTATGTGTGACCCTAGATGAGGAGAGGGGGAGGGGTGCGATGATCTGCTACGCGTTGCGTGTTACATGTTTCATGAGCTTTTCCGTATTGACAATTCTCTCTAGATATGGAACGGGGTAGGTATGTCCTTTACTGATGAGCAGGTAGCAAAAATTTGTTTGGCGCACTTTCGGGATATGGGGAGTCAGCGCATGCGCATGCTGAAACATGTGACCGGGTCGTATGTAAAAGCCCTATCAGCAAAGCGCCCTTTACTACAGCAGGCCGGCATGCGAGCGAGCACGATTGAGCGGTTCTTGGCTTGGCGAAAGTCCTATGATGAAGGAGAAATCATTGATGCTTTGGACGCGAAAGGCATCCGAGTCCTTTTTTCTGAAGATTCTGACTTCTCTCCTCTTCTCGCGACCTCAAATGATCCTCCAGAAGTCTTGTTTGTGCGTGGCACGATTCCGTCTGCGCCAGCGGTGGCGATCGTGGGGACGAGAAAAATTACGCCGTATGGAGAGCAGGTGGTGCGCCATCTCGTTCTACCTCTCGTCAGAACAGGGCTATGCGTCGTGTCCGGTCTCGCATTAGGCGTGGATGGACTTGTTCATAGAGCCACTTTAGACGCAGGTGGGATTACGGCCGCATTTTTGGCGACGGGCGTAGATCACTCCTCGATCTATCCTCGCGCCCATGTACGCCTTGCAGAGGAAATTGTTGAAAAAGGTGGATGCCTCTTAAGCGAATCCCCTCCTGGTGGGCAAGGCCACGAATACCTCTTTCCATTACGGAACCGTTTGATCGCCAGCTTCTCACTAGCAACCGTGATTGTGGAAGCGGCTCCAAAAAGCGGGTCACTTATTACAGCGACCTTGGCACTAGAAGAAAATCGAGAAGTTTTGGCGGTACCGGGATCGATTTGGAATCCTCAATCGGAAGGGACGAACCACCTATTAAAACTAGGTGCCAAGCCGTGCACAAGCGCGCAGGACATCTTAGATGCCTTAGCCCTTGATCGACCGGATTTGATGGCACAGGCTAGAAGCGAGCTTCCCACGACCCCACAGGATCAGATGTTTTTGTCTTATCTTAGCCAACCAATTCACATTGATGTACTGGCAACCCTCGCCAAACAGGCGGTGTCACATGTATCATCCCAATTATCCATTCTTGAACTAAAGGGACTGGTTCAGCATCTCGGCGGCCAAACCTGGGTTCGTGCGTAAGCCAGTCCTCCTCTCTTTGCTCTTGTTTTCTGACCTTATTATGCATCTTGTCATCGTTGAGTCCCCCACCAAAGCGAAAACCATTCGAAAGTTTTTAGGATCTGACTATAAAGTCCTTGCTTCGATGGGTCACGTCCGTGATTTACCCGAATCTTCGACAGAAGTCCCTGCGGCCTACAAAAAAACGCCTTGGGGTCAGCTAGGGGTAAACGTCACAGATAATTTTGAGCCGCTGTATGTTATTCCCAAACGTAAAGCCAAGACGGTGACAGAATTAAAAGCAGCTTTAAAAGAAGCGGATGTTGTCTACTTGGCAACGGATGAGGACCGTGAAGGAGAAAGTATTAGCTGGCATTTATTGCAACTGTTAAAACCAAAAGTTCCGGTTCATCGCATGGTGTTTCATGAAATTACTAAACAAGCCATCGAAAAAGCCCTGGCTCATCCGCGTGATATTGATGATCGACTTGTACGCGCCCAAGAGACGCGTCGTGTCTTAGACCGATTAGTTGGATACACCATCTCCCCGGTTCTCTGGAAGAAGATTGCCTATGGATTGTCGGCGGGACGCGTGCAGTCTTCGGCACTCAAAGCGATCGTGGATCGTGAACGTTCACGTATCGCCTTTAAGACATCAAGCTATTGGGATGTCGTCGCGAAGATAAAAGCAGAAGATGGAAGCTGCGAAACAAAATTGATTGCCACGGAGGGAAAACGGATCGCCATCGGCAAAGATTTTGATGAAACGACGGGCTCTCTTAAAAAAGACAATGAGGCCATTTTGATCAACGAAGAAAAGGCTAGAACGATCACGGAGGAGGTCAAAAAGGTCGATTGGATGGTAGACGAAGTTCACGAAAAGCCAGTGACGCGTCGCCCTCCCCCTCCTTTCATTACGTCCACACTGCAACAAGAGGCCAACCGTAAACTTGGGTTGTCCTCAAAAGAAACGATGCGCATTGCCCAGACGCTGTATGAACATGGGTACATTACGTATATGCGTACGGACTCGGTTGCTCTGTCCCAAGAAGCCATCCAGGCCACACGTGGCATGGTAACTGATCGCTTTGGCGCGGAATTTTTGCCTGAAGCCCCACGGCACTACGCAAGCTCAGACAAAGCCGCGCAGGAAGCACACGAGGCCATTCGTCCAAGCTTAGCGCTTATCCCTCCTCATGAAATTGATTTGAGCGGTGGTGAACGCAACCTGTATGAGTTGATTTGGATGCGTACAATTGCCTCGCAAATGAAAGATAGCGAGCAGCTGCAAATGAGTGTTACATTCAAAGCCGGAGACCATACCTTCCAAGCAACTGGCTTAAAAATAGTCTTCCCAGGATTTTTACGTGCTTATGTGGAAGGAGAAGAAGATATTGAAGGAGCACTGGGTGATCGTGAACGGGTATTACCAAAACTCTCGCCCAAAGAAAAGGTTGTCTGTACCGACGCGCAGGCCGAGGCTCACGAAACAAAGCCTCCCGCTCGCTTTACAGAAGCGAGTCTGATCCAATGGATGGAAAAAGAAGGGATCGGGCGCCCAAGTACGTATGCCAGTATTATCGGGACCCTTGTCGATCGTGCCTACGTTAAAAAACAGAGCAGTGCCCTAGCCCCAACCTTTACGGGATTTGCCGTGACACAATTCATGGAGCAACATTTTGCGGATTTAGTAAACGCAAAATTTACCTCAGGTATGGAGCAGAGTTTGGATGATATCGCGGAAGGAAAAACGGAATGGTTGCCTTACCTACAAGGATTCTATCTCGGTGAAGGAGGCTTAGAAAAGCGCGTCGCTATCGAAGCTAAAGATACTTCGGAAGCAGATCATCGGCGCGTCCTTCTTCCACAAATCCCTAATGCGGTCGTTCGCGTAGGAAAATATGGTGCGTATGTGGAAGCTCCGCATCCTCAACATCATACGCTCGTCAAAGCGTCGTTTCCGGAAGACATGCTCCCGGGTGAACTAACAGAACAGATGTTAGATGGACTTCTTTCATCCGCCCAGCAGGGCCCTACAACCTTAGGGCAAGATCCAGCGAGTGGCGAACAAATCTATTTACGAACAGGGAGCTATGGTCCTTACCTGCAATTAGGTGAAGATCCGGCCGAAGATGAAAAGAAGGCTAAAAAGCCCAAGCGGGTCAGTATCCCAAAAAATATTCCCTTGAACGAGTTGAGCTATGAGAAAGCGTTAAGCATCTTGGCACTCCCTCGTCTTGTCGGCACACACCCACAAAGCGGGAAGGAGATTCGAGCAGGGTTAGGACGCTTTGGACCGTATATTGTTCACGATGGTGAGTTTCGCTCTCTCAAAGCTGAGGATGATTTATTCACGGTTGGACTAGAACGTGCCTTAGAGCTGCTCGCCATCCCCAAGGGAGTGCGCGGAGGTGGCGCAGGAAAATCTCTTGGCCAACACCCAAAGGATAAGAAGCCCGTTGTGCTGCATAATGGGAAGTTTGGGTGGTATGTCAAGCATGGACGAACAAATGCTACGATTCCAAAGGAGACCAAGCAGGAAGATGTTACCCTTGAAATGGCGGTGGAATTACTCGCGGCGCGAAAAGCGAAAAAAGGTTAAATACACACAGGCAGGCGATATCGCCTGCCTGTGTGTATTTAACCGACCTCTACTTCCAGAAGGTAAGCGCTTCCACAAATTGCGCCGCCCCTTTGTAAAGACCCGTCTCCTTGAAGGATTCCCAGACACTCTTGGGTTTTTCCCCTCCTCCGCCACTTGTACGATTTTGTGTAGCGGGCGCTCCCTTTCCAAAAGAACCCCCTCCGCCTTGAACGGTTGCCGCTGGTAATGTTTTGCGGATCTCGTCTTCTCGCGTAACTTCTACCTGCCTGAGTCTCGCCAATCGTTCTTGCCCCTCCACGACTTCCACAATAAGCTTCGTGACCTCTGCCTGATTCTGCAGCGCTTCAAATGCCCCTGTTTGATCTATTGCCTCAGCCCCTCGCTTTTGATACTGCCCCCATAACGTACGCCCGGAGATGCCGAGAAGCGCTTCTCCGTCTTTCAGCAAGGCCTCGATGTGTCTTTGTTGATTTTTTGCGATTTCGAGGCGTCCGTTTACTTCTCGCAGCTTCTCGACATAAAAAGTCTTATCCCCCATCTTCGTCACCTTGAGCGGATTGTAGGTTTGGACGTCACTCGTTAACCGTCTGATCTCTTGCGCAACATATTTTTGATCTGCTTGGAGTTTTTTGTATGTCTTTTGCGCTAATGCGTAGGCACTCTGCTCTTTCATGCCATCTACAATTTTAAGCTGTTCTTGTAACACTTTGTCTGCCTCTACCTTGTCATTGGTTAAGCCTCGCAGCACTTCGTACAGGCGAGCTTTTATATTTTCGCTCGTACTACGTTCACTCTCTCCCGCGCCTTTCAATACCATTTTGGCGGAGCTGGGCAATTCATTCCAGATGGCTGATGTAATGGCGCCATTCGGTGCGACATCTAGCAATCTTAATGCTTGTGTGACCTGAAGTTCAGTCTTATCAAGAATGTCGAATCTTCGTAAAGCTTTATTGAGTCCGATCGTGGCCTCCTGCTCTTTCAAAAACGCTTGAAATACGTCTCCAAAATATGGCTCTGCTTCGGTATTTTGCTTTCTTGTTTCCATTCGTGCACGCAAATCCTCTTGGGCCTGCGAAGCCGCATCTACTACCTCTTTCCAACTTGTGTCTTTTTGCTCAAGACGCACCTCCCCGTCTGCAATCTCCTTTTTGAATTTACTTGGGTCTTCATTTGTGGTTTTAACAATCACAACCTCCATTAATGCCCGTTCCAATTCGACGTTCATCTCCATCAACTCCATCTCTTCGTCGACCTGCTTTAGACGCGCCTTGATCTCTGACTTGGATCGCTGGAATTGGCCGGAATATGGCGTATTATCTTCAAAATGCTGAGCATCGCCCTTTAACTGCCTCCTCTCGGCTTTGATTTCCGAGAGAGCGGCCTCGGCGCCGGGCATAACACCGCCACCTTCTCTCAAGCTCATCAGGATCGCCTCACGCTCCATCCGCTCTTGGTCTGTTTTGGCTTCGGTTAACCGAATCGTCGCGTCAACAATGGACTCCAGTCTTGCCAGGTTTATTCCAAACGGTTTGTAGCGCTTGCGTGCCTCTTCCAAGTCTTTGTCTGCAGCTATTTTTTTCGCACGATCGACACGAGGCTGCTGCGCCTTTATCCACGCCAGAATTGTGGCACGGTCTGCCGCAGAGAAAAGTGCTTCATTGGCAAAGCCTGGCTCAGGTCGAGCGCTCGCTTTATCGGGAGCGGGTGGTGCAGGGGGAATTACGTCCGGCGTTGAGGGTGGAGCCGCAGGAGGGATGGGGGCGCCGGTGTCTGGGGTAGGAGCAGACGTTTTTACATCGGGAGTTGGAGGGATCGCATCTGCAGATGAAGGAGCGGCGAAGGGGTCCGTGGCAGGCGTTGTATCTGGTGTAGGAGGGGTATCCGGTGTTGGAGCTGGCTTCGCATCTGGCGTTGGCTTAGAGGGTGATTTGAGAAATGCTTCAAATAAAGGCTTTAAGGCTTGGACGGCCTGTTGGCGTTTTTCTAATTGTTGAATCCAAGCGCTATTTCTTTCTGCTTCTGGCCTTTCTTTTTCTTTTGTGATCCAAGCAGAAAACTGCTCTGCGTACACAGGCTCGTCTTTACTGATAACTTCAAAGATTCGCTCTTTGAGGCGTTCGAGATAGCCCCCCTTGGTTAGCCGATTACGCTTGTCTTGGTATGCGCCATCCACGTCTCCGTTTGCCAGAAACGCCTCGTCGTGCGCGACAATCTCTTCAAAACGTTTAACAGCCTCTTTGATAAGCTTATCGTCGTGAATAAGATTGCTCTTCGTATCCCAACTTGAAATACTAGCTTTTATCTCCTCGAGTTGCGCGCGAGCGGCTTCTGTTTGATTTTTTAGATCGACCTGCTCGACATTGACCTTTACTGCTTCTGGAGAAGCGAGAGGGGGGGCGTGTGGAGAGGATGCGTCGGCACCTGGATCGGCAGGGTTTGGAGCCGTATCAGGAGTTGCTAGAGCAAGTGCTGCATCATCACCGCTTATTTCTACGAGTGGATCATCAGCATGCGCCATCTCACGTTCTACACGTAATGCCGTCATGTCATCCGGTTTTGCACGTATATTCCCCTTTTGTTTTGAACGAATTTGAGCAGCGTTCGTCAATGCTTCAGTTGGGTTTGTTATCCCCTTTAATCCATCTCTTAATTCAGTATCCTCTAGCTTGTCATATTGCCCTGTAAGAATGAGCCTGATCTCGCTCTTTTTTAGATTATCATGGATCCCATCTGAGGTAAGCAACAGTTCTTTTTCTCCGTCCAGATCATAGATATCTACATGTCCACCACTTCCTGCCTCAGCGCTAATAACATTTCTTCTGAGAAAGTAGTCTGGGACCAGGCTCTCAAAATCACCTTGTCTTTCTCTAAATATCTTAATTTCCTCTTCAGAAAAATCCAGCGCTTTTAATTCCTCATTAGTTTTCTGTTTAAACACCGTCCAATCGCCCGCCTTGTCCAATTCATCTACGACTTGTTGAAATACAAATGCAACGTCGTCATCAAAATCTGCCCGCACCTTATCCATGACTTCATTACTGTCTAATGTGAGGGAGCGAAGCTTGTCGTCTACTCTTCTCCCGTACACACGACTATCTCCTGCCTGCCCAATGACTACCTCGTTGCCAACAATTTTAATAAGCGTCACAGTAGTTCCCATTCCTTCCAGTGCCGGATCAGCTTGCTCCGCTGCGCGCAGTTCTTGTGCACACTTATTCATCATGTCAGCCATTACCTGGGCTACCGCTTCTGCATCCAGACCTTCAAACTCTTTCACGCGAGACTGGACATAATCTCTGACCAGCTGTGAAGCCCTATCTCCCGCAGCACTACCCCCTATTCCATCAAAGACGCCAAAGAACCCATTTTCATGGTCTACAAGAAATGTATCTTGATTTTTCCAGCCCGCTTCTTCTTTCCCTAAACTTGAAGGGGAGCCAATAAATTTTTCGACTTTTGTTTTTATTGCCTCAGGCGTTACTTGTGCTTCCTTTTGAGCATTACTCGCTTTATCCTTAAAACTATTACCCGTCAGGTCTTCCATGAGCTGCTTGCGCAGTTCAAGAAGTCCATCATGACGCGCTTGTAACGCTTGCACCTCATCTTCCGCCAATACCGTCAATTTTGCCCTATGCTTACCAAGCTTCGCATTAATCAACTCTATCTCACGTGTCGCTTCTTCCAGCTCCTTCCGTTGACGATCTTTCTCGAGGGCTTTGGTGGCATCTCTGACAAAAGACCCCAATCCTCCTTTTTGTTCAGAAGGTAGGACATCGAGAGCGACGGATCGAATTTCTTTTTCATCTTGGAATCCAAACACTTTACCGGCCGTTACGACAGCCGAGAGCGCATAGCGCGATTCCATTACCACAGCTTTTGCATATTCATCCGGCTCAGACTCATTGGCAGCCATTGCTTTCATCGTCTCACCTTTGTCGTTCGTTCTTTCTTCCCACGCTTCACTTGCTGGTAAGCGAACCATCTTTGATTGACCATCCATGAACTCAACGAGCCAACGAGCTACTTGTACTCGAAGGTCAGCATCTATTAGCTTTTCAACAGCCTCTTGATTGGCCGCATCCCCTTTGAATGTCGCTATGCGCGCCATCACCTCTCGTTTTTTATCGGTCTTTAGCTTTTCAATGAGACGGACAACATCTTTCGATTCCCTTTCCCCCCGTTCTTGTGCGCGAGCATCTTTTTCCGCCCGTAACCGCTCTGCCACCTCCGTAGGTACGTTGATAGGACCGCTCACTCCTCTACTTAAAGAGGCATCCGGTGCTTGCGGTGCTTTCTTAGTATTTGGATTCCTACGAAGCATCTCGGCGAGATCTGCAATATCAGCTACAGGTGCGATGTTTGACTTAGCAGGTTCTTCTGTCGCTCCTACTTCTTCCTCCTCTTGTATGCCAAGTTGGTTTACTAGTGGTTGAGCTCTTTCTAAGGCTTGATACATTTCACGAGCTGTTCGTAATTCTCCTAATTTGTGTACGTATTCTGCTCGTTGACTTTCGTCAGCTTTAACGCGTCGAGACAACGCATCTGCGCGAGTAGCTAACAACATCATTCTTTGAAAAGGGCCTACTAAGTCCTCCCTTTTAGGGTTTGGAGCATCCATCACCGCTTCTATCAACTCTTCATCAGACAAACCTCCTTCAACACGCTCTCCGGGCACAGAAGTCGACGTGGTCGAATCTACGCTTGCAGGAGTTTCTCCATCCAAAGCCACATAGGCAGCTGCGGCAGATTCAACAGCTTTTATAGACGCTTCATATGCTTCGAAATTTTTTAGGTCGAGCTTTTCATCTACCCTTCCTTCATAGGCACGTAGTTTGTTAAGCGCCGTGTAAGCCTGGCTCGCCAAGTCAATCAATGCCTCGTACTCCTTAATATGTTTATTTGGTTTTTTGTATTCTAAAACGGCTGATAGAAGATCCTCATCCGCTCTAAAATCTCGCGTGAAGTGTGCATCAATATCATCCATCCACGCCTCTCTTTCATTATCTCTTTTTTTAGAACGAGGCAGACGTTTCTCTTTTTTATCATGACCTTCCGATCCCTCCCCAACCACACTGTCTGCGGCTTGCGGCGCAGCTTCTATGTGTGCGCGAGTGGGCTCGTCTTCCCTTTTTACTATCTGTGATTTTTCTCCTTCTTTTAAAACTTCAACTAACGCCTCACGATATTCTCTTAAAGCCTTCTCAACCGACTCTCTTTGCTTCTTCTTAAGGCCCTCAACAGCCCCGCTTAAATCTTCTTTAAAGGTAACCTCCGTCAAGCCCGCCCTTGCTTCTTCTAGAATTTTCTCAAGAGGCTCGCTCTCTTTTTGTACGCGTGCAACATCTGCTTCCGCAATCGCAAGAATCTCATCTACTTTAGACTTGTCTTTCTTATTAACTTTATCGCTCCCTTCCTTTCTAAAAAGAGCCTGTATAGCCTCGCGAAACTTTTGTAGTTTTTCGCTCGCGCGCGCGACAATCCCTTCCCTTCCCGCTTCTTGTTGTGGAGTTTTTAGGCTCCCGTTTCCGTCTGGCATATAGTGTGCAGTTTAGCATACTTACGTTTGACCTGCATCTCGTTGCGGAGAAGGGCGGATCGTGATAGGAATAACGTATGACTTCTCCCTTTGTCTACGCCACTACTATTGATGAATTGTGCGACCAAGTGGCCGCGTTTGATCCGCAGGCGGACTTAGCGTCGGTGCGACAGGCGTACACCTTTGCGGAAGAGGCGCACCGAGGGCAAAAACGCGCCACAGGAGAGCCCTACATCACTCATCCACTTGCCACTGCTTCGACACTCGCGCAGATGCGCCTACCGGTTCCGATTATTATTGCTGGCCTCCTTCATGATGTGCCAGAAGATACGGCGCGCACGCTTGAAGATATCAAAGAGACCTTCGGCGAGGATATCATGTCCATGGTGGCCGGGATCACAAAATTAGGAAAAATCAAATATCGAGGGATGGAGCGGTATATCGAAAATTTACGAAAAATGTTTTTAGCCGTGGCGGCGGATGTACGCGTCGTCTTCATTAAGTTTGCTGATCGGTTGCATAACCTTCAGACACTAGATGCGATCCCGCCAAAAAAACAGCAACGGATCGCCTTAGAGTCGTTGGAAATCTATGCCCCGATTGCGAATCGCTTAGGCATGGGAGAGATGAAAGGCCTGTTAGAGGATGCGGCCTTTAGATACGTTTCTCCCAAAGAGTTTGCGTGGGTCAAGAACCTCGCGAAGGCAACACGTGAAGGCAAACAAGAATACGTCGAACACGTGATGCAGTTAACACAGCAAACACTGCAAGAAGCGAACATCCGCGTGCGTGTACAGGGACGCGCAAAACATCTCTATTCTTTGTATAAGAAGCTGCTAAAAAATGATCGCAGCATTGCGCGCATTTACGATATCACGGCCATTCGCGTCATCACGAAGAATGTTACCGATTGTTACGCAACCCTTGGGATTATTCACGGCAAATGGTCGCCCTTAAAAGGCCGCATTAAGGACTATATTGCCCAGCCAAAACCAAATGGCTATCGCTCACTCCATACCACCGTGTTTTGCGAAAAGGGTGAGATTGTGGAATTCCAGATTCGCACCGAAGAGATGCATGCAGAGAATGAGTATGGAATCGCAGCTCATTGGTCTTACGACGAGGAAAAACAGCGCTATCTTTCAAAGCCAACAACCGTACCGGATTGGGTACATGAATTAGCAGATATCCAAGAAGAACTCTCGGATAAAAAGAATTCTCTTCAGTCACTGGAAGAGATGAAGATCGATTTATTTCACGATCGTATTTTTGTCTTTACCCCAAAAGGTGACGTGATTGATCTACCAGAGCAAAGCACATGTGTGGATTTTGCCTATGCCGTGCACACAGATATCGGAAATACTTGCATGGGGGCAAAGGTCAATGAAGAAGTTGTAAGCTTAGATCGCGTGTTAAAAAATGGCGATATGGTCGAGATTATGGTCGATAAGAATCGAAAGGGACCAAACCCCGACTGGATCAAATTTGTCAGAACACGCCACGCCAAAGCCCGCGTGCGGCAATTCGCCAAATCCAAAATCACTTCTTGGATCAAGGGGATTTTTCCCAAAGGCAAGGAGTGATCCAGACTTTCTACGATCTGCCCCCATCAGATATGGCTATTCCTCACCCGCAACTCCCTCTGATAATTCATTCATAAGGGTGCGGAATTCTTCATCGGAAAAGAAGCGGAAACGAATTTCGCCTTGGCCGGTAGGTTTGCGCTTGATATCGACTTTGCAGCGAAATAGCTCACGTAATTCATTCTCCGCCCCCATGACGTTCGGATCGCGGACAGCACGGCGGCGGCCTAGGCGGTCGCTAATGGATTCTTCGGCTTCACGAACCGTGACATGACTTGCCATCATCTTTTTGAAGACTTCGAGACGATCTTTGTCATTTGGCAATGATAAGAGCGTGCGAGCTTGTGACATGGAGACACGGCGATCCACCAAAGCCTCCTGAATTTCAGCCGGTAACTGCAATAAACGGATGGTATTTGCAATTTGTGAACGGCTCTTGCCCATTTTTTGCCCGATCTCATCTTGAGTGAGATGAAACTGATCCATGAGACGGATGTAAGCTTTCGCTTCTTCAATCGCATTGAGATCCTGGCGTTGGATATTCTCAATCATGGCCAACTCTAGCTTTTGTTGGTCAGTGGCTTCGCGCAAGATGGCTGGAACGGTTTTTAAGCCTGCGATTGTAGAGGCGCGTAAACGACGCTCACCCGCGATGAGCTCGTAACTCCCATCGGGACGGCTGGTCACAACGATCGGCTGCAAGATGCCATGTTCTTTGATACTCGCGATCAGTTCCTCCATCTCATGATGATCGAAATGCAAGCGAGGCTGATGGGGGTTGCGTTGGATTTTTTCAATCGGAACCTGAAGAACCATGACGCCTGGAGGAGGGATATCTTTACTCACCTGCGAGACAGGGACTGACGTGGATCGCGTGTCTTCAGTTACGGGGCGAGAAGACAGGCTTGGGTTTGCTTGCGTGGATCGCACCGGGTCTCCTACCTTGGCACTTGTATTTACAGACTCAACCACCACCCCCTCCCCCATTTTACGAGGAGGATAGGGAGGCGTAATGACCGCGTGGTTTGGCTTGGGGGGGATAAGTGCTCCCAGCCCCTTTCCGAGTCCTGATTGGCGTCCAATGATCATAAAGAATGTGCGTGTAAGTAAAGATTAACGCTCTAGCAGTTCCCGTGCCAACCGTTCATACGCCCGTGCGCCTTTGGATCCGGCATCAAAATGCACAATCGTGCGCCCAAACGAAGGAGCCTCCGCCAAGCGAACATTTCTTGGGATAACCGCCCGAAAGATGTTGTTGGGAAAATATTTATATAGTTCTTGAAGGACATCGTCAGAGAGCTTGGTGCGACCATCATACATGGTGAGTACTGCGCCCAGGACATCGATCTCGGGACGAATACGTTCCTTCACAAGCTGAACGGTTTCGAGTAATTGACCCAATCCTTCCAACGCATAATATTCCGCTTGTACGGGGATAAGAATTTCATCTCCCGCCACGATCCCATTAAGAGTGATGAGCCCAAGGGTTGGAGGACAATCGATCAAAATAAAATCATAATCGTTGCGCACCTCTAAAAGCGCATCGCGTAACTTGTGTTCGCGACGCTCCATGTCTACAAGCTCAATATTGAGACCCGCCAATGCTGTGGTGGCGGGGGCGATACGCATGGTTTCATGCGCGGTGGGCTGCGCGATATCCTTGATACGCACTTGACCCAAGACTGCTTCGTAGACCCCCTGCGTTAAGTTCCGGTGATCAATCCCCAGCCCGGCCGTGGCATTGGCCTGCGGATCCATGTCGATAATCAGGACAAACTTTCCTAATTCTGCTAAATAGGCGCCCAAATTAATGGCGGTCGTGGTTTTTCCCACGCCGCCTTTTTGGTTTACGATGGAGATAATCCGCGCCATAAGAAACACGCCTAGTCTAAAACGGATGGAGATAACAAGCAAGCGAACAAAGATCGAACGAAAAAGCTGTTTTAGTGCAGAACATTCCAACGATGATGTAAATCAAGGCTATGATCTTCTTTTTTGGTTAAACGTTTATGGAGATGGATCACATGTTTACGTTTTTCTAGGCTAAATTTTTTGGCATCTTTCTGTAAAAGATCGAGGAGCATAGAAGCGTACTTCCCTCCGAGTTCGTGCGGAACGATGACGTAACTCGCCCCCGCTTTATAGAGTTCCATCGCTTCTGCCACCGTATTAGCCACCAGAATCACGGAAGGAGCGCCTTTCTTCACAGACGCTTCTCGCAAGATCAAATGACTAATGTCACGATCTGGCAACGTACTAATAACGAGACGTGCTTTTTTCAAGGAAATATCGTCCAATAACAGACTGTCCGATGCATCTCCGTACCGACAGGGGATGCGTTTTGCCCGCAAGGCATGAATAATGCCAGGATCAAAATCGACGACGAGGTACGGAACCTTCCAACTTTGGATAATGGGGAGAAAATCTTCCCCTAGGCGATGACAACCAAATAGAATCACTTCGTACACCTCTTCTGTGTCTTTGTGCTCTTGGGAGGTTGTTTCCCGAGAAGGGAAGAAGCGAATAAGGGGCGTCGCCCATTCGTAGAGACGCTCGCCGTACATCATGAGCAGAGACGAGCCCGCGATCGTGACACACCCGATAATCGTCATGGTAACGGCGATAGACGAAGAGACGTGACCGACACCGATACCGAGACCAAGCAAGATAAAAGAGAATTCGCTGACCTGTGCCATGGTGATACTTGCCAGGAAGCTGGTTTTGCGATGAAACCCCAGCACTCCCATGAGGAGCATCATGATCATAGGCTTCCCGACCAGAACGAAGCCTGTTAGGACGAGTATGGCTCGCAGCACAGATGACGTCATGGACCCACCGAGTTGCGACCCTAGCGTGACAAAAAATACGATTAAGAAAAAATCACGCACGACACGCATCCGCGAGCCAATGGCTTGGTGGTATGGGGAGGATGCTAAGGTGATTCCGGCTGCAAGCGCGCCTAGTTCAAGCGACAAGCCCGCTTCATGAAAGATCCCTGCCATCCCAATCCCCCAGCCGGCAGAAAAGAGGAAGAGAACATCTTGTGAGACGGCAAACACCGGGGTCAAACGTGGCAGGACAAATTTCCCCACCAGGTACATGACCACAAGAAGACCGGCTGCGCGAGCAAACGAGAAGAACAACCCCTCTACTCCCCCACCTTGGCCGAGGGAAGTGACAACAACGAGACTTAACGCCGCGATAATATCTTGGATAATTAGACAGCCAATCGCAATCTTCCCATGTAAACTCCCCAAGGTTTTTTTATCCGATAAAATTTTTGACACGACGATAGTGCTACTCAACGTTAATCCAATGGCAATATAGCCAGAGACGACCGTTCCGTAGCCGAGCGCATAGGCGATGCCATAGGCAGGAATAGCCGTGAAGATAAATTGCCCCACTCCCACGAGCGTGGCGGTTTTACCGATTTCTTTGATGACACCTGGATTCAAGGTCAACCCAACAATGAAGAGTAGCGCCGCGATGCCTAGCTGTGAGAATACTTCTAGATGTTCCGAACCGTGCAACGCGTTAAACATGAGTGGACCGCCGATGATACCCGTCATCACATAGCCCAACATGAGCGGGAGTCGCAGCGAGCGCATCACAAAAGCCATGAAGGCGGCGAACCCAAAAATAAAACTCATTTCAAGGAACAAATTCATAGCGCAATTATAACACACCTGTCTTCCTCCCCTTTTTTCGGCAATGTGCTATGCTTTTTGGGTATGAAACACTTCTTCCCTTCCCTGGCGGCGCTTACCGCTATCGTCGTGATGGGCGCAGGTTGCTCGTCCTCATCTTCACCGACCCCATCAACCCCTTCTACCCCTCCCTCTGCCGGAGCGGGTATGGATATCTTTGGTGGTAGTGATCAAGCCTCTAACGTTCCCAGCGATATCCCTGTATACCCAGGCAGCACAGTCCTCTCCGTCACAGGAGATCAGTACCAAACGTCTGTCGCACAAGTCACCCCGGCCAAGACGGATGTGGTGACGGCATGGGTGCGTCAACAATTTACCGCAAAAAACACGCGCCTCACGAACACAGACTCGAATGCCAGTGGATCATCTAAAACCTACACCTACGAAGGCGAAGGAAAACGCTACGAAGTCCGCGTAGATACCCCAGAAGGAAATGGAGATGCTCTCCTCACCATCAAGCGACAAAACAGGTAAAAGTCATTCGATGCGCCCCTCTCATTCCAAGATGGGGTGGCGTGTAGATCCGAGGATCCATCCGAAGAGTGGTGATGGATCCTCGTTTTGTTTTGTGCCGTTCTTACAATGGCTTGCCAACCCCATTTTTCCGTCTTAGGATAGATAAACCTATGTCTTTGCAACATGTGCTTGAACGGTGGCTCGCACAAGCGGCACGCAAAACGATTTCTCGCGAGAAACCTCTTATTATTGGGATTACGGGGACCGTCGGAAAATCCACCACTAAACAAGCGACTGAGGCGATATTGCA
Organism: Patescibacteria group bacterium; assembly: GCA_052033585.1. Classification (GTDB taxonomy): domain Bacteria; phylum Patescibacteriota; class Patescibacteriia; order 2-12-FULL-60-25; family 2-12-FULL-60-25; genus JAGOUY01. Next base: position 1,562 of record JBPOJM010000011.1, on the reverse strand, counting down.
TACTGAGGAGCTGGAAGGAACGGTGCGCGTCACGAAGAAGAATTATAACAATGAACTTGGCGTGCCGCTTACCATCTTTGAGGCTGATGCGCCGGGTCGATCACTCATTAGATGGCTGTCACTTTTGGGAAAAGCCTTCGTCATTTCCCATGGTTGGCAAACAACGGGTGCTCGCGTATTTGTTTTGGAAATGGGGGCAGATAAGGCGGGTGATCTTGCGTACCTCACCTCGATTGCTCCGCCGCAGATTTCCGTCATCACCGCGGTTACAAGCGAGGATACCTCTCTCCCCCCTGTCCACCTCGCAAATTATCCCTCTGTACAAGCGCTGGCAGACGAAAAGAGTACACTTGCTCGCGTCGTTCCCGAAGGCGGAACGGTAATTTTAAACGCGGATGATCCCCGCGTGTTTGCCATGCGCCACCACACGCGGGCGCACATCATGAGCTATGGAGAGACCGATGCCGCGGAAGTACGCCTCATCTCTACGCAGATAAAAACACGCGTAGCAGAAAACAATCTCCTTATCCCGGAAGGCTTAGAAGCGACTATCCAATGCTTTCAACATCGCATCGTGCTTATGATCCCGGGCGTATTTGGGCGTTCGATCGCATACTCAACCTGCGCGGCCTTAGCGGTGGCACAGGCTCTTGATATCCAGGCAGAAGCCAAGGAGTTATTTCAACGGTATTTCAAACCAATGCCCGGACGCACACGCATTATCTCTGGCAAAAATAACGTTACCCTTTTTGATGATTCCTATAATGCCGCGCCCGCTTCTGTTATGTCGGGTCTGCGTGACCTGGCTGGATTGAATCTGAATCCAGGCCAACGCAAGATTGCCGTTATTGGGGAGATGCGTGAACTTGGAGAAGAATCAAAAATAGCTCACCGCCATATTGGTGCTGAAGCCGCCCGTCTTGGACTTGATTTTTTCATTCCCTGTGGTACGCTTGCGCCCGTTATGGCAGAGGGAGCCCTCGCCAACGGCATGCCCCCCGAACGGGTTAAACCGCTGGCGGATACTCTCGATGCGATACCATTGTTGGAAACGATCTTAACGCCAGGAGACGTGGTGCTTGCTAAAGCCTCACAAGGCAGGATCGATTCACAAGGCGTCCGTATGGAACGCGTGGTAAAAGCCTTCATGGCCGAACCTGAGCGCGCTTCGGATCTCCTGTGCCGACAAGAAGAAAGATGGAACAGCGTCTAACGTTCGTAAGAACGACTTGGCCCCGCCACGTCGCTCGCGAGCGACCGTGGCTCGTTCGTTTAATGGCTAGGACATCCCCCTCTCACGGGGAAAATAGGGGTTCGATTCCCCTACGAGCTACCAAAGAAGAAGAATCCAGAGATGGGTTCTTTTTCTGTTGATAGATAAGCGATAATTCGGGGGTTCCAAAGCCTAGATTTTTGTCATATGTAATTCCTTGTGGAAAGACGAGTTTTTGGAACCGCTTTTTATGTTCAACCTCTAAATCAGTCCATTGGCGTGGTAGATCGGCGATAAAAGTCGTTGCGTAGGCCACTGCGGTTTCTACGTCCAGCTTATCAATATTGTT
>JBPOJM010000010.1:0-36206 GCA_052033585.1 Patescibacteria group bacterium | reverse complement strand
CCCTCTCCCTCACAAATTTTGATGTCACCAATGGACCAGATCTCTTCGTATACATCACCGAGGCGACCAGCGCAGAAAATCTCACCATCAAAGACGCGGTTCGACAACAACACTTCATCAACCTGGGAACCCTCAAAGGGAACAAAGGAAATCAAACCTACACTCTCCCTAAGGATCTCGTTTTAAACGAAAATTCCCTCGTCACCATCTGGTGCCGCCGCTTCAGCCGCCATTTTGGGTCAGCAGAACTAACATTCACACCCTAAACTATTTCCCCATCTCATCTTCCTCCACAGAAAAAAGCGCGGTAACTGGATCATGCAAAGCATAGTAGATCCCAGCTAAAATGATTATCCAAAATACGATCGTAAGATCCTGCCAAATAGCGTCTTTAGGATCTGCAACAACTTCCTGTATATCATCAGAATTCACTTTTAAAGAAATGGGAGGATATGATTCCCCATGTTGAAGGATTTTTGCTTGTTCTATGTACTCCGTAGGAATGGAAACCTGCGTCTCTCTTTTTTGATCATTTACAACATACGAGACGATAGCGGCTTGATCAGAAACCGCTCGAGGTCGTCTAGGTCGATAATAAACAAGCCGAACAAATTGACCCGATATTTCTTGCCAATGACGAGCCTCAACATGCCAACGATACGCTTTATATCCAGCTAGAGACAAAAAAAATAAGGCTCCGACCACCAAAAAGAAAACGCCTCCCCTCTTTGTACGCTCAAAGTCGCTAAAGGACATAATATCTTCTTGTATAGTACCCTAGTCAAAAGAAACGAAAAACCCCTCCGTGGGGTTTTTCGTCATGCTTTATCTTTAATTTTAGAAGTTCGTTCCCATCTGAGATGCTGGAGCGACACGATTTTGTCCATTCATAGAACCCATCATACCACGCCCACCGCGACGGCCTGAGCGCATTTGTCCATTCATAGATCCCGCTTGTCCATCCAGCCCAATCTGATCTTGTCCCTCCATCCGCATCCCCGGACCACCATGACCGCCGCGTCCACCTTGGTTCCCCATAATAAGTGGGACATAGGAACGGTCGAGCCCCTGTGCCGTCACCCAGGCTTCAAGTTCCGTGCGATACGCCTCCATGAGCTTACGGCACTCTTCTGGCGTCAACTTACGCGCTTCTTCATGCTTAGCTTTTGCTTCTGCGATCTTGGCAATAATAGCGCTCTTCTGCGCTTCAGTTAATTTGCCCGCCGCTACCTGCGCGGTAAGACGCTCTGCCACCCGCTCAGCACCCTGAGACTCGTGCTGGGCACGCTGTTCTTGAAAAAACGTTTTAAGATCCGTCTCATTCAAATTAAAGCGTTTGATAAGGGCCTGGATAAGCGTCTGTTGTGGATCATTAAAGGTTGTACCAGCCGTAGGCGTAGCGGCAAACGCAGGAACAGCGATAGATGCGGCCAAACCAAGACCTGTCATCCCAAGAAGTACGCGGCGAGTGAGATTCATATACATTGTAGAGATAGAGGAGTAAGTGAGTGAGGAGCTCCACAAAGGTATACGCGGACGGCAAAGATTGTTTGCACCTATCGAAGAGGCGGTCGCGCCGGTCGTCTATAAGGGCGTAATTTATTCGCTTCAAATTCACCGGGGCGTATCAGTTTTCCTTCTAACAACACCTCTGTATTCACTGGTGGAAACGGAAAATCTGCCTTGGCCGCACGTCTCACCATCCAGGGCTCACGCTTGGGTCCAACAAGTTGAAACGACTCCCCCTCTATCTTCACCACACGCCCAAACAGCACCCCCTCTTCTGGATGCGGCAATGGCTGTCCGGGAATAAAGCGCGTCTTTAAATTCGCAGGCAAGCGTTTTTCAAAAGAATTCTGTACGCGTTCCGGCACACGCGAGGCATATAATCCAAGTCCAATGAGTGACATCGCCAAAAATACAAACCCTATAATCGTAACAAAGGAATAACGATACAAGCGCGTTCCACGACGCAGAAGCACAACCTCAAGAACCCCAAACAACACAAGTAAAATAACCCAAACAATCGGAATATATTCGAGAAGCAAGCGCAAAACCCCTCCAAACGAAGAGACTCGCAGAAATTGAAGATCAATCTTCAGCGCCGCCAACAACAAGAGTGACCCCAAGATTCCGGCACAAACAATCGCGAGCCCCAAGACCACAAACAACATCCCCTGCCGCAGCAAGACCATCCAACGCGGAACCGGACGGATGTGTTCCGTCTCAATCTTTTGTAACAGTTGTTGAGAAAAATCATCGTTCATACAAGAGGGGCGTGATGCGCAAGCCGTTCCTGTAAAAGCTTCTTGGCCCGGCTAAGCAAAGAAGCGATCGTTCCTTTGGGTTTTTTCAAAATATCGATCATCTCTTCATATGTCCGCTCTTCCAGATAAAACAAGGTAAAGGCTTCACGATATTGAAGCGGTAATTCTTCAATCGCCCGCTTCACTTCTTCCAGATGCAGGTCATGCCCCAACACCTCATGCGCCGAAGACGCAATCCGATCCCACTCATCCGGCTCTAAAGAAAATGCCTGTGGACGTGTTTGCTTTTTGCGCAAGGCATCAATCGCGGTATGGCGAGCAATTTGGTACGCCCATGTAGAAAAAGCAAATGAAGGATCAAAGGCATTCAAATTACGGTACAGTCGCAAAAATGTGTCCTGGAGTACATCCTGCAAATCCTCGTGCTCAAAAAAATACGACCGTCGCAAAAACGCATACAACCGCCCAGAATAACGGTCCACCAACGTCTTAAACGCGGCCGGCGAATGCTGAGCTTGGCGAACCAGCTCCGCATCCGGCACCTCTGTAGAGGGCTCCATCCCAGGCATGCACTCCATTATACGCACAAAAGGGGGAAAGTTTGCATAATGCTAAAAAAAGCCTTTATTGATCTTTACAAGACACTCCTAGATAATAGAAGCAATACACCTCAAAAAATAAAACCTCTGTATGCCTGAAAGAAAACCAATAAAAAAATCTGAATCACCCAAAGAAAAACCCATCGGAAAACCGCTACCCCTCATAGAATGGCCCAAGTTAAAAGAAAAATTGCTTCAGAAATTAGGACTGGAACAATGGCCAAACGAAGTGATATCCGCCTATGGTATTGCAGAAGGAGGCGATGAAGTGACTAATAAAATCGAAAGGGAAGCAAAAAGCGTTCATCGAATAAGCCTTTTAGAGATGTCCAGAAATACAAAAGACACAGAATCTTTAACGGCAAAATTAGGGGTGCTGAGACGAAGATTAAACACAGCAACGCCAGAAACAGGAAAAACCCTAACAAGAATGATCAACAAAACAGAGAGATTAGCGCACTCGCTAAATGCACTTTTTTTTGAAGGCCAAGAAGGCTTAGTCCTCTTATCTGTAACGACGGAAGAAGTAGAACAAGCAATCGGGATCTTTCAAGAACTTCCCAAAGATAGATTAAAATGCGCGATCCTGGTAAGCGATCCACCTCATCTTTGGGAGGAAATGACCCGCAAACATCCTGACATCCCTTTCCTTGAGGCAGAAAGTCGCAAAGGAGGTGAACTCATCTCACAAGAGCAACGTGAGGCCGCAAAAGAACATCTTTTAGACCTCCTCGCACCTCTTGGAGCATATGGTGTACCCGATAACGGGTTAATTCGAGCCGTCCGAAGATTGGCGGAACCATCAGCTGATATTGCAATTGAAAGAGACGCAATGCGTGCCATGAGTCAAATGAGCACCGATAGTGAAGCCCATGAACGCTGGTCGGCAACTCAGACTGCGCGAGAAGAACGTTGGCGACAACACAGCCCATCACAAAAAGCCAAAATTGCCGAGCTAATTGAATCATACCTACGACCGATAGAGGGAGCCCCTGAAGAATTAAGCCGATTACCTGAAATATATTCTGAGACAGTCCTACGATTAATCGCCTTAGATACCGATTGTCTTCCTGCTGCAGTACTGGCACAAGCAAGGAACATATTCGAGTCGAAAATTTATCCCATGCTAACTCAAGTCGAAACAGCAGAAAGGGAAGGTCACGAAGCACCGGCAGGTCTTCGCCGCGTCCTGTTTAGAAAAGCGGATCAAGTCTTGCTCCATCCGCTCGTAAATGGGACGCTAAAACCATTACTGGAATTTCGCGCTCGAACCTGCGTAGAAGCATTTGCGAAAATGCCAGAGATACATCCGGAATTCCTAGAGCAGGCATATTTGAGAGTAGAAAGAGCTTCGCAGGCCGGCTGTGACGTCACTACCTATGAAACCATTCTAGAATCCGCTCGAACAAGTCTAATACCAAAAGTAAAGGAAGAAGAAGTTGGAATCATCTCTCAAGAAGAAACATTCGCCGGGATAGAAAAAGACCTACTAGAAGCAGCTCTCGCCGGAGACAGAGAAAAAATTGCCGCCTCACTCGCCGCCAGAGAAACCCTTCTCCATCCTCAAAACGAAAAACCAACGGTCGAATCTGCAGAAGCGCTCTCACAAATGAGCATAGGGATGGGAATATTATTCAATTCCGAACCTCCTGCCTTAGATATAAATAAAGAGCTTGATCTATTAAATGCAGAGCTGTCAAAGAGATTGAGAGGTCCGCATAAACCAAATGGGGCAAAAATTGCCGCTACCAAGAAAGAACTGTTCAAATGGTGGCGTCAAGTATGGACGAAGAGGCTTGAGGGAAAAAGCCTCTGATGACATCAACTAAAAACAATCCGCCTTGGCGGATTGTTTACATGGTGCCGAGGGCCAGGATTGAACTGGCGACGCAAGGATTTTCAGTCCTTCGCTCTACCACTGAGCTACCTCGGCAATCTACTGGGTATGAGGACATTAGGAATTAGGCTCTAGGCATACCCCTAACGAACGTCGTGACTCTACCAAAACCACCCCCAATAATCAAGTCTGCACCTCTGGCAGCCTGCCCCTTCTTATCTAGCCCCGTCCTTCGTGAAGGGCGGGGCATCGCCTACGACTACCCCCTCTTCAACAAATCTCTGATCTCTCTCAATAGAATAACATCTTCGGATGGAGGAACGGATACAGACACCACCTGCTCCTCCTTACGAAATCGCTTTTCAACCTGGCGAATCGCGCGCACGAGCATGAATACAGAAAAGCCAATAATCAAAAACTCAATAAAGTTCTGCAAGAAGTTCCCATAGAGAACGCTCACTGTAGCAGATCCGTCTGCCCCACGCTGCAAAACCCAAGCAAAACTTTTAAAATCAATTCCTTTAAGAATAAAACCAAACGGGGGCATCACAATATCATTCACGAGAGAAGATACGATCTTGCCAAAGGCACCACCAATAATGACACCGACTGCCAAATCAAGAACATTTCCCTTAAATGCAAATTCTTTGAAATCTTGGATCAATTTTTTGCTCATAGTAACCGCGATTTTACATGTTTTTATGAAAAATAAAAGGTCGGCATGAGGTATTCGGTTCCGCTCACAAGTGAGCCACGCCGGCCGCACATCGCATCGAACGAGTAGAGCCTAGTCCACCATCTCAGAAGATGATGATATACGTTCTACCCATTCAATCGTTTGTGCGAAGGTGATAAGGCCATAAAGGCCTAACGCCGCTGGGATCATCGCTAGGCAACCACGGTCACCCACAATCCCGATCCCAAAGAACCAAATTTAGCCCGAATCCTCATACCGACCTGTATTGAGCATGCAACGAGCAAATAAACATGTCAATAATATTGAAGAACGCTTACTAAATTCATAAAAAATAAAGGGTATATAAACACAAAACACAGAATCCTTGGCTCAAAAAGCAAAAATACCACTGCCATAAACAATGCTTTTTTGCTCTCATGCTGCTAGTTTAAGCAACTAATCCAAGAGCCGCTTCCGAAGAGATCGCTTAAAAACGCGCAAAAAAACACTACTCTTGGGGTAAAAGCGGCAATAGCTTCTCACGAAATTCTGGGGTCGCGAATGTTCCATTCAGAAACTCACGTACAGATTGTCCTTGAATCGTGATATTTGGATTCGCTCCTTTTGAAAGAAGATATCTCGACGTTTCAAACAGACCAAGCCCAATCGCCTTCCCAAGAGCCGTCTCTTCAACCACATTCTTCGCATTGATATCCGCCCCTTGTTCAACCAAAAATTCAACCATAGGAAGATTGTCCCTATATTCAAAAGAACCTTCTCCGAGGAGCGAGGAGACGGCTCCCATAAGAGGGGTACTGCCTGCCATATCTTTCGCATTCACATCTGCCCCGAGCTGAACCAACACTTTTGCTAACATGAGCGCATTATCATCCATCGCGAGATGGAGCGGCGTCCGACCTTCAGCCGTTCGCACGTTCACATTCATCCCTTTTGCCGCGAGTGATTGGATCGCCTTCCAATTTCCCACCTCTGCCGCCCCAAGAAGCGCATTTTTTCCATTTTTTGAAAGAAGTGCGGGATTTGCCCCATTGCTCAGGAGATACTCAACCGCCTCAGGATGAAAGTGGTACGACGCATACATAAGGGGAGTAACCCCAGCCTCATCTGTAACATCAATCGCCGTTCCCGCGGATAAAAACCGCTCTATCGCTGCCACATCCCCCCAAACAGCTGCTTCCTGGATCGTCTTCGCCACCGGCAAGGTCACTGGTTTCTCAATCGGAACAAATGTGATAGCTGACCCCAACGCTTGATTCACAAAAGAAGTATTGATACGTGCTTCAGCCGAAAATCCGGTCGCCGTCTTTTTAACATTGTGAAAATGCAGATAACCATCCGTATTTCGGAGATAAAAGCCTTGGTTCACCTCATCCACGTCAAGATAACCCTGATCAACCACCTCACCCATTTCAGAAAGAAGCATATAGCGACCTGGAAAGAAAAGCGTGGTGCGTCCGTCCAATCCCTCTGAGTCAGGTATCTTGATTGTCCATGACTGAGACAAGAGAAGGGTTTCAAGTTCACGAGCCGATGCTGTCGATGTTGATGCCACGGAAGCACTCTCCTGAAGGGGTTTAACTATCTGGGTTTTTTTATTTACTAGCATGATCCCACCCACGATAAAAATAAGAACCAGCACCCCACCAATCAGCAATCCATTTTTTGAAGGAGACATATAAAAGCAGTGTAGTGCATGAAACAAAGCAAGCCAATGCCACCGCCTACGGTCTTACTTTAACTGTTCACAACACCAAAGACCAAAAACCATAACCTCACCCCCTAGGTCCACATTACTCCACTAGGAGCTCCCTGGTAAACAAAACAAGCGCCTAAGAGGACGCGAGTAAGAGAAGTATATTGATACATTGCCTATGTCTTTCTGTCCAAGAGCGGCGATTCATCAAACGCGACCCTGTTCTCACGCGCGCGGTCGCCCTGAGTCTGCAGCCGCAAGAAGAAGACCAGCGTCGCCTCAATCATTTCAAGAGAAACTTCGTGAGAACGACCTTCGTTCAGTGCACGCAGACAGCGCAAGAAAGATTCAATCGCTGCGGCAGCCATTTCGGAAGTACCGGCGCTCTGCTCAGGAAGAGACTCGAGCCCGATCAGATAGTCGGAAAGGACGCTGAGAGAACGTGCAGACCGTCCAGAAATATTGCCCAGCAATCGCTGAAGAAAGCGCTCGGCAGCGCAGAACATCCCGTTAGGAAGCGAAGCGGGCAGAGTACGCTCGTGAGAGGAAACCTTCAGACATTCGATCCAGGCCTGCAGATAGTGAACAAGCACCTCCGCAATAGCCGTCCACCGACGCGCATCATGCGTTGAAAGACATACCGACATCGCGAACCTCCTTCCTCTAAAGGAAAGGGAACCCTAGATGAGCAACACAGTCAAGACATTAGAATGCAATCTTTTATCTTGTCGCATAAAGCTCCGGATAGCAGCCTCTCACCCCTCGGGGCTACGCAAAGAACAGCACAAGATATTTTTTTCAGTTTTAGTAGATTAGCTGTGCCACCTGAACAGCATCAAAAAAAACAACGCATTTAAGCGCTGTTTCTATGTGGTGCCCAGGAAGGGACTCGAACCACCAAGGGGCCTCACCGATCCCGCCCGGTCTGAATCGATTCCGAGGCTCAACAGTGCCACATTTGGGCGGTTTGCGAGTCGGGCTTAGCCGACTCGAACCGCGCCCATTCTACTCATCTTTGTCATCCTGTTGGCAACGAACCTGTCGCAGCGCCCACCCGATGGTGGGCGCTTTGCGTCCTAGAACTGTCGTGACCAAACACCCCCTCGAAACGACCTACAATGGAGAGACAGAAGGGCCGGTATCGTCCGGCGGGCGCAGCAGAGGGAGAGGGTCATCTTCGGGTTCTGCATCCATCAAGATCTGGTATTCATTTCGGGACAGCACCGCCGCGTACCGGCGGTTGGCGGCGCGTACGATCTCGGCAAGTTGCTCGGCATAGTGAGGATTGGCTGCGGGCCCGCCCGCGCTCTCCGCATCAAGACGATCTCGAGCGTCCAGCATGTCTTCGTGGATCACGATCACCCGTCGACGGCGTTCGTCGGTCAGGCTTTCCCCGAGACGAAGCTCAACGTGAAGCTCCCAGACCTGGCGCAGACGCTGCCGCTCCGAGATCGCAGGGTCTGCGGCGAGACGGTTCTCGAGTTCTGCCATCCGCCGATCGTACTCTGAAGGCTCAATCCTCACGCGTCCAACATCCTGCTGCAACAATTGCGAAGAACCCGCATCGCGGTGAAGAGTCGATCGTTGCGCCGGCGGCGAACTTCGCTCTATACGGTCGACAGCGACGCCCTGCGAGGCAGGCACGTTCTGCGTTGCCGAAACGCCGTGCGGAGAGGGAGTGTTGCGCTTCGTAAATAACAAGACCCCTCCCAACAGGAGAAGGCCGACGGTCGACACCATCAGGATGGCGGATCGATGGTTCATAGAGGATGAAGAGAAATGGGCTGGGAGGATCAGGCGGAGCCAGAACTACTGGCCACGATGTGACGTTTCATCGGTAGCACATCGCCGTCGGGCAGGCCGCCTGGCAGTCGGACCAGCCCTGCCGACCGTAGGTGCCGAAGAGTCCCACCGAGAGGCCGTAGCCCCACGCTTGAGAGACCGTCGTGTTTGAAACAGACAGTGCTCGGTTGGAGTATTGATGGCAGGTTCCGTCCACGCCATACCGGAAGGCACAACGGGCGTTCGTACCCCGGCAGATCGCAGCCTTGCCACTGCCATAGCCGGAAGAACCATACAGTTCGGGACCGCCGGAGGTGCGCCCGGCGAGCGCGAAACACACGGGGGTCGAAGGGTTCGTGCAGGTGTTGGGGGCCCCCCTCTCGACGCACACGTAGGTATGATCCCAGGGACTGTTCACCGGGTTCGTAGACCAGTCATTGAACGCCGGGAGGGCTCGAGCGTAGATGCGATTCTGAGCGGAGACCGGTTGGGCGATGCCGAGTGCGAGGACACCGATTCCAGCGACGATCATGGGAGCGAGAACGCGGGAGAGGCGCATGATTCCACCTTTCGTTAGAGCCGTGAATCTTTCAGTCTGGTGTGTGGCCGCGTCAGCGCGGTACTTCATTGGCAGTCGACGCCACAAGGATCCACTATCGAAGGAGGAGCTCAGCTTACTTGTTGGGCACCTTGAATAGATCGAGTGATCAGCCGGCGCTGTGCAGCTTCACGTTCAGCCCGACCTCACAAAGTACCTGCACCAACCGGTCGGCGGACAACTTTTCTGGATCAATCAGGGCAATCAGCCGGACGTGATCACGTTCTCGACGTTCAAATAGATTGACAAGCCCTTGGGGGTGAGGCGGCTTGTCGGCGATCCCATCGCCGGCCCAGAGGTTCTCAAAATATTCGGGGCTGTCATGGAACCGATCCCGCTCGACTGGATTTCGCCAACCGACGAAGGTCAGTTGGACGGTATTGGAACATTGAAACATAGGCCATCACATCTTACAGGCCCACCGGCAGGAGAACCAGGGCGCCTCCCGCGAGGACGTCCGCCGCGACCGCCGCGATCACCGCCGACACCCCGACGGCGAGCATGACTTCGTAAAGCTTGGTGCGGATCGCCGAGAAGGCCGAGGTGATCGAGCTCCAGCCGGGGCACGTACACCAGTTGACGAGGTGTCGGGGACCGCTCTCCCACAACCCGACACAGATCCGCCCGGACCGATCCCGCCACGCGCAGAGATGGAGGTCGAAGAGCAGCGCGCCGGTCGGCCGATACGAGAGCCGGATGCTCACGTGCGGCGCAGCCCGGCCCACACAGCCCCCGACGTAGCCGCTTCCGATGCCCATCGAGGCGTGATAGTCGCCGAAGCGTTGATCGAGCGGCTGCGACTGGCCGCACGTCTGCCCGCTGCATGCCGTCCCGGGAGCCGAAGAACGCAACCCGTTTTGATCGGCCACGAAGACGAAGTTGACGTTTTCTCCCATCCCCATCCCTCCGAGTTTGGAAGAGAGGGCGGCTGAGAGCTGCTCCTGGCTAACGTACGTCGCGATGAGGCGCCCAGCGCGATCGTAGTAGTCGGCGCGGAACTCATCTTCCCGCGAGAAGATCTCCATGGTCGGTCCCGCCCCCGCCGCCTCGCCCGTCGCGGCGCGCGGCGATGGGCCGACGATCCCCTCGCCAATGCATCCCAGCAGGGAGGAGAGAAGTGAGAGACGGAGAAAATGCCTGCGTTCCATGGAGCGCTCCGGTTGCGAGGAATAAATCCTGTCGTATTCCTCTCTGACACGGTCGAGCTGTTCGGTCAAATCTGGCCGTGTGCCCTCCACCGAGCGGCTTTGACGAAGCGGCCCACATTCTGATAAATAGTGAAATCTCGCCCATCCCAGCTCATTTCGACGAACTGCCTCTCATGACCCGCTCCCCCCTCCTCATCCTCGACCCCGTGTTTCGTGAACACGATCCGGGTTCGACCTGCCCCGAGCATCCGGGGCGTTTTGATGCGTGTGCCCGCGCGATCGAGGGGATCGTGGGGGTGTCGGTGCTTCGGGAGTCGCCCCCAGCAACGGTCGAACTCCTCCATCTCGCACACGACCAAGACTACGTCGCCAAGATCCTGCAATTCGCGGGGGCGAGCGCGACCCTCGATCACGAGACTTCACTTTCGCCCGGGTCCGTGCAGGCGGCGCTGCACGCGGCCGGCGCGGGGGCCTTCCTCGTGGAGGAGATCCTCGCCCGGCGCGCCCCGTGCGGGTTCGCCCTGGTGCGCCCCCCAGGGCACCACGCCGGACGGGCGAGCGCGATGGGCTACTGCGTCTTCAACAACGTCGCGGTGGCCGCGCTCGCCGCCCGACGCGCGGGCGCCGCGCGCGTGCTCGTGGTGGACGTCGACGTGCACGCGGGCAACGGCACGGAAGAGATCCTCTCGGGCCACCCCGGGGTCCTCGTCGTTTCGGTCCACCAGGACGCCTTGTTTCCCGTAGAAACGGGGGCCTTGGCCGCGCCTCGAAGCCTGGACGACGGGGGCGTCGTCAACATCCCCATGCCGCCGCTCTCCTGCGACGCGGACTACGAGCTGCTCGCGTCGCGCGTGCTCCGGCCGATCGCGCGGCGATTCGCGCCCCAGCTCGTGCTCGTCTCGGCCGGCTTCGACGCGCACTGGCGCGACGAACAGGGCGGCATGAGGCTCTCCACGAAGGGACTCGTCGCGCTCGCGGGCGCGCTGCGCGACGTCGCAGGAGAGCTGGCGGAAGGCCGGATCGCGTTCGTCCTGGAGGGCGGATACGACCTCGACGCGCTCGAGGCGTGCGTGCACGGAACGGTGAACGTTCTCCGGGGGGCCCCGGCGCCGTGGCCTGGGGACGACCGGCCGCGAGTGGAGGTCGAAGACCTCGTCACCCGACTGCGCGTCCTGCTTGCGCTCGACGCCGGGAGGTAGGCAATCTCCTGCCCGGAAGGATGGGCCGATGCACGTCGATCCGATTCTGAGCTGCGTTCCCGATCCCGGCGCGTGGGACCGGTACGCCCGTTGGTTCGAAGATGTCGAACGCGGCGCACATGCGTACGACGTGCGCGAACAGGAGGACCGTCTGGTGTCCGTCGCCGGCGCCGACCTCGCGTTTCCCCAGAACCCCCAGGGGCGGTTCGGCATCGAGCGCTTCCGTCGGTTCCTGGGGGCGCTCCTCGCGGCGGACTGGCTCACCTACGCCGCCCCCGACGACCGGGCCAACCTGCTGCGGCTCGGGTTCGTGCTCGAACGCTTCCCGGAGGGGTTTCGGGCCTGGTTCGCCCCCTTCGAGGGAGGCTGGATCCCCGTGGGCTACTCCGGCTGGTACCCCATCGATGAGCCGACCTTCCAGCGCTTGGAAACCAACGATCCCCCGTGGAGGGACCGGGCGATCGTGCCCATGACCTCCGTTTCCGCGGGGGATTTTCTGTACCTGTTCAACTACAGCATCCTCCCGCAGCTGCGCCGCGGGGAGGGGTCCCGGAAGCTCCTCGGGGCGCTGTCGGAAGCAATCCTCCCCGTGCAGTCCCGGGGAATCGCGGCGATCACGGTCTCCGAGGACGGCTCGCGCGTTGCTCGTCGCTTCGAGCTCTCCTTCCGACACGAGATCCGCGTCGGCGCATCGCGCGAGGAGATCTGGACCTCCGGCGTCTAGAGCTCGTCCCAGGCGAAGGCGACCACGTTCCGAATGTCCTCCTCCCCCATCAGGACCATCACGAGTCGATCCACCCCGAGCGCCATGCCCGCGCCGGGCGGGAGCCCCTGACGGAGCGCTTTCAGGTAACGATCATCGAGGGCCACCGGGGTCTTCCCCTGGGCGCGACGCGAGGTGTTGGCGCCCTCGAAGAGGCCCGCCTGAACCTCCGCGTCGCGCAAGAAGGGAAAGCCGTCGGCGACCTCGACGCCCGCCACGAACAGTTCGCTGCGCTCGGCAACCTCCGGCCGGCCCGGGAGAGGGGGCGCGGAGGTCGTCAGGAAGGAGGGCCACTCGACCAGGAAGGTCGGGACGCGCGTCCCGAGGTGCGGTTGGAGTCGATCCAGGAGTAGCGTGAGGAGGTCATCGCGCCTCGCTCGAAACGCTTCGGGGATCGGGATCGACAAGCGTTGCACCTCCCGCTGCATGGCAGCGAGCGAGAACTCGCTGTCGAGGTCGACCCCCAGGTGACGCAAAAGGGCGTCCCGGACCGTCAAACGTTCCCAGGGGACGCCTTCGATCTGGACGGTGTGGCCGCGGTAGATGATGGAGGAGGTGCCGGGCGGGCTGACGGCGCCGAGGGCGCGCTTGACCATGGCTTCGGCGTCGCCCTCGATGGCCGTCATCGTCTCGTAGGCGCGGGCCCACTCGAGCATGGTGAATTCCGGGTTGTGGTACGGGCCCACGTCCCCCGCGCGGAAGTTCTGCGTCAGGGTATACAGCCGGTCGAAGCCGCCCGCGAGCATGCGCTTGAGTTGATACTCGGTCGAGGTCGTGAGGTACAGATCGCCCACCCGAAACGATTCGATGTGCACGTCGGGGCAGGTGGCCCGCAGCAGCAGGGGGATCTGCACTTCGAGGAAGTCCGCCTCGTCGAGCGTCCCGCGGAGCGCGCGGACCACGCGCGCACGCTGCCCCAGGCGCTGGAGGCGGGTCGGGCGCGATGCGTAGGGGCGCCACCAACGGTGCGCCTCTTCACCGGGCCGCTCCGACCCCTCACCGAGCTTCTCGAGGCGGGCGCCCTCCGGCGCATCACCCACCCTCACATACGTCCCAGGCGCCGGAACGTTCTCGTCATCGCGACAGCACACTTCCGACAGTTCGCCGCCAGAGGAGACCAGGACACGAACGAAACCATCCTCACGCTCGACGGAGACAACACGGCCGCTTTGAATCATGAACCAAGGGTAGCCGCCGGACCGGATGGCAGTCAACGGTTCAAGCGTCTGGAGCGCCATGGCCATCGGGAGGCGCGGACGTATCACCTCTTGCATCCGCAGGAGCTGTGATGTCCGGGCTTCCACCGTCGTCGACGTTCGGCAGCGGATCGCCACCACATGCGGCGAGGACGAAAGTGAGGACCAGGAGCGGAATCAGGTGGAACATCGGGCCTCCGCGCGGGTCGGGGTCGCCCTCCCCCGCGCCCCCCAACGCAAACGCGCCCCCGACGACGTCACCCGCCGGCTCACGGCGCGCTGGAAGGAGCGGCTCCGCAAGCGGGCGCCCGACCTGATCGCGGCGCTCGACCCGGCGGTCCGGGCGCTCCTGGGGGACGAGTCCACCGCGACGCCGCTCGGCGGGATGAGCGCCTGCCCGATCCACCGCCGCCACGAGCCCGCGGGGGACGACTCCGTCACGGAGACGCTCCGGAGGCAGCCCGAGAATTCAGGGGCCACGGTCTGGGGCGTGGAGGCGCCACGCCACACCGAGGACCAAAGAGACGATGGGCGATGCTTCGCCCGCGAATGAGTTTTGTAAAACGTTGCGGCAGTTCACTGTGCAGTGATCCCATCGGCCGAACTTCAACGTTTCATAACCACATCACGCACGGTGTGGGTTGGTGCAGCCAAAGAGCACCATTCGTACCCCGAACGCCGAGCTCCGCCGTTATCCACAGGTGCCTCTTCCCTGCATGCCCCAATTCCGGCACTGTTGTTGCACGGAGACAGGCGGCAAATAGAAGAAGGATCTCCCTCACGAGTTCCCTCAAAGGCGCCGTCTTAACGGAGGAGAAAGACCATGGAGCGCCTGGACATCACCCCTGCATTCCTCGAGACGCTGAGACGAGAGGTCATCGCCTACCCCAGCAACTACCTCGACCTTTCGAGGCGGCGCTCGGGGCCGGTGCTCCCTCCCCCGACCGCTATGACCTGGTTTCTGGGGGAACCCGGGGAGGACGACACGAATGTCGTAGCGCGCGTCACGCAAACACTCTGGTGGCTTGATACGTCCTGCTTTGCTGATCATCACAGCATTACAGAACACTGGGCCCTGGACATGTTTCGTTACACGACGGCGCGCTTTGGCAGAGACCGAGACGACCCCACGGCTGAGCGCGCGCTGTCCGCTGTATGTCTCGCCCTTGCACAACTCTTCCAGTGCTCAAGATGCTGGCCCAAGATTCTACGCGCTGCGCCCGGCTGGCAGGCACATACCGCGTTCCAGCGTGCCGCGGGCTGAAGTAGCGTTCACCCACTCTGCAGCGAGGTCGTCCCACGACCTCGCTTTTGCATAAGACAGGTAGCTTCCCGCACATACCTCAGTTGATGCTCTCCCGCAGAGAGCGCGCGAAGACCGCCCAGGTTCGACGCGCCGCCGGATTCACCCGCGAGTTTCGCAGTGACGACGGCCCCAATCCCGCACGTTACCCTCCAGAAGCCGCGCTGCGCCGTTGAACGGACCTGTTCCTTGTGGTGGCGAGGCAACCGCATCGACCCCCTGATCACCGCTGAATACGCCGTCGTCGCCTGCCGCAAACTCATGGCCAGCAACTCGAGAGAAAGGTCATGATATCGAAGCACGGTCTTGACCGGACCACATTTCATACGAGCATAGAATCTGCCCCCGCGAATCTTCAGGTGACGCACTCGGCGCGCGCCGCCATGCTGAATTGGTGGCTGTACCCAGAGACGCGTCAGATCGTCTGCGCATAACAGTTCGATAGCGCTCGAACTCGTTCGCCTCAACTCCCTTGCTGCGATCTCCTTGACCCGTGTTCGTTGAAGATGTGCCGCCGTTCGATTGAGCCGGTTGAGTTGCCGGAACAGTTCTTCGACTGCAACGCGCTCGCTCGCATGATCGGCAGGTTGTGCGTCGATAGGATCCTTACCAACCCTCAGGATCGATGTGAGAACCTCGGTGCCACCCTGCGCGCTGGCCCCTTCCGCAGCCGCCGCCAGCGCATCTGCGATTTCCTGGATGAGTTCCAGCGATCCAGAAATTGTCACCTGCTGCGGCCCAAGCCGTGGTCTCCTGGGGCGACTCGGCCGTTCGACAGAGGCGTGCTCGGACGTTGTCATATCACCTCACACTATCGTTGAATGTCTCGTTCGATCAGAGCCTGAATCCTCATGAGACGCTCGGCTGAAACCCCCAAAAGCTTCAGGACTTGAACGATCTGCTCAGGAGGGTCGCCCTTGATCAACTCCGTGGTGCGGTAGATCACGGTGATCGCCCCCTCCCCCCACTCGGTCTTGGCATCCTGAAAGAAAGCCGTTCTGAACGCTGGCTGACTCAGGAGATCGTAGGTGGGACGGGTGAGAGCTATCCTGTCCAGACTATTGGGAAACTCCGTGAAGGCGCCGCGCTCGTGGCCGAAGAGCTCGGAGGCGAGCATGGAGGCGGGGAGCGCCGCGACGTTCGCGGCGACGAAGGGGCGCGCGGCCCGTGGTGAGCGCGCGTGGAGCGCGCGGGCGACGAGCTCCTTGCCGGTGCCCGTCTCGCCGCGCACGAGGACGGTGGCGGTCGTGCGCGCGTATCGGTCGATCTGGCGGTGCACGTGGCTCATGCCCTCCGTGCGGCCGACGAGGCCGGTCGCGCGTTCGAGCGCGCGGTCGCTCGCCGGGTGGGCGGGCCCTTCCGGGAGCGGCGTGTAGGGCAGCGCCGCCTCGCGGACGCCGGGCGTCGCGTCGTTCATCGAGATCTCCTCTGGTTCGGGGGGTGGGAGCGAGCACGAGGATGCTCGCCTCCAGCATACCGAAGGCGCCTCGACGTGAACCAGCCGCGGCGCGGCGCGCGTTGTCCACAGCGTCAGTCGAGGTCGAGCCGCAGGTTCGCGCGAGGCGTACAGGACGGTGTTCGGGGCGCGACGCCGAGGTCCTCCGCGACCTCCCGCTCGACGAGCGCCCGGTCGCGCCCGTAGCGCTCCGCCGAGAGCCGCCGAAGGAGCGCGCCACGTCCGCCCTCCATCTCCTCGGGCGGGAGCGTCGTCGCCGTGAAGGGCCGCGTCGTGAGGCCGTCGACCGCGAGGCGAAGCGCGACCTGGTACCGGTCGGCGGATGCGGGCGTGCTCAGGCACGCCGAAGACGATGCGGGTGGGGCGGAAGCGCTCGCAGGAGCTGCGCACGAGGCGCAGCACCCGGCTGAACCGCCTGCGTGACGTGAGGTGGTCGAGGCGGCTCGTGAAGAACGAGCCCTCCGACACACCGAAGCCGTCGAGGACGGCGTGGCCGACGCTGCCCTCACGGAGCGTGAGGCAGAGCACGCGGGGCGAGCGCGCGAGGGGAAGGGGCATGGGGAAAACTCCCTGCCTTGACGGGGACATTCGCACCTTCTACGGTGGTCGTCCCCTGATTCGGGCCGGGGAGATGGCGACGCGAAAGGGTGGCCGTCCGCGAGACTGATCCACCCCTTCGTCCTGAATGAGGTCCCTTCATCTTCACCGATTCTGGGGATCATGAACAGCCGCGGCGCGGAGCTGATCCATCCACATGTGGATGTGATGCTTCCGGCCGCGGCTGATGCGTTGATCGGGCGCAGGGCATGATCGAGAGGGGCGGGGTCGACCCGCCTCTTCTCATTTTTCAACGAAAATCATATGCTTCCCTTACAGGTTTCATCGGCGCGAACGAACGCGCCGCAACAGGTTGGCTCATTACAACCCGAATCTATGACAGAAATCTCCCCCACCGCAGCGGGAGAACTCGCCTTCGTCTCGCCGCGGGGGCTCGCACGCCTTCTGGGCGTCACCACCGACAGTGTCTACCGTCTGGTCGCACGGCGAGCCCTCCCCGCCTATCGCATCCTCCGCAGGATCTTCCTCCGTCGCAGTGACGTCGAGCGCTGGCTCGCCGCGCACCGGACCGACCCTCGCGACCCGTCACTATGGCAGTAAGGAAAGTCAAGGGGACCTGGTGGGTCGACTTCATGTACAACCGCGAACGTTTCCGCAAGCGCAGTCCGTTGAACACGAAGGCCGGCGCAGAGGCCTTCGAGGCCCACGTGAGGCGCCTCGTCGCCCAGCACGGATCGGTGTCCGGCGCGCACGCCGCGATGATGCCCGTTCGTGAGCGCGCGATCACGTTCGCCGAGTTCAGCGAGCGCTGGCTGCGGGACTACGTGGACGTGAACAACAAACCATCCGAACGCTACTACAAGCGAAAGATCCTCCAACGCACACTGCTGCCGGCCTTCGGCAAGCGGCGGTTGGATGAGATCAGCGCGGACCACATCGAGCGTTACAAGCGCACCGAATTGGACCGCGGGCTCTCGAACAAGAGCATCAACAACGCGCTGACGATCCTACGCAAGTGCCTCGTGACGGCGGTCGACTGGGATGTCCTCAAGCACGTGCCGCGCTTTCGCTTCCTACGCCTGCCGCCGCCGGAGACGAGGGTGGTGACACCCGATGACTCGGCGCGTCTGCTCGCCGCTTGCCCGCCGACCCCCTGGCGGGCCCTGGTGCTGACGGCGCTCCGGACCGGGCTCCGCTTCAACGAGCTCATCGCCCTGGAGTGGTCCGACGTGGACCTTCCAAACGCCATCCTCACGGTTCGCCGTGGCGAGTGGCGCGGTCACGTCGGCCTGCCGAAGACCTACGAGACCCGCGTGATCCCCCTCACATCCGAGGTGATCGAGGCCCTGCGCTCGCTCCCGCGTTCTCACCCGCGCGTCTTCACGAACCGGGGGCGCACGATCACATACTCGTGCGCGTGGGAGAACCTCACCAAGATCTGCCGTCACGCTAAGGTCCCGCACACGAGTTGGCACACCCTCCGCCATACCTTCGCGACCAACCTCAACGGGGCGCACGGGAACATCAAGCACATCCAGGAACTGCTGGGGCACAAGACGCTCACGATGACGCTCCGCTACACCCACCCCGTCACGGAGGCTCTCCGTCAGACCATCTCGCTCCTCGAGCCTGGGCAGCGTGCTCCAAGGATTGGCAGCCCGTTGTCAACCGCGGGCTCACCGGCCTCTCTCGCGTCCTCCCAACCGCCCCTGACCGCCGCCTAGCCTCCGCTCAACTAAGCAAAAAACACCGCGCTCGTCACGGTGTTCAATATGGTGCCCAGGAAGGGACTCGAACCCTTATACCTTTCGGTGCCTGATCTTAAGTCAGGTGCGTCTACCAATTCCGCCACCCGGGCAGGAGGCAGCGTCTTTTTATCACGAACCCTAAAAGGAGACAACTCACCTCTTTTCTGCTCGCGCAACGCTGTAGTCCACGATTGCCGTCGCGACGTCAATCCCCGTACATGCCTCGAGCTCACGGAACCCAGGATTTGCGTTCACTTCAAGCACAAGTGTCCCCCGCTCCGAACGAATTAAATCAACGCCCGCGATCTCTAATCCAAACACTCCAGCCGCTCGAATCGCCAATGCTCTATCCTCCGCCGAGAGCTCAATGGCTGTCCCTACCCCTCCTAGAGACGCATTGGCACGAATATCCTTCTGTCTCGCTTCTCGTTCCATGGAAGCCACAACACGACCGCCAACGACGAACGCGCGAATATCTTTTCCTTGTGCAGCCGCAATAAACTCTTCAATAATGATCGGATTCCCGTCACGGACATCCAGGTAATCCGCAATTGGCTGAAACGTCTCCCAATTCCCCGCGTAAAAGACCCCTTTCCCATGCGTCCCAAATGAGACTTTCACAATCAAAGGAAATCCGAGCGCCTCCACCGCTCCTTTGGCCGCTCCCGGATCTTTGGCGAGCGCAAAACGCGGAATCGGAATCTCCGCCTCAGCCAAGCGCATGTGCTGGATCACTTTATTCTTAATTTCTAAAATCTTTGGCGTTCCATTCACAACCGGCACCCCTAACGCCACCAAACGCTCCGACACATACGTATGCAAAGAAGGCTCCTCTACAAAATTCGGGCGATACACCATCACATCCGGAGACACAAACGGCACCCCATCATGCCAAACCCGACAGACAGCTCCTTCATACGAAAAACAAAACTTCGGTTCATAAAACCGCGAAACCTCATGGCCACGCGCCTCAGCAGCCCGACGGATACGCTCAATCCCTGTTACCGCCTCCACCTGTTCCGACACAACAGAAAACGAATCCGAGGGATTACTACAAGAGAGGATGCCTAGACGCATAGAAGATGGATAAAAACTACTCACTCACCTGATATATCGACACCAGACTTGACATCCGCCTCAAAATATGACACCCTAAAAGGCTCCTTCAACCTTAGAATCCAAACGCCAACACCGCAACACAATCCTGGTAGAAGACTGGGATGAGAAAAGGGGAACAAATGACACACCCTTACCGCATGGCTGACACACAGCCAGAAAAGCCAGGAGACCATTACCCGACATATATCACCTACAACCCCCCTCCCAGCCTGAATGATCTAAAGAAGGTGTGGGGATCACACAATGTGTCGAACGTGTTTGACCAACCTTATAGGACGCACCCTTCTTGCGCCAGGGCACAACATACTCCCGGGAAAAAAACCTTTCATTTACACGATGCTCGGCGCGAATGGGAGGCCGAAGAACGTATTACCTGGGGTCTCGATCAGCGTACGCCACACGCCCCTAATGGATACCGGCCTGCGATGGCGTTGGAGACCTATGAGTTCGCCGTGGCTCATCCGAATCTAGCTGACTTCGTGGGTCTCGGGGAGTACATTCCAGATGGCGTCTATCGCTACGTACTCCGTGTGCGATGGGATAACAAGGAACGTACTCTACGCTGTGAGAAGATTAGACATGTATGGGATCGCCATATCAGAATCCTATTGGTGTGCAAGTAATCCTGGAATCTTCACCCTCTGCCCAGACCCCATCCGAAGCCCCAGTGCAATTATGCTGGTATGCGCGGAATGGGGTCTCTTGCGTTTTAAAGGGGGTATAATTGATAAAAATAATAAAGATGCGCAGGTAATTAATTTAGTGAAAAATCCCAGAAACAATTGACAACCTAGCATAAATCCGTATAATAGCCACACTTCATTATTAATTGTGGGAGGCTGAACAATATTCAGCCGCCATACACCACGATATGCCACGAGGAAAACGCTATACTGAGCTAAAAAAGCTCGTAAATCCAAAACAGTTGTACAGCCCAGCCGACGCGGTTGAGCTCGTCAAAAAGACCTCAAACACCAAGTTTGATAGCACCATCGAAGTGCACATCAACTTGGGTATCGATGTCAAAAAAGGTGAACAACAAGTTCGTTCCACCATCATCTTCCCTCACTCGATCGGAAAAACTAAGCGCGTCGCCGCGATTGTCTCCGCCGCAAAAGAAGGGGAAGCCAAAGAAGCTGGTGCAGACGTTGTCGGAGGCGAAGAGCTTATCAACGAAATTGCTCAAAAAGGCAAGGTTGATGCCGACATCGTCGTCGCCACACCCGACATGATGGCCAAAATGTCCAAAGTCGCCAAAGTCTTAGGTCCTATCGGCCTCATGCCTAACCCAAAGACCGACACCGTCGGACCAAACGTCAAAAAGATGGTGGAAGAAATCAAAAAAGGTAAAGTCTCCTTCAAGAACGACACCAGCGGAAACATTCACCAAGCGATTGCCAAAGCTTCCCTGGATGCCGCCAAGATCACAGAAAACTTGAACACCTTAGTCGACGCTGTCAAAAAGAACAAACCAGCATCCGCCAAAGGCAGCTACCTCAAGTCCGTCACCCTCACATCCACCATGGGTCCTGGTATCCACGTCGATCCATCCATGTTTGCTTAAAAACCGAACTAAAGATAAGACGCCTCCGTACGGGGGCGTTTTTGTTGACAGCCTGAAAAAATTCTGAAACGCTTCTCAGAGGAGGAAAATATGAGGTGGTTCGAAAGAGTGACCGAAAAAAACCTCGCGCGCTGGGCGATCGCCCTAATCATCGCTCTCGTTGCATCTGTTCTGGCAAAAACCTTATCCCATCTTCTGTAGCAACAACCTTTCTGCTGGCGAGACCCACTCTCGCTCATCTCCCCGAACTCACTTACATGGGTTCGGGGAGATGTTGTTTAGTGCACACATACACATATCCTGTCAAGTACCCCCATCTTGACCAAGAGATTAGTCAGTTAGACCATACGCGCGCAAGGAGGTTTGTGTGGGAAATGTAGGTCCGTTTGGCATCGGGATCCTCATCGTCCTGGTGGCAGTAGTCGGCAAGATGGAGAATGAAGGAAGTCGAGAAGAGAGAGTGGTAACCCGTCTACTCATGGCGACACTCCATCGCATCGAAGACAGCATGCGCGGTGACCATGGAAGCGTGGAGATCCGCACCTTCGAGTCCAGGGCGGATGGCTGCGCCATGCGGTCTCCCCTGCTGTGCCGGGTTTCCCTGGACAGGGATCGGCTCGAGATTACCGAGCACCTCTGCCCTCGCCTCTACCAGCGGGTGCTGCATGAGGGAGGGGTAACAGCAATCGAAGCCACGCGCATTCATGAACTCAAAGGACGCATCAACGAGCTCGAAAACATCATCGAGCCGCTGGGCGATCCGCCTCCCCCTCCCTCCCCTCTCTGCCGCTAAACGGCACGAGTCAAGACAATTACCCCCCCCCCAACACACACTCTCTTCGACGAGGCACTCCTCGTCCATCTCCCCCAGGGCATTCTGTACCCTGGGGGAGATGCTTTTCAGACCGAAGACAATCCGCTAAGCTGCCGCCATATTCCTATGGCTAGATCTCAAGGCGCGCTCCCCTACCAAAGCATCCGTGAACTCATAGCAAACGGGGCCATTTGTGATGTCACACAAGACATCGCCTTGCAACCCGCTTCACTAGATCTGTCCCTGACTGATGAAATCTATCGTGTTCGCGGTTCATATCTCCCTCGCAAAGGCGAATCCGTCGAAGATATTTTAAAACGCGGTCTCCTCTTTAAACATAACGCGGAGCAACCCCTCGAATACAACGGCATCTATTTGATTAAACTCGGCGAATCCTTGACACTCCCAGCGGATATCCATGCGGCGACCAGCAATAAAAGCTCTTCTGGACGCATCAACTTGCGCGCCCGTCTGATTGCCGATGGCGTGCCACGTTTCGACGACATTCCTGCAGGCTATCACGGCTCACTGTGGCTCGAAGTAAGCCCCAAGTCCTTCCCTGTGCGCGTCCATGCAGGCGACCGCATCAACCAAATGCGTTTTTATCGAGGAGATGCCCGCTTATCGCCACATGAACATAGCGACATCTTCAACCAGTATGGACTTTTGCGTACCCTGAGTGGAAACAACATCCCAAACAGCGAAGACCATGTCGGTCGCGGTATCACGATGACCATCGATCTCCACTCCCAAGAACGCATCGGATGGCGTGCGAAAACAGCCCCCGAGGCAGTCCTCGATACCGCTATCTTTGATCATGATCCACGCGCCTTCTTCGAAGATATTGCCAAACCATACAACGAAGAACTCGTCCTTCATCCGGGTGATTTCTATATTCTTTCAACGCGTGAGCGCATCCTCACCCCACCGGAGTTCTCCACCGAAATGGTTTCGTATGACGCTTCAAAAGGAGAATTTCGTTCGCATTTTGCCGGATTCTTTGATCCCGGTTGGGGCTGGCGCGAAAATGATCCTGAGCGTGGCACCATCGCGGTGCTAGAAGTTGAATGTTACGGCCACCCTTTTGTTCTACGCGATGGCCAACCGATCTGTCTCATGGTCTACGAACACATGCTCGAAACCCCAGAAAAACTCTACGGCTCCGACCTAAAATCCAACTACAGCCAACAAAAAGGACCTAAGCTTGCGAAGTGGTTTAAATCATAATTATGCCCTCTCTTATCCTCGGATTCGTTGGTCAAGTTGGCTGCGGCAA
Organism: Patescibacteria group bacterium; assembly: GCA_052033585.1. Classification (GTDB taxonomy): domain Bacteria; phylum Patescibacteriota; class Patescibacteriia; order 2-12-FULL-60-25; family 2-12-FULL-60-25; genus JAGOUY01. The sequence continues at coordinate 12,589 of JBPOJM010000010.1, read as the reverse complement.
AGGCACGGTGGCGAAATACCTCAAAGATAACTACGGTGCCACCACCTTCAGCTTCAGCACCAGCATGCGCGATGTCCTGCGCCGGCTTCACTTGGAAGAATCTCGCCATAATTTAATCAAAGTATCAGAAGCGCTGCGCGCCGGATTCGGAGAAGATCTCTTTTCCCGCGTAATCGCCGAGGATGCACGCGAAGCCTCAACCGACCTCGTGGTCATCGAGGGCATCCGTCGTGACATGGACATCACGACCCTCTCCCCCCTCCCAAACTTTGTCCTGGTCGCTATTGAGGTAGATGCTGATGTTCGGTTCCAGCGCGCAAAAAACCGCGGACAAAACAGCGGCGAAGCGGAAATGACCAAAGAGCAATTCCTCGCCGAAGAACAACGTTCAACCGAGATTACGATTCCAGGCGTTATGGCGAAAGCCGCACAACGCATCAAAAACAATGGATCTCTCGAAGAGCTAAACGTCGAGATCGAAGCGCTCTTAAAACGCCTCGATTACAAAGCGTGATATGCAGGTTCGCATCACCCGCGCTGACCCCGACATGGAATTGCCACAATACCAGACCCCCGGATCGGTGGCGTTTGATTTGGCCTCGGCAGAAAACGTCACCATAGAACCTAAGCAAGCCGCCAAAATCTCCACCGGCCTCATCATCGCGACCCCTCCCGGCTATATGCTCATGATGAGCGCAAGATCCTCCCTCTATTGGAAAAAAGGCCTTATGAGCACGAACGGAATCGGGGTCATCGATCAAGACTTTTATGGCCCAGAAGATATCCTCAAGTTATCCCTCTGGAACCCCGGCGACACACCTGTCATCATCACAAAAGGCGAACGCCTAGCCCAAGCCTTTTTCCTCCCCGTAGAACGCGCAGAATGGCTCGAGAGTCCCGCAGGCAGCTCTTCGCGCGGAGGATTTGGCTCGACGGGAATTTAACCATCAATTTTCTCCCATGAAAGCCTACTTAGACATCGTACGTCGTGTACTAGAAACAGGTGAAAGAAAAGGCACCCGACAGGGCACGGATGTTCTTGCGATCGCAGGAGCCATGTTTGAACATGACATGTCAAAAGGCTTCCCATTATTAACAACAAAAAAAATTCCGTTCCGACTTATCGCAAGTGAATTAGAATTTTTCATCAAAGGCATTACAGACAAGCAATGGCTCCAACAAAAAAACAACCACATCTGGGATGAATGGGCGCATCCAAAAAAAGCGCCCTACGGCCATGATGAGTTATCAAAAAAAAGAATGCTCGAAGAGCGTGACCTGGGTCCCATTTATGGCTTTCAATGGCGGCATTTTAATGCTCCATATGAGTCTTACGAGAGTAATTATGAAGGCAAGGGCATTGATCAGTTAAAACGCCTGGTCGAAACACTAAAAACCAACCCCACAGATAGACGCATGATCGTTATGGCTTGGAACCCTGTCGCTTTACCAGAAATGGGCTTACCTCCTTGTCATTATGGCTTTCAAGTAACCGTAATTGGGAATAAATTAAATCTTCTCTGGAATCAACGCTCCGTAGATGTCATGCTTGGATTGCCCTTTAATATCGCGAGTTACGCCCTTCTTTTGCACCTGCTTGCAAAAGAAACCGGTCTCCAGGAAGGGCGTTTAATCGGGTTTCTTGCGGATACACATATTTTTGAAAACCACATAGAAGGCGCAAAAGAACAGCTATCTCGAGACGTGAATCGATATCCTCTCGCTCGCATCGAAACGCCTTCATTTAGCTCCATATTTGACTGGACGTGTGAGAGTACACAGATTATCGGTTATGAGAGCTACCCACGCATCCCTTTTGAAATAGCCGTATAACCATGCCTATCTCTCTCATTGTCGCGCAAGCGAGTAATGGCTGCATCGGAAAAGACGGAGGATTACCGTGGCATATCCCCGAAGATTTAAAGCATTTTCGCCAATGCACAACCGGGAAAACGGTTTTAATGGGACGAAAAACATGGGAATCACTTCCAGAAAAACACAGACCGCTAGCGGGAAGAAAAAATATCGTTATTACTCGTGACCAATCCTTCATCGCAGAAGGGGCTACCGTATTTCACAGCCTAGAAGAGGCTCTTAACGCACTAAAGAATGAAGACGTGTGGATTCTTGGAGGAGCAGAGATATTTAAACAATCTCTCCCCCTCGCAGAAAGAATAGAACTCACTCAAATACATGTACCGTACGAAGGTGATGCATTTTTTCCAGAAATATCTCAAGAGGCATGGAGCATCATTAAAGAAGAAAAACACGATGGATATTCTTTCATAACCTACCGCAGAATATGAACCACCCGGGCACCCTCATTATCGTCGACGCCATCGACGGCGCCGGTAAATACACCGCCATTAAAGCCATGTCGGAGTATTTGGGTGCGCAAGGTAAAAAAATATTCAACCTTTCCGAATACACCCAACGCGAGCACCGCCTTCCAACCGTGGATGAACCGGGCATCTGTGATGCAGACGTCCTCATCTCTTCCGAACCCACCTTCTGCTGGATTGGTGCAGCCATCCGCGAAGAAATTATCAAAGCCCAAGTTGGACGCAGCTATCACGCCCGTGCCGCCGCCGAAGCATTCGCTCTGGATCGCCAAGTCCTATTTACCCGCGTCATTCTTCCGTTTCTTCAAGCCAAACCCGATCGTTTTGTCCTTCAAGAGCGTGGCGTCATCAGCTCTCTTGCCTACCAACCCCTACAAGACAACACCATCACCGTCGACTGGTTATTATCTCTGGAAGGAAATCGTGCAGAACTCAGCCGCCGTCCGGACATCTTGTTTTTACTAAGACTTAGCTCCGACGAAGCCATGAAACGTCTAGAAGGGCGCTTCAACAAAGTGGATGGACATATCTACGAAGAACTTCCATTCCAGGAGCGCTTGATCGCTCGCTATCGCGCGTCGGAAGTATTAAAACCATACCAAGACCTTGGAACACAGATCATAGAAATAGACGCAACTCAATCCTCAAAAGCCGTGGGCGAAGACGTTTGTCGAGTCCTAGCGACCAGACGGTGAGCGTATCTGGCGCAGTTAGGCGGCATCCCGTACAATAGACATACTATGCCGACGTTGCGCCGTACTCCACCCTCTCCCCCTACCACAAATCGTACTCAAAATAAACCCGGACTCATCTCCACCCGCGATCTCATCAAAGACAGCTGGCAAACCTTCAAAGACCATTGGAAATACACCTTCAGCATCTCTCTTTGGCTTCTCATTCCCGCCGTTGTTTTGCTGGTTGCGAGCCTTGTTAGTCGCTTCATTCAACCCAGCCTCGCGCCTCTTCTAGGCACCATCTCTCTCATCACAGGACTATCTATCAACGCCTGGGTGAACCTACGGTTAATGCAGTATACTCTAAAAGAAGAAGGTGAAACGTCTGTACTTCAAGAACCAACTTGGATACAACCCATCGGGAGCTATATTTGGCTGCAGATCTTACACAACATCGCATTGGTAGGCGCTTCCTTGCCGCTCATCTTCGGCATGATAGGCTTGCCGATCCTCGCTATTCTCGGAAGAATTCCTGAGCGATCCTTCCTGTTCGTGGCTTTTTTTAGCTTAATCATCTTAAGTCTGCCGATTGTATGGTTGGCCGCACAGTTAGTGTTTTGGCCGTTCTTCTTTATAACAAACCCCGAAGGATCCTCTGCCACCTTTACAAGCATCGGTAAAAACAACCTCCGCCTCCCATCCTTCAAAAAATCCATTCACCTCTTCGCCCAGTCATATCAGCTTGTGCGTGGCCGTTTCTGGACCGTTTTTGCTCGCCTCATCTTCCCTGGCTTCACATTTCTCTTGGTGTTTTTAACGGTCACATTTACCATTGATACGGTCTTCGCTCTCGTCGTCGGCGAAGCAAAAATGAACACGATTTTCGAGACCATCCCCCAAGGCTACGCTTATTTTCTGGTTAGTATCGGTCAAGTATTGTTTCTACCCCTCTTCATCACCTGGCTAGCCAAACTTTTCCGCTCGCTCAAACAACACCCCAATACCACACATGCAGCATAGCGTGATCATTCCGGCCTACAACGAACAATTCGCCATTGAAACGGCCGTGTCTAAGACCCTCAGCACTCTCCAGGATATCCCTGGAGAGTTTGAGATTATCGTCGTAGACGACGGCTCAACCGACGAAACAGCTAGAATCGTAAACACGATCCAAAACAAACACATAAAACTCATCACCCTCTCACATAATCAAGGCAAGGGAGCCGCCATAAAAGCAGGGATAGAAGAAGCTCGAGGCACGTATATTGCATTTTTAGACGCAGATCTCGCGACTCATCCTAACGAGCTAAAACAAGCCTTCTCTTTACTAGAAAAACACGACATTGCCATCGCCTCACGAAGAATAATGGGTGCCACCATAGAAAAACCACAGGCCTGGTACCGCTCTCTCGCTGGACAAGCCTTCAACTTTATCTTACGCACCTATCTCAATCTCCCATATCACGACACCCAGTGCGGCTGCAAAGCCTTCCGTCAGGAAGCCGCTAAAATGCTATCCGCAAACCTTATCTCTACAGGCTGGACCTTCGACGTGGACATCCTTCTACAAGCCCAAAAAAAACATCTTCGCGTAGCAGAATTCCCCGTTACTTGGCACAACGGCCCGACCACCCGCGTAAAATGGAGCCATGCCGGCAAAATCATAAAAGAACTCATTAAAATAAAACATAGCTAGCCCGTCCCCTGCCCCTTTCTACTCATCTAGGGCTCAGACAGGCAGTACACCTAAAAAGGAGGCTTTTTAGACGTGACGACGGCTAAAACTGAGCAGATTTTCTAGCAGGAAAAGCTGCGTACTCCTTTTTAGGTGTACTGCCTGTCTGAGCTCATCGCCTATATATAACTATCCAATCACAAATCGATCGGAGCATACCCCCTCCGCCCTTCGGGCACCTCTTCTTACCTTGCACTGGATCGGCTCTTAAAAAGAAACCATCCCCCCAACGCCGCGCTCACAATCGCAAGTCCCCACAAAACAGGAACCATCATACTTGATTCGTCTTCTTGAGCGGGAGAAAACACGGGCGTCTCTTCTTGCACGTTCTGTTCATCTATCACTGCGGGCGATGTAGATGTCCCTGTCTCAATCCCCAATACCTTGAGAACCTCTGGAGTAACCGGTTGAATCGCCTCAGAAGAAGACGCGGCACTCAAAACCACCCTAGCAGGAGCGGCTGCAGAAGGAATGGGAGTCACTGCTGTTGTATTTTTCCCAGTCGCGCCAGGAACAGGTGGCGGCGTCACCGTAGCAGGCTTAGGAGCGGGTGGGGTTACAACGGGCTTAGGTACCTCACGCACGGATCGCGTGCGATCCAAAGGATAGGCATCTTCTGCATCCCCCACTCCATCTCCATCCGTGTCACGTCGCAATGGATCCGTCCCCAACTCCCGCTCCTGCGTGTTAGGAAGACCATCATTATCAATATCATTATCCTCTTTATCATCAATTCCATCGTTATCCGTATCTTTTTGCCGACGAGGATCTAAGGGGAATTGGTCATTCGCATCTAATGCCCCATCGTTATCATCATCTTGGTCAACGCGATCAGGGTACGTATCTTCATCCGTATCACGATCTGCATATACCTCAAGCGTAGCCGTGCCGTTGGTCAAATCTTCATCAGGCGTATCTGAGTCAGATACTAACCGCACCCGTAAAAGATGATCCCCTTCGCTCACAGGCGTCCACTCGAGCCATACCTCATCCGGTCTGCCGCCGGCCCGTACCGATACGAACTTACTTCCAATTTTGCGCTCCCCATCGAAAAACTCAATAGTCGCCTCTGTATCACGCTCCCCCAAGTTCTGCACCGTCGCATAAATACGCACCGGCTGCTTCGCAATTGGGTATCGAGGCTGAAGAACAATATCCTCAGAGGAAAGCTGCAGGTCATATAGCGCCGCCCAACTTGGCGTCGCCAAGAGCATTCCCAGTATCCCAACAAAGATAAATGAAAAGACGCGTTTCATAGCACCCCTCCATCATACACAGAGCGCCACTCCTTGTCTGGAGGCAACGCAAAAGGACAGCCGAAGCCATCCTTTTATCATGCGAAAGACGTTTAAGGTCTCACCTTAGAATCCCATGCCTCCGCCCATGCCGCCACCATGACCATGGCTATCCGCTCCCGCAGCCTCTACTTTTGGCTTCTCCACAATCACACATTCCATGGTAAGGAACATGGAGGCAACACTCACCGCGTTCTGGAGAGCGGTACGCGTAACTTTAGCAGGATCAATAACACCTGCCTCAACCAAGTCTTCATACCGATCCGCTTCAGCATTATAGCCCTTATTTCCACCCTGCTTACGCACTTCTTCAATAATGACGGAACCATCCTTTCCTGCATTCATAGCAATCGCACGAATCGGAGACTCGATCGCTTTACGAACGATCCGAACACCGATCTGCTCTTCCCCTTCTAATTTCAATCCATCCAAGATTTGCGTCGTGCGCAAAAGCGCGACCCCACCTCCAGGCACAATCCCCTCTTCAATAGCCGCTTTCGTAGAGGCAATCGCGTCTTCAATACGGTGCTTCTTTTCCTTCATCTCAACTTCCGTCGCTGCACCAACCTTAATCACACCAACTCCACCAGCCAACTTTGCCAAACGCTCTTGCAACTTCTCCTTGTCAAAGGAGGATTCGGTCGTTTCCATCTGCTTACGGATCGCGCCAACGCGTGCTTCAATTTGCGCCTTATCACCTTTTCCATCCACAAACGTTGTATTCTCCTTTGTAGCAACAACTTTACGCGCCGACCCAAGATCAGACACCTCGACCGAATCAAGCTTGCGGCCGATATCTTCCGTGATGAGCGTAGCCCCCGTCATAACAGCAATATCTTGCAGCATTTCTTTGCGTCGATCTCCAAAGCCAGGCGCTTTGACAACAAGAGCGTTGAAAATACCACGCAATTTGTTAACCACAAGCGTTGCGAGCGCTTCCCCATCCACATCATCGGCGACAATCACTAATTCCTTCTTTCCCATCTTCAAAATCTTTTCCAAAATGGGCAATAATTCTTGAACGGAAGAAATCTTTTTGTCCGTCACCAGGATAGGCGCATCCGTATATTCAGACTCCATGCGCTCTTGGTTCGTGACCATGTATTGAGACGCATACCCTTTATCGATACGCATGCCTTTCACCACTTCCATTTCGACGCCAAACGAGTGCGATTCTTCAACCGTAATAACTCCTTCACGACCCATCTGGTTAACCGCTTCGGCAATAATTTTACCGATTTCACGGTCATTGGCAGAGATCGAAGCCACATGTTCAATTGCATCCCCTTTCACCGGCTGGGAAATCTTGTTCTTGAGTTCAGCCACAATTGCTTCCAACGCTTTTTCCATGCCACGCTTCACCGCCAAAGGATTAGCCCCTGCCGTAATATTCTTAAGGCCTTCGGTAATCATGGCTTGAGCCAACACGGTCGCGGTCGTCGTCCCATCACCAGCGGCATCACCTGTTTTAGAAGCCGCTTCACGAATAATTTCGGCTCCAATATTTTCAATTGGATCTTCCAACTCAACTTCTTTTGCGACGGTCACACCATCTTTTGTAATGGTTGGAGCACCATACCCGTGTCCAATTACCACATTACGGCCTTTAGGACCAAGCGTAACCTTAACCGCGTTTGCCAAGGCATTCACCCCACGAAAGGCGCTCTGACGTGCTTGTTCATCAAATTGAATAAGTTTTGCCATATAAATTTCAAATTAAATTATTTTTCCAAGACCGCAATAATATCCGTTTCTGCCAAGACTAAATATTCTTCTGATTCAATTTTGAACTCATCAGGTGAGTATTTTTTGAAGATGACACGATCTCCAACCTTCACACTCATCGATTGGCGCGTACCGTTCTCTAGCAATAATCCAGGACCAACTTCAATCACATCTCCCTGTTCCGGACGCTCTTTCCCCATCGTGTCGGGCAAAATAATCCCGCTCAAGGTCTTTTCTTCTTTGGAAGCCGGTTTAACAATCACACGGTTTCCGAGAGGGCGTAGCTTCATAAGCAAAAAACACTTGAAAATAGTAATGAATTAGAGGGGTAATTAGCATTCACTGTTTACGAGTGCTAATTCCGCTGCTCATACATTGCCAAACGATCAGGACTTATGTCAAGTACAGATTTATTGGCGAAAATTACACAAAAAATCAACATCACCCAACTCATCCCGCTCCAGGTTGACCACGGATAATGATCAAGACTAAAAATAAGAAAAACAGGTAGTAAATAAAGGACACCCTCTGGATACTTCCCTAGGATACCTCCTATCTGTCTTCGCTGCTTCCAGGCAATAAGAGCAAGAAATAAGCACCCCAATAACCCAATTTCATCCAGCATCAAAACAAAGACCACATGCGGAATGATGGGGATAGATCCTGTGGATATGATCTGTTCCTCAACCAACGGATAGGCAGCCGTCCGTGGCCCTACCCCCAACCAAGGATGACGTTGAAAAAGCTTAATACCATTCTCTATCCCCACTCTTCGCTCATTCACAGAAATCGCCTCTAATCGCGTCACAGAAGAGCTCCGCGTCCTCACCAACGGCCACTGCCAGATAATCGTCATTCCAAAAACAACCACCGCAACAAATGGCAACAGCCATCTAAAACGATCTATGCGTTGCATGCCTCGCCACTCCTTCAAAAAGAGGAACGCAATAGACCCCATCAGAAGCACAAACGCCAGCCAAGCACTTCGCGAAAACGTAAGAACAAGTGCCGAAGAAAATAGTGCAAGTATCAATATTTTTAAAGCGCGATCCTTCTTGCTCGATACTCGATACTCGATACTCGATACTAGCCCCATCAGCAGCCACCCACCAAAAATATTCGGATGCGGAAATCCGCCATACGCACGCAGCCATCGCTTGCCCATGGATTCAACCACAGACACCCCAGAAATCATCGGATCCTGCGTAGCCATTCCTAGCCACTTCGAGCCCACCACCCATTGAGTACAGAATTGAATAATTCCCAAAACGGCATGCGGAAAGATGGCATACACAACCCAGCGACAAAGCGTTTCACGATCAATCCCACGAACTGTCACCCAGGCAAACCCTGTCAACAACACAGTCTCAAGCCACCACTGCAACGTGGCTCGTAAATAAACAGACGACGCTAGCGATCCCGAAAAAAACAACGTGGCAACAAAAATCATCAGCAACACTCTTCTCCGGTCATTCCCTCTCATGCCTGGGGCAGATCCGTCTTTAGCCGGGCAGAGAAGAGAGAAACCAAGCCCCGGCACAGTCGTTCGCGAGCAACCTACCACAGGACGGTTCAAGAAAAAATAAAGACCAATACTCAATATTATTGGTACCCAGGACGCGTAGATCGACACCCTCCCTCCCTCCCAAGCAAATCCTCCTAAGGTGACCCCCTCTGAAAACCACCGTGTCTGCCATGGTAATAGAACTATCGCGAAACGCCACGTAATTCCAAACAAACGAGCTGCATGCGCACTCAAAGATAAGGTGCTCGCTCGCTCAAGGAGTAACCCCATGTCGTTGGCAAATCGCGTAATAGGTTGCGCGAAACAACTCGCGATTATCAGTGACGTGCAATTTAAGCACGTGATCATTCACAACCACATCAGTAGCTTTATTCGCGCGTTCCTTAATCCCTTTTGGTAAAATGTCCATCTGAGCTCGCTGTGCCTGCTCCTCCAAGAAAAAGAAGGAAGGGACCCGAAGAAAAGGACACGTGATCCCTTGTTCCGGGTGGACAAGCCATCGAGGGGACAAGGGATGACGATTCAGCATAGAAGCATTTGCTTCCCATAACCTTTGCCCGATTCCATCATCAACAAGAGGGAGAAGGGACAAAAACCAGTGTCGAAAGTACGGGTCATCCTGGGGTAATTGCATAGGACGCAGATCAAGCGCCTTGTCATCGATGAAAAAAGATAGACAGACCGCATCCCGCTCTTCCCCCACCTCAAATGTAGGACGAAGTCCCAAGAGCTTAAACGGAAGAGCCGCCAAACCCCGTGTCTGCCACAAAGACCTTGCCTGTGTCACGATAAAAAAATCCAGATCCCCCATATCCCGGGCATGCGCCAACGCCGTAGTATTACACAGCGCCACAAACCGAATGCCTTGCAAACAGGCAAGCCACCGCGCCACTTGCCGAGCGCGACGAATTTTGCGAGTAAATAAAACCTCACGACGTTCATGTTCCTGAACCAACACCTCACGCCCCGGAAAGAACACCCGTCCGCGTTGATGTAAAATCCTCCCCTCCTGAAAAAGCGCTTGCAGCCCCTGCAAGAGAAGATCCAATTCTGGCTTCAATTCAACCAAGGGAGCTCCCCCATCCCAACTCGTAACCAATTCAACCTCCGTAGGGGCATATCCCCAGGCCTCGTGAAAAGCGAGAGCACGTATAAGCCCTGCTTGAACGTCTTCTATCCTCATACCTCCTGCATCAGCGTACCCGAGGCACGTTGCGTCAATGAAGAGGCGACCATCATCGCTGGTACCTGTGCCTGAATAACACTATCCGCGATCACGACACGCTCCTCCGTGATCTCGACGATCGCTTCCCAAGACACCAGCAATTCTTCGACCCGTAAACGAGCGACCAACCCTAGCGGCGTCACATACAAAACGACCAATCTGCCAGTTAATAGATCCACATCAAAGCTGGCCACCTTCCCTACGCGCTCTTCTGAACGGGTAAAGACCGGCAATCCAATCAGCTGTTTTATATTCAACACCATATCTTTGACAGCGTAGACCAAAAACTACCCTTCTACCACTTGGCCCCCAAACGCTTTTAAGATATTCGAAACCATGTCACTTGATCGCTCTTCTGCTCGCGCGACATCCTCACCCACAATCCCCTCTACCACCAAAGTAGGCACCTGAAGAACAGCTCGGGCACATTCCTCCACGATCCTACGGTTTTTAATGTCCGTGATGATCTTGTCCCGATGGAAGGGATATTGAAATCGGATCACAAGCGTCTTTCCCTGCACCTCGTGGGGCTGGCTAATCTTTAAGATAAAAGGCAATGAATGATTCTTCTCATCAATAGCTCGGATGATCGCGCTCCATTTGACACGCACCGTCGGCAGATCGATCACATCCTCATCAGAAGAAGGAGACGCTCCCTTTTCCATCACATCCACACTCGGCTCCACTCGGGGATCAACCACGACAGGCTCACGACGGTCACTCAATTCCTCGTTCTTAGCAGGGACGTTTTGATCTTTACGCTCTGCTTCTCCATTCCCAATCCTCGATCTTCGATCGTCGATCTTCGATCCCTCCTTGTACGCCACCACGGTACTTGCTAACTCTAAAGCAAATAATGGATCAATTCCGCTTTTTACATCCTTGCGACGCTCCATGAGCATAAGAGCCATATCATGCAGCTCAGAGGCGGAAAATTTGCCTACGAGAGGCCACATAGCGCGCTCTTCCGCCGTTCCCTCCTTCCATCCCCGTGCCCGATCCGGCAAAGCGCCCGCCAACAACAATTGACGTGTGATAAAAAGCACATCTTCAAACAACGGGAGAACGGCAATCCCTTCTTCCATGAGACGTCGCGCTTCTTGAAGGGAAGCGCCCAAATCTCTTGCCGCCCAATGAGCCATAAGACCAGCCGCCAAAGGAATGTGGGTCGGTGGAATCACAAGCCCCGCGACACCCGCATCAATATGCGATTCTCCTAATGATCCAAGCTGGCCTAACAATGTCTCCGCATCACGTACGCATCCATCTGCCCGAGATACAATTAAACGCACGACCTCCGAATCCACCTTCCACTGTTCTTGCTCAGCCAAAGACCGGATACGCTCGGCCAAGATCTCATCCGAAATCCGTTTAAATTCAAATCGTTGGCAACGAGAAATAATCGTAGCGGGAATTTTATGCCACTCCGTCGTTGCCAAAATAAAATAGGCATACGCAGGGGGTTCTTCTAAAGTTTTTAGAAGAGCATTCCACGAAGATGTGGATAGCATATGTGCTTCATCCAAAATATAGACCTTCGCCTTCCCAAACGTCGGCGCAAAGCGCACATGCTCAACAATCACCTCACGAATGGTGTCCACCCCTGTATGTGTAGCCGCATCTAATTCAATCACGTCTAAGAGCTTTCCTTCGGCAAACGCTAAGCAAGGAGGACATGCTCCACACGGCTCACCTTCCTTTGGTGCCTGACAGTTCAACGCTTGCGCAAAAATCCGTGCACTCGTCGTCTTCCCTACCCCTCTCGGACCAGAAAACACATAGGCGTGCGCCAATAGCCCCGTCGCCACTTCACGTCGCAACGTCTCCGTCACATGCGCTTGCCCCGTCACCTCCGCAAACCGACGAGGACGATGCGTTTGGCTCAAAGAAGGCATAAAAAAGGCAGAAAAAGAAAGTAAAAAAACCAATCAACCTCAAGCCTAATACACCGTTCCTCTTTTGTCATTCCCTCTCCTCCTCCACCATCTGGACTCCGTTTGTTTGTTGTTTTTCTCCCGACTGCTGTCTGAGCAAGGAGACAATACCGTTGCTCTCGATGTGCGGTTGC
>JBPOJM010000035.1:0-10144 GCA_052033585.1 Patescibacteria group bacterium | reverse complement strand
TGATACACATCCTTTTCTCCAAAGAGAATTGGACCAGGACTCCAGGTCAGACATGGCTGCTCTGTCGTAGTTCCAAGACGGACAGATCTTGTCACATCACGCTCCAAACACTGCCCAAATACACCACGCACCGTCTCGACACTCGTAAGCGCCACACATCGGCCTCCCAAGGTCGCATCTCCACAAGATTGAGAAGCATTAGATGCCTCCACAATCCGCTGACGCGTAGAAACAGAGGCTCCCCCACCTGCCGCAGGAGCCGCAGCCCCACCTCCAGCCGTACCAGGAGCGGCTCCAATCGATAAGACCACACCCGGAATACATCCTTGGCCATCACGTGGACCACCAACACATACCCCCGTAGGAATATCTTGGGAAGCCGTATTGTAGAACTTGCTCACCGCCGCCTCGCGGTAATCCGCACGCTTATAACTACAGCTACAATCTTCCCCATATTCACACACGTTGACACGATTGTACCCCGCCAAACGCTCTAGAGGCTTCGGAGGAGACTTCGTCAAATCCCAGCGCGTTGCATATGTGTCTGGAAATGGAGCGTCTGGCTGAGGATACGCTCGACATTCCGCCATTGGGAAGGCCTGGCGCACAAATCCATTCTGTGCAGATTCCGCGCCGGTAAAACCCTCTGCCAAAGAGGAGAAATCAAATGGGCTGCGGCGCACTTCCGGATCACCCAAGGTCAATGGATCGAATGACGCAGCTAAATAACAGAGACTTGTACTCGTGACCCCTACCTGTGAGGGGATAAAGTAACCAATTAAGCCCGTTTGAAGATGCTGACATAGGTGAAGTTCAGGACTTGCCGCGCCTAAACGAGAACGACGGTCAAGAATTCGCGCTTGAGTCGGCGAAGGTTCCTGGAGCTGCTGAAAGCAGGCCCCATCTACAGAACAAGGGAGCCCTGCCGTCACAACCGACACCGCCCGAGGCATAGGCACGGCGGCGGCCAAGCGATAATCACGCGCATATTCTCCGCTCGCCTGAATATTTTGATTTCCCTCGACCGCAACACGTGCATTCACCAAATCCGTCGTCAAGAACGCATTTGGAATTGCGTACCCTGCGTAATCCTTCTCCCCTAATCCAACCGCACGACTTGTATAGACACTGCTTGTAAGCGCTTGTCCTCGTGCCAAAATCGGTTCTGTGCTCGTAGACGATCGATCAACATACTTCGTGCAGTACGGATCGTTATTATTCTGAGAACCTTCGTCACATAGGGCGATATTTGTGCACAAATTGCGTGCTCGATTCGTAGCCGGATCAGAGACAACCTCAGAGCTGCTGCAGCCCAACCATTGGGCACAATCACGATCCATCTTTACCTTCACAATCAAGTTCGTATCGTTTGCCACCTCACATGTGCCTGTGCGCTGATACAGGACATCTCCTCCACGAGGCAAGCTCAAAGAACGTGGAACCGCATCCGTACAATCATCATCCGTGCGACATACGGACAAGGCAGTAAGCTCTGGATTATCTCGCCATCTCACTTCCCACTCCGTCAAAGAAAAATCATTAACTCCAGAGACGCCGGCACACGCACTGCTAAAGGTTGCCGGGGTAACTAGAGACGCTAGACAATGACGAATTCTCCCCGAACAACGACCAACCTGCGCACGACAGTTCGGATCCGTCGGATTGCGCACACAATCGACCGGCTGCACCGCATCCAGACTCGGAGCCGCCTGCTGGCGAGCGTAACTTGCACGCGCATTATAACGATTATTCAAGTCACTTGTATCCCGAACCAAGATACATCCATTGCCTGGATCAACATTCCCGGCACAACTTGCGGTATCCAAACGGTCATTACGAATAAAGTAATAAGGCTTACCTGATGGATTATCTGCGTTCGAGGTGTCGGAAGGATCGCGTAATTCGGTACAAGCATCCGCCGATGGACTACATGTACCGACCCACCCACGATACATAGGATCAGCGCGACGAGCGACACCAAACGTTTGTCCAGAAGCAAGCAACTCAGGATAACAAGGCTTGGCAGAAGCAGAGCTAGCTTCAAACCAACCAGAATATCTGCCCTCTGGCATTCCAACCACATCGGTCACATCCTCGCGATATTCGCAAGTATGGGTATCTGGAGCGCGGAAGTATTCTTTACTGCCATTATAGGTAAACTCTTCACAGAATAGCTCTGAAGGACGACACAAGGAACGACTATACGCTGTAATATCATCTTTTAAGTAGACCGTGGTAAAGCCGGTGATTTCCTGACGATCAGCGGAAAATTGAGGTTTTCCAAAAGCTCGACAACTGTCTTGATCGGCCGCACAACGTTTACTTGGCTCATCAATAAGATAAACCATGCGATCTGGGGAGCGTGTGGTGGTCGCAACTCCAAAGCCAGCAATCGGAGGCGAGTCACCGCGGACAAATGTTTCCGCGGCAACCGAATCAGAGTTACGGGTATCAACAAAGCCCTTACACCCGATCGCAGCCTCGCGACACAACTGCGTAAACTGACGAACATTCACGGTTTGCTGTTGACGATTTCGGTAGGCACGGCACCCAAGCATCGCCTGCGGTTGAGGCACGCCATAGGCATTTTGGTTACACACATCCGGCGTCGACCAAGAATCACGACGGACATACACCACATCCTGCACACGCGTAATAACAATCTCATCCAAGAAGACGACGTAAGCATTCGACAATCCGGGAGCCGTCCAGGCCAAACTTGAGGTAACGGCACCAGGGTATCCATTGAATGGACCGACCGTGTAGCGTTGCCAGTCCGTACCCAGGGACACGGTACCCGCAAATATTGGTGGACGGCCACTATTTGCCGGATCACGCACGGTTAATTGGAGGGTGCTACTTGCCAAAGCTGGTTTCGCCCAGAAGGTAACGTTGTAGATCGCGTCCGCTTGAGGAGTCAGAAACGGAGTAGACACGGTGATAGAGTTACGCGCCCCCACATCAATACGCAATGATTGATCACCGACGAGCAGAGACTCATTCGAAACACGTCCTGAGCTAAACATTCCGCTACCCATGGCGTTACGGAAGGTTTCACTCAAGACCGGCAGCACAGCTCCGGAGGTTGAACCACGATACTCGCGACAACCAACTGCCGCTGCGGAACAGACACGGCTCTGTGGGACAAAGACACGATAGAGACACTCATTCGCCCCTGCATCAAAGACCCCATCCGTCTTTTCACAATCCGCACGATTGGTTCGTGCCACACGGAAATCGGTACAACTTGGCGTCGACAACACCGTTTGTGAATAGTAGCGATAAGACGTATTCCCTTCGGCATCATAAAACTGGCGACAATCCGGATCCAACGCCGTACGCCACGTCGCTTCATTACAAGTTGCCGGTTCTTTGATCGTCAATCGTCCAGGTTCACGTTTAGCGACAATTAAAGGCGCGGGAGGAGTGGAAGTATCGCGTACCAAACTCCACGTACGCAATTGGTACCCTGCCGAATCAGATCCTTCCCATGTAAAGAAGGTTTGTGCATCTGGACCAGGCTTGCGACAAGAGCGAACATAACTAAAGTAGGCCTGCTGCTCACCGCTCGCCCCTTCAACATTGGTAAATGCCTCACATCCTACCTCTTCCTGACGACAGACGGCTGCCGTGGAAGGGATAAAGTATGTTGAACTTGCATCTCCTGGGTCGCTAAAACGCGTATCCGCATCCGCCACTAAATCAAAGGCAGAAGCCCCTTTCTTGTATTCGCCATACCCCACACACTGCGTGGGACATAAGTCATTGGTAGACAAAATGGCGGGTACCTCCGAACCACTTCCTTGTGCATCCGTATAACCATTACATCCCGCTTCTGTTTGACGACAGACTTTCGCGAATCGATCACAAAACGGGTGATCAGAATCGCTACCAGAACAAGCAAATTCATCAGGCGCTATCTTCAAATGACGCTCTACCAACGACTGGTTAAGACCTTCGACAAAATCCGTAGCATACTCACTCTCCTCTACTTGAATGGCATCTAACAAAATATTCTCACCTTGCACCTGCAACAAGCCAGACATCGTCGTGGAAGCGGTTACGAAGGTGCACTCATACCGTTGCCAATCAACACCGAGTGCTTGACCACCAGCCCGCGGCTCAACAATGCCCGCATTCGTACTTGGACGCGCACATCCACTGCTGCGATACGCCCCTTCAACACTCACCAAACGGTAAGCATTGTCAACAAATGCGTACTGACTTAAGGATGTACTTACCCGTGGAGCAGGACCTGCCGCCGTCTTGGCTCGCGCAAATAAGGACAGCGTATATGCGCGTCCTGGGCTTAAGGTAAGCGGTTGCGTGTATGTTGGAATGGCTCCAGTTGGAGTCACGGTATCCGCCGCTCGCACTCCAATCAACGCAGGTGTTCCCACACCGGTCGTGGGCACAACCCCGGCACGCGAGGCAAAGGCAGCAGGCGTCACAATCCAATCATTCAAAGAAATGGAACTTCCAGACTCTGTCACCGCTTCAAATGAAGGGTTAATCACCAAGTTCAAACTAGAACGACCTACTACCGCCTCCTTCACCTTTGTACATCCTTCCCCGGCCGCGCCACAGGTGGCAACCTGGCTGTCAAAATAAACACGCGCACCCGTTGAGGTCGTTCCAATCCACGCCTCCGTTCCTAGAGAGGGGTTCCGTACACTTGAGTACCACAAACATCCCACATTTTCTGCGGAACAAGCGGCTTGATCGGTAGTATTACGCAAATAGGAAACAGATTGACCCGTACGTGGTTGATAGGTTCGACAACTTGCCTCACGTGGCAAACACTCATCCGCGCCAAAGCGATAAACCGATTTTTCCGCAACACAGTAGCCATAGCCTCCAATACATTCTCCCTGATCATTGCGCCGCAAACATGTTTGCACGTCCTGACATTGTTGGCGTCGTTGGCCAAGAGTGCTTGAAATAAGCTGATCGCTATACCCATCCAAAACGCATTGTTGGGGTAAACTCGTCAAAATCCAATTCGGATCGATCATGCGACACCATGGACTTGGGGCTGCGCCACCACATTGAGTAAACCCATCCACCACTTCTTGCAACGTAACACATCCACTCCCCTGTGGGCTGCAACGCCGGACATTTTCTGGAGAATTAGCCGCGATCTCAAATCCACTCGACAAGATACGGAGCACGCGCAACTTCTGTAAGTTACCCGCACAATACGCCGACGTATAACAATTTTTATCCTGATTACGACGCGTATCTGAAGACGGAATCAATTGCCACCCCCCATGCAATAAGTTGGCTGAGATCGCCGCTTGCACCGTCATGCCGCCTTGGTCACTCCGCACGAGCGCCGAACGCAATCCTTGATCCATGGCACAATTCCATGTACCTCGCGTATCTGCCGGACATGCCGCCAATTCTGCTAATACATCAAAATTCTCCACCCGCTGAAGATTCGGTGTTTTTAACGAGACGTTAATATTGCGCGCATCCGCCTGACGGCGATCCGGGATAAAATCTGCCGATTCCAATTGAATCTGTGCCACACTTGAATCCAAGCCACCTTCAAACACGCGACGTAACAACTTAGAGGTTAACGTGTTAACAAAGATTGACGAAGTATATGCCAACAACTGAACAAATCCCTGCCCTAGGCCACTCGTGAGCGTAGCCTGCACCGTCGCAAGCATGCTTTGATTTGGAAAACGTACTAACTGCTCACGCGCCACCTCATTCACAACCTGAGAAGGCGTCTTAATATTCCCTGATAATAAATTATTGACAGACTTAAACCCACCCCCCTCGGTTCTTGCCAACAAGCTATCATTAACATTTGTCGCAATCTTCTTGCTAAATTGGTTCAGCAAGTTAAACGTTACACCTAAATCACTCGCGCTCGTATTCAACCCCAACTGTACATTCTTCAAAACATCATCATTCGTTAAGCTTTGATATAATTGGTCGTAATTATTGACGATATCTTTAAAATCACACTTAGGCTGTGGACGCTGAAACCGACCCTGAAGGCCGGGGAAGAAATTCCCAAGGGATAACTGAACGCGAAGCAACACACGCGCATCAGGGCGACAAAGGTTAAACCCTGCCGTACGAAAAAAGTCTTCGTTTGACAAAGAACCAATAAACTCTCCCGCGGCATCCGAAGCAACATCTTGAAAATACTGTCCTGGTCCTTTCTTATAGAACGTCGCCGACTGACCAGATCCGCCTGTCGCAATGTAATCAGCGGCGTCGTAGGCTAATTGACCCAAAAAGGTTTGGAACGCATTAAACAATCCAACCATCGCGGCCCGGGAGAGCGAGGTAAAAATCGTCTCTAAAATCGTATCCGCCTGTCGTTGCACATCTACGACCACCATCTGCGCTTGCGCAGGTGAAGCCATAAACGGCCAAAATGCAACGACCACAAGCGTCCAGGCAATCAGACTGCGTCTGAATGAGCGAAAGAACCGAGAAAGCGGGTTACCCATAAAATAGGATGAGGAAGGAGGTGCGGGTGAGAATTACCGAGATGGTACAGGATTTGTGGCCGGAGCGGGAGATGGAGAGGGACTAGAAGTGCCACGGCGGTATAGCTCGAGGACAGCTTGGTCAGACAGCCCCTTTAACTCTTCCTCCGTCACCAAGCGATTTGAAAGAAGCAGGGCACGGATCTCCGGAGCTGTAAGCTGAGCCAGCGGAGTCGTAGCCTGCCCTGCCGCAGCCGCGCCCGCCGCCGCCGTTCCTTGCAAGAGCCCCGCCCCGGAAGAGGTGGCTGAGCGCTGAGTCAGACCATCAAGACGTGGTTGACATTCACGACCCTGAGGACAATTTGGGTCCGTGCCACGCGAAAGCTCTAACCCATCTTGCAGCCCATCCGAATCTGAATCCGCCAAATACGGCGAGGTACGGTACGTATTCAATTCATCCCAATCATTCAATCCATCTCCGTCCGTATCTTTTAATCGTAATGCATCTTGCGTTTGTTGATTCTTACTTAGTTCATTCACCAATTCACGTGAAGCCGCCAACTGTGTCCGAGAAGCCAAAAACGGCGCCTGGATTTGCGCATGTAGATACCAACTAGAAAAGATTAATGTCAGCACCCCACAAATACCAAACACACTAACTCCAAGTTGCTGTTCTGAATTCCATCCATGCCAAATATCCTGCAACCAAGCCATGCGTGATGGTCGAACTTCGTCAGGCATACAGAGAGTATACCAACATCGACACAATTAGGGGAGGGGTGACAAACCGCTCTATTTTCCTTATGATACACAGAGAATAATCGTATGCTCTTTTCTCCAACCCCTACAACACCCCCTGAACAGGACTGGCTCTCACAACCTCCAGAAGGTCGTCTTGCCATTGATGTCTTTCGCGAGGATGGCATGCTCGTCATTCGCACACCCGTCGCGGGCGTAGAAGTAGAACATCTCGACATCGCCGTCGACGGCGATCTCCTCACCATTCGCGGAAAGCGTCATCTAGATACACCCATTCACGAAGAAGATTGGTTTTACCGCGAATGTTACTGGGGTAGCTTTAGTCGTTCGGTCATCTTACCTATCGACGTGCATACAAACGATATCCGCGCCTCCCTCAAACAAGGCATTCTGGACATCCGTCTTCCCATCCGTGAACAAGGCCGCGCGATCACCATCAAACCCACATTGCTCGACTAATCAATTTTCGCTAGGATGCCGACTATGCCCACCCCCCTCGTCCTCACCGTCACAGACATACAGTCAGAACAGGTCACCGCAACCACAAGTGATGGGCAACGCGTTTCCCTCCCCGTCACGGCCATTCTAGGAAAAGCTCAAGTAAATCAACCGCTATTCCTGCTGGCCGCCACGACAGGTAACGAGCCAGGCCTCCAGCACCCCCTCGCACAAACCGTGATTCAACATCTTCTCGAACCCCTCGCATGACCCCCCTTTCTCCCAACCTCACTGAGACCACTCAGAGTCCCACCACTTCCTCTATGGGCACCACTCTCAAACGCCACGCCCTCGTCATTGGCGTTCTTTGTGTCATCCTGATCGCGAGTCTAGGATTAACCGGCGCTTGGTCCTACTCGCAACTCCAACGTAACACGATTCTCACAGGCGTCTCGATTAACGACACACCTGTTGGCGGACAGTCCCCCGTTCGCGCCAAAAACAACATAGAAAACGCCTTGCAAGCAAAATACACCACAACACTAGAAGCCACCCTAGATACGCGCGTTCTCAATCTCGGACCCCAAGCCGACCTCATTACCTACGACATAGACAGTGCCATTGCTCAAGCAACAAATATAGGACACACAGGCTCATGGCCCAGACGCCTCTTAGCGCCAGTTGTGGCGCGCATTAAGGGCTACAACCTCCCAATCCGAGCAAGCGTGGATGAGGCGATCTTAAAAACCCGTCTTGAAGCAAGCCTCGGGAACGATATCGAAACCGCGCGTGATGCACGCCTCATTGTCCAAGCGTCAACCACCTCTTCTGCCGTTTTTGTAGAGCCAGAAAAAGCCGGTCAGCGATTAAACATAGAAAAACTCGCGCAAGACATTGAAGACAAGATCAACTCAGACTCAAACGCATCATTAGTAGTGTATACAGACACAAATCCCCCTTCCATTATTGCCAGCGACATCGAAGCACTAGTCCCACAAGCCCAACAATGGTTAGAAAAACCGCCGTTCATCCTCCAGGCGGAAGGCAAGCAATGGACGATCAACAAAGCAGACCTCGCTCCCTGGATAACCGTCACAACCGGCACAAAACCACTTGAACTCACCCTCTCCCCCGTGGCCGTAAAAGAACGCCTTCGCGTCCTTGCCAAAGACTTTCTTCAGCCGGCAAAAGACGGATTCATCGAGGTTAACGCAAGCAGCACCGTCACAGCTTTTGAAACACCCGTACAAGGGCTAGATGTAGACGCCCCTAAAACAATCAGTAATATTTTATTGGGTTGGCAGAATAGCTCTACCACGATGGATCTTGTCTTAAGTAAAGTCACCCCTCGCATCCTAGGGGATGGCGAGCGCTTAGGCATACAAGAGGTGATCGGCGTTGGCCGCTCTAACTTCTCCGGCTCCCCTTCTAATCGCCGCAAGAACATTGCCCTAGGCGCCAAAAAAGTTCACACAACCCTTCTTGGCCCAGGACAAGAATTCTCCATGCTCACGGTTTTAGGTGAAATTGACGGTGAGAACGGCTGGCTTCCAGAACTGGTTATCAAAGGGAATCAAACGGTCCCTGAATTTGGTGGAGGTTTATGCCAAGTGGGTACCACTATGTTCCGCGCCGCTCTCGCAAGCGGCCTCAAGATCACTGAACGCCGCAATCACAGCTACCGCGTGCGCTACTACGAGCCAGCCGGCACAGATGCCACCATCTACGATCCAGCCCCTGATTTCAAGTTCAAAAACGACATGCCCACCTATGCGCTCATAACGACCAGCATCAAGGGGGACGAAATGGCCTTCACCGTCTGGGGAACAAAAGACGGTCGTAATATTGAACAAACCAAGCCAATTGTTTCAAACATCGTCGCCCCCCCGCCAAAAAAGATCATTGAAACCCTGGATCTGCCCCCTGGCACTGAAAAATGCACCGAAAGCGCCCACGCCGGAGCAGATGCCGAATTCACCTACACCGTCACTCATGCTGATGGCCGTGTGGAAAAGGAAACCTTCAAGAGCCGCTATCGCCCTTGGCAAGCCGTGTGTCTCAAAGGTGTAACCGCGCTCACCCAACCAACACCGAGCGGAGTGGATGAGACTGGGTTGAATAATCCAAATCTCTAATCCACAGGTAATCAAAAACTAGGCTACAAGCAGCCTAGTTTTTGATTATCGCTTCGCTAAATCTATTGACAAAATATCTATTTCAAAATAAGGTATCTCCCTCCTCATTGGCGGCCTTTGTTGTAAACACTACAGCCAAAACCGCCAATGAGGAGAACCAAGATCGAGACATCTCTCGTCTGGCGATCTTTTCAACGGCGGAGAATACCCCATGAAGCGCCTCACGCACGCCCTCGCCACCCTCTCCATCGCCCTCTTCCTCGCGTTCGGGAACACGAAGGCGGCGAACGCCCAGATCAGCGCCCCCTCCACCAACTTCACGACCAGCATCTGCGGCGGAGCCAACGCCCCGCAGGACTA
>JBPOJM010000015.1:0-9432 GCA_052033585.1 Patescibacteria group bacterium | reverse complement strand
AAGACAAGCAAGATATCGAAGAGATTGTAATCATCGATAAACAAAAATCTGTTGCCAACATGATCCAGCGCGGGATCGAGGAAGCTGCCATTTTTGCCGATGGCACCCTGTTAGCGCGTACCCTCGTAAATACCCCTCCCAATCACATGTTGCCATCTGACTTAGTTGGTGTGGCAGAAAAAGTGGCATCTGAAGGTAAGCGCGTCTCCCTCACGGTTCTAGATGAGCAGAAGATGAAGGCATTAGGCATGAATGCCGCCCTCGCCGTCGCACAAGGATCGTATAATGGGGCAAAAGGGGCGCATCTTGTCTATCATCCAAAAGGAAAAGCCAAAAAACGGATCATCCTGGTCGGTAAAGCCGTGACCTTCGATTCTGGTGGTCTATCCATCAAGCCGGCGGATGGCATGATGACCATGAAATGCGATATGGCTGGTGCCGCGGCCGTTATCGGCGTTTTTCAAGCACTCACAAAACTCGATCTCAATATCGAAGTACATGGAATTTTCCTAGCGGTAGAAAACATGCCCTCCGGCAATGCCTATCGTCCAGGAGATGTCGTCAAAGCCATGGATGGAACCACGATCGAGGTTTTAAACACGGACGCGGAAGGACGTGTCACGCTCGCGGATGCATTGTCATACGCCAACACCTTGAAGCCAGACGTGATCATTGATTTAGCGACGTTAACCGGAGCGTGTGTTGTTGCCCTCGGCGATGATATCTCTGCGATCATGACGCAGGATAAAAAGCTACGAGATGGATTACTCGATGCTTCCAAAGAAGCGGGCGAGTACCTCTGGCCCTTACCCTTGCACGAACCATACCAAGAACTCATCAAATCCAAGGTGGCAGATATCAAAAACATCGGAGGCGGTCGTGCGGGTGGCGCCATCACAGCGGGGCTCTTCTTGCAGCACTTCGTCGGCAAAACCCCCTGGGCGCATCTCGATATCGCGGGCCCTGCCTACATCGAAAAAGAAACCCGACCCGACATGCCTGTCGGAGGAACCGGATACGGAGTAAGAACGTTGCTCAGGTATCTCCAAGGAATCTAAATTGCTGTATACTGCTCTTATATGCCCCTTGTCTTGCGCGCCATCCTCCTCACCATCCCGCGCTTTATCCTCATCTTGGCCATGGTTCTTGGCCTCAATCGTTTTGACCCGTCACCATTGCCGGAGTGGACCGTCGCCGTCTTGGCCTACGGATTACATTTTATTATCACCTTCCTGTTTGGTCTCTGGACAATGCGTGGCCGCGTCCCCACGGCTAAACAGATCGGCATGGTAACCATGGTCGTACTTTTCTTTGGGGTAGTATGGGAAATGGGTCTCTACATCTGGATGACACGTGCAAGCCTCACCGACATATTCACCCAGTTTAATGCCAAAAGTCTCGTCCTCCTCGTAATGTACACCGTAGCCATCATTCTCGCTGGCCTCTACACCCAAAAGAAAAACCGCCAAGCACAAATGCCCGAAGGCTTAAGCGCTTAATATAAAACCCCGTCCGCAAAATGAGACGGGGTTTTATATTGTCCTCTTTCATCCTCTGAGAGAATTGCAAAGGAATAGGATGGTGGCAAGGCACCAAGAGAGCGGAGAGCGTGGAGTGTCTATCCTGGAGAAGCTTCGATGAGCTCGAGGTTCACGTGGTGCGAACCTTTCACCGCCGTGACCGCGGAGAAAGCGCCTGGATTTTTCCAGTTCCAATGAACTACGATGAACGTAATGGACTGGCCGCCCGCATCGTCGAAGCGAACGGGAGCGAAGAACTCGATCACGATCTCGTTGAGTTCTTCTTCATTCTTCTTGAGGTGTTTCCATTTCACCTTGCGAATGCGTGCAGTGGGGGCTCTTGTTTGACCCGCGAGGGTGACTCGCACCACCCTCCCGCAGAGTTCGCGGGGGTTGGTCGCGTCCCCCGTAACCCGACCAGATTCTATCCTGATCATGAACGCCTCCGTAAAATCCACCCAGCCGATCCTGAGCGGAAATCTACTTTAAAATAAAGCAAATTTCCACGCAGGATGCTGAGTAAACAGGGGGGGGGCGACGCGTCACTCTATGTCATAGCGACGATCCTGTCAACCTAACGGCTTTCAGCAACCCTTACAACGTTCAAAAGCAAAAGCGCAATCGTCATCGGCCCTACGCCACCTGGTACAGGCGTCACCCAGGCGTCATAGGGCTCATAAGTCGCCATATCCACATCACCGCAGAGGGCATTATCTTCATCGCGATTTGTGCCTACGTCGATAATAACTGCATCTTTTCTGGTAATACCGGCATGCAAAAACTTCGCCTTCCCAACAGCGATCACAATCACATCCGCCCGTCTCAACGTCTGCGCCTCAAGCTCATCCGCCTTCATCGTATGGACGAAGAGACCGGTTGATTTCAATAAGCGCACAAGCGGATCTCCAAATACGGCCGAATTTACGATCACCACTGCCGTTTTGCCCGCTAATGTCAGCGGAGTCGAAGCGATCAAACGCAGCACGCCTTCATGAACCGGAGGAATAAGGGTCGGCTCACCCGCGAAAAGCGCCTTCGTATTTTCTGGATGGAATCCATCCACATCCTTTTTTGGATCAATCGCGGCAATAACCGCATCCTCATCCAATCCTTCCGGCAGAGGAAGCTGAACCAAAATCCCGTCCACATCTTCCCGCGCATTCCAGTCCTGTATTTGGGAGACCAGTTCCTCTGTCTTCACCGCCGCAGACGCTTTTGCGATCTCCATATCTATTCCAACTTCTTCCGCCCGTTTTTGTTTGAGAGAAACGTAGAGATGCGAGGCCGCATCATCACCCACTAACAAAACCGCCAACCGTGGAATCCGAGACAGTTTTGCCACACGTAAAGCCACCTCGTCACGCAGCTGTTTTGCTAGTTTTTCTCCATGGATCAAATGCATAGGCCATAGCCTAGCCCAAATCGCCCCCAGGGGGAAGGGTTGCGCGAGTCGGGGCTTTTCTTTATCATCATTCCATTATGGCTACGCCCCCCCTTCGTCACCTGGCACTGATTATGGACGGCAACCGTCGCTACGCCCGCGAACGAGGATTGCCGACCCTTGAAGGCCACCGCGCAGGATATAAAACCGTGAAACAGCTCGGCGATTGGTGTTTGGCGCGTGGGTTAGAAATCGTGACGATATGGGCATTTTCGAGCGAAAACTGGAAGCGCGCGGAAGAAGAGGTGGGCTACCTCATGGATCTCCTAGAATGGTCGCTGCGCAATGATATTGATGAATTTGATCAAAAAGGCATCCGTCTCAGAGTGATTGGCCAGCGCGATCGTCTACGTCCCTCCATTGTAGAAGGGATCAAGAATGCCGAAGAACGGACAAAAAATAATACGAAGATGACCCTCGTCATCGCTCTTAACTATGGGGGTCGTGCTGAAATTGTTGATGCGGTAAAGCACCTCATCCAAACCGGCGTCCCCGCTCAAGAAGTAGACGAAGCAAAAGTCACCTCCGCCATGTACTGGCCTGACATGCCCGAACCAGACCTCATTATCCGCACCTCCGGCGAAGAGCGTCTCAGCGGCTTCCTCTTGTGGCAAGCCCCCTACGCCGAACTGTTTTGGTGCAAGAAAAACTGGCCAGACTTTTCAGAGCAAGACCTTGATGCAGCACTCGAAGACTACACAAATCGACAACGTCGCTACGGGAAATAACCTTCCACCTTTGACACGCCCCCTGTCCTTGGGCGGTCGGCGTGCTATCATCGCCGAATATGAAACGCCGTCGCACCTATGTGTTCATCGCGGGAGGAGTTATGTCGGGAGTCGGGAAGGGGATTGCCTCGGCTTCTTTAGGAGCTTTACTCAAAGCGCGCGGTCTACGGGTCACGGCCGTAAAAATTGATCCGTATATTAACGTAGATGCGGGTACCATGAATCCGGTTGAACACGGAGAAGTCTTCGTGACCTCAGACGGTGACGAAACCGACCAAGATATTGGGAATTACGAGCGTTTTCTCGATGAGGATATTACCCGTGTTAACTACATGACGACGGGTCGTGTCTATCTCTCCGTCATCGAACGCGAACGCGCCTTGGGTTATGGTGGCAAAACGGTCGAAGTCGTGCCGCATGTTCCGCTTGAGATCATCGGCCGCATTAAAAACGCCGCCAAGCTGAATGATGCCGATGTCACGATGATTGAAATTGGTGGCACCGTTGGAGAGTATCAGAATGTGTTATATCTCGAAGCCGCTCGCATGATGAAGAGCGAGACGCCGGGAGATGTCCTGGTAGGGTTAGTAAGCTACCTACCTGTTCCTGGTGCACTCGGAGAGATGAAGAGCAAGCCTACTCAATACGCGGTTCGTACGTTAAACGGAACGGGAATCCAACCAGATTTTATCATTGGGCGTTCCACGCATCCTATCGACAAACCTCGCAAAGAAAAGATCGCCATTAACTGCAGCATGCAACCTGAGGATGTTATTAGCGCGCCTGACGTGTCTTCGATTTACCAAGTTCCATTCAATCTCGAAGCGGAGGGATTGGCAGAGCGAATCGTAAAAAAACTCAAACTCCGCAAAAATAAAGTCGATCTCACCCCCTGGCAAGGGCTCTGGGATCGTATCCAATCTTCCACAAAACCAATTAAAATCGGTATTGTGGGAAAGTATGTTTCAACGGGGGATTTTGTTCTTACCGACGCCTATCTCTCTGTCTTAGAGGCGGTTAAACACGCGGCCTGGTCCATTCAGCGCAAGCCAGAGATCATCTGGATTAATTCAGAAGAGCTGGAAATGAACCCTAAGAGCGTTTCTGATGTCCTCAAAAACCTGGATGGCATTCTTGTTCCTGGCGGGTTTGGCACACGCGGTATTGAGGGCAAGCTTCTTGCTATTCGCCACGCTCGCGAGAAAAAAATCCCCTATCTTGGCCTTTGCTACGGCCTTCAGCTGGCGACGGTTGAGTTCGCGCGCAACGTGCTTGGGTTGAAGGATGCAAACACCACCGAAATCAATCCAAAAACTTCAAATCCAGTCATTCATCTGATGAACGAACAAGAAGAGCGCATGAAAAACAAACATTACGGCGGTACGATGCGTCTGGGTTCGTATGAGTGTGTCCTGCGTCCCGGTTCCAAAGCGCGTGAGGTCTACGGCCAAGACGAGATCATCGAACGCCATCGTCATCGCTACGAATGTAACCCCGACTATCGCGAAGATCTCGAAAAAGCCGGTCTTATCCCAAGTGGTCTTTCGCCTGATGGAAGTTTGGTCGAAATCGTCGAATTGAAAAACCACCCCTTCTTCATGGCCAGTCAATTCCATCCGGAGTTCTTATCACGCCCATTCCGTCCCCACCCCATGTTTGTTGGATTTGTGAAGGCTGCGGCGAGGTAGCGATCTGCTAAAACGAAAACACGCCGATGCGATCGGAGTGTTTTTGTTTATTTGATATTATTTTGCAGCAGGTACCACGTTTGCGAACTTCACCATCTTGAAGGCACCTGTAAAGCGGCGGACGCGGCGGTTGGTGAACTTAACAACGCCGTTAGCCAAGGCGAACAAGGTATCGTCTTTGCCGATGCCGACATTCGTGCCTGGACGGACTTTGGTACCGCGTTGGCGAACTAAAATGTTACCCGTGCGAACAACTTCGCCCGCGTACTTTTTGACGCCTAAGCGTTGACCATGGGAATCGCGCCCATTACTGGTAGAACCACCTGCTTTTTTGTGAGCCATAGATAATTAGGGAGTAGGTGAGTAGGAAGTAGGCTGGTAGGCGATACCTCAAACTCAAAAATATGGGCTTATCTTAGAGGAATACCCTGTGCTTGTCAAGTGTCGAGTTTTGGCTTAATCTACCCAAATATGTCCAAAACCAAGGAGCAATTATCTCAAGATATCGAAAATGTCTTACAAGTCCTACGTCAGGGGTTAGCCATGCACGGCGGAAATGTGGAGTTGGTCGACGTAAATATGGAAACAGGGCTCGTCCAGGTTCGTATGCAGGGCGCTTGTGTCGGCTGTCCCATGTCAGAGATGACCTTAAAAGCAGGGATCGAGGATACCCTCAAGGAAATGGTGCCGGAAGTAAAAGAAGTGATACAGGTTGAGTAGAGTGAGGGAAGGAGTTCAAAAAAGGGGCTTGGCTGTGGTTTGACGATCTACGTTTTACGATTCGCGTTTTCTTGCTAGAATGACTCTCGGATGACCGTAGAACAGTGGCTTTTTTCTGCGAAGCGCGCTTGGCAGGATCCGTGGGTAAAGGTGGTAACCATGGCCACCCTGCTTTTTATGCTAGGGGGGAGTGCTTGGTTTATTGCACGCATGACCAGCTTGCATGGACAGGCTACAGGGGGATTAATGGTGCTGCATTACAATATTTACGTGGGGATTGATGCGATCGGAGCCTGGGGATGGATTTTTTTATTTCCCGCGACATGGCTTGGGCTGTTGGCCGCAGATCTTTTGTGGGCGTACGGCGTCTATCGCGAAGATCTCTACCAAGCTTGGAGCTTTTTCCTCTTGGCGATCCTCTGGAGCATCCCCTGGATGATGGCTTTGTGGCATCTTGTGAGAATAAATACGTAACATAATCCTATGACCGACCCCACCTTTTTTGTTGCACGGCCGTTGGGCATGATGGCCTTAGCCTTTGGTGGAGTTTTATTGCTTATGCCCATCTTGATTCGGCTGTTGCGTGCCGCCAAGATGGGAAAAAGTATTCGAGATGCAGAAAGTGCACCTGTCATGGCCACCTTGCATAAAGCCAAGGCTGGTACGCCAACCATGGGAGGGATTGCGATGTGGGGGGTTGTCCTTGTCCTCGCTCTTGTATTTGGGGAAGCATGTACTCTGTTGGGAGAAGGAAGTCTCGCCTGTCAAATCTCTTTCTTGTCACGTGGGCAAACCTGGCTCCCATTGGGGCTCATGTTTGCGGCCGCCATCATTGGACTGGTGGACGATTACTGGAATGTGCGGCGTCTTGGTCCGCGTGGAGGAGGATTGCGCAAACGACACAGAATTCTCTCCTACACCTTGATTGCCGTGGTGGGTGCCTGGTGGTTTTATACAAAGTTAGGCTGGAGTCAGCTGCACGTACCGTTTATAGGAACATATAATATCGGTCCATGGTATGTTCCGTTTTTTATTCTGACCATCGTTGCCACGTCTCTTTCTGTTAATGAGACGGACGGATTAGATGGCTTGGCCGGAGGAGGGTTGTTAACCGCATTTGGCGCGTATGCGGTTATCGCCTGGGCACAGGGGCGGACAGATTTGGCTACCATGTGCGCTGTTATTATTGGCACGCTCCTCGGATTTCTTTGGTTTAACGTAAACCCCGCTTCTATCATGATGGGGGATACAGGAGCGATGTCACTCGGAACGGTCCTAGGAGTCGTGGCATTGATGACGAACCAGCCCCTCTTGCTGCTTGTGATCGGTCTCCCATTTGTGATCGAAAGCTTGTCGGTTCTTGTGCAGGTCACGAGCAAGAAGATCCGTGGCAAGAAAATTTTTCATAGCACTCCCGTGCATCATCACTTTGAAGCCGTGGGGTGGACAGAGCCGCAAATCGTGATGCGCTTTTGGCTTATCTCCTTTGTCTGTGCGGGAATCGGTTCTGTCCTCGCCTTGATTGATCGCCTATAACACTCCCATGCGCGCCCTTGACCGCTTTCGTGCTCTTGATCCTGGGATCCTATGGACCACCCTGGGTTTATTAGTATTTGGACTGGTGATGCTGCTATCAGCAACGGGTCCAGTTGCGCTCTCACGTTCTGGATCAAGTCTATATTTCGTAAAGCATCAACTGACAAATGGGATTTTACCCGGTTTGATCGCCTTCTTTACATTGGCTCTAATTGATTATCGTGTCTGGAGGCGCTTTGCACTGTTTGCCTTAGTCGGAAGTATTATTGCGCTCACACTTGTCTTTATTCCTGGGATCGGCTTGGAATTAGGTGGCGCACGCGGCTGGATCCATCTAGGCGCTTTCACCGTCCAGCCAACGGAATTTGTAAAGCTCACCTTTCTTATCTATCTATCGGCTTGGCTTGCGAATCGTGAAGGTCAACGCGATCATCATACCTTGGAGAATGGTTTGATCCCATTTTTAGCTGCCCTCGGAGCCGTCATGCTACTGGTTGTTTTGCAGCCTGATACGGGATCCATGGCGGTAATTGTTCTCATGTCGTTATTTGTTTATTTCTTATCAGGTGCGCCGGTAGTATGGTTCGCAGGCTTATCCGTGATGGGGATAGGGATGTTGGCGTTCCTTATTCGTCACTCGCAGTATCGTGCGCGTCGTTTTACCGCGTTTCTTCATCCAGAGCTGGATCCCTTGGGTGTGGGCTACCACATTAACCAGGCGATCTTAGCGGTTGGATCCGGGGGATGGTTTGGCCTCGGATATGGCCACTCACGCCAAAAGTTTTTATATCTTCCAGAAGTCGAGGCAGACTCGATCTCTGCCGTGATTGCAGAGGAGCTGGGCTTCGTGATTATGCTTGCGCTCTTGCTAGTGTTCGCGGGCTTGATTTGGCGCTGTTTTACGATCTCACGAGAAGCACGCGATCCATTTGGTCGGTATATTGCAGCTGGGGTTGGTGTCTGGATCGCGGTGCAATTATTTTTGAACGTCGGTTCCATGACCGGATTAATGCCGATGACCGGTGTCACTCTCCCCTTAATTTCTCATGGGGGTTCTGCCATGGTTTCACTTTTGGCTGCCCTTGGGCTCTTAGCCGGTATTCCGCGTAGTAATAATGTTCGGGTGCGCTAACTTATGAATATTGTTTTTGCGGGGGGAGGGAGCTTGGGGCCGGTCGCCCCTCTCTTGGCGGTCGCTCAAGCGTTGAAGCGTCATGGGCCACGGCAACTTACGTGCGGCTGGATCGGGACGCCAAACGGTCCTGAAAAAACGTTAGTCGAAGCGCAGGGTATAGCATTTTTTCCCTTAGTGGTTGCTAAATGGCCACGCTATCCTTCTCTGGACTGGATCACCTTTCCGTACCAATGGGTACAGGCGCGTAAGATGGCTAGGCAATTGGTGGAACATGTAAAACCCGACGCGATTGTGACCGTTGGAGGGTTTACGGCCGTTCCTGTTATCCAAGTGGCTGCGGCAAAACACATTCCATGCTTTGCGCATCAACTCGATCTTGAGCCAGGTCTGGCGAATCGCTTGATTGCAGAGCGCTGTATCAGTGTTACAACCTCATTTGAATACGAGAAGCGTCCCTTTGGCGAACGGGTAAGTGATGAACCGTTGATCACACCTATGCGGTACGCCCATATCGCTCTCCCGACGCGTGAAGTTGCGGCGAAGACATTTGGACTCAACCCGCATCAGTCTATTGTCTGTGTCTATGGAGGAGGACAAGGAGCACATGCCTTGAATGTATTCGTAGAACGGACGCTCGATAGTTGGTTGCGCTTTACGCAGATCA
>JBPOJM010000033.1:0-13389 GCA_052033585.1 Patescibacteria group bacterium | reverse complement strand
TTCAATCTCCTCCAATGTCTTGCCCGATAATTGATGATAGATCGTCATCAGATTCGCGACCGCCGGTTTCTTTTCGATATCAAACGTGACACCCGGTTCCGTATCCGTCACCGCTTTCATAATCTTTTTCCGGATCGTATCCGCATCATCGGTGAGCGTAATCTTGCTCAATTCAGATATATCGCTCTTACTCATCTTTTTGCTCGCATCCTGCAAACTCATAATCCGCGCTCCATGTTTTTGCACGTAGATCTCTGGAAGCGTAAACGTCGGTCCAAATTGATGATTAAAACGGTCTGCCAAGTCACGGGCTAATTCAATGTGTTGCATCTGATCATCACCCACCGGCACCACCGTCGTGTCATACAAAAGAATATCAGCGGCCATCAAGACCGGATAGCTAAACAACCCAAGCCCTACCTTGTCACCATACTTTTGCGACTTGTCTTTGTACTGTGTCATGCGTTCCATCTGCCCAATCTTGGCCATCGTGCTCAAGATCCAAGACAGTTCTGCATGCTCCGGTACTTCGCTTTGTACATAGATCGTCGATCGCTCTGGATTCACCCCAATCGCCAGATATGTGGCCGCAGCCTCCAAGATATTCTTCCTGAGCTCCGCCGGCTCCTGTGGCACCGTAATCGCATGCAAATCTACAATACAAAACAAACACGGATAGCGATGCTGAAGCTCAATCCACTGCTTCAACGCCCCAATATAGTTGCCAATGTGGAGCCCGCTCGTCGGCTGTACCCCAGAAAACACAAGATCTTGCATATTGTCCGAATGGTAGCGAGCTAGCCCTCTTTCGTCCACTCTCACTTGATTTTTTCGCATAATGCGATAGAATAATTCCTTGCGTGGAAATAACCCCCGCGCAGGCAAGGAGGAAGCGTGTCTGACAAAAATTTTTCGTTGACAGTATGGGGTTGCACCGGCATCGCCCTGATTCTCGCCCTACTCTCGAGTGCCGGTCAGCGCCACGCTTCCTTCACGGTCACCGCTTCTTCAGTGTACCTGGATCGCTCGGTCTGGAGCTCTTCCACCCGCCCCACCTACCGTCTGCAAAAAGTAACGGTAAACGGCCAGACCAACTGTCTCGTGACCCAGGATCTGGGTAGTGGGTATGTGGACTCGGTCAACTGGGAGTCGAGCGGGGTTCGGATCAAGGTGGCGACTACTGCTCGGATCAACGAAGGCGATGCCATGCTGTGGGTATTCTCCACCATCCCCAATCAGCCGCGTGTCATCGTTCCCTTCTCCCAGGAAGGAGCTGCTTCAGCGATCGACTATCGGCGGCTCATGAGCACTCCGTACTGTCCCTAGACCCCGTTCAGCGCACCTTTTTCCTCCTCGCGAAGATACTCTTCGCTCTCCATTCCGTTTCGTGTTTTCCCAAAGACGAAAGAGAATGCATAAAAACCCTCCGATATTTTCGGAGGGTTTTTATATCTCATATTATTTTAGACTTATAACCTTCCCACTCCCCCACACAATCTCAAAAATCTGTTTAAGAACGGTCGCAATGTCTCGCGATTCAATCTCCATGCCAAAGACCTGACGAAAATCAACAATATATACTCGATTACCGTACAGACCAATCTCAACATTTGAATGGTATAAATCCTGCGGGAGCAAGCGCGTTTCACGCAATTCGCCTTTATCACGTTTTTGGAGCATGACATTCTCAGGCGAAACTTCTGCAATCATGCGTAAAAAATTGCCACGTGCCACGCGTTGAGGTACATGTTCTTTTAACAGATTGAGTTGTTCCTTTGAAACGAAGCTCGGCGTAGTAAAGAGTTCGATGTTTCCTTTGTGTAACAACATGTGCTCATACACCTGCTTCACCCCACTTACCCCATCATAATAAAACACACTCGGCTTGTCCGCCGGAGCATTGGTAATCGCTTTAAAGCGGGGGAGAGCGGTTTTGAGTTGTTCGAGCCGTCGTTCTTGGATTTTCAAAAGTTCATCCGGGTCCAAAGCGAGAAAGAGTTGCTTACGACCACGCTTCATCTGCTTAATAAGCTCAAGCTCCAACAACTTCGGCAACACATCATAAAAATTTGTTCGCTGAATGCCGGCTTTAGAAGCAATATCCTGCGCTGACGCTTCGCCTAACTCAAGCATCGCAAGATAGATATGCGCTTCTTTAGTTTTAAGGCCGAAAGATTGGAGGACTTGGGTGAGTTCCATAGGGTGCTTTTGTTTCGCCATCCCGCCACGTCGTTCGCGAACGACGTGGCGCAGTGAGGGATCTCGCAGCCAAACAAGTAGCGAATGGGCTACCTGTTCCGGTCGAGATTCCTCACTCCATCGAATTGCGTTCAGAATGACGGGTAGCGGGGAAGAAAAAATAATGTAGTAAAATATCTACAACAATATAATACTGTATTTAGCTAAAATAAGCAAATATTAGTATCCACATTACATTTTGTACAGTAAATACTACACAAAAGAGTCGTGCCACGATATCCTTATTTGTTCGAGGATGTGAACTCGAACAAGTCACCAACGCATCTTTCAAAGGAGGAACATATGCGTATTCCATCGACGGAAGTGAGCAAGCGCGAGATGACGGCATTTTACGAAAGGTTTATCCAGTTCGGAGGCAGCGCGGCTCAGTTTAAGAAGCTCATGGGAGATGATGAGCTCATGAAGTGGTGGATGGAACAGTTTGCGGAACGTTTGATCATCCATGACGTGTTCTCGAGGGTTGATACCGTGCTCGCGTCTTTTAAAGAGCGGTGCGCCATGAAGGGGATCGACCTGAATCGATTCGCTTGGTGTAGCTCTGAAATGCCTCCGGACTTTGATCCGAATGATGATCAGACGGTGGTGGTGTTGGAGGCCACCCTTGATACTCTCCAGCATACCTTCGACTTCTCATTCGAGTGGCTCATGGATCAGCATCCCGACTGGCGAGGTATGCTGAGCATGAACAGCGATGCTCGCCATCTCTCCCTCGTAAATCCGGAACCTTACTACCAGCCTCCTCACCACCACGCCAAGGAACCCGCCGCGATCATTCGGCCGGTAAGTAAATTCAGCCCGTATACGTTGCGTTGGGTACGTATGCAACTTAACGCGAACGCAGGGAAGCTGATCTCTCGTATACCCTCTCGTGAACATGCGCCTGGTTGTGCGGTGCTTTTTATGGCGGCTGAGCACCCGACGTGGGTGAGAGATGTCGCGCACCCGAAACGTCTAGGGCTCTGGCTCCCTGGTCTGCACGGCTATGGTCAGAGCAGAAGCAGTTCGGCTGTTCCGTGTCTGCGCTTCGCGTATGGACAGAAGGATATTAAGCTTTACCTTAAGTCTCCCGTGACCCGTCACCCGAATCTGCTCATTCCAGCCTTTCTTCCCTAAGTAAGAGGGAGTGTGACCTCGGCGTCGCGTGCTCTCGAAATCTTATTTCCAGAAGTCCGCATCATCTGCCAGCTCCTTCCATTACTGCTCGTTTAGTCCTTAAACGAGCATTCTCCCGAGGACATAAGGTGTCTTCAGGAGGATATGAAAGACGAGCCATCAGGCTCGTCTTTCGTCGTTAGACTTCGATAATCACCGGAATCACCATCGGCCGCTGCTCCGTCTTAATGAAGAGGAATTCGCCTAATTCATCGCGTAATTTGTCTTTCAGGTACGTCCCATTCGGAGACGATACCTTTGGGTCAGGCGCAGCACTCTTTAAGATCGCATTCGCTTTTTGGCGTGCCTGCATGATGAGTTCTTGGTGTTCCTTCATGTAGACAAAGCCGCGCGAGATGATATCCGGCAAGGCTTGCGGAACACCCGTCTTGCCATCAATGACGGCGACGGCAATCACGACCCCTTCGCTAGAAAGCTGCTGACGGTCACGTAAGACGATCTGGTTGGTATTTCCAACACCGAGTCCATCCACGAACACATAATCCGTCGAGACCTTTTTATTGGTTAACATTCCATTACCGTGGATATCAAACTCCATGATTTGGCCGTTATCAGCAATAAAGATGTTCTTTTCTGGGAATCCGTTGTCTATAGCTGTCTTGGCGTGATCGCACAAGAATGAGTAGTGCCCTTCGATCGGAATCAAGTATTTTGGCTTGATCATGTCATGCATTTCTTTTAAATCATCCTGCTGAGCATGACCACCTGCATGCACATCCATCATCTTGTAGTGAATGACTTCCGCGCCTTCACGGTAAAGTGTGTCTTTCACACGTTGCACCGAACGTTCATTGCCAGGAATGACAGAAGAGGAGAAGACGACGGTATCCCCAGGTTCAATCGAAATAATGGGATGTTCTCGGTTCGCGATCCGCATGAGCGCTGCGCGTTCTTCGCCTTGGGCACCGGTACAAATGACCGCCGTTTTTTCACGATCATATTTGTGGATGTCTTTGGTTTCAATCAGCGTTCCTTTTTGAATATCCATGTAGCCCAATTGCTGAGCAATCATGATATTAGAACGCATGGAGAACCCTTCAATCGCCACCTTGCGATGCTGACGTTCACAGGCCTTAATAATCTGCTGGACACGTGCAATCATGGACGCAAAGGTTCCAATAATCACACGGCCTTTAGAGTTGGCGATGATTTCATCAATGTTGTTTTGAATGTCAATTTCTGGCAATTGCTTTCCAGGTTTCGAGGCATTCGTCGAGTCACACATGAGCGCCAAGACATGGCGGTTCGCGAGGTTCTTAATCTTTTCCGTTTCTTGGATAGATTGTGAGCCAGGTCCTGGGTCAAGCTTAAAGTCTCCCGTGTGTACCACAATCCCCGCCGGGGTGTTGATAATGACACCCATAGAAGAGGGGACAGAGTGTGCCACCCCAAAGAACTCCACCTTAAAAGCACCTAACTGCAAGACATCATTATACGTAACAGAATACAGGTTAAGAGCGGGTGCATTGCGATGGTCTTCTTGGCGTTTTTGGATGATGCCACAGCTAAGATCGGTACCAAAGACAGGAGGATTTCCTAACTGAGGAATAAGATGAGGGATGCCACCAATGTGGTCATAGTGGGCATGCGTGATAATGACACCGCGGATATTTTTTTCCTTGCCTTTCAAGCAAGAAATATTTGGCACGATGTAATCAACGCCGGGCATGTCGTCATCCGGAAATTGGAGACCCATGTCGATAAGCAAAATGTCATTGCCAAATTCGAGCATGGTCATGTTGCGGCCGACTTCTTCGTTACCACCCAAGACCGCAATCCTAAGGCGTTGGCTTTCCTTGTGAAGAAGGTCTTCATCAACCCCCGTTTTACGGAAGGGCTTATGTTTAAATGTGCTCATGCGAGGTGCAGACGCGAACGCGCCACCCATGGATGGTCCGCGTTTGCGACGGTCGACTTCTTGGCGGTCACTCGTGCCACGCTCTTCTTTGGCAAAGCCCTGTTTAAGGGATCCACGCGTATCAAAATTGGCTCCGCGGGGTGCGGCTGGGTGGGTGGCTTGGCGTGGACGAAAGTCTTGGGCTGGTTTTGCAAACACAACGCCCGTCTTCACCGGCGCATCAATGCGTGGACGTTTTGGTCCATGGCTGCGCATCGGTCGTCGGAATGAGGAGGCAGGAGGGCGGGGTGGAGGCGTGCTGCCACCGCGAAAGGAACCAGATGGAGCTGGTGTAGGATGTGTAGGAGTCATAA
This sequence comes from Patescibacteria group bacterium, assembly GCA_052033585.1. Lineage (GTDB taxonomy): Bacteria > Patescibacteriota > Patescibacteriia > 2-12-FULL-60-25 > 2-12-FULL-60-25 > JAGOUY01. The sequence goes on along the minus strand of JBPOJM010000033.1, from coordinate 7,746 downwards.
TTTTCTGAGAGAAAAAAGCAATTCATCAATGGCATGACAGGGGCGGATCGCGGATTGTCCGATACAGGCAAAAACACGCACGCAGTCATTGATATGAACGCGAAAGAAAAACAAGATAGATTTAGCAGTAGATGAAAAACACCTTTTGAGAAACGGATTTGGCGGAGCAACTCCCTCCAAATACGTAACACGGTCTGTCACGACTTTCGCTCAACCTAGCCAAGAAAACAAGGTCACACGAAAGGCGTCCAACACGAAACTCGCGTTAATAATAGCATAAATAGCCAAAGTCGTCAACCGCTTGACCCGCTTGATAGGATGCGGCATGATCCTCTCGTTCGTAGGATGAAGACCGAGGCTTTGCTCATTCCCTGGATGAGCAAATAGGTCGCGGAGTAAGTCGTACTTAAACGCGCGACGTTGAGCACCGCAACATCCAACGAAGGTATTCGCCAAATGTATGTGCTTCGGGGGCGAGTGGCGGAACTGGTAGACGCACTGGTTTCAGGTACCAGCGATCGCAAGGTCATGAGGGTTCGAGTCCCTCCTCGCCCACCAAGAACAAAAACCGCCGCAAGGCGGTTTTGTCGTATCTAGAGGGAGAGGGAGACGCTGATTTTTTATTTTCTGGTCTGATAATAGGCGTTAACACTACATGTCTGGCGAATTTTTTCCTAATCGTCTAGCCTGTCAGGTTTCTCGACCGGCGCTTTCCTCACGTGATAACAAACCTTGTCAGATGAGACGAAGCGAATACAAAAAAACTCGGATGGACGAGGTATTTTTGTTTTTAAGACAGGTTGTTAAAGCCTCTGCACAAACTCGAGCTTGTCTAACAAGCCCGTCCCTTATATCCTCCTCGTGGAGGTCTCCCATGACGAAGGCTCGAATTCCGACCTGGCCGCCCCCGATCCCTGAGATCGCCTGGGATCCAGAGGCTGTCACCACCGGCGTCCAAGCCGCTGCTCGCGCGGCCGTCAGCAGACTTCATGACGCGGGTCTACCCGCCTTTAGCTTTCGTGACGGGCGGGTGGTGGAGGTGTCTCCACCGAAGTCCAAGTAAGAGTGGCTCCTTCTCTCGTCGGCTCGCTGTTAAATAAACTTAACACGAGCTATTTTGTTTTAAACTATCTCCACTTCCAATCCGTCTCAATATACCAGCTGCTGGCCTGTAATAATCGATCGGAAGGTTTGCTGAGGCGCATAGGCTGCACGCCTTTTACATCTTGCGAAATAAGATACGCATACGCAGGACGCAAGAGGAATAAGGCAGGTGTCTGTTTTAAAATGGCTTGTGACAACGTCTGACGTGCGGATTCTAATGCCGGAGTGGTCGTGGCGGACTGAATGGTTTCCAGAGCTTTGTCGACCTCACGATCCGCTAAATTCGCGAGGTTCAATCCCTGGTTTGTAATCTGGCTACTCGCCCAGAAAGGAGAAATATCTTGCGTAGGGGGAAGAAGGACATTCCAAACCAAAACTTGGTAATCACGTTTGTCTAACGCTTGGCGCAATAAATCGCTTGCCGGATGCACACGCATCTCAACACGCGCCCCAATCAACGACCAACGACGCTTAAGAAGTTCTGCGACTTTAATCAAGTCCGCCTGATCAGGAAGGTCAATTGTAATGGCAAGCTCTGTCGAACTCGCGGCAGGCTTAGGAGGGGTGACCGTCGTTGTTCCACGCGTTGGCGTCGTAGGTGCTTCATACACACGCACAGATCCATTAGCAGGTAAACGCCAGCCCAAACTATTTAAAAGCACGCGCGCACCATCTAGGTCGCCTGCTTGTGTAGAAGTTGCTTCTAGAAAAGGAAAAGGCGAGCTCGCCACGTTGGCATTAGAGCCGATAAGTTCCTGTAGTTCCCGCCGGTCAATCGCCATGCTCAGGGCTTGGCGGATGCGCAGATCTTTTAAGAGGTTGTCTTTAATGTTAAAAAACGCAATCGTTTCTTGAGGAAGTTCCAGGGTTGAGCTTTGAATATTTCCGTGTTTTATGTCAGTCAAATCTTTCCAGGGCACAAACGCAACCGCATCTACCTGGTTGGTCTGGAGGGCGTCGTGCGCTTGAGGACGATCACCATAAAAACGAAACTGCCAGGTATCAATATACGGTGCGTAGCCGTAATACTGAGGAAAACGTGTCAGGGTAAAACTTAATATATTTCCCTTAGCATCTCGTTTTAAAGACTCTAGACGGTATGGTCCAGATCCAATCGGCTTAAGGTTTGCTTCCGCCAGCGCCGCCGTCGCCCCCTGCGTCCCTTCCCAGATATGTGTCGGCAAAATCCCAAGCGTCAGCTCCATGAGGAGGTTGGGGTTTGGAGCTTCCAGCTGAAATTGAATCGTTGATTCATCAACGCGAATGACCTGCCGCAATCCCTTAAATCCATTCGTGAGCGGACTGCGCCAACGTGGGTCAAGGACGCGTTGGTACGTAAAGATGACATCATCAGCCGTCACGGGCACGCCATCATGAAAACGCACATCCTTCCGCAGGGTAACTTCCAACATTTTGCCATCCTCGCTCCAGCGATACGTGTGAACGAGATCTGGTTCCGGCTCTAGAGCCGAATTCACGCGAAACAAACCGGAATAAATCAGAGAACACAAATCACGGTCAACGTCATTGAGAGGAGCGTAAAGAGGATTGATCAGGCGAGGACTGCCAATCAGGGCTTCGGTAACCGTTCCGCCACGCGCGGGAACCCGTATCACATGTGGACGGATAAGGAGGATCGAGCCCGCCCCCAATGCGATTACCATGACCGCAATACTTATCCAAAAAAGCTGACGTTCACGTCCTTTAAGAACATAATGTAAAAAACGTACCTTGCGCCAGTTCCTTATTGACGGTTCTTTCGCAGCCAAAACAAGCGCATGATCATGATGTGCGTGGGGTTGAAATTCTTCTGAACCAGTCTTCCGTTGCTGCCAAAAAAACAGGCGCTGCCACCACGTGCGGAGGGGAGAAAGCCAGTTAGACATGGAAAGATAAAGTCAAAAGGACGTACCTGACCGCTTGAACCCAGGGATCTTTACGCTAACACTAAATTCAAGATGGCCGTGCCAATGAATAAGCACACGAGCGCAATGGTTGCGTAAAATAAGCCTTTTTCTAAGCCACGTTTGGTGCGAAAGACATTGCCATCACCGCCAAAAGCCACCCCTAAGCCGGAGCTACGTTGCTGAAGTAAAATCGCCGCCGACAACAAGACGGAGATCAAAATCATGGCTACCGCCAAAATGGTTTGTCGCATAACACAGAAACGTTACCCTGAAGAGACAGATAGGTCAATGCATGCTACTATTTGCTAAAACAGCATGCGTGGGGTCATGGGAATGGAATTTTTATTCCAGTCGCCTCATTCCAGACGCCTGATGCTTATAATGCTATGTCCTTTCATGTAAGCGGGTGGGGTTTTGTGAAATGGGGGATCATCACCCTCTTTGCCCTTATAATTGGTTGGTTTAGTTATTATTTAATCCAGTACTATCGCGCCATCCGTTCCGGGGATTCTAACCCGCTGTTGGATCAGCGCTTAGAAGCCTCCCTCAGTTCGGCTATTGCGAATCAGAAGGTCACCGAGGAAGATCTGCTTCGTCTCCAGCCAACCTCTGCACCTGCCTTGGGAAATCCTGCCGCGAAACTCGTGATCGTAGAATTCTTAGATTTTGGCTGTCCCTATTGCCGCGATTCTTTTCCCGCGGTTCGTGAACTTATCCAGCGCTACCAAGACCAAATCTATTTCATCGCTCGGGATTTTCCCGTTGATTCGCTCCACCCTCGCGCAACCGCTGCTGCTCTAGCTGCGCGTTGCGCTCATGAGCAAGGCTTGTACTGGCCCTATCATGACAAGTTGTTCGCCACGCAGGATCAGCAGGAAGATGAAGACCTCCGTCGCTACGCCCAAGAAGTAGGGTTAAATGTGCCCTCGTTTGATCAGTGCTACAAAGAAAAGCGCTACCAAGACCGTATCCAGGGAGAGATTGCAGACGGGCTGCGCGCAGGCGTTGAAGGTACGCCCACCTTTTTCTTTAATGGAATCCGCATCCAAGGAGCGCTTGATAGCAAAACGTTAGAATTTTTGATCAAGAAGTTTTTAGCGGCTCCCACTTCTCTATAATATATTATGTCATTTTTTAAGCGTCTCGCGTCCATTTTTTTGCTGACGTTTAGTCTGCTAGGAGGTGCATTACCGTCATTGATTTGGGCACGTGGCTGTGCCATTACCTGCGTGCGCGGCACGGAGACACGGGTAGTAACAGACACGAACGTAGCAACTGATGCTGACTGCCAAAAACGTTGCACAGGCGCGCCAGCGCAGGGGACGACTCCAGCTGTCGTCTCTGCGTGCAATAGCTTGGGGACGCCCGCATTTACTTGCCGAGGTCCCGCCGTGTTTACTCCAGATGGAACGGATCCAAGCTCGCCCGTGTGCTCCTGTACGTGTGTACCTGGGGCGGGCGCCCAAGGCGCTCCGGTGACCGTACAAACAAACGACCATTGTCCAACCATCGCCGCCTCCTCAGCTAGCTGTGTTCAAAGCTGTGCGGCTCGTTGCGCCAGCCCAACCGCCCCAGTAACCGCAGGAATGCGCCCTGACCCAGCTCGCCAGCCTAGTTGTGTGGCACCTGCGGCGGCCACAACACCAACGGTTCCTACTCCGCCCACTGCGCAAGTGGACGAGCCTGTTTCTGCCAATCGTGACGCCGTTCCGCTTACCCTCTCCCAGCCAATTGATGGAGTAACCGAGGTAAGCGATCTTGGAGGGTACATCGCTCTTGTATATCGGTATGCCATTGGTATTGCCGGCACAGCTGCCGTGATCATGATCGTGTACGGAGGCTTTCGATACTTGTTAGGATCGGCCGCAGATGATGTGGGGGCGGGAAAAACCATCATTCAAGACGCGATCATTGGTCTTCTTCTGGTTCTGGGTTCGTATTTCATTTTATCTACCGTCAACCCAAATACGCTTTCTCTTAAGTTACCAAATATCCAGCCGATCACACCAAAAGCTATTCCTCTCACCGCTCCGACGGTTATATCGAATGCATGTGGAAATCCTGCGCAAGAAGCTCGTGTCCGCCGCACAGGGGCGGGGAGAGCGGGGGCTATAGCAAAAGGCCAACCCTGTGCTTATGACCAAGAATGTCAGAGTGGGATTTGTTTTATGCATACGCAGACAGAGGGGGTTTGTTCTGATTTAAGTGAAGGTCAGCGCTGTAAGTGTACGGGAAGCTGCTGTGAAGTCATGACAAACCCGAGCGAGACGAATACAGGGGCATATTTAAGCGATACCAATAACCGCGGTAGTGGATCAGGGGTGTGTCAAAATGGCACTGTCTGTCAGTTCCAGCAAGATGATTGGAAATGTGTTGCCTTAAGCTATGGCGGTGCCGGTGGAGGCGTACAAACAGGCGCTCCAATCAGACCAGAAGGAGTATCACGTCCTGTTTGCAGGCTTGATAGTGAATGTGTGAGAGCTCTGGGCCCAACAGCTGCTTGTATATATAACAGCCGACTGTCCGGATCTTTGGCTGGTCGCACGGAATGCTCCCTGGGGAGAGAAGGCGATCAGTGTCAATGTTCCGGTACAGGGTGTGATCTTGTTGATCCACCCAACCTTCGCGTTCAGGGGCAGCATCAGGCTACGGGCAATAACGGAGGGACAAGACGGATCTCCTGTCAGACCGGACTCGTGTGCGCTCCGTTCGTGCGCCCATCGGGTCGTCTTGAGAATCCGAACGACCTTGAATATTTCTGTCAACGTCCCGCGACCCTGCGTTCAGCTCCGCCCACAGCGCCTGCATTGCAATGTCGTTTTCGTTGTCAGGGAGATCCAGTAACTGTTCATCGCGTCACAGGTTGTACCCAAGAAGGAGTAGCTGGAGTTCAGGAATGTCTGCGAGCGTGTGCCGGTCCTTGTGGCGGGCCGGCAGAAAGCGCCTGCCGAGGAGTTCGCTGTGTTCCCACAAATTCTGATTACCTTGTAACACCTGTCGCGCCGGCGACGCCCGCCCCCGCGCGCTAATAGGTTGTCCTCTTGCCCCTGGCGGCGAAACATGATAGTCTCGCCGCCAACATGCCTAAACGTTCTGCTTCTCCAAGCCATAGCTTTGGAGACCGCTCCATGATTTCCATCAAAGGAGCCCGCGTTCATAACCTTAAAAACATCTCGATCGATCTTCCGAAAGGACAGTTTATCGTGGTAACAGGCTTATCGGGCTCAGGAAAATCATCCCTTGCCTTTGATACCATCCACGCGGAAGGCCAGCGCCGCTACATGGAGAGTCTCTCCTCGTACGCACGGCAGTTTTTGGAGTTGCAAGATAAGCCAGATGTAGATGAGATCACGGGTCTTTCTCCCACAATTGCCATTGATCAAAAATCCGCGTCCAACAATCCGCGTTCAACCGTTGGAACCGTCACGGAGATCTATGATTTCTTACGCATCCTCTTCTCTCGCGCCGGTCGCGCACATTGCGTGAAGTGTCATTCCCCCGTGATGGAACAGCCACCTCGAGCGATCGCAGAAAAAGTTTTAAGTCTCACGCATTCATCGGCGATCATTTTGCTCGCCCCCATGGTGCGTGAACAAAAAGGGGAGCATAAAGTTGTGTTGCAGGCTGCACGCAATGCCGGGTATCGTGAGGTGAGGTTTGATGGCACGCTGGTTGATATCGATGAATTGCTTCGTACACGTATCGACAAGACGAAAGAGCACACGATTGAGGTCATCATTACGAAACTCGACCAAAACACGAGCATGGTCATTGAGCCCTTACTCGAAACGGTGAAGCAGGCCCTTGAACTCGGGAACGGATTGCTCATGGCTCTCATCGAAGAAACCGGCGAAGACATGTTGTTCTCGCAGTCTCTCTTCTGTGCCCACTGTAATATTTCACTCCCTAGTCTTGAGCCGCGCCTCTTTTCCTTCAACTCTCCTCACGGCGCCTGCCCTGCCTGTACTGGTCTTGGCACCAAGCTCGTCTTAGAGCCTGATTTAGTGATTCCAAACAAGCGTTTAACGATTGCTCAGGGCGCGATCAAGCCTCTCACGCGCATTGCTGGCAACCAGAATGGCCAATTGAAGTTATTGGAGCGTGTCGGAGAGAAGCATGGCTTTTCTGTACACGAACCCGTCGCAAGCTTCTCCGCGAAAGCGTTACGTGTCCTCATGGATGGAACCGGAGACACCACCTACGACATCGAAGGAAAAATCATGCGTTTTGGTGGCCTCGTCACCATGTTAGAAGAAAAATACAAGGATACGGATTCCGAATACATTCAAAAAGAAATCGAGGCCTACATGCGCGTGCTCACCTGTCCAAACTGTGAAGGCAAGCGTCTCCGCCCCGAAGCGCTCGGAGTCACGGTCGCCGACAAATCCATCGCCGATATCGTCTCCGTTCCATTGGACGACACCATCACCTTCTTTAAAGGCTTAGGCCGTGGTCCTGTCAAAGTTCGTCCCTCAAAAATCGCGCGCATCAAAGCCACCAAAGAAGTCGACTCCCAGGGGTTCACAGAACGTGAGCGTCTCGTGGTCGATCAAATCTCTGCAGAAATTTCCCGTCGTTTGCAAAACCTCATCGACGTTGGTTTGAATTACCTTACGCTTGATCGCTCTGCCATGTCCCTCTCCGGTGGAGAAGCGCAGCGTGTCCGTTTAGCGGCTCAACTCGGTTCAGAATTATCCGGCGTCATTTATATTTTGGATGAGCCATCGATCGGGCT
>JBPOJM010000030.1:0-8466 GCA_052033585.1 Patescibacteria group bacterium | reverse complement strand
GTGTCTTTGGAGATAACTTCTCCGGCGATAAATCCACCTGCTCCACCGTTTGTGCCCCGTCCAGCGCCGCCTGCCCCACCCGCGCCCATGACACGCATGCCTCCATTTCCTTGCCCGCGTGCGAATTGCCCCTGTCCTGCAGCAGGCATCTGAGATTTCTGATATTGCATCCCGCCGTAAAATGATCCTCCACCAATCACAAGAGCACCGACGATAAGAGGAGTGATGAGATTCTTTTGCATAAAATAAAATAAAAATAAATAAGTGACTTACTCAAAGCGCAGCGCTTCAATCGGATTAAGTTTAGCTGCCCGCTGAGCGGGATAGAAGCCAAACACGAGTCCAATCAATGCGGACACGCTAAACGCGAGAGCGACCGAAGAGCCTGAAACGGTCGTGGGTGTCTGTGCCAGGCGGCTAATGAGCTGTGATGCCCCGTAGCCCAAAATCACCCCGATCAACCCCCCAAGCACCGTTAACAACACGGCTTCTCCCAAGAACTGGCCGACGATAGCCTGTTTCTCTGCGCCAATCGCTTGTCGCAGCCCGATCTCGCGTGTGCGCTCGGTCACGGTCGTGAGCATCATATTCATAATGCCAATCCCTCCTACGAGTAAAGAGATGCCCGCAATAGACGCAAGGAGAGTCGTAAAGGTGTCCGTAATGCTCGAAGCGGCGCTGACCAAATCCGATTGGTTAAGGACGCTAAAGTCCGCTTGGAGTGGATTTGAGATATTGTGGCGATCAAGCAAGAGGCTGGTAACCGCTTCTTGAATAGAGGTCATAGATCTTTGGTCCTGCGCTTGGATGCTGATGGTGCTTACAAACCTTCCCCCACTTAAAAACACTTGCATGCTTGAGAGGGGAACGAAGATCGTGTCGTCTTGGTTGGCAAAGCCAGAGCCGCCTTTCGCCTTTGTAATACCAATGACCGTAAAATCAACACCGTTCACGCGGATACTTTGTCCAATCGGCGTGCTGTCCACGCCAAACAAATCATCGCGTGTGGTTGGGCCTAGAACCGCAACTTTTGCTCGCGATGTGACTTGGTTCTCGCTAAAAAAAGATCCAAGGTCCATCGTCACATTTCGCACCTGAAGATATCCAGGACCCGTTCCCACGATTTGGGTATTCGTATTTTTGCCTCGCGCCGTGACCTGATAGCGTCGTGACAGCTCCGGAGCTATTGCGGCTACGTTTGGAAGGGTTTTAACCGCCTCCGCATCCTCACTAGTTAATGTCTGCGAGGATCCGCGTCCTGTGTTTACCGCCGTTCCGACGCCACGCTGTGCGCCGGGCATCACCAGCAGGAGGTTTGAGCCAATCGATTGAATATTCGCTTCGATCTGCGCTTTCGCGCCTTGTCCGACGGATAACATCGCAATCACTGACCCAATTCCAATCACGATGCCGAGCATGGTAAGTCCTGAGCGAATCTTGTTGGAAGATACACCAAGATAAATCTCCTCGAATAAATCACGTGTCATCATACAGAGGTTGTTTGTAGGCGAGGAGCGGTATTCGCACGATCTTCAACTAAGTATCCATCCTTAATCATAAGGATTCGCTGTGCGTGTTCGGCGACGTACGGTTCATGGGTGATAAGAATAATCGTTCTACCCTGTTTATGGAGCTCCTGAAATGTTCCGAGAACGAGATCACCTGTTTTTGAATCAAGGTTCCCCGTTGGTTCATCCGCTAAGATAATGGTTGGATCGTTCACAAGCGAACGCGCAATGGCGACACGTTGCATTTGCCCACCAGATAATTGGTTAGACAGGTTCAGGTGTCGGGATTCATCCAGTCCAGCGGCGAGCAAGCATTTTCGAGCTTTTTCTTCACGCTGAGCACGACCCACATTTGCATATACGAGCGGTAGGGCCACATTACGAAGCGCTGTGGCTCGAGGGAGAAGGTGGAACGCTTGAAACACAAAACCGATTTTCTGTTTGCGGATCGTTGCGAGTTCGTCAGCAGAGAGGGTAGAAACATTTTGTCCATCTAACATGTATGTCCCAGATGTTGGCGTGTCGAGCGCTCCAAGAATATGCATCAATGTTGATTTGCCCGATCCAGACGGCCCCATGATTGCCACAAATTCTCCCGCTTCAATCGTAAATGAGACACCCTTTAAGATGCGTGAGACTTCTTTTCCGTTTCCGTATTCTTTTACGATGTTGTCTAAGACAATCAAGCTCATATGTTATCTCCCGGGCGCTGCTGCCCCTCCCGCGCGGATAAAGTTTCCTCCGCCTCCCCCAACGCCTGTGCCACCTAAACCGGGCACCCGTAAACCGCCGGTTGTTTGTGTCGTTGTTCTTGCGGCGGTTGTTGTATTTGGATCAATAGTGCGCAAGATAACTCGATCGCCTTCAGCTAATCCCCGGATGATTTCTGTATTCTCGTCATTAGCAATTCCTATGTCGATCACCTGTGTTTGGGGGGTGCTGTCTGATAATACGCCTTGGCTTGCGGATAGCTCATCTTCTTTAACGGTGGCAAGCGTTTGTACCGTTGAGTTTGATCCCTGTAAGCGGACCGCTGCATTCGGTAACATAAGTACATCGGCCTTCGCTTCAGTGATAATCGCGACAGATGCACTCATGCCAGACTTTATCCGTTCATCTTGGGTTTGAAACGCGACTTTAACCGTATAGTTCACAACACCTTGCGTTACGGTCCCAAGAGGGTTCACTTCGTAGACACTCCCGGCAATCGTTAAATCTGGGATCGCATCAAAGGTAAGTGTGGCTTTTTGTCCAACCTTAATCTTCGTGGCATCCACTTCATTTAGGGAGATTTGTGCAAGCTTCGTCGGTGTGACTAGGGTCGCCAAGATCGTAGAGGCAGAGGCTTGGTCAGAGACATGAGCTGTAATATTTGCCACCAACCCATCAAATGGAGCGCGCACCGTATAATCCTTAAGAGCCAGTTGAGCGTCTGCAAGCTTATGCTGCGCTTCTGTTAATGCCGAGCGACGCTGCTCAACCGTGTTAAGTGATAACGCGAGATCGACGCTATCTGTCCCTTTCTTTAGTTTGTCTAACGCTTGTTGTGCAGCAAGAACTTTATCTTGTGCCGTGGCAATATCTTTTGGATCTGTTCCGGCTTTAAGTTTATCGAGTGAAGCCTGAGATTTTTGTACGTTCAACTGAGCCGTATGAAAGGATTTTTTTGCATCAGCTAAGCTTTGGATTTGATTTGTGATGGTGGTGGATTTGCCGACAACGTCGCTGTGATCACTTTGTATAGTGCCTTGCAAAGAAGTAAGGGTGCTCTGACTAAAGGTGGGCGAAGGCACGCTTGCCAATAACGCATCGTAAACAGATTGTAAAAACGGTGTCGTAAGATTTATTGTGGCTTGGGCACGTACAAGAGCTGCATCAACCTTCAAGGGATCCTCATTCATGGCTGTCAGCGCTTCAGCTTCGCGTTTAAAGGCTTCGATAGCCAACTTAACGGGTCGATACTGATTTGTGGCTTGAATAAGTTTGCTGGAATCGGCAATGGAGAGCTGTTTTTCGTAGGCATCATTTGCGCTCGGATTGTCAATGCCAATAATCGTATCTGCATCGTACAGTGCCTGCTGCAATGTTTGGGCAATGTCCTTCAATATTGGAACAGCGCTGTCATACGCATCACGAATCACGTTTGGTGTTTTTCCATCGCTAGAGAGCTGGATATTTTGCTTAAGCGAGGCTAGCTCCGCTTCCGCTTGTTGCAGGTCGTAAATATTTGGGCCTTCCAGCAATTTTTGTAAGTCCCGCTGAGCTTGATTCAGACTATTCTGCGCTTGAGTGACTGAGGTCACTTCGGGTGGTTGCTTAAGTTTATTATGGGAAAGCTGTGCAGATGATAAGGAAATACGTGCATCTGCTACGGCCTGCGTCGCATCGCGGATGGTTTTGAGGGCGGTTTTTTGGTCAATCTCAAACAACGGATCGTTGGCTTTTACTTCCTGGCCCGATTGGACCAAGATCTTGGTAATCGCGCCTGATACCAAAGGTTTTAGTTCAAGTTGGTTTTGCCCAGACACCTGACCACTCCCTTTGACAGACGTAATAATCGTGCCACGGCTCACGGTTGCCAAGATATAGCGTGAAGGTAACACGGGCTTATGTGTTTGTTTCCACCACACCCCACCACCAATCGCCGCGGCGAGTCCTACCCCGATCCAGAGTTTATGGCCAGACATCCATGTGAACGCATTCATACGAGTTGAGAAGGGATAAAATTATCGACGAGGGAACAATCGAATCAAGCGAGCTTCCATCTGTCCTGTCGGTGTAGGTACGCCGAATACAGCCGCTTCCATGTCTTGTAGGTTAGGAGGAAGTTGTTGAAAGGTTAGGTTCTCACGTCCGACGCGGAGACTTGTCTGCGGAGTAATGAGAACGGCTTCCTCTCTTCCGTCTTTGCCTTGGATAATCATGCTCCTGCCTTGCGTAGATAAAACAGTGCCAAATACTCCATGCGCACTCGGAAGAGGAGAGCCCGTAAATAACATCTTACGATCCATAGCCGGGGGGCGACCTGGAACCATACCAGGATAGTTCTCACACCAATGAGAAAAGCGCTGACCTTTCCGTTCCCCAATCGTAATGCCCACGGCAAAACTTCCAAGAAAGAGGATGAAGAGAGCGATGACAATTAGGAAGCGTCGAAATAAGAGAGGGGAAAGGGGAGGCATACACGTTAGTGGAGAGAGAGACGAGGGAAAGACAGGTTTGGCTTACGAGATAATGATTGGAGCAAGTGAAGTGTGCCGAGGAGACACAGGGTGGTAATGCTGCCGAATAGCAAAAGATTGATGGGTAGGCTCTCTAAAAGGCCTAAACTAAAATCCGTGAGGCTTCTAAATAAAATATCTGGATCTGAAATAGCCAGCTGGATAAATCCAAAAAAGGCAGAGGTTTCGAGTTCTGCCCGAAACATGTGGGAGTACCACACTCCATAGCCAATGCACGCCACAAGCCCTGTGAGGGCAAGAGAAAAACGCATATAGAGCGCACGCTTTTGAGCGCGTACGATCGCGGCGAGGGTTTTCTCAAACAAGCCGGGCGGCGGTTCGTAAGGAGGGAGCTGGTTGAGTAAAAATGAGGAAGAATCCATAAGGATCTTGAAATGAATTACGAGCAAACAAGGTATTTTGGTGCATTTTATGCAGGAAGAAGCGGGTCGCCGTTAGGCGTGAGCTTCGTTTGGAGGAGGAGGAGTGCGCGGCGATAGCGGCTTTTTACGGTGTTTAACGGCTCATTAAGTGCGTCTGCGATTTCTTGAAAGGTGAGGTCTTCGGTTTCGTGCATGAGTACGATCGATCGGGCAACGGGGGAGAGATGGGTAAGAGCTTGGGCGAGTTGGTTCCCCAGGTCCTTATGCTCTAGGAGTGAAGAGGGAAGAGGTCGTGGGTCTGTAACGGAATCGGTGAAGGCTTGATCTTCTTCGTCCTCAAGCGAGGAAAAAGAAAACGGCTGTTTTTTACGTACGTAGTCAATCGCCGTATTGCGAGCAATCGAAAACAGCCAAGGCTTAAATGCCTTCATGGCATCAAATCGCGAGAGGGATTTCCATGCCTTGATAAACGTTTCTTGAGTCAGGTCTTCCGCAATCGCGCGGTCGTTTATCATGCGCGCTAAGAAACGATAGGTTGAGGAAAAATACCGCTCAATTAAAAAAGCCAAGGCGGCATTATCGCCTTGTTGAGCTAAACGAATAAGATCGGCATCGGTTGCGTGATCCACAGGAGTCCTACCTTACCATCCTTCCAGAGAAGATCTAGAGGTAAAGAAAATTACGTATCAAGACACGAATTTGGTGCATACGCGGAATTGTTACGCTTCAAAGATCATGCTATCTTGAAGCTGTTCTTTACTCTCTAATTTTTTTCTATGGCTTCACAACCCGTCATGTCTAATAAGTCTGGGATCTGTTCCCGCCTTTGCTGCGGCACTCACTCCGTTGCATGGTGTGTGTTAAAAGTTGTCGTCGCGGTCTTGGTATTAGGCGCGGTCTTTTGCTGTGGAGCACGCATGGGGATGAAGCGTGCCGGTATAATGAAGCAGGGTATGATGGGTAGAGGAGAAAACGTGATGTTCATGCGTCATATGTCCGATGGCATGATGCCTAGCGAGGGTGGTATGACGGGTATGAAGGTGATGAAGATGGAGCGGATGCGAGGCATGGATATGATGATGAACGGCAATGCAAGCGGAACGGTAAGTGTATTTGGCAGTATCTCAAAAATCGAAGGCAACAGGTTCATGGTTAAAGATAATGGGGCGGTAGAGCGTGTCGTTGTTTCAGAATCTGCAACCAGGATTATGACCGCCACGGGTGAGACGAGTTTAGCCAACCTCAAAGTTGGACAGACCGTCGAGGTACACGGGATGACGGCTGAAACCGGCGCTCTTACGGCCAAGATGGTGCGAATTTTTCCGTAATATCTCTGAATGTATCCACAAACAAAATACCAAGCCAAGGCTGGTATTTTGTTTTAAATCTAATACCGACGTGGTTTTTGCATGTCTCCCTCCTCTGTTCCCCCCAACCTTTGCCATCACCCAACCTAACTTAACACATGCTCCGGAGCAGCGATCGTTGAGTGCTACTGCGACAACATAATTCACTGAACGACATGAGTACTATACATACTTATATTTAGTTCAGATCGTTTTTCTTTTTTTTACTTTTCTGTCTTTTCTCTTCTCTTATGTCTTCTTTAGACCTTTCTTTTATCTCTTTTCCTTTTTTGATTTTGCTTCTTTGAATGATTGGGGATAGATTGGGAAGGCTCAAAATGGAGATGGCTAGAATGGTTATATGGATATTTCGTCTCAGTTTAATTTGGGAGCGGCGGCGACATCAAGTAGACTCTGATCCTCCAGAGAATAGGCAACCCCTAGAATAGGTAATTTGATCACAATCTGCTATGCTTTTAGCAAATTATTTACAATGAAAGCCATATGCCCTCCGAAGCTCCATATCTTGATCCAAAAGATATTAAACGCCGAAGCCCACAAGCTGGCAGGAATGTGATTGATAGAGCGTTTGAGCTCGCAGCAGTTAAGAAACAAGTAGCTGCAGAACGGGCAGAAGCTTCACGCAAGGCCTATGAGGAACGTGCTGCCTTCGCTGCGAGAACGAAGAATCTTTTTGACCAGCTAAAAAGTGGCATAGATGAGGATAGCTCAGCAGATAGAAGAATTGAAGCGTACATCACTCAGCAACAAGGAGTGATAGACATGGGATTGAAGGCGAATGATCTTTCTAATGTCCCGATTGATCCTTTTCTCATTCTTGCCGCCACTCGTGCTGCATCGGATCGAGAGTTCTTGGGTAATGAAGCATTTGATGCAGACCTACGATCAGAGACAGAAGCTCGTGCAAAGGATGCTGATGAGTTTTTCTTGCGAGGAGCGAAAATGGCTTTTGGAGAAGATCCGATTCCGCTCGATGGAATTTCTACAAAGTTAGGTAGAATGGCTAGGGGTTTAGATGCTCTTAAAACCCCAGGAATGTCGCCGTTTGTAAAATTGGCTCTTGAATCAATTCGTTCTGCTGCTCCTCGGCTTGCCAAAGATGATCCAGCAGCTTTACTTGATCAGATACAGAAACTTGCCAGTCTAGACTCATTGAATGGACACGTCATGGAATACAATGAGAAAGTTTTGCTTCCCGCTTTGGCTAACGAGAGCCTGGCTCCGGAAGGACGGAAAAATCTTTTGTGGGATGCGCAACGTTTAGCAAAAATGCTCTATGAGCTTCGTTTAATTGAAGACACGATTAAGAAGCGTGTGCCGAGTGGTGTGAATCCAAGCAAGCCGGAACGGGATATGGCCGAGAGATTAAGAGAGCGAATACAGGCTCCGGCTGTCAAGAATGCTTCCGCCTACCCTCCCACGTCAAAACCTGAAGCTCCTTCTGTAACGCCACCCATTGCCCCAGCGCCTTCACGAACTGCGGAGAAACCTCGAAGGATAGATAGTGATGCTGAAAAGCGAGAAAAGGAGCGCCTAATGGAGGAAGTAATGGCACAAGGAGCTTTTGAAGTGCATACATCTCTCACCAATTTCAAGGGAACGACTCATGCTGGGTTTCAGGATATAGGTGATACTCGCTGGAAGCATGCGTTTAATGCGACTACATTTGATCGTGCTGCTAGAGCTGAATCGGTTTGGTTTGAAAGAGGGGGAGGTCCACGTGGTTCGCACGTATTGCAAGAAAGAGGTATATCCGAAATGGTGACGATAGAGCCTCTAAAAAAACAAGAATACAGAGATGAGGAATATGAGATTTTGTCAAGAGGTCTTCGAGGAATTTTTGGAGGTAAAAAGACAGAAACCAAAAAAGTTCGTTATGAAACTCCGGTTGATGACATCTCGAGCATTCTCCCCGGTCATGCAATGCACGAGCCCGCTTGTCTTGTAACTTACGAAACCGTCAATCGTGAGTACAAAGACTATAGCA
>JBPOJM010000025.1:0-20770 GCA_052033585.1 Patescibacteria group bacterium | reverse complement strand
ACTGAACGGCATGATGATATATTATATGAGTATGATTCATTCTATATTCTTCATGATTGATTGAGATCTATTCCTTCTTTATCTTTCTTTCTTCATTTTCTTCTTTTTGTCTGTTTGATGGGTTTGAGGAGGGAAAGGGAGAGAGGGGTCTGTCTGAGGGGTGGGGGTGAGGGGCTCGCCGCACAGCGGCGAGTGGAACAAAGGAATGCAGTAGATTGAATGGAATAACGCATTATTTATCGATACGACAACATATGATCATAAAATAATATGACGCCTTCTCTCCCTCATGCCACTACTGCGACCCAGTCGCTGAATGAGCTTTCGCTTAAACAGCTCTTTGGCCTCCTTTTCGATCTCAAACTCCGCCAAGCAGAACTTCAAATATTCACCGTTCCCAATTGGACGTACATTCTCTGGCTCTTTTGCGGCATTGTCTCTTTCCTGTTCCTCCTCGGCTTCATTGCCACAAAGGTTTTCGGACTTAATTTGTTCCATTCCGCTTTTCAAACCATCAAACTGAAACAGAAGGATATCGACCATTCTTTAAAGGAAAACATTTGCCTTGAAATCACCATCCCCAAATCCTCTCAAGCCACGGCCTTTCAAGTCCAGCAGAAGATTTTCAAGACGCTCCACTCTGTTTATTCCGACCCCATCGAAGGCGTTCACGCCTTCTCACCCACCTGGTACTTTTTCCAAAAATTCTATCGCTTCTGCAAGGTTGCATTCAGGAAAAAGGTTTTCTTTACCCTCCAGATCTTCGGAGAGTATCCTGATATTTCGTTTCGCCTGAATTTACCTTCTTCATACTACGACCGTATCGAAAAAGCCCTCTATGACACTTATCCAGGAGCTGAGATCATACGGGTAGACAAAGAGGAGATCCTGAAAGAAATCCGCTCCGTTCCCAAAAGCTACCTCAGCTACGGTCAATCAAAAATTGAAGGCGAGTTTTTCCATCGCTTCAAAACCTTCAAGGATGTTTCAAGTGATCCGGTCGATTCTCTCATTTCAACTATGGAAGGACTGAAGCAAGGTGAGTTCATGGCGTACACGATCTGTCTTTCTCCGACTTCTCATTTCTTCAACCAAATCATTCACTTCCTACTCGACGAAGAAGAGCGTAAACAACAGGGAGTGTTTAATCGGAAAGAAGGAATCAAGCAACAAGACGCTCAATCACCAGACCTTTTGTCACAACTCCGTACGGCCATGATCGAGAAAATGAAGTCATCTCTTTTTCAGATTATCATTTCATACTGGACGGTATTTCCCACTCAAGAAGAAGCCCAAGCAAAACTTGCGAATATCCAGTCCGTGCTGACACAGGTGAACCAGAAGAACATGAATACCTTGAAGCACGAACGATTGTTCACTACACAGATAGAGATGTTGGATACAAAGGGTGAACTTGAAGACATTGTTGCCATGCAACCAGTCGTGAAACGACGTAAGTTCCGTTATTTTCCTTTCTTCTCATACAAAAACCACGGCCAAATCGTCTCAGATGGCGAATTATATTCCATCTGGCACTTACCTAATTTCACGATAGACGCCCCTTCCTCGGTGAAAGTGAGCACCTACAAAAAACTCCCCGCAAGCCATGCCATGCGTGCCTTGAGACAGGAGTGCTTCGTGAAACTTGGCACCTCGAACTTCCACTCACACGAAGGAAATCCCATCGGTATCCCTTCTTGGGACGACATGAAAAAGCACGTGTACATTCTCGGGGGAACGGGATCAGGGAAATCGGAGACGCTCAAAACAATTTTGAGCTATCTTTTGCAAAAAGAAGGTAACGAGAAAACAGCGCTTTTAATTGTCGATCCCAAGAACGACTTTGCCACGGATCTATTGACGATGATTCCCAAACATCGCAAAGAAGATGTCGTCTATTTCAACCCATCCAAACAAAAAGAACGACCGCTCAGTTTCCCATTCTTCTCACAATTTAGCGGCAACAAGAACGATGATGAACGGATTGAATTCCTGATCTCCATCATGAAGCGCTTTGTTCAAATAGACTCCGCCTATTCCTGGGGACCAGAGCTTGAAAATATCCTACGTCAACTCTTTGCCACGGCCTACGTCCTTCCCGAGCAATCCCTATCCGGCTTGGATCAACTTATGCATGATCCAACGCAAATTAGAAACATTCTCCAATTCCTCCCACCAAGACTTCAAGCCTTTTGGAATACCTCTATCCTCAAACGTACAGACAACGATTTAGCGAAATATTTAGCCACTACCAATAACAAGATTGGGAAACTTTTGGACTATCCGGAATTCATGAATATTGCAGACAGACTTGATGCCAAGATCACCTTTGAAGACATGATCCAAACCGGCCAGATCTTCATCGCCAACCTCGGTTCATGTAGCGAGCACATGAAGAAGTATTATTCCGTCTATCTCACGGCTCACATTGCCGAAGCGATCTTTGACCAAGCGAGACTTTCACCTCAAGAACGCAAACCAGCGGTATTCGTGGTTGATGAGTTTCAGAGAGTGGCAAGTGATATCTTTGAAACCTTGTTTTCAGAAGTTAGAGCCTTCAATACAGCTCTCGTCATCTCGAATCAATTCATGGGTCAATTGGATGAGAAGATCCAGAAATCCATTGAATCGAACATCGCTACCAAGATTTTCATGCGTACCCAGTCCGTAAACGATGCGGAAATTGCGGAGAAGATCTTAGGTGAGAAAGTCACAACCGAAGATATCATCAATCTTCCTACCGGATCAGCGTATTTGAAAACGCTCGTGAACGGGATTCCACAAGAAGCCATGTCGGTACAGATCAAGCGAGTCGAGCAATCAACAAGCAATCCTCAAGAAACCGAAGCCTGGTTTATCCAAGATACGATGGAGCGCTATGGGACGCCTATCAAAGAGATTATCGAAAAGCGGCATGCAACTAATCATCTTTTCTATACCGGCGAAGAGAAGGTCGTTTTTCTGGAACGGATGAAGGAATATCAAGCTGCTCGTGAGACAGCGATCTCTTAACCTCCTGCCACACAATCGATATGTTCTCTCCCAAACTCAATCTCATTCTTACCCCTCGCTCTGAGAAGGATATCTACGCTCCTGATCTAAACGAAGCAACGCTAAATATCTTGTCTCTCATCTTTGAATTCAAGCTTGCCACTGCCATTCATATTGCCCGGTTCTTGGGTCAGAAAGAGGTGAATCGCTATCTCTACACCAAACTCCGCCGCCTCTGGCAAGGAGGACTCCTAGAAAGCCTCCAGCTCTATCAAGGTACCCGTCTCGGCATGCCCCTCTACTACATGCTCTCGAAAGAAGGTCTCAATATCGTTGCCAAACATCATCACTACGACAAAGCCTATCTCAAAACCTATCCTTCTCCTAATACTTTAATTTCTTCCGGCCTCTTCCACCATGAAGCCGAGATTGTTGAATTGGCGAGCCTTGAATCTCTGGCTTCCTCCGACAAGATCAAGATCGCCTTTGTGGGTGAAGTGGGGTCACTCCTTCGTGAAGCCCGAAGCGACAAGCGGATTGAAGTCTTAACCCCAGATTATACCGTCTTCTATACCACAAACGACATCACCGAAACGGTCTATACTGAATTTGAGCGGAGCAACAAATCCATCGGAGCCATGATGCGGAAGATTGAACGGTATGACCGAAATTTAGAACCAAACGAACGCGAGCACACGACTCTGAGACTTATCTTCGACAACGAACGGATGGAGCGGTCATTTTGGCTGCATCTCTTGCTTGAGAGATCGCATTTAGCGAGGAATCTGCGGATTATGACGACGAATCTGGTCTTGGTACAAACGACGGAGCAATTTGTCGAGGCGGTGTATGCAGCAGAGGACTTAATCAAGCTGAAAAGGGATGGGCGAGTGATGGCGGAGGTGGAAAAACGAGAAAGACTATTTAAGATGTTTTGAGCGACGCCAGCGCATGGTCGAATAGATCAAGCTCCAATGAGTAGCTGATTTTGCCCTAATTGACTAACCGAGCGATCTCTTTATCGAAGTTCTTGATTGTCAGATCCCTACCAATATCGCCTGTTGCGAAATACAAGTCACCTGTTCCTGGTGAATAGCGTATCTCTGTTACCGAATGCAGATCTATTCCCTTACGAATGAGCTCTTGCTCGAGCGAAGTGAGATGAGCCGTCTTTCCGGAGACGTTATTTCTTAACATTAAAGCAGGAGAATGAACGCAATTTTCTCCAATCCCATTTGGATCGATCAATCCATCGCTGCATCCCTTTACATAAAGAGCGTACGGATCATCACCCGAAGTATCCGCACCAAGAGAAAAGAGTATCGCTAAACGGCTGCCGCTTAATTCTGCATCTAACCGATCTTTATCGATATCGTAAATCCAGAGTCTCTCTCCTTCTGACGCGCCGGTAGCGACGATCTTAAGATAATGTCCACCTTGTGAGAGTGAGAAGAGGGATGAAGCGGCTGCGCCACAAATCCACATGGATTCATCATTTTTTAATTTCTTGGTTTGCTTTGTTGCCAGATCGTACGCAAAAAGATCGGGCACATCGCAACCGCTCTCTTTCTTTATTCCAGTTAACGCTGCATACACGATTCTTCCATTCCCGTCTGTAACAGCGCTCTGAATCCGTTCTATCGGTAAATTATGCTGTTGCAAGTCAATTTCGAGGGAAGATTGGTTAGGGCCGCAATAGTTCGACATGCTGTCTTCTGGACGATCTAATGCGCAAAATTGATAGGGGACACGTGCGAATCTGTTACCAGCGTTTACATAATGTAATTCGAATGATGACAGCTGATCGGTATTTGTGTAAGAGCTGGATGTATGAGTTAAGGATGTAACGGCTGACTTTCCAGCCTGTCTGTAGGAAGTGCATACAGGGATTGTAAGGGCGATACCTACCAATAGGCCAATCCCTAACAGGGCGGGAGCGGGAAGCGAAAGAGATTTCTTCATACTATTTATGAGCCGAGTATAGCATTATTTTGTTGCCATAACCCTCTTTAAGTGCGTTGCCAGTTCTTTTGCTGCCATGTCGATGCAAGCTTCTCCGATTTCTTTTGTAATAATCCATTTCGGATGGTTATCTACTATCCCATCCCTAGATACATCCACTAATCGGTCCGTGTCCCAAGCGTTTTTTATTTTTCTTTTTGGGTAGTCATTTGGGGGCAACATTGTCAGTTCTTCTTCACAAGCAAGCATCATGGATGTTTCAGAGTTGCCAGCATGTTCATCGACGGGTCCTTCAAGTAAATCAGAGGTCTTTTTTAATATTTCGTCTGAATCGAGCGATATATGTTCGAGATGTACGGGAGAAAGCTGAACTCGGTATTCTTCTACAAAGCGATTAAGCAGGCTGATATTGCCTCCATGCCAAGAAACCAGGATGATATTTGCCGCATATGGAAGAACGGACTGGCAGAGATCGCGTAGAACAAGCTTCATTGTTTCCTTCTCGATCCATATACTTCCTGGGAATCCCTCGTGCTCTTTCGAGCAAGTGATACGAAGGGTTGGAAGAAAAACTGCTTCCATCGTCTTCTTTTCAGCTCCGGCAACAATGGCTTCTTGTAGGTATGAATCTGTTCCGAGCGGAAGAAAGGGGCCATGTTGTTCTGTTGCACCCATAGAAATAACAAATGTGTATTTTTTCTTTGGATCAAAATCGGTTGTTTTCATTCGTTCTAAAAACATATGAGTACATGATAGAGGCTAAGGATACTTATTGATAGAGCTTTTCATTATAGGCCTTAAATTAACCCTGATGTGTTCATCGATAGTATGGTAAGAAGAGAATATGAAAAATAAGGTTATCGTCTATTGCGTCAAGGACAACCAACTCCTTGTATTCCGCCACACAGACTTTTCATTTGAAGAAGTCGATATCCAGGTTCCTGCTGGTACTATTCGAGAGGACGAATCTCCAAGAGATGCTGCTTTACGTGAACTGTGCGAAGAAACGGGTTATAAAGATTTTAAAATCGTTAAAGATCTTGGGACGGAAACGTATAACATGGCTCCGTATCGAGATGAGGTTCAAGTACGCCATTTTTTCTTAGCGCAACCAACAAGTGAGTTGCCGGAAAGATGGAAAAGCAAGGAAGACCACGATGGCAAACTACCTTCAACCAATTTTGAATGTTTTTGGATTCCTCTTGAGAGAGAATATATTTTACAAGCTGGACAAGGAGCCCTTCTTCATCGAATTCAATAACCGCTATGCCATCCTTCCTAAAAATCAATGCACCCGAAATCTACACAGTCCCTATCCAAGAAAACGGGGAACCTCTTGTAGATCTTTTGGTCCAGTATCCAGATATATTTGTTGATCAGACCCGACAATATGCCCAAGACGTCTCAGAATCTATCTCGCATGTCCGTGAACGGGTAGCTGAACGATTGGAGATTGCCGCATCACAGCTTCCCCCTGGAATCCGCTTTAAGGTCATTGAAGGCCATCGATCGCTAGAAGCTCAGCGCCAGATTTTTGACGAAGTGATAGTAAAAGTTCGAAAAGATCATCCTGATTGGAACGAGGAAGAAGTGCGTGCGGAGACTTCAACTTTTGTTGCTCCGCCCGACAATACACCTCCACATTCAACGGGAGGAGCGATTGATCTGACACTGGTTCATGAAGACGGCAAAGAACTTGATATGGGAACCGACCTCAACGGCGGGTACTCTGGGATATGTCATACCTTTTCAGAATCCATTTCTGAAGAAGCGCGAAGAAATCGGCAAATTCTTATTCAGGCAATGCAGAGCGCGGGTTTTGTGAATTATCCTGCGGAGTGGTGGCATTGGTCTTATGGCGACCGTTATTGGGCGTATATGACAGGCACGCCCGTTGCTCTTTATGGCTCAGTGTGATAAGAAAAATTGACTGGAGGTGAATAATGCAAGGTCTCTATCGTCGTCCGTTTCCGTTCACGCGATGTGGTTTCCCTTTCTTCCTGCCGTCGCGTATCGAGTCCAACTCGGTCGCCCACGTGGGACGAGACAAGCACGCCATCGACTTCCTTGTGCCGGAAGGAACGCCCATCTGCGCTCCGCGCGATGGGATCGTTCTCTTCGTCAAGGACGACTCCAATCGTGGAGGTCCTGATCGCGCCTTCGAGCACGACGCCAACTACATCGTGATCGATCACACCAGCCCGACCTTCAAGGTGATGGGCTACTCACGGCTCGCCTGGAGCGATGAAGAGCTGGGAGGAGGTCACAATCCCGTTATCGACGAAGACGAGGGTCAGAGCTCCATCATCGTCCATCTCGCCAAGGGCAGCGCCCGGGTGAAGGTGGGTGATCACGTTCGCGCCGGTCAGGTGATTGCCCGACAGGGGTCTACCGGCTGGACGTACGCACCGCACATCCACTTCGCGGTGTACCAGAACGGCACGAGCGTTCCGGTTCGCTTCCACTCGTTTGTGGAAGTCGCTGAGAACCTCTTGGCTCAGTAGCCAGATATCACAGAAGCTGCGTCGTTCAACGTCCCGCCCGCTTCTGTCCCATTACCCGCAACGCGAACTCGCTTGTGGGGTTCGTCGTTTTTATCCTTGTCATGAGATTTCTTAAGCCATCTTGAATCCTTCTCAATCTTCAACGATACGGCCATCGTGCTGCACGATGGTTGGTAAAATGCTATAATCATTCACAAGATTACCTAAAGATTCCTATGAAAGAAGATTTTCGTCCAAAAGTGGAAAGTGCGTCCTCTGCCGAGCGCTCCGCTCAAGACTTATTGGTCCGTCTTCGTGCGGGAGAGCGCATTCCTAACGAATTACGGGCACAATTGGTAGAAGCGCTTGCCGCAAGTCCTGCACCTGAACCCGTTTTGAATCGCAACGAGGCCTCGACACTTTCGGCAGAAAGCTTCGAGTCAAAAAGAGAATTGGTATCAGCCGCGTGGAACAATGCCCTAGAACGAGCCGGAGGAGACGAGAGCCGATTTTACGTGCAATTAGAAGCAGCCCTTAGAGCTGTCGGAGGGATGATACGGGAAGATAAGAATCAGAATGATTGGCCTCTGTTTGTTATTTTCATAGGCAAAGAACCCCTTGCTGTGCCGGTGCCAGATGCGCCGGGTGGGGACAAATTGCGTCAATGGTTCCCGAATTTTGACCGTCGCAACCATAAAGCTTGGAAGTTCAAGGTGAAGCATCCCGCATATATAAAACAAGGGATCGGACCGATGCATACCCTAGAAGACGTATTCCTTAGTAATGTTGAACCCGGCGAAGTTATTCCTGTGTAAGTTGAGACGGTAAAAGGCCTTATTGAGTAAAGACAAACGAGAGTTTTCATTTCGATATGGATGACACGAAGAATGACCCGATTGAATTGAAGGGTGAGACGTTTGCTCTCGTGAGAAGACGGCAAAACGGATCGGCTGTCTACGCGAATTCCGAAAGAACTGCGTATCTTCGCTTAGGACAAGAACAAGAGATCAAACGAGAGCTCAACGTACGCAAGAACTTGCTAGCAAATAGCTTTCCAATCGCTGAGTGTATCTCTGAAGGTGATTTTGACGGAAAAAGCTATTGGATCGAGAGGTCTTTAGGGAACTATCATTTCGGTGACCTTTTCTTCAAGGATATCCGTGGATACGGCTCGATTCGTGAGGAGACATTCAATGATTTTTTGAATGTGCTGAAGCGCTTCCGTGACGCTCAGGAGAGAACGATTGTGCTTGAGCCGGTGAGATCTGATTTCTTGAAAGACCTTATAGATTTTGATGGTTTGAGCAAGGATTCTGCTTTGGGATTGGAACTATTAGCCCCCGCATGGGAAAAGATGTTGGGCGTGTTTGAGAAAATGCCTTCCTGTCTGACACATGGAGATTTGCTTCCGAACAACCTCTTTCATGTAGGAGTGATAGACTTTGAAGGTGTACAGACCGGAGTAGTCGGTTACGATATGGTTTCTGCTCTTACGAAATCCTTTTGGTTTCCAAAGGAGGAGGGCTACGAACAGCGAAGGAAGTACTGGTTCTCCGAAGCCCAAATAACACAACTCCAAGATGCGTTGTCTGTTTATTCAACTCAAGAGCACGAGTGGGATCTTAGCAAATTTGCAGACGAGCTGTTTCTTTTGAGGGGGCTATGGTGGACGAGCCGCAACGACAAGTGGCCGAAGATCCAGCGCTGGAGATTCGAGAGAATGTCAGAACTGCTGAAGATATATCTAAACGGTGGTCCGTCTGTATGGCGATTCTGGAAAGAGCGTGAACTTACGAAGAATGGGAGAAGTTTGCGCGCGAACCTATCTTTAGGCTAAAGAATCGACGTTTGTCTCGGATAAGCGCTATACCTTTTGGTACAGATAAAACCCCTTCTGTTTTTTGATAAACGTTAGTTTTTTATCGAAAATCCGCTTAAGGAGAGAGTCGTGTAAATTTCTTCCCAATTGGAAAATGAGGAAGCCGTTGGGTTGAAGAACGCGAAGAAAATCATCTATCGCTTCAACGGCTGTGTGGACGGGGATGCCGCGGACCAGTACGCAATCAACGGATTCTGATTTAAGGGGAGAGCAGCGGAAATCGCCGTCTATCTCAATGTCTTCCTGTATTGTAGAGATTCGTCCTCGTCTTCGGTTTCGCTCCCTGTCTTCAAGGATGAGATGATCTATATCTGCACGATAGAGATGGATAATGCGGTCTTTACCGATTGCATTTCTTGGAACTCGATCAGCTCCACTTCCCGGATAGTAGACGCGCTCGACTTGATGGTCTGAAAATAAACGTTGTAGATCCCGTGTTTCGCCCGTGTCGTCATCCCTACGGTTCCACCATTCTCTAACGGCCTCTCCAAATGTGATAGGGTGTTCCTTATAGAAGAAATCAACCTCCTCTTGCACGAGGGTATGCGGAAAGCATAATCCTAAACGAGACGGATCGACGACTTCCCGTAAAACTTCCTGTTGCTTTGGACTAAGCGCTTTAAATTCGACCAACTGAGGGCAATCAGCAAGATCCCGATCCGGGGCGGGTTTGAGTTTGCGTTTCAGGTCTTCAATCTTTTCTACGGTCTCGGTATCTTCAGGATGTTCTGCCGTGTGCGGCTGTTCAATGGCTCCGGTAGGCGGTTCATTCCGTACGTGTTCTATCCTAGCGCCATCCGTAGTCTCTACTCCGGTTTTCTTTTTTCGCTCCATATGGTCTTGCTGATTATAGAATACATCTAAATGATCTCGATCATTTTAGCACAAACAGAGCTAAGTCTTGCTGGTCTTCATGTAAAAAAGGAGTCATATGGCCCTGAAATGACCGTTATACAAAATGTGTCTCATGCATATGAAACCCCTTCTCATCCCTTCTTTGCTAGCCGCTCTCTGTTTCATGGGGGCTGGATGCCTAGAATTGGATTTTCCTGACCCGCAACTTGCGAAGCAAGAAATGGATCGCAAGGCAGATGCAGACTTCGCCTTGTCCGAGAAAGCGACAAAGGAGGCGCTGGCAAAGAAAGACCTTACGCTCTGCGAACAGGCTCCTACCTCCACCACGGTTTTCTCGGAATTCGAGATCGGCGGACCGGTTGGATCGCGAGAGGAACTGCGTACCCAGTGTTACTTTTCCTATATGCGTCGCTATCAGGATCCGGCTGCCTGTGCGGCAATTGAAAAGATGTATGGACTAAGAGATGGGTATTGGGTGGCAAGTTATTCAAATAGTTGGTACTGCTATCGTTATCTAGCGGAAATTGCCCAACAGCCAAATTACTGTGATCGGGCACCCGACATCTATGAAAAACAACAATGCATGGCAAATGTGTCCCGCTCAATAGACGCGTGTTACCTTATGCCTAAAGGTCCGCAGGAGAGGGCTAAATATGCATTTAAAGTGGCAGATTGCATTCGCCAAGTGGCTATTCGTCAGAAAAACCAAGATCTATGTTTGACGATCAATAGCGATGACTATGGGGACGGTTGGTTTACGACGCGTAACGAGTGCCTGCTTCAAGTTGCTTCTTTAAAGGGTCTGCGGAGCGTGTCCGATCTTCAGCCGGTCTGTGATTTGCTGATTGCGGAGAACAACACCTACGAACAAGATCATATTCGAGAATGCCGTTCAGGCAATGTCATGTGGTATCACGTGGAGGATCAAATTCCATCGAGCGATAAGTTGTAAAACATGGGAGTTTTTGTCAAAGAGGCTCTTCAGTGTCATCTAGTGAGAATGAGTTAAGTTTCTTGATCGGTTTCTTCCGTATTTTGCTTCTATGTTAAAATAAAAACCTACTACTCTATGAAAAGTGAGCTTCAAAAACAAAAGCGCTGGAATGCCTTGATTAAAAAGGCGCATGGTACAGGTGACAGGTTGGGTATGGGAATAGACGAAGAAATTCTTCCTACTGTAGTAGGATTATGGGCACATGGTATTCAAACCACGGGATCGTGTGAGGGGCATACAAATCGAGGAGAGCTATATCCGTGGATTCGGATTGGGATTTTTCCACCGGCCGAGTGGGGTGAGATGAATATCTGGTGGAATGACAGAGAGAAACAGAAGTATCTCTCTAGGAGAAATAAGCCGATACTCTTGAAGTTATTTGGACTTCTCAAGGAGTTTTATGCAGATAAAAACGTACCGTATGAGAATCTATTGGTCATTGCTGGAGTCAACGGGCACAGCGGAGAGTCCCATCTTCAACCGTTAGAAGCGGATTGGACATTTTTGCTCTCAAAAGCTGAATATAAGAAACGGGCCGCTGTTCAGAAAAAGGAGATGCAGAGGTTCGGAGATTTTCTCAAAGAAAGATTCATGAGGGGCAAACGGTAATGAAAATTGATAACCCAAATTCATACCCGCTATGAATATCGCTTTTTTCTTATGTCTTTGCCAAGCGGGCTCGCAATGTCGCTAGTGATGGTTTTGACAGTATTTCTCCAGCTGATTACTTGATACCGGTTCGTTCTTGCCTTTAATTTTTTATTAGGCAACACTGGGTGGATACCTATGGCAGACCGACCCTATACCACCCTGTTTCTTGTCATGTCACTCGATGGCAAGATCTCCAGTGGCGATAATGATACGCTCGACGTAGATACTGATTGGAAACGTATTCACGGCGTTAAAGAGGGCTTGCATCAATACTACGATCTCGAAAAACAAACCGATGCCTGCTTTTTTCAAAGCGGACGTGTGTTTGAGAAGATTGGGTTCAACGAGCGAGAGCCGGTAACCACAAAGATTCCTGTGACCGGGGTCATTGTTGATAACAAGCCGCATTTGGATGAGAAAGGAATGAGATATCTTTCAAGCTGGCTGGAACGAGTGATCATTGTCACGACCCATTCAAATCATCCGGGCAAGAATCTGGCGAATAATGTTCATCTTGTAGAGGTAAAAGATCCCATAGACTTTCCGGGCGTATTTCATACCATGAAACTTCGATATAGGATTGAACGGATAACGATCCAATCAGGCGGAACACTGAATGCGGAACTCCTCCGTGCCGGATTGATCGACGAAGTCTCGATTGTGGTTGCTCCGCTCTTAGCCGGAGGGTCTACGACCTCAACCTTAGTTGATGGTGAAGCGATTCACTCGATAGACGAGTTGCACAAGTTAAAGGTGCTTGAGTTCATTTCCTGCAACCTTCTCAGGCATTCGTATATTCATCTGCGTTACAAAGTCCTTCCTGAAACAACCTTAGATTCCCTATAGCATCTTTGTTTATGGTGCATACTCTAAAACTCCAACTCCAGCCTTTTCTAAAGATCAAAGGCGGGAAGAAAACGATCGAAGTTCGTCTATACGATGAGAAGCGTCAGTTGATAAAAGTTGATGATGAGATCGAGTTTGTGTTGACAGTTGATCCTTATCAGACGCTTCACGCAAAGGTGGTAGATCTGGTACATTTCAAAACCTTTGAGGAGTTGTTTTGTGCATATCCTCCCGAGGCATTTGGTTCAGAAAAATCCGAAGACTGGATTAACATGTACCAGTACTATACAAAGGAGCAAGAAGAGAAATATGGCGTGCTCGGAATAAGAATAGAGTTGATTGAATAAAGGTCGGTTTCTTCGCATGGCTATAGCTTCTAGCGAGATTTGAATCCCGCATTCATAATGGTAGAGCGCTTATGAAACGAATGATCATTTTCGAGGGCATTGCTTCCAGCGGAAAAACAACACTTGAACGCATGCTGCAAGAAAAACTGGAAGGCTCTGCGATTGTTTCAGAAGGGCAGACGTTGATGCCATTGATTGAAAACAAAGAACGGCGAAAGGCTGTTGGGCATCTCACGGCTGTTCTTGATGAAATGGAAAAGCAGCCCACAACCGTATTCATCGTGGATCGATTTCATTTGACTCATGCTTTTCGTACGAACGCGCACCTTTCCTTTTTTGACGAAATAGAAGAACGGATCACCAAGACGTACAAGCCGCTTATCGTACTGCTTCAGATGGATGAAGATGTGATTTTTGAGAGGATCACGGAAACGGCTCTGCTTCGTGGTTCGTCTTGGGCAAAAGGTAAACAGGGGTCACTTGAGGAGAGAGTTGAATACTACAAAAACCAGCAACGCATCCTGATTGAACTGACGAAGCAATCACACCTGCCTTCTATGATCGTGAATACGACCGATAAGGACTGGCCGCGTTGCACTCGGGAAATCCTAACTCAAGTTAGTTGATAAGGTAGAAAAGAGCATTCTATGCAGCTTACGAAGACTCTGCTTATTACGGGACCGGCTGGTTCTGGAAAATCGTATTTATATGAGTATCTCAAAAGCCAAGGCATCCCTGCGGCGGATACGGATGAAATCCCGGGACTAGGCCGCTGGGTGGACGAAGTGGGAATAGAGGCTGAGTATCCAGCTAATGCGGATCAAGCATGGTTGGCTGCGCATCGTTATGTATGGAATCCAGAAATATTGCGTAACTATATTCGATTACACGCACCGATTGTTCTGCTCGGTCTTTCACATGATGATGCAGCCCAGTTTAGAGACTTTTTTGACCGCATTGTTTATCTTAAAGTCCCCGCGGATGTTCTGGAATCGAGATTAACCCATAGAAACAACATTCATGGTCAGACGGAAGAGCAGCGAAGAAGCGTCCTAAGCTATCTTGCGGATTTCGATTCAAAGGCGCAACGGAGCGGCTATCTGGTTGTAGACGCCTCCAAACCGCCAGCAGAAATTTGGCAGAATATCCTGGTTGGGATCAGCGTACAGAAATAAGATGCGACGCTATTGCTCGTACCTTCAGGTCTGGAATATAGGCCGTGACATCATTACGCTTCTCAAACGCAGTTCTCGCTTCCTCCACGACGGCAACTTCCGCAGAAATTGACATCGATTTTGTATTTTTACTGGTTCAAGCTATTTTAGGGACTTCTCATGAAGGGGTCTCTTCACGTGCCCTAACGAGCGTTAGAGCTAGTCATGAGACTAAGCCTCAGCTAGACTAGCTCTACATGTGGCAGACGTTGTCTTCTAAAGAAGTATTTTCGCATCCCCGGCTCTCGATTATCGAGGACGAGATTTTATTGCCAAACGGGAAAAAGACCTCCTATATAAAGTTCAAAGAAAACGGAAATGCAGTCACGATTATCTGTAGAAATCAAGAAGGAAAGATACTCCTTCAGAAGGAATATTCGTATCCATCTAATCAAGATCTCTATCAATTTCCGGGTGGAGCCGTACCATTAGATGAGTCTATTGAATCTGGAGCAAATCGTGAGCTGATGGAAGAGGCTAAACTTTTTAGTCATTCCCTAAAATTGTTGGGTAGTTATCTGGTAAACAATAGACGTTCTAATACAAAGATGTTTGTTTTCCTTGCGACTAATACGGAAGAAAGATCGCTTCCTGAAGACGAAGAAGAAGTAATCCAAAGTTTTTGGTTTGATGAGAGTGAATTAGATCGGATGATTATTGATGATAAGGTAATTAACACTCACACGTTAGCTTCATGGACTTTATACAAGCTAAAATCTGGAATATAGGAGTGACGTTTTATTTTTACAAATACCAGTTTTCACTTCCTCTATCATGCATCCCATTGAGAATAAATTCGATATTAAATTCCAACCTCCCTCATATCCGACCACTCCCCATACGCTGAGTGCTTCCCCACGATCAACGTCTGATCATCTTTCCATCCGCGAACAGACTCTAAATGTACGTCATCGTTATGAACCAGATCTTCCAAGTTTCTTACTTCACCTGTTTCTAAATCCAAAATACTCATGAATCCCCAGCCAGGAGGATAATTGTGGTCAGCACCAATCATTTTCCCTTCGGCATCCGTGCGAATGTTGTTGCGGGAAGTCCCAGCGAATATGACAGCCTTTTTGAGAGAGGGACTAAAAATACCGCTTTCTGGCTCAAGGATAGATCGCTGTTCGGTTTGAACACCCAACCCTCTGTTTGAGGTTGTTTGTTCACGGTAGAGTACGTGCTTATCTGAGCCATCCATACGGCTCAGCTCTATACGCATTTCACGGTTTACGCGGTCTTGAATCATGAGAAGGGCTCGATCTCGTTCCGGCCATGCTTCTAAGAGAAGTCCATAATACTGTTGTAAAACTTGTTCCGCGCCGGTGCCAAGGTCGTGACGAACAAGAGAAAAGTTTGATCCGAAGATATTGTTCTCGGTCGTTTCGGACATGTTCTCATAATAAACCGCCTCTGAAGAAGCCGACCATCCAAGAGGGACTAGCCGGGACAACTGGTTCGTTTGAGGATTGGTTTGAGTCACGATTCTCGTCGCTTGATTCTTGTTCTTTAACCGAGAGAGTACCCTTTTTGGGACAAGATCGATGGCAGTTACGAACATACCCCTTGGCTCAGTCTTAACACCCTTTATTTCCCAATCCTGGTCTGGACTTTGAAGGGGACCGTATCCGAAACGTTCGCGTGGCTCTAAACGCGCTCGATTCACCTCTGATTTCAATTGATGATCCCAGTATGCTATTCTCGATATGAGGGATACTGGAAGCAGGAGGCAGATCAATATGATGACTGATCGTATGTTCATATTAGAGCGAACCGTAGCATGATTTTTAGAGCGAGGAAAACTGTATGGACATCTATACGGAGACGCTTCTGAAGCGGCCAGGTATGAGATAGGGTTGGCGACAGCCTTCATGGTAGGAATGTAATGTCATGATACACTGCTCTTAACGTATGAAAACATGGATTTTTGCTGTATTAAGCCTCGCCTTATTTGGAGCTGGGTGTACACAGCGTTCAGAGCTGCCGGTAATGAGGCAACTAAATACCGTACTTGACTCCACAGCTTCATCGGACGCGCTTATTGGCTTGAATAAAGCTCGTGTAAAGGTGAGTAACCAAATGGGGTTTTGTCCGTCAGCCGTCATAAAGATTAGTACCTACAAAAATACAGATGACCTTAAACAAGTCGCTTTTTCTCTTTTACGACAAAGAAATCCGAATATCACAATGGAAGACTTGGAAGTAGACACAACGCCCTTCATGAATTTCTCAACCAACCCTCCGACACCTTCAAAAGGCGAAACGCTAAGAACCTTGTTACGACCTGATGGTTCTATTGAGTCTTACTCCGTTGAGTCTTCTCAAACAACCAAGGTAAGAATTGGAGCTGATTTTTACAATCGGTCGAATCGTACGGGAATTGATCTGAATTGCCTTGGACACCGACCTATTGATGATACGTGCCTTGGACCTTTGGAGTTCACAAAAGGGGATGTGTTGCTAGAAGTCGCTTATGCGTGCTGAGAGAGTTTATACCGTGGAAGTAGCACGCGACAGATGTCTTTAAAATCTTTGTATTCGTATTGAAAAGAGCCTGTCTCTTTTTTGGAGAGCCTGTTAAGCTGCAAAAGGTTATGGAACAACCAGAGAATAGCCAAAAAATCGACGAACTCCTTTCCCGAAGTATCGCCTCTATTCTTCCCAGTAGAGAAAAGCTGAGAGAAGTGCTTTTAAGTGGCAAAAAACTTCGAATCTACATCGGAGCGGACGCAACCGGCCCGGCCCTTCATATTGGCCATGCCACAAATTACATGGTATTGGAGCGCTTTAGGCGGCTTGGGCATAAGGTTATCATCTTGATTGGCGACTTTACCGCCATGATTGGCGATCCGACTGATAAGTTAGCGACGCGTCAGCAGCTTACCAGCGCTCAAGTTGAACAGAATGTCGCAACATGGCTTCAGCAGATTCGCCCACTGTTGGGTTTTGATGATCAAGAGAATCCTCCCGAAGTCGTTTATAACTCGCAGTGGCTTGGAAAGCTAAACTTGCCTGATGTTCTTGATATTGCCACACATTTTACCGTTCAACGAATGCTCGAACGGGATATGTTCGAGAAACGCTTAACAGAAAAGAAGCCTATATGGCTTCACGAGTTTTTCTACCCGCTGATGCAGGGATATGACAGCGTAGCCCTCGATGTAGATGTTGAGCTGTGCGGCACCGACCAAACTTTTAATGCGTTGGCCGGGCGCGATCTTCAACACGACTACCACAAAAAGGAGAAGTTCGTAATCACGACAACGCTTCTTGAGAATCCAATCACCAAAGAAAAGATGATGTCGAAAAGTCTTGGTACAGGCGTCTATTTGAACGAGTCTGCAGAAAGCATGGAAAGCAAGATCTTCCAACAAGCTGACGAGAATATCGTTCAGTTGTTTATTGATTGCACCTACGTTCCCATGGAAGAAATTTACCGCATCCAAAAAGAGATAACGGATAATCCGAAAAGTGTGCAGACGCATAAGAAACGGCTTGCAGAAGAGATTGTTGGAATCTATCACTCTCGCTTTTAGGCGATGGGGAGCTGTGTATTCATACACGCACCTTAGAGGTGTTTTCAATACTCTCTCCTTCTAGTTATCATGATATCAACGAATGCGTCTGGATTTGTTTGAAGTCGATAGCTGAGTTTGTAACCGTCGTTGAATGAATCAATACGCCAAGCATCCGTTGAATTTTTTAGTTTCAAAATATTTTCCATGAAGAATTCAGAGGACTTTGGTTTATAGACATCTAGATTGACCATAATCCATTCATCGTCTTTCTTAAAGAAAAGGCCGCAGTAGTCGGCATAATACTTCTTGTTAGCTGCGCTTGCTGCTTCGATCAAGGTCTTGCAGGCTGTTTGTGTTTTCTGGACGGTTTCATCTCTTGGACCATACCACTCTTCACCGGGACGGATTGGTTGGTAGTCGGTAGTAGCGATGACTCGTAATGCTGGATCAAAGCTCGTCCTAGATTGATTCATAATTGTTGGGGCAAATGTTTCAACGTCCTTTTTGAATTGTTCGTTCTGCCAGACGCTATATTCTTTTAACCCAAATGGAAGGAAAACGAAGCAAATCAAAATGATCGAAAGGGGAATGATCCAATCTTTCCAGGTAAGCCGGACGTTCATAGGCTCTGTTTTTCTGAACGGTGATACTGGCTCAAGATAAAACTAATCCAGCCGCTTCCAAGGGCAATGCAAAAGAGCGCCCAGAGTAGGGTATCGACCACGTGATAGAGGGCACTGTCATAGCTCATAAACTGCCCTCTCCAGATGGAGTTCAGTTGAGAGAGGAAGAAGCAGGCCACAGTCCCAATGGAGGATATGATGGTAAGCCAAGTCGCTATTTTATGGAGTTTGGGGAAGGTGATATATAACTAACTGTACAGCGGATTTATTGTTTTAGGAATAACAATAAAAATGGCGATATTTAGCCAATAGTTGGCTTAACCTGATTGACAAAACCGTCATTTTATGCTATTTTATTACGTTAATGAATTGATGCGTGGCAGCAAAAACAAACCAAAATCACGAATAGAACTTCAAGGATTTGGCGCTTGGAGTCCTGTCCGTGATCTAACACAGACAACAGACGGCAGGAACTGGAGAATAAGGCGGGCTAGACACTCGCCTGAAAGTTGCATAGTGCAGCTGTTCTCTACGGATGTTCGTTCGACATGAGGTGAGAGAAATGTTGAGACACGTGATTGGCCTCGGTCTGGTGCTCGCGCTCGGGACGGCCTGCGGTGACGCGGCCGTTTCGTCCACGCGTGACAACGTGCCCGGCAGCCGCGCCTACGACGGCGCAACGTGCAACGACGAGAACGAGCCGGGCCGCGTCTGCGCGAACCCGGTCGACCGCTGCCCCGGTGGTGGTCTCCGTCCGTCGCGCATGGTGTGCCGCCTCGGCACCTGGCGCTGCCTGCCCGATCCCGTCGGGACGTGTGGCACCCCCATGACGCCGCCCGACATGCCCACCTGCCGCGATGGCGAAGTGGGCGAGAGCTGCGACCTCGGGCTCTGCCCCAACGGCTCGCGTGTGCAGGCGCGACGCACCTGCATGAACGGTCGCTACACCTGTCAGCCGAGCTTGCCCGTGTGCGAGTCGGCTACCCCCGACCGCGATGCGAGCACGCCCGACACCGGCACGACCCCCGACGCCTCCGTCGAGTACGACGGCCCCTGCCAGCCCGGCGAGACCCGCCACTGCTACAGCGGCCCGATGGACTCCGAGGGCATCGGGCAGTGCCACGGCGCCACGCGCTACTGCGTGGCCGACGAGCGCACTCGCACCACCCAGTGGTCGCCTGATTGCGTGGGCGAGGTGACCCCGAACCCGGTCGAGACGCCGTACGACGGCATCGACAACAACTGCAACGGCTGGGTTGACGACGACCAGAGGCTCCACACGGGCCGCGTCTGGAACTGCGTCGCCAACATCGGCTGCTACTGGTTCGGGAACGCCCCTGAGAGCCCCTGGTCGCCGGTCTACGGCTTCCAGGGTTGCTACACGAGCGGACGCTTCCTGCCGCTCGAAGGCGCGATCCGACCCGGCATGCTCGTCTCCTACGGCGCCCCCGAGGAACTGCACCGCGTCTACTACATCGGCCGGGACATGCGCCGCTACTACTTCCCGACCTCGACGACGCTCGCCACCTGGTTCCTCGAGCCGGGCGGCACGGGCAACGTCCACCTCGACGCGCAGGCCTGCCGGCGCGTGATCCAGGTGCCGCTCGAGATGCTCGCGGCGATCCCGATCGGTGGAAACGTCACGATGCGTCCCGGCACGATCATTACCGGAATCACGACCGACCCCGCACGCTACGTGATCTCCCGCGGCGGCGTGCTGCGTCGCCTCGAGCCCACGACCCTCCCGATCTTCCTCGCGCCCGACTGGCTCACGCACCGCGAGGCGCTCCTGCCCGACGCCTTCTTCGTGAACTACAGCGTCGGCAGGTCGGTCACGAGCTCGGATCAGTACGACGGCCGCCGCGAGTACGAGGTGACGCTCGACCAGAACCTCGGCCTCGCTCCCTGAACCCCCGCCCCTTCCAACCCCACCCCGCTTGGTCCTAGCTAACAGGACCGTCAGAGCAGCGTTCATACGCTGCGGCTCACTGGATGCCCTGACCATCCACCCCCTCCTTTGTCATTCTCTCCGAGGATGAAAGAGGAAACGAAGACACCAGCTCACAAGGCTGGTGTTTTCGTTTGTAAAAACTGTTCTATATTAATCCATAAGAATCGATGGGGTCATATTCCCGCCAAGCTCAACCACGCAAAACTTTACTTATATCCCACTTTCCCTCTATTGGTTCCTAGCTTGTCCGTTCTCTCCCTGGTTCCTCTCCTGTGTCCCATCCCCCTCACCCCCACCCCTCAGACAGACCCCTCTCTCCCTTTCCCTCTTCAAACCCATCAAACAGACAAAAAGAAGAAAATGAAGAAAGAAAGATAAAGAAGGAATAGATCTCAATCAATCATGAAGAATATAGAATGAATCATACTCATATAATATATCATCATGCCGTTCAGT
>JBPOJM010000023.1:0-7630 GCA_052033585.1 Patescibacteria group bacterium | reverse complement strand
AAAGGGAAGATTGCCGCGAACCCAGACAGCTTGGCAGCAGGTACGGTGATTGAAGCCCATGTTCATAAAGGTGAGGGTCCTGTGGCAACGGTGATCATCCAAAATGGAACGCTCAGGCGGAATGATTGGTTGTCGATTTCGGGCGCTGGCTATGGACGTGTACGTGCCTTGCGTGATTGGACAGGTAAGACGGTCGATCAAGCTCCTCCAGGTATGCCGGTCAAGATTCTTGGATTAAAGGTGGCTCCTGCGGTGGGAGACGTCTTAGAAGTTCCGAAAGATCATAAAGCTTTGTCGGCCGTGAAACCAAAGATTTCACGTGAAGCCACCGAAGCATTTACGGCCGTGCGTGCGGTGCCGGCTCAGGGAGAAGAAGCGGCCAAGAAAATGATGCTTAATATCGTGGTTAAAACGGATGTGCTTGGATCGCTAGAAGCGATCTTGGGCATGTTGGAAAAATTGAAACATGACCAGGTTGGTGTCGAGGTTGTGCAAAAGGGTCTTGGAAATGTGAGCGAAGCAGATATCGAGCGCGCGGCTACTACGCAACCTTCGGCGGTCTACGGCTTTAACGTGATGTTGCCAACGCCGGTGGAAGTTTCGGCACGCGACAAGAATGTGACGGTCAAGATGTGTAAAGTGATCTATGATTTATTTGATGATGTGGTCGCGCGCTTGAATGCGCTCTTGCCACAAGAAGTCACCGTCACGAATGTTGGCCGATCAGAGGTCGCGGCAATTTTCCGTACCGAACCCGGGAAGATGATCGTGGGTGCGCGTATCAAAGAAGGGAAGGCGCTCACGAGCTGCAAGGTGCGTGTCTGGCGTGGAGAGGATCCAATCAGCGAAGGGATGGTGGAATCCTTGCAAGCCGGCAAGTCCCCTGTGAAAGAAGCCTCGGCTGGACAGGAGTGTGGTATCACGTTCAAGGGCAAGCTCAAGTTAGAGGTTGGAGATATCCTCGAGTTCTACATTGAAGAATCGAAGGTACAAAAATTAGAAATTATTCGTTAATATCATGTAGACCAGATGCCCCGGCCTCTGGTCTTGTCTTTTCTCTCTTTTTCTATGTTGTGGTCTGATGTGAGGGGACGTCTTGCGGCTAATTGGCAATCTGGCGTGACAGTGAGTTTAGTGTCGATTCCTTTGTCTGTTTCGTTGGCGGTTGCTTCTCAGGCGACGCCTGTGATGGGAATTATTACGGCGATTTGGGCAGGGCTCATAGCGGCGATCTTTGGGGGGAGTAACTATAATATTGTCGGGCCGACAGGAGCATTGTCTGGGCTCTTGGCTGCCTACGCTCTCACGCACGGAATGCAGATGCTGCCCATGCTTGCGATTGTGACAGGGGTGTTTGTGCTAATAGCGTATGTGGCGCGTTTAGAGCGATTTTTGGTGTTTGTGCCAGCGAGTGCGGTTCAAGGGTTTACGTTAGGAGTCGCATGTATTATCGGACTTAATCAATTAAATTTTGCCTTGGGCTTGCGTGGGTTGCCAGCGCATGAAACGTTTATCCAAAATGTCCTTGAATCATTCCGGCATATTGGATCAGCTTCTTTGATCACTGTTCTCGTGTTTTTAGGATTTTTGGCAGCCTTGTTTGCCTTTGCGAAATGGTTGCCGAAGGTACCTGGGGCGATTGTGTTGGCTCCGCTGGGTATTTTGCTTGGGTATGTTTCTCAGGCTGGGATTTGGCCGCTTGGGTTGCAAACATTGGGAGGGCGCTATCCGGACATGAGTGCCAAAATTTTTGCTGTCCCTTCTTTTTCCTTTGATACGAGTTTAATTTCTGCTGGGCTTGGAGTGGCGTTGATTGCGATTTTGGAAACGATGATTTCTGCGAAGATCGCAGATGGGATGACAAAGACCAAACATCATAAACGGAGGGAGATGTTGGGATTAGGGATGGCGAATGTTGTCTCGGGTTTGGCGGGAGGTATTCCGGCGACGGCGGCCTTGGCTCGGACGTCATTGAATATTAAAACAAACGCGACCCATTCTACGTCGGCCGCTATTAGCAGTGTGTCGATTGCTGTGATCTCTTTGATCTTGCTCACCCACTTTGTGTATATCCCTTTGGCGGTCATTGCGGCTATTTTGGTCTTTGTGGCGGCACGTATGGTTGAGCTAGAGGTCTTTAAGCGCTTTTATCGGTATGATCGAAAGAGTTTTGTGATTGCTCTTCTCGTTGCAAGTATCACGGTGTACGAAGATCCGATAGTAGGATTGTTGCTGGGAACGGTTGTATCACTCCTGCTCTTCATGGAGCGATTATCGCGTGGTCAATTTGATTTGGTGGTAAATGATAAGGATAAGGGGATGGTAAAGAAAATTGTGTCGGAGGAAGTCGTGCCCATTTTGGCTGGACCATCTGACACCTTGGTCTATTCGATGAAAGGGCAGCTGGCCTATATTAATGCTGAGTCGCATATTATGCGTTTTCAGCAGGGATTAGGTGGCTACGAGCGCGTGTTGTTGCGGTTGCGTGAGCTGTCGTTTATTGATTTAGACGGAGTAGACGCGTTTAATGAGATCGTCGAACATATTCAGGGGCAGGGGAAGGTGGTGATGGTTTCGGGTGCAACTCCTATGGTTCATGCGCTTTTGGAAGGCTCGCCTTTATTCCGCGCCCTGGAAGATAACGGGTTGGTGTTTGAACGGACGACGGATGCCTTGCGAGCAGTGGGGTATAAGGTTGAATAAGTTCACTTAGCAGCTTGACAAAAGGTATGAGACAAAATAAATTGACTAATAGTCAATTTATTTTGTCTCATAAACAATATGCGGAAACTCTTTCGCTCTCAAACAAGTTTTGAGCTATTGCGTACAATGTCTCTTTCGCCGTCTCAATCATGGACGTTAACGGAGTTAGCACGATTATTAGATAAAGATTCCGCAAATGTGTTGCGTGAACTTGCTATCTTGCAAGAGGAGGGGTATGTATCTGTAGGGGATGAAGATAAAAAGACCTACCGTTTTAACCAACAATCTTTTATAAAGCAGGAATTGCAGGCATTATTTTTGCGTTTGGAGGAGGGTGATTTTTCTCAACGCTTTAAACGCACATGGTTGCTAGCCGAAGATATCCCGAACATGTGTCCTTTTTTTAGTAAAATTTGGTTAGAGTGTTTTGTAAAGCAATTTGCAGAGCCGGGAGGCAGGGCGTATGAGCGCGTGGTCGCTATTTATCGTGATTATCATATTTGTTTTTATTATGATGAGTATGATGCACATGCGGTAGCGGAACATTTAGTAAAAAAGATGGCGGAAGATCCCGGCTTTATGGAGGAGGTTAATCGCCAAATTATCACTACCTCAGACGCCCTGAAGATGTTTTCAGAGCATCTCCCTGATGCACGGCTTGAATCTTTATCAGACGACCAGGTGTGGAGTTTTTATGCGAAGCATGAAGAGCTGCATACGCAGTATTACCAGTGGGGCTGGATCCCTCCTGCGGCTGATATGTTTGGGGGACAGCTTACTGAGTATGGAAAGCGGCTCTTGCACCAGGTGGGCGTTGCTGAGGAGCGGTTAAATGAAGTCCTTTCGTTGCTGACGCAGCCTACGCGGCCTTCTTTATTGAAAGAGGAACAAGATGCTCTTGCTCGTATTGGATGTCTTGTACAGGCGGATCCTAACCAGTTAGTGATATTTAAGGATCTCTTTCGTAAGCTCAAGGAAGAGGATGTGAAATTGTTTGGTCTGTATGAACATACCCCTAAGTATGAAGAGCATTTTGAAGGTATGGTACGCGCTTTGGTTGACCGTGTCCGTCCGGATGTTCTAAAGGCCGTGCGTGACCATTATGCGACGTATTTTTATACAAGATTCTTGTTTACTGAGGAGCAGGGCACGTATTCTTTTGAACATTATCTTAAATCCCTTGTTCGTTTAGTAAATGCGGATCCGGATCTTGCGGCTACCTTACGGCGAGAAGCGGAACAAATGGAAATGGTGGTTATTGAGCGTAAGCGCTGTCTAGAGAGCCTCTCTCTTTCAAAGGATCAGGTTCGGTTCTTTGATGCCTGGGGAGAGTTTATGGTGACGAAGATTTATCGACGATTTGCGCAGCTGTTCGCTTTGTATCGTATGGTTCCTGTTATTGAAGATATTGGCCGGCGTTTAGGTCTTACGATAAAAGAGGTAAAGTTTATGACGACTCAGGAAATTCATGCAGCTTTGTTTGACCGTCGTTTAGATGTAGAAGCGGTTCGAGCACGTGTATCTTTATCTGCTTATTATGCGGATGCTACGGGAGGGGCGTTTTATTCTGGTAAAATGGCAAAGCGCATTGCTAAAGAGATTGAATCTCCTGCTCAAGCCCTTACGCAGGAGATTCGTGGTCAGTGTGGGTGCCCGGGAGTTGTAAGTGGCATTGTTCGGATTGTGAATATTCATGAAGACATGTCTAAGGTTTCTGTTGGCGATATTCTTGTGTCTATTTCTACCCAACCAGACCTTATTCCTGCTATGAAGAAAGCGGCTGGATTTGTCACGGATCAAGGCGGCGTAACGTCGCATGCCGCCATCGTCGCGCGTGAAATGAATAAGCCGTGTGTCATTGGGACGAAGCATGCGAGTAAAGTCTTGAAAGATGGGATGAAGGTTGAGGTGGATGCCAATAAAGGGGTGGTGCGGGTGCTGGAGTAGCTTGGCTATTCCACGAGTAGCGTGCTGTGTATACTACTGCCATGGATATTTTTCATGGACCTAGCGTTTTCCAAAAGGATAAGGCTGTATACGATATATTTCTTAAGAGAACAGTCCCACATTCAAAAGGATTTTTTATCCTTGCTCCGTCTGGCGTTGGCAAGACTTATTTTGTCACGCATCAAAAAGAGTACCATTGGATTGATGGAGATCGCTTATGGGTTGCGGCGCGTGCCCACCCGGATGTTGCCTGGTGGACCATGGGATTAGAGGTGATTGAAGAGGTGGATGCAAGGAGTGATGTTATTACTCAGGAGGCGAAGCGCTTGGGGCTCTGGATTATGGGGGCTTCAAATAATTGGTTACTGCCTGATGCAGTTGTCCTGCCTCCTTGGGAGCTCAATGTGGCCTATATAAAACAACGTGAAGAAACGCACTATGATGGTGGACTAAAAAGTAATCAATTAGATCAGTTGAAGTCGCACCGAACCAGCATAGAGCAAATGGCGAAACAGAAAAACGTCCCCATGTTTGAGTCAATTGATGCAGCGACCTCTTATTTGCAGGAGCGATATCTTCAGCAGATAAAAAATTAGTATTTTAGCTATGAACCGTGAATATATCCCGCCTCAGGTACCCCCTACGCCTGCCAGAGAAGTCGTGATGAAATCAGAGACGATCGAAACAGTACCCCCGCCGCTTGGAGGCACGTTAATTATCATGCAGAGACATGGGGAATACGATAGAAGTAATGGGCATCTTGGCCCCGAAGGAGAGGCAAAGTCATTAGCTCGATCCCGTAGAATTATTGCGGGTATTTTGACGAATATACCTCCCGAAGAGCGGGATCGGCTCAAAATCCTCGTTGTTGCGAGCCCCACAAAAAAATATGAAGGTCAGCGTAGTATGGAGACGGCTGCGATGGCGATAAAAAGCATTGGGTCGGTTTTTGAAGAGCTGGGAATCCCCCAAAAAAATCTCTTACGCGAAACGTCACGTCCGGTAAAAGATATAGAAGAGCCGCGTGTCTTAAGAGATGAGACAGGATTTCTCAAGGGTCTTATCGACAAGCATGGAGAGCTGACAAGGGATTTTTGGGTAGCTTATGAAAATGATGTAGAAAAAGAAGAACGAAAGCGGTTGAAGGTAGAGGGGCCGGTAGATATCGGCGATAGGTTTGCCCGTTTTACGAATGTGTTGGCGCGCTATGCCCGTGTTTTTCATGCGCAGCATCGAGAGCCGCTTCAGCGACTCATTATATGGAATGTCTCCCATTACGATACGGTGACGACGTTTTTCAAAAATCATGTCGCGCAAATTCCACAAGAGGAGTATATCCCGGTGGATTATGATGGTGGGATGAGTCTTATGATCAACCCAGAGGGGGAGGCGAGCATCACTCTTCAAGGGACTACGTATCCTGTTGAGCTAAGCCAGCGCGGAGCCATTCCTGCTCGGATGAAGAAGGAAAAAGCGGGTTTATAAGGTCTGCTTGCCACCTGAATGTCCAGTCACTATGATGCATACACCCTCACCGGGTGTATGTTGGTTCTGGTAGGTGATGCTTTACTCTTTCTATTCGTTTTTATCATATGGAACACGTGTTTACGTCGGAAAACTTTGCGGGTGAGGTCTTGCAGTCTTCGGTGCCCGTTTTGGTCGATTTTTGGGCAGAATGGTGTGGTCCTTGCCGTCAGATGAGCCCGATTGTGGAAGAGCTCGGTCATGAATGGGATGCAGCCAAGGTAAAGGTCGGCAAAGTGAATGTGGATCAGGTAGGAGATGTCGCGCAGCAATTCAATATCATGTCTATTCCTACGTTTTTGGTGTTTAAGAATGGACAGGTGGTGGAGCAATTGGTAGGGAGTATGTCGAAGGAGGAATTGAAAGCAAAGGTTGAGAAACATCTTTCTTAAAATACAACTGTTATTCTTTTGTCTCGTCATTCCGAGGGAGGAGTCCGACGACGACGGAGGAATCTCAACCAAAACGGGTAGCCTCAGGGGATATCCGCTTGGCTACGAGATCCCTCACTCCGCCACGTCGTTCGCGAACGACGTGGCTTCGTCAGACTCTGCTCGGGATGACGGGAAAGGCGATATTATGGAAAATATTATTATCATTGGGTCTGGTCCTGCAGGATGGACGGCCGCGATTTATGCGGCGCGGGCGAATTTAAAACCGGTTCTCTTTGAAGGACCGGAACCAGGCGGGCAGCTGATGACGACCACGGAAGTGGAGAACTTCCCTGGGTTTGTGAAAGGGATTCAGGGGCCTGAGCTCATGCAAGTCATGCGTGATCAGGCAAAACGTTTTGAGACGACGATTATTTCTGAAGTGGTTGACGGGTTGAAGAAGATCGAAGGAGGATTTGAGGTAACCGCTAAGGGAAAAACCTATCAAGCAAAGACGGTCATTTTGTCTACCGGTGCAACGGCGCGTCGTCTTGGGCTGGAATCGGAGAAGACGTTATATGGAAAGGGCGTGTCAGCTTGCGCGACATGCGATGGATTCTTTTTTAAGGGTAAAAAAGTGATGGTTGTAGGCGGTGGAGATAGTGCCATGGAAGAAGCGAATTTTCTCACACGTTTTGCGGATGAAGTGACGATCGTGCATCGCCGTGACAGTTTTCGCGCTTCCAAAATCATGCAGGATCGTGCCTTGAATAACCC
This sequence comes from Patescibacteria group bacterium, assembly GCA_052033585.1. Taxonomy (GTDB): domain Bacteria; phylum Patescibacteriota; class Patescibacteriia; order 2-12-FULL-60-25; family 2-12-FULL-60-25; genus JAGOUY01. The sequence goes on along the minus strand of JBPOJM010000023.1, from coordinate 308 downwards.
TAAGATCAAGGTAATCTGGAATGCCGGTATCATTGATATTCTCGGGGTGGATGTCGGGCATGTGACAGGCGTTCGCCTTAAAGATACGGTGACGGGTGAAGAACGAGAAGCGCCCATTGATGGCGTCTTTGCGGCGATTGGGCATGAGCCAAACGTCTCTCTCGTAGATGGAATGGTTGAATTGGATGAAAAACGATATGTGAAAACGATTCCTGGATCTTCTAAGACGAGTGTGCCTGGCTTATTCGCCTGTGGAGATGTGCAAGACGCTCGCTATCGTCAAGCGATTACCGCGGCTGGATCTGGGT
>JBPOJM010000006.1:0-18285 GCA_052033585.1 Patescibacteria group bacterium | reverse complement strand
CATGGCTCCGGGGCAGGGATTCGAACCCTGGACCAATGGATTAACAGTCCACTGCTCTACCGCTGAGCTACCCCGGAATATGTTCGTCGAGCCATTGCCTGCCTCTCCCGGTTTTTAAAAACTGTTCGCGGCGGATAGCTTCCGATTTTTCTTCAAAGACCTCTGTGTGGATGATCACGAATGGCCCATTTGCTCTCGTCCACTTATTTGAGCCATGCAGATGATCCTGTAATCGTTCCTCCGCTGTTTTTGCCGTGTAGCCTACGTAACGCTTGCCGTTCTTTATACTGCGTAAAATGTAGACGGAAAACATGAAATGGAACAGTCTCAGCCAGCAGGCTGACCAGCTTTGGCTGGCACTGCTCTACCGCTGTCCTCCTTCGGCGGATTGCTGGCAAAGCTACCCCGGAATGGGTAGTGGGAGGATGCTACCAATTCCGTCTAAAACGTGCAAGCTGTGGACGTTATAGGTGTTTTTTTACCGGAGTATCCCGCCCTACACCCCATAGCGAATCACAATCGCGGAGCCAATCACAATCATCGTCCCACCAATGAAGACTGGGAGCGTTGGAGCCGTGCGAAAGAGCATGTAACTAAAAATTGCGACGAAGAGGGGGTAAGAGATCTCAATAATGGAGGCGATAGAAGCGTTGAGGTGCTTAACCCCAAAGAGGATGAAGAAGTCGGCCGCGATCGTTAAGAGTACCGTCACCGCAATCAACCCCATACTCTTACGATCGAGAGCCGTGAGCTCTGTGAGCGAATTCTTTTGCAAAAGGATGATGGGTAAAAAAACCGCGATCGTGATGACGGCATCGATAAATAGGAACACCAATGGTGAGGTTTTTTGTAGGATCTTTTGATCTAGGGCGTAGATGGCTCCCCAGGTAATGGAGGCGAGAATCGGGAAGAGAAAGGCACGGTTCATAGTCGATGGTAGCAAGGTAGCGTATTTCGCTTAGATAGACAAAAGAGCGACCCTTGGCCGCTCTTTTGATTCTTATCTTTATTTGGCTAACACTTTGAACACTTTTCCTTCGTTATGCCCGTTTGCTAAGGGGTTATAGGACTCATATACACGTGCAGGTGGCACACGATATTCCCCTGGCGTCATCGCTTGGGCAATAAAGCTGTATTCGTAGACGCCTGGTTCGAGGGTATCTGCGAAGAGGTAGACGCGATCGTCACGGTATTCGATGTGACGCCACACATTTTCCCACCACCAATCCGTTTGTCCTGTGGCTAAGCAGCGCTGCTTGCCATCCCAGCCTGGATAACATTGCTGTTCTTGCCCGGCTAAGTATTGTGGGCTTGTCTTGAGTTGGAAGTCGATTCCTTCTAAGCCGGCCGGTAAGTGGTATTCAAGGGACACGTAACGATGGCGCTTTGGCACCAAGACTTTGAGGCGTATTTGGACATTCTCCCCTTGTGCGATTTCTGTGAGCGGACGTTGGTAGCGTGTATCTGTGAGTGCGTAGGCATCTGCGACAACCGTCATGCCGTTTGAGAAGGAGTCGATATCCTGGATCTCACGGTAGACCCGCATGTTGATGTCGTAGAGGTAGCGCTTGGTAGAATCTTTTTCTAGTCCAATTTGCTGCGTGGCTCCCATCCCTCCTAGATCTGCGATGGAGAACGATTTGGTTTGAACGGGAGAGACATCTCCTTGTGGGAAGGGCAGCGTCCCTTTGACTTGGTTGTTGAGGTAGAGCGTGACCATGGCCGCGCTTTGGTCAATCGGATTGGCGCGGACATACTCTACGAGACCGAGGATGGTAAGAGCTGATTCGTAGGTATTGTACCAGTAGCCATCTTTCTTATTCTGCACCAAGTAGCGTACCAAGCGCTCATTCTGTTCGTTCTTTGGGTCAATGCGGAGTAACGCTTGAAGGTAGACGCTCGTGGTGCGTAAGTCAGAACTCAACAACTCATAATAGTCTTTCGATTCCTTGACGTAGGCCGTGGTTGGATTGAGATAGACCACCGCGTTCTTCACCTCGTTCAAGAGCTGTGTCGCCCGAGCCGAGGTAACATTGGCGTCGAGATTAGTATAGGTGAGCGCCAAGAAGACTTTGGCGAACTGCGGGAGATCGGCGCGTCGGTCAAAGAGTCCGGCCGCGTATCCGGCGAGGTCAGCCGTGTTACGTTCTGAAAGCATGAACAAGGCTTGCGCGCGTTCTGCATCAGAGACGTAGGCGCTGCCCGCCGTAAAGAGCGTGGCGCGAAGATAGGCATCCGCACGATTCAAGGCGTCCGCATCTACGGTAAATCCAGCTTTTTGGGCTTGCGTTAAGCTCCACATGACATGGCTCGTGAGCCAAGGGTAATAGCTATACGAGTCAATCCAGAATCCCCAGGCTCCATCTCCGCGTTGGCTTGAGACCAAGACTTTAATATCATCACGGATCGCCTCGTTGATGGCTTCGGTCGTGGTTGCCGATTCTTTGATCGCTTTCAATTTCACCAGTTCCGCATGCATGAGATTGGCAATCAAGTTACTTGCTCGCTGCTCCGCATTGCGATAGGGGTACGTATTGATGTACGAAATCCCCGCGGTTAATCCACTCCCGATGGTTGGCTGAACCGAGACATCGACGCCCCCTTTATTTGCCATAATCCCATCTGGAATCTGCACCGTTTCCGTGACGTTTTTCTCAAGGAATCCGGAAGCGGACACGACCTCTGGTACTGAGAATTCGAGTAACGGCACGTTTTGTTCAAACCCGTCTTGATAGTTACCCGCTTTGGCACTCAAGGTGACTTTGGCTTCGCTGCCGGTTACAGGAACCGTTACATTCCAATTCACGACACGACGCGATTGAGGGTCAAGACGAACCTTGCGCGTACCAGGGTTTGAGATCGTCAGTCCTTCTACCTTGATATCGACGTTTGCGTCGACGGCTTGGTCTGTTGCATTTACGACTGTGGCTCCAATTGTGACGGTATCACCATGGCGAAGGATGCGAGGCAGTAATGGCTCGACCATGACGTCGCGCCGCGTGACAAGCTTGGTTTGTGCACTGCCGACTTCGGTGTTTTTGGTGGTTGCGATTGCCATGACGTTCCAGCTCGTAAGATTGTCGGGCAGGGTGAAACTCACACGTGCCTTTCCATCTGCACCGGTCACGACCATGGCATTCCAATAGGCCGTGTCTTTGAAGTTTCCGCGAACCGCTGGTCCGCTATTGTCGCCTTTTCCTCCTGCTCCACCCTCTGTGCTAAAGAAGACCTTTTTCACCAATTTTGTGAGTGTTTGCGCGGTTTCTACGCCGATGAGACGTGGGAACCAGAACTTGCCCAAAATGTTGTTATCGATATTGCCGAGAAGCGCGATGATGCGCTCATCCACAACCGCGATCGAGGCTTCTGCCGGGACACCAACGCCCGCGCTATTCTTGGTTTCAATCGTCAGCGTCACGGCTTCTCCTGGACGATGCACTTCGCGATCAGGTGTCACCGTCATGTTCAAGATTTTCTTGGTCGTATTCACCTGCAAATTAGCATATCCTAACCGGAATTCAGGAATATTGGTCTCTCCCCCACCTTTGACGGCTAAGACGGAGACGTAGATGTTTGGCGTTTCTGCATCCGTAATTTTGACATCGATGGTACGTTGCTTGCTCCCAAGATCAATAACACGGTACTCGCGTACATTTTGACGCTCAATCGTGACGAGCGCTTTCGTGTTTTCGTAGGGTGTTTGCACGGCTAATGAGGCGGTGTCGCCTACATCGTAGCTGGCTTTGGTTTGGATGATCTTCATTTGATGATCATCCGTGGTGCGTACAGCATCGCCGGAGCCTAGATAGACGTAGCGAGACACGCTGGCAGAAACTGTTTGACGGCGCCCATCACGTGATTCAACCACGGCTACATATTCCCCATCTTTTGTGGCGTTAAATGAGACAACGGCTTTTCCTTCACGATCCGTTTTTACGGACTTTGTCTCGACAAGAGTATCGGTCTTTTGCCAATCGTAGACATTGTTGCCGTCGAACGCGGCCTTGCGGCTACTCGTCCAGACACGCTTGTATAATTTCACCGTCGCATCGACATCCGCGCGCGTAGAGCCGTCGACATTTACGCTCATGACGTCAAACGTCGCTGTTGGATCACTCCAGCCTCGATCGTAGTTGGAACGGATCCCCATGTAGTACTCGGATTTATAGACAGGGAATTCGAGGCGAGACGAGACAATACGCCTGTTTACATCTGTGACCGTCACATCCACCGTGTAATTCGCGCTGCTGGCGTAATCGGTTAGGTTGCTTGGCAGTTCGAGGGTAAGCATGCCCTTGTCGTCCAATACCGCTTCTCCTGATTGAACCGATTCTACCGCTTCACTGGTAGAACAATACCAATAACAACTCATATCACCATCCATGGTGAAACTATACCAATCATTCCACCAACGGCCTTGGATGGGTTGGAAGAAGAGCTTGGTACGATTGACTTGGTAATTCACCTTGGCACCGGCGAGAGGCATACCATAATAATATTCACCTTTAACAGGGATTTTGATCTGCTGGCCAGCAAAAGCTGTTTCGGCAGGGGCGATCGTTTCTACTTTGAAGTCTGGACGGCGGTATTCACGCACATCCATGTACGCATCAAAGGCCGTCGTTTCTTTGCCTAACGTGGCAGTAGCGCCGATACGAAACGTACCGAGAGACATGGAAGGTTCAAGTTTGAACTTGCCATTGAACGTGCCGTAGCTATTGAGAGGCAGCTTTCCGCTCCACACCTCTTTTGATTGCCCGTCTTCAATCACAACATCGACTTCTTTTGCCGTCGGCAAAGATAAACGTGCATCGGAATCGAGACGCACGACTCCTTTAAAGAAGACTTCTTGATCAGGCCGGTAGATACGTCGATCCGTATACAGATATCCGATGTGACGCTCAGAACCACGCGCATAACTGCGCTCCAACCCATAATTCCAGACAGAGATCCCATCACTCCAATCGGTTTCTGCATAGGCAAGACGAGTCGCATCTGAGCCCTCAACGATAAGACCTTCGAATTGCATGGATTCATCAAGCGACAGCCGAGCGATTCCTTCCGCGTTCGTTTTTCCTTCTACCACCTTCTTCAAGGCACTTCGGTCATATTCACTTACTGGAGCCCAAATACGTACCGGCAAATTAGCGACAACGGCGCCGGATTTAAGATCTGTCGCCCAGACAAGCATTGAGCTCACGTCACGCTTTAACGTGAGGGCTGTATCCGTAATAATAAGGCTACGCGCCGCATACGTTTGCTTGCCTAGATCATCGAAGTTTAGCTTGTAATACCCGTTTGTAAGCTTACGACCGGCGATTTGGTCTAGATCAACATCAAGAATCTTGGCGGTATTCAGAGGAGCGCTTGTATCATAACTGCGATTACCGATTGGCGATCCGGATACTTCGAGATTTCCCATTTTTTCAAAGGAAATACTTTCTAGCTTTGCATTGATCGGCCTTCCCCAGTTCATGGTGCGAAGCTGGTAGACGCGCGGAAGATGTGCGGCTAATACCCCATAGAGACTATAGGTAGATACCTCAACGGAGGGCTGATACGCATCGGTTTTGAAACGGATCACGACTGGCTCAGATAACTTCTGTCCGTAAATATCTGCCATGGACGCTTTGAGCGTTACTGTGTAGTCCGTCGATGGTTTCCAGCGCCCAGAGATCATCATGGTGGCACTGTCATTTTGACACCCTTCGCTGAGGTAGGCGTAAGGATACGTTTGAAAATCCTCAAGCTTCGGCGATATTTCGATCGCATCTTTTACCGTCGCCTCATCAAGCGGATTGTTGAAACAGAGGGACAGCTCTCGACCCACGGCTTTTGACTCCCCATTTTTTGGAAAGGATTTTACGAACTTAAATCCAAGCTCATCTGTATTCACATTCCCCCGCCAGGCAGACACGAGTCCCAAGTCTCCCAATCCGAGTGTCACCCCTTGCGTCAAACTAAACTCATAGGTTTTTCCTAATTCAAAATCTTGCTTACGCTTGATGGAGATCGCGTTTGGATTATCCTTATGAACTTCAAACGAGAATTCATCGTTAGAGCGGGTCTGTCCCCCTTCCTTAATCACAAGATCCTTTGCCAATGCTTCTGGTGCAACAGGATAGTTAAACACAATGCTCACAGGCTCTTTGGGGCGCAGGTGTTGATAGACTCCTAAAAACTCCGCGCTCACCGCTGGGGTAGAAAAACTCCAAACCTTATCTTCGATGGTAGACCCGCCATCCGCGACCTTCGTCCCTTTTGGAATGGTGATGGTGAAGGATCGAGCAGCAGGCCAGCCGTTTTCTGGCACAAACTCAAAGCCCGCGGTTCCAAGCCAGTGATACGTTCCTTTTACCTCTGGAGAAATGCGCAAGTACTCGGGAACATCGAGGCTTCCCGTGAGGGTGCGGAGGGGCCGATCAAATAACACGGTTAATAACTGATCCGGCATGATGGTCGTTTTATCGACCGGCGCCACTAATGAAACCTCCGGATAATCCACCGTTAAGAATGACTGATGATATTCACTTGTCAACGATTTAAAGGCTAAACTTTTCGCCGCGGTGGTAACCACGACTTCGTACGTCTTCCCTTTTTCTAAATCATTGGTTGGATCGAAGATTAAGTCGCGTCCCTCCCAGATAAATGATCCTTCTACCGCGGGCGTGATACGGAAGGCCGACTCTGCGCTGCGGCGATTCATGAGCTGACTAAATACGATCCGGAAGGAACCGTTGCGCGAAATTTCGACGAGATGCCCTTTAAGCGCGCCCTGCGCCCTCGGAGCTGGGCTAACGGCGAGAAACCCGACGATAAGCACGACCACGGCCACCAGTCCGCCAACAAGCGCTTTGACGTGGGTACGCAGGAATTGCGTGACAGAAGAGAAGGAGAAAGACATATGAGAAGGATAAGTAAGCTTTTGATATTATTGCACGGAAAAATGAATGACGCGATCCGACCCTTCTAGTTCAAGCGTATATAGGCCAGGGCTCGGATTCCAGAGGTAGGTTGGAGTCACCGACTCAATTGGACGGCCATTTAAGCGCCAACGATAGACAGACTGATTTCCGCTGGCTATGAATGGGATTGTGGGGGCTTGTTGAATGAGAAGCTCTGCTGTGTCGAATCGGTCGCCTTCAAGCGGTGAGAGGATCTGGGTCGGTCGTGAGAGGATAACTCGGCCCTGGCAGTCTTTTTCGGGCATCCGCTCGATCCCTTTGCTCGCGATCCAGGCATCGTATTCAGGGGGTGGCTGGAAGTAGGTTTTTTGCATGATCTGAGAAGAACAGGTGGCGTTCGCGATCAACCCACTCGCTCGATCGATCCCCATCTGTTTATACCAATCATCTGATTCCGTTGGCTCCGTTCCCGCAATAAACCAATCGTCACGTGTGCGTGGGCAAAGAGGGGTTGCGAGCTTGCCCGACGGAGCGCAGAGGCGTTTTTTTATGAGGCCCGTAGGCATTGGCCAGTCGATCTCTTTTTGAAAACGCAGTTGTGCCGTCATCACATCGCGCAAGATCGGAACCGCGCCCGTTACCCCCGAAACGCCTTGCATGGGAGTATTGTCGGCATTTCCAACCCATACGCCCATGACCCGGCTCGGCGGATATCCGAACGCCCAATTGTCACGAAAGTCTTTGGTTGTGCCCGTTTTTATCGCGACCGCTTTCCCAAAGTCTAAGGGATTTGATTCTCCAAAGGAGATAAGACGCGCTTGCGGATCCGTAAGAATATCTTTTATGAGCCAAGCTGCTTGTTCCGCCTGGGGAGATTTAGGAAAGAGCGGCTCATGACGCACAGAAGGGTGTTCTTCGACCACTCGACCCGATCGATCCATAACCTTACTTACGGCAACTGGTTCAACGGTTTTTGCATAAAGCGCGAGTCGCGCATAGGCGGTCGTCACGTCCATAAGGGAAGTCTCCCCTCCTCCTAACACGAGACTGAGGCCATAGTGGCTGGAGGATTCTGGAAAAGTGATTCCAAAGCGCGAAAGAACACCCGCGAAGGTTGATACACCGATTTTCGACAGGACGTGAACGGCAGGAATGTTTAAGGAGCTTCCCAGTGCTTCGCGGATGGAGACAGGTCCATGATACCGAAAGCCGTAGTTCCGGGGATAGTAGGACTTTCCCTCATCTGTCTCGAAACGCACGGGGACGTCTGGAATGATGGTAGAGGGCGTGAATCCCTGCTGAAAGGCTTGAAAAAAAAGAAAGGGCTTGAGAGCGGATCCCGGCTGACGCTTGGCGCGCACCATGTCGACTTGGCCGTCGATACGTTCATTAAAATAGTTGCGACTACCGACGTATGCCAACACCTCACCCGTCTGCGGATGCATGGCCATGAGAGCGCCATTCGTAACAGATTGGTTTTCTAGTTGAGCCACACGTTGATTCAGCCGCTCTTCTGCGAGCTGTTGGACCTGTGGGTCAAGCGTCGTGTACACCGTGTACCCACCGCGCTCAAGAGATGGATATCGATCTTGTAACTGATCCATCACATAGAAGACAAAATGGGGAGCTCTAATGGATTCATGAAGCTCAAAGAGTGTCACAGGAGACGCTAACGCCTCCGCCTCTTGCTCGGGAGAGATGAATGATTGCTGTCTCATTCGTTTCAGAACTTCTTGCTTACGTTCACGTGATGCTTTGGCACGACGATAGGGATCGTATTGCGAAGGGTTTGGGATGACCCCCACGAGGAGCGCGTTCTCCGCCAACGAGAGATCCGTAAGTGACTTACGGAAATAGGTCTGAGCTGCCGCCTTTACTCCTACGGCGCGATTTCCAAAGAATACGACATTCGTATAGGTCGTCATCGTTTCTGCTTTGGTATGCGTAAGCGACCAATATACCCCAGCGACCATTTCGCGCGCTTTTTGCAAAAATGCGCGTTTTTCCGAAGGAAAATACAGATTTTTTACGACCTGCTGTTCAAGCGTACTCCCCCCGCTTACAATCTCCCCTTCCCAAATAAGCTCAGAGATCGCTCGCAGGGTTGCTCGAACATCAATTCCATGATGGGTGTAGAAGCGTGCATCCTCAGAGGCCACGATTGCTTGTACCAGGGATGTTGGCAGCTCTTCGTATGTCACATCTGTTTGACGTGCCGCTTCTGCTGCAGTGAGTTCGTATAAAAGTCCCCCGTTTCGATCCAGGATTTTCGTGGACGAAGGAGGAACGACTGGACGCAACAAAGGGGCGATCGCATAGCCCGTAAATGCCAAAAGGAGCGCTATTAACAATGCGCTCACTAAAAAAACTTTTTTTCTTGCACCACTCATACTTCTGTCATTCCCTCGAAGGAGGGAACCCAGACCAGAGACCGATCGAACGTCTGGGCTGGGCCCCCGCCTTCGCGGGGGTGACAGGAAATAGGCTCAATTTAGTAATCGGCCAAGCGGCGGATGAGAGGGTGTTGTTGGATTTTTTCCAACGCTTTGGCTTCAATCTGACGGATACGTTCACGCGTGACATCAAATTCTTTTCCAACCTCTTCTAAGGTATGACCAACGCCGTCCGTAAGGCCAAAACGCATTTCCAAAATCTTTTGTTCACGTGGGTTAAGATCTTTGATGATGTCGCGGACGTAATCGCGCAACAACTGAAGAGCGGCGGAGCGATCAGGCGTGACATTTTTTACGTCCTCGATAAAATCTTCGAGCGTAGAATCATCGTCATCATCACCGACAGACGTTTCGAGTGAGACCGTGTCTTGTGAGATCTTGATGATGTGACGAACCTTGTCGAGCTCTTGATTCATTTCGGCCGCGATTTCTTCTGGTAGCGGTTCGCGTCCAAGTTCTTGGATAAGTTCGCGTTCGACCTGTTGGAACTTGTTGATGGTTTCCACCATGTGGACCGGAATACGGATCGTGCGGGATTGGTCGGCGAGGGCACGGGTAATCGCTTGGCGGATCCACCAGGTGGCGTAGGTCGAGAACTTAAACCCCTTGCGATATTCGAACTTTTTGACGGCGCGAAAGAGACCGATATTTCCTTCCTGGATCAAGTCCAGCAAGGATAGGGATTTACCTTGAAATTTTTTGGCAATCGAAACGACGAGACGCAAGTTCGCCTCGATAAGCATGCGCTCGGCCTCTTTTTCGCCTTTTTCCTTGCGTTTTGCCAAGCTAATTTCTTCATCGGCCGTGAGCAAAGGAATTTTTCCAATTTCACGCAAGTAGATCTGGATCGATTCGGCGGTCAATTCAAGCGGATCGACCTTGCCACGCTTACCTTCTTCGGAGCTGTGGAGGGTGTGTAAAATATCCTGTCGCTCCTTACCACGACCGAGAATCCCCTCTTTTTGCTCCACCATGCTAATACCGGCGGCATCAAGACGATCCACAAACGCTTCGTAGATATCTAGATAGTCTTCTACTTCGGTGAAGATGTAGAGAATTTCATTTTCGGTGATGAAGCCGCGGCCGCGGGCTTTTTCAAACAATTTTTCTAAGGCTTCTGGCGATGGCGGTTTAGCTTTTACGTATGGACCCAGACGAACAGGTCCCGTACGAGGCTCCGGTTTTTTTGAGACGGGTTTTTTTGCTACAGGTTTAGAGGGCTTACTGGTTGCAAGGATTTTTTTCTTTGGAGCTGGTTTCTTAACGGACGTGGGCATAGAAAAAATGAAGAGTGATGAAACCGACATTGAGCTGCGTTACGACAACTCACTGAATGTACGTGCCAGTTTGGCAATTAATGTTGCGTCACCAACACGCTCGGCATCTCGCATGGCCGCCTCGAGCTCTTTACGTTGGCGCGCTTTGGCAAGCGTGCGCAGATGCTCGATGAGGCTCTTCTGTTCTCCCGTCCATTCGGCACGGGACATGTCCTGAAATTCGCGCTCCGCCAAGAAAGCCAGAGCTTCGTAGAGATTCCCTTGGTCCGACGTCAGGTGCGTTGGGCGGGGAAGAGGCCGATCCGCCGTAGCGGAGGTCGAGGATAGATTGAGCTGAGCATACGCTACATTGCAGGTTTCGTAAAGAGTCTTTATGTCCTGATCCTCAAATAGCGGCACCGAGCTTTTCGCGTGCAGTTCTAGCCATAAAAAAGGCCTAAACAAGCTCAATGCTAGGAGCCGTCGTTCGATCTGTTGTTGCGTTGTCGGTTTCTGTGCGGGAGGGAGGGGTGGGGTCGTGTTGGCAGCGGGCGGGGTGCGTAGCGCATTTGGTTGGGAGAGGGTCTGTTTTGGAGCGGGTGTTTTTTTGATCGCTTCGCGCAACGCATCTTCGCTCACGGCCAGATCTTTGGCTAAACGCTTGAGCCAATGGTCACGCTCGACCGGATCGACAATCTGTCGGATTTCTGGGAGAACATCTTGTGCAATCTGCTTTTTATCTTCTGGGTTTTGCAGATTTTTTCCTTTGAAGGCCTGGCGATACACCCACTCCATAATACTTACCGCTTGCTTGATAGCGGTACGCCAAAGCTCTGGATCTTTGCGCACGGCGTCATCAGGATCTTTTCCAGCCTCCGGGGGAAGCGTAATGATCTTGATGGAGAAGTCTTGGGCACGCGCCAAGTCTAGACCGCGTAAGGTGGCCGCTTTCCCTGCCGCATCTTGATCGAAGGCGATGGCGAGTTTATCCGTGAAGCGCTTAATGAGATTGAGCTGATCATTCGTTAACGCCGTTCCGCTGGCGGCTACGACATTGAGGACGCCGAATTGATGTGAGCTTACGACATCCATATTCCCTTCGACGATCACGGCGAGATCTTGGCGACGAATTTCGCCCTTTGCCTTGTCTAGTCCGTACAAAATCGAAGACTTCTTATAGATAAGGGTTTCTGCCGTATTCACATACTTCGCTTGCGTTTTATCATCCGTGAGAATGCGCCCCGTGAAACCAACGATGTTGCCGTGTACATCCGTAATCGAAAACATGATGCGGTCGCGGAAGCGGTCATAGACACCACTTCCCTTTTCGCGGCGGGCGGCGAGACCAGCTTGGAGGAGTTCATCTTCGGTGACGCCTTTGGCCTTGAGCGCATCTGAAAGATTCGTCCAGCCATCTGGGGCATATCCTATTCTGAAAAGGTCGGCGGTCAAATCATCAAGTCCACGCTTGGCGATATACTCACGCGCGTGTTGCGCTTGTGGCAGGGTAAGGAGGGAGCCGCGAAAAAAGCGTGCCGCGAGATCATTTACTTCGTTAAGACGCTTGCGTAATGAACTTTTTTGTTTATCAAAGGCTGGGAGCGTGACCCCGGCTTTATTGGCTAGTAGCTCTAAGGCTTCCGGAAATTCCATCCCCTCCATCTTCATGACAAAGGAGAAAATATCACCACCGACATCACACCCAAAACAATGCCAGGATTGGCGTGGACGAGAGATATGGAAAGAGGGGGTATTTTCTGCGTGAAAGGGGCAAAGCGCCTTAAAGGCTCCCGAACCAGCTGGTTTGAGCTGTAAGTAGTCCCCAAGTACATCGACGACATCGAGCCTGGTTTTTATGTCTTCGGTAGGGGTCATAGGGCAAGAATGAAGAGATGGCATCAAACCGTCAAGGACGGCTGGGTTTCTTGACAGCCCGTCGCTCGGAGGGGAGTGTGTAAACGTCAGAAGGGAGGGAGGCGCGAGATGTCGGCCAAAACCGAGCAACAAGAACTAGACAATCTCATTTATAACTTACGCATTATCTCTCTTATCTTGAACTTTGCTTTTTCGCAGGAAAAACTAGCGGCGGTGCCTGACGTAGAAGGGTCTATCCGTGAAGCCACCGAGTCTCATTCTCTTGAGTTCGCTCTTTCTTTACTGCGTGACAAGATGAGATATGTCCTGTATCGAGCTGTCGAGTGCGAGAAATATGAACGATTCATTCTCGCCGAGAATCGAGATGGTACTCTTACGGAAGCCTTTCGCGCGACTCAGCCTACCGACGACAAACAGCTCCGCGCGGCATTGCAATGGATTCAGGAACGGGCGCTCGGGAAGCGGTGATCAAGATACTTGACATTCGCTGATGGGCTCGGTTGAATAGAGATCTACGAGGCACTTCATCCTCGTGGAAATGGAGCACTCATGAGCGAAGCGCTCACCAAGATCGGTCTCGACCCCACTACCGGCCTGGTCATGCTCGTCATGCTTGCCGTTTTCTTCATTACGGCGAGGGCCTCCCTGAAGAGCAGCGGCACCGATCAGCATCACTGAACGTCACCTTCTTTCCCCTGCACCACCCTGGTTCGCAGGGCTATTGTTTTTTAGGGGGCAACCGCTGCGTCTATGAAGAGTCGGCGGATCATGACGGGGAGGCGTTCGTCTTGCTCTGGCTGAATAGGAGGACGTGCAAGATAGACCTCGACAGCACCTGTCTCGCGATCTAGCGCGTATCCCTCCATGCTTCCGTCTGCGTGCTTAAGACGAACATAGGTTTCTTCTTTTGATAATGGTCCGATCTGCTGTTTTTTTCCATCTTTTGTTTTTTGTATGAGAACACGTACTTCACCATCACGATCTGCAGTCCCCAGAAATATGTTTCCATACTCCCCCATTTCGCATCCTTCCCCTGCTTGCTCCAAGATACAATCCTGCACATCATAAACAGACTCGGCGGAGGTGACGCGAGCCTTAAGAGCGACTTGCTCCTCCTTCAGTTCCCGCCAACGACTTGCCTGTATCCAAACGGCTCCAATCAACCCTAGACAAGCCAGAAGCGAGAGGATAAGCGCAGACCAAACAAGACGTGATGACATGTAAGTATGATAGCAAATATACCTACCTTAACGGGTGCGACCATGGCGAACGGGACGTTTGGGACGAGGGGCGTCGCGATGCACTCCGGGTTCATCACCAGGGAGCGGAGAGGACTTTTGGCGCTTTTTAAGCTCTTTCGTGATGACGGTTATTTCATCACGTAAAATCGCAGCCAGTTCAAATTCTAAATTCAAAGAAGCTTCTTTCATCTCTTTCTCTTTTTGTTTACGCACCTCATTTAAGTTATGCGTTTCTGCGGTGAGTTCTAGCTTGAGGATCTCTTTTACGTCCTTATCTTTGATATCGAGACCGAGCATGGCACGTAAATCTTCTTGCTGTTTAATGATGGTTTTTGGCGTAATCCCATGCAATTTATTATAAGCAAGTTGCTTTTCTCGACGACGTTCTGTTTCGGCAATGGCACGCTGCATGGAGCCCGTTATTTGGTCGGCATAGAGGATAACCTGACCAAGAACATTACGTGCAGCACGACCGATGGTTTGGATAAGAGACGTTTCTGAGCGCAAAAACCCTTCTTTATCTGCATCAAGGATGGCCACAAGAGAAACCTCGGGAATATCCAACCCTTCACGCAACAAGTTCACGCCGACAATGATGTCATACGTTCCCTTGCGAAAATCGGAGAGGATTTCTAGACGTTCAACCGTATCAATATCGCTGTGAAGATAGCGGACTTTATACCCGCGTTCCTTCATAAACTCGGTTAGATCTTCCGCCATCTTTTTTGTCAGCGTCGTCGCCAAGACACGCTCTCCTCGTTCGAGAACCGGCTTGATACGTTCGAGCAGGTCAGCGATTTGACCTGGATATGGGTCAGGGACATGGATAACTTCGTCCGATCCTTTCGGGGTGAGATAGGGTGAGTATTCGGTTGCCATTGGATCTTTGCCGTGCGTAACCGGTAACACCAACACACGTGGGTCAATCAGCCCCGTAGGACGAATGACCTGATCGACGACTTGGGCGGAGTGTTCGTATTCGTATTTGCCAGGAGTCGCCGAGACAAAGATGGCTTGCTGTATCTTTTCTTCGAGTTCTTCAAATTTTAGGGGGCGATTGTCCGCCGCTGACGGCAAACGGAAGCCGTGTTCGATGAGGGTGTTTTTGCGAGAACGGTCGCCTTCGTACATGCCTCCCAATTGAGGAAACGTGACATGGGATTCGTCGATAACAAGGAGAAAATCTTTTGGAAAATAGGCAAACAGCGTATCTGGTGCTTCTCCACGTGGGCGGCCAGACATGGGCTGGGAATAGTTTTCGATCCCGTTGCAATACCCGAGATTTTCCATCATTTCTAAATCATATTTGGTGCGACGATCGAGACGCTCGGCCTCGAGGAGCTTGCCACTTTTTTCGAATTCCGCGAGACGCTCTTTGAGTTCGGCGCGGATGGCCGCGATCCCTCGCTCACGCTCTGGTCCCAAGGTGACAAAATGCTTCGCTGGAAAAATCCACATGTCCTCTAATTCTTTGAGGGGAGCTTTGGTAACAGGGTCCGAGACCGCAATGCGCTCCAAGATACCGCTAGGGAATTCTAAACGATAGACTTTTTCCTCATGAGCGGGCATGACTTCGATCACTTCTCCACGAGCACGAAAACTGCCACGGACTAAATCAGCCGGTGTGCGGGTAAACTGCGTTTCAACAAGATGACGGATGACGCCTTCACGATCGATCTGCTGGCCACGTTCAAGATGGAGAACCGTTTTTAGATAGGTTTCTGGAGCTCCTAAACCGTAAATACACGAGACAGAGGCAACAATGATGACGTCTTTTCTGGTCAGGAGCGCTTGGGTGGCGGCATGACGAAGCCGATCAATCTCTTGGTTGATCATGGCTTCTTTTTCGATATAGGTATCGGTACGTGGGATGTAGGCTTCTGGCTGGTAATAGTCGTAGTAAGAAACGAAATATTCAACCGCGTTCTCTGGAAAGAAATGACGAAATTCGTTACACAGCTGTGCGGCGAGGGTTTTATTATGCGCGATGACTAGTGTGGGTTTTTGCAACTCCTGAATGACGTTCGCCACCGTAAATGTTTTTCCTGTCCCCGTGGCTCCTAGCAATGTTTGATACCGATCCCCTCGTTTAATACCCTTAAGCAAAGCCTCTATTGCTTGTGGCTGGTCTCCAGAGGGTTTGTAGGGAGAGGTAAGCTTAAAGGAAGTAGACATGGGGATTCTTACAGCATGACACGAGAAGAGGCTGACATCAAACCACGCTTTTCGCGACTGCTTCATGCAAACCCTCTTCAAACATAGTGGGAATAATATTGTCTGCAGTGGGATGTTTGATGAAGTTTGCAATGGCATGGGCAGCGCGAACCTTTATCTCGTCCGTAACTTGAGATACGCCATGGTCGAGCATGCCACGGAATAATCCCGGGTAACACAAGGCATTGTTTACCTGATTCGGAAAGTCACTGCGGCCAGTCCCGATGACGGCAACCCCTGCTTCACGTGCCACTTCTGGTAAGATTTCGGGGATGGGGTTGGCGATGGCAAAGATGATCGACTTAGGGGCCATCGTCTGAACCAGCTCTTTACTGAAGGCGCCTGCGGAACTGACGCCGATAAGGACGTCTGCCCCTTTTACAACATCCGCGAGGACTTGACCCGGTGTCACATTGGTAGACATCTCGGCCAACCATCGCTTCTCTTGATTTAGGCCTTCACGACCCTGATAAATCACCCCTGTTCGATCGCACGCCGCAAAGGATCGGACGCCCGCAACCTTGAGAAGCTTGGCAGTGGCCACGCCTGCTGCTCCTGCCCCGTTTAACACCACTCGCACATCTTCTATGCGCTTACCGACAACCTTAAGCGCGTTTAATAAACCGGCGAGAATCACGATCGCTGTTCCATGTTGGTCATCGTGCATGACGGGAATAGAGAGACGCTCTTGGAGACGCGCTTCTATTTCAAAACAGCGAGGCGCAGAAATATCTTCAAGCTGAATCGCCCCGAAACTTGGTTCAAGAGCTGAAATGGTTGTGATGAGTTCTTCCACGTCTTGCGTGTTAAGAACGAGTGGAATGGCGTTAATGTTTGCAAAGCGCTTGAAAATGGCGGATTTGCCTTCCATAACAGGTAGTGCAGCGGCTGGGCCGATATTCCCAAGCCCGAGAACGGCAGAACCGTCAGAAATAACGGCAACCGTGTTTTTACGCCAGGTAAGCGCATCGGCTTCGGCGGGATCTTCGGCGATTCGGCTCGAAACGGCTCCAACACCTGGCGTGTAGACCCGGGTAAGATCGGCGAGCGAGTCGATGGAGGTGGTTGCTTCAATACGAATTTTTCCACGTAAGCGGCGGTGGAGGTCAATAGATTCTTGAGCGATAGAAGAAGGAGTGGACATAGGAGATTTGAACGTATCCTAGTCACGAAAAAAGAGCAACTCTGCTATACTTGAACACAATACTCTTTCTATGCTATTTGCTTCTTTTGCGTCTGTTTCTTCAGAAAGCGCCCTCAAAACGGCGGACACACGCCCAGAAGGGCTCACCGCCGCCGAAGCACATAAACGCCTCCTTCGTGATGGGGCAAATGAGATCAGCTCAAAAGATGCCGGCGCGTGGCAGCTCCTTCTCCGACAATTTCGCTCCCCGTTTATTTATTTACTCGGCGGAGCGGCCCTCATCTCCTTTGCCCTCCAAAACGTGACCGAGGGTGTTTTTATTTTAGTGTTTGTTTGTATCAACACCCTGCTTGGATTTTCGCAAGAATATCATTCCGCCAAAGCATTGGAGTTACTAAAACAATTTGTCGTGGCGACGGCTCGCGTTCGACGCGAGGGGCATAGCACGCCTATTCCTAGTCGTGAATTAGTGCAAGGCGATATCTTACTTTTGGAAGCGGGTGATGTCGTGCCAGCAGATGCACGTTTAATCGAGACCCAAGCGCTGACGGTGGATGAGAGTATTTTGACAGGGGAATCGGTGCAGGCCATAAAAACGGCAGATGCGCTTGCAAAACCAACGGAGGAAGCATATGAAGCAACAAATATTGTGTTTTCTGGGACGACGATTGCGAGTGGTCGCGGAACAGCGATCGTCATCGCTACCGGAAGTAAAACGACGCTTGGAGCCATTTCCCATTTAACAGCTGATACAGCACATCAAAGCAGTTTTGAAAAAGGCTTGAGTCGCTTTAGTTCGTTCATCTTGAAATTGGTCGTAGTCACGTTGCTGGCCATGTTTGCCGCGCATCTCCTCATCCCCGGAGAGGAAACAAATGCATTAGAGCTCGTCCTCTTCTCCATCGCCTTGGCGGTGAGTGTCATTCCCGAAGCCTTGCCCGTGGTTACCACGATTGGCTTGTCGAAAGGGGCGTTACGCTTAGCCAAGGATAAAGTCGTCGTGAAACGTCTATCTGCCATTGAAGATTTGGGCAGCATTGAGGTCTTGTGTACAGATAAAACAGGCACGATCACAGAGAACAGGCTGCGTGTCAGCCATATCTACGGCGTACAGCCGCAACAAGTTGTGTGGTACGCCACGCTTCCCTCTTCTTGTTTAGGTGATACCAAACAGCAAGCGAATAATAGTTTTGATAT
>JBPOJM010000036.1:0-5297 GCA_052033585.1 Patescibacteria group bacterium | reverse complement strand
GCACGCCCAGGAGCGCGCAAAGATTCGCTCGAATTCTACGTAAAACGTTTGCAAGAACTCGAAGCAACCGCGTCTTCCTTCACAGGTGTCGAAAAAGTTTACGCCATCCAAGCCGGTCGCGAAATCCGCGTCTTCGTCAACCCCAAAGCCATGGATGACTTTGGCGCCACAAAACTCGCGCGTGATATTGCGAATAAAATTGAATCCGAACTCAAGTATCCCGGCGAAGTCCGCGTCACCCTCATCCGTGAGACACGTGTGATCGAGTACGCCCGCTAAAAATCAGGATCCCCGCTGACACCAGGTGTAAGCGGGGATGTTTAGTCCAAGAGAAAAATATAAAAGATCATTCATAAACCGCGAGCCCTCGCCCCTTGAGATTCTCTCGAAACACGGAGGCAAAGGCGTGGGGAAAAGCCTGAGAAAATGGCGCTCTCGACAAAAACGGGGGATAGCAAGGGGCAGAAAACAACCGAAAGATCTCGATGGCCCCATCCCCGCCCTCAAGACGACTACAGGTGCCATTGTCATAGTGCGCCGCTTCGAGTGCAGAAAGAGCGCGGCCATGAGGGTTCACCACAATCCCATAGCGTCTCTCACCCAAAGAAGGCGATAGAACAGGGTATGAAGTACTAAACACAATCCATTCCTCAACCTCCTGCAAACACACAGGATCGTTCCAGATAACGTGAGCACCACACTGCTGCGCCATCTGTTCCCAAAAGGGCCGAGAAATAGAGTCGGGCACATCCTTCACATAAAGGACAAAGGTGCATCCACACATACCAATCGTCTCTACCAGCGCATGAAAAAACGCCTTCTCAGTCGTTCTACCATTGAGCCCCCGAAAGGCAATCTGACCATCCAGCATGACACCTAACCGCATGACTGACCTCCTGCCGAACCTTTTAGCAAAGATGACAGCGCATGGCAAGCAAAGACAAACCAATATTTGCCTCAATCTTGAGAAAAAGCTATTATATTTGCACAAAATTATTTTTGTCTTTTTCTTTGCTATGAACACTGTGAACAAAGCGGAGCTCATTAACCAAATCGCAGACAAGGTCGGTGTGAACAAAAAACAGGCCGAAGACATGGTGGAAGCCTTTGTGAACATTGTCACTACCACGCTTCAACAAGGAAACGAGGTCACCATCGCCGGCTTCGGCGCCTTCATGGCCAAAACCCGCGCTCCTCGCATGGGCGTCAACCCACAGTCTCCTGATCAAAAAATCCAAATCCCAGCCGTCACGGTTCCAAAGTTCAAAGCAGGCAAAGGCCTTAAAGATGCCCTCAAACACACAGGCACGGCTCCCGCTGCACAAGCTGCCTAAGACGACAAGATATTAAAAGAACGGACATGTTGTCCGTTCTTTTAATACAACTATTATTTTTTATACAAACGTCTCTAAAACAAAGAATTCGACCCTCGAAAGGATCGAGAGCCGAAATAAAGCAATAAAGGACGAGTAAGGATTACTGCTGTGCGCGAGACAAAATGTGATCAGTACCGCTTCTTCCGCTTGGATCTGCTCGACGAAGGCGGCCGGCGCTGCTGCAGCAGCGCTCCAGGGGCTCTCCCGTAGACGGAACCCTGATCCCAGCGCTCAACAGCGCTGACGACCTGGTCCAGCACCGGTACGACCCCTCCCAACACGATTTCCTTCATGAACCCTCCCTTGCCAAACCATACCAATTGGTTCAGCAGAAATACGATAGCAAACCCATGAAAAATTGCAATATATTATAGTTTTTTTGCTAAATACCCCTGTCGTTGCGCAGATGAAAACCGCTCAATCGCATAGCGTAGCATCGTGCGCGGCATTTCATGGGCATGGGCATCTAAAAACCCCTCCAATTCCTTCTCAGAACAACGCTTCCCCACCTCTCGCAACATCCACCCAACCGCTTTATGGATCAGGTCATGCGAATCAGATAACAACCGCTTCGCGATCCGAAACGTCGGCTCCGATTCTCCCTGACAAATAAAATAAAACGTCGCCACAATCGCAATCCGTCGCTCCCAAAGAGCTTTTGATCCTGCGAGTCTATCGAGCAAATCACTTGGCACTTCATACACATACGCTCCCACAAGATGATAGGCGCTCGTATCCACCAAATCCCAATTATTTACGTATCCCTGATGAGCAAGGGATAGATAGACATCGATCATCTTCTTTCGTTCTTCGCGGCTCTTCGCTCGTTGAAACTGACCAACCATCATCAAAAGCCCTAACAACCGATCTTCATGCACAGGGCTCTTTATGAGGCGTTGGATCTGTGGCAAAGAAGTATCCCGAAACGTTCGAGCCACCTTTCGTGTCTGCGGTACGGTGACGCCTAAAAACTGATCCCCTTCTCCGTACTCACCAACTCCCGTCTTAAAAAACCGCTGCGAGATTTCAGCCCTGATGGAGCTAGCATGGGTACGTAAAGCAACCTGAGCAGGAAGAAGGGAAGGCATAGCAAAAACAAAAGCAAATTCAAAGGCAACGATTGACGTTTCTCCCAACCTACTCTACAGTAAATGCGATTATTTTGCATCAAATATGGATATTTCACTTACACCCATTCTCCTCTCCGCTTTTCCCATGCTCTCGGTTTTGACCGGAGGACTGGTCGTGTATAAGTGGAAAAAAGACCTGCATCCGCTCCTCTCCCTCTCGGGTGGCATCCTGCTCGGTGTCGCCTTCCTCGATCTTCTCCCCGAAGCCATCGAGCACGGTCTTGAACACGGACTCCCTCTCACGATCCCCTTCGCGGTCACATTAGGAGCCATTATCCTCTTCCATATTTTAGATAAAACCTTCTCTTTTCACGCCCATCATCAACACACAGACACACACGCCCATCCAGAAGAAACGTGTCACAACGTCACTCACACGCATACACGCACCTACATCCGCGCAGGCAGCATCATCCTCCATAGCTTCCTCGATGGTATCGCAATTGGTGCCAGTTTCGCGGCCGACGCACGCTTAGGAATCCTCGTATTGCTCGCGGTTGCGCTCCACTCCTTCGCGGACGGCATGAGCACGGTCACCTTTTTAAAACTCGGCCTGGGCGATAAACACGCACGCATCCTGCCCGTTCTCGGCATTGGTGCCCTTGCTCCATTTATCGGTTCATTCATTGGATTTCGCCTCGGCTTAGACACCAACACCATCGCACTCCTCCTGTCCGCCTTCGCTGGCTTTTTCATCTTCCTCTCCCTCTCCGAACTCCTCCCCCAAGCGCATAGCGGCCGGATGTCAAAGACCTCTGGCGTAGCCTTAACCATCCTTGGAATCGCGCTCGTAGCCTTCATCAGCCTGTTCGCGCATGGAGAATAAAAAACGTAAGGTAATAACCTACACCATCTTCACGATACGCCGTGTAGATATATTCACCAACAATCCCTCCGAAACCCCGATAGAGGGAAACGACAGTAACCGAAGATACTCAGCCCAAGCATTACCTATCTCACGAATAGCCGGAAGATGAGTAACAAGGATCGCTCCTTCCGCAATCTCATGAGGTGGCATCCAAATACCATGGTCAGCCGTCTCAAGCAAAGACGGATCCACTTCCACAGAAAGACCTAAGACGCGACTAATGATCGCAGCTGTTTCCTGGGTTCGCAGACGAGGTGACGCATAAATACGCGTCCATGTATTCAAAGTGCCCAGTCGCTGAGCCAACGCTAGCACCATCCTCTCCCCCTCAGACGTCAGGTGATCAGGATAAACAGAATGGGCACCATGACGAATAAGAGCAAACATATAAAAGCAGGAGATGATCCCTTAAAAACGAAGATGTTCGTAAACAATAATAGGGGGAGATCCCCTAAGAAGAAAAAGAAGGAACAAGGAATACACGGCTATCAGAGGGACCGTTCCCCCATCATGACAATTCGAGTGTCACCAGGCAGCTTGAAGACCAGGTGATGAACCTTGGATCCAGGCCGTGAAGCTGCCGCGATCTTGCGTCGCATCTCTTCAACCACCGCCTTCCACGCATCCCTGTTCATGATTGAACCTCCCATTCAGCACCCGTAAAGGTAGCAAACCCTTGTAATCAAGGGAAGACACGAGCACCCCTTGTCAGGACCCGTAATCCCTGCTAGGATAGCGTCGCTTTCAACAAAACCGCGCATGGGTGCGTGGTGTAGCCCGGTTAACACGTCTCCCTGTCACGGAGAAGATCGAGGGTTCGAATCCCTTCGCACCCGCCATCAGAAATCCAGCATTTACGCTGGATTTTTGATATATAGGTTTGTGCTGGGGACGCGCTAGTGACATTTGTTCATTTGAGGATTGGAAGAAGTGACACCGCATCACGCAAATCTTCCGTTGCCAAATGCGAATATCTCATCGTCATTTTGATATCCGAATGTCCGAGAAGTTTCTGGATCGCGAGCGTGGGAGCTCGTAGGACGGTGAGCTGACTTGCAAATGTATGCCGCAGGTCGTGCCAGCTCACCATTTGGACATTCGCCTCCTTACAGAGCCGTCGCAGTTGAGCTATCGCCGTTTTATACCAGACATGTTTTCCATCTAGTTCGAATACGAGTCCCGATGGTTTTTTGATAGAAGATAACGCCTGCCACACGTCATCCATGAAGGGAACACGACGGATACGGTTATTTTTCGTACTACCTACAACACCCTCTACCACCGTCTCCTGTACCGTAATCAGGCGTTTTTCCATATCGATACTCTCCCAGCGTAGAGCGGATAGTTCAGAATACCGGAGCCCTGTTCGTACCGCGACGCAGATCATTACTCCCCACATCGTACCTTTTCCCGCTAGGAGCAGTTTTGCCGTCTCTGCTTGGGAGAGATGGCGATACGATGACTCAGGTACTCTTAGATGCTTCATCTTTGGAACGTCTTCAATCAAACCCCATTCTTGCGCCGTAACAAGGCACTTATGAAGAATCACAAGTTGATTGTTGATCGTCTTAGGGTGGAGATCTTGAGCTTTCTTCAGAGCCTTATACTGTTCGATATCCTCCACCGATATTTCGTCGAGCTTCATTTGTCCAAAGTAGCCGGATAAATGAAGACGAAACGTCGCCTCTTTCAGTCGCTGCTCTTTGGGACGGTTATTACTAGATACATACCCAGAAAACCAACGCGGCAAGAATGCATTGAGGGTCAATACGTTGCTTTGCTGCTCCTTCTGAACCTGGCCCGGACCCCAAATTTCGCACACCTTCCTTGTATCTCACTCATGTAACATACAAGGCATATGAAGAGGCAACGCATTGCTCCTGAGGTCAAAGAACAAATTATTGGCCGTATCAAGAACGACGG
>JBPOJM010000028.1:0-11085 GCA_052033585.1 Patescibacteria group bacterium | reverse complement strand
GACCCTGTTACATAACTTGTGAACGTATTAGACAAAAAACGCAATTGAGAAGAACTGGCCGAAGTAGCCAAAATCGAGGCATCACTCGCATTATTCATTCGACCATAAAATGTATTCCCCTGAATTAAACCCCTAGTTGAAGTGGCACCCAAGCTCAGAAAATTAATATTGGTATTGTTCACAATCTCAAAATCCTGAGCCCCATACACAAAATCTATCGTCCCGGTAGCACTGGAAGAAAAAGTATTCCCAACAATTCGTATCCCCGGGGAGGGGACGCCATCCGATGCCTGGGTCTTCAAAGAAGCGTTGCTAAAGCCACATCCACTAATCGTGGAACTGGTAGACAAAAAAATGAGATTGTTCCCCGTCGGCGAAGATTGACCAATGGTCGCACCTCCAGAACAAGTGAGAGTGGTACTCGCACTAATAAATATCAATGGAAAAAACTCCGTAGCAGGATTGTAGGGACTACCACCTGATCCCTGTACCTCAATAATATCATTACCAGAAACAGCAAAGGTAAGCGCCATATTGATGTCTGTGTAATCACATCCAGAGGCGCACACAGTATAGGTAGCGGCACGAACGTCTCGCGAGAAAAACACCATCGCGAGGAAAACGACAACAAAAGAAGCAAGGGAGCGAAAAGAAAAACACATAGACACACAAGAGTATACCATCACTGAACCAAAAAGCCGAGGAAAAAACTCGGCGTTATCCCCACTTATATAAGCTACATTAACGAATCTGGTACGTTACCTGAACACGCGAAACAACATCTAATGATCCTGCCTGGATATCTGGAGCAGGGGCTGCCACCGCCATCGCGCTCATCGCATCCGCACGGTATATCGGCATTGGATTGGAAGGGGTAGCTCCGTTTTCGGCAAACGTGACCACACGTACAAGCTCAACTCCCAAAGCATCGGCTAATTCTTGCGCTTTTGCCCGCGCATCTTCTAACGCCTTGCGCCGCGCCTCTTGCGTCAAACTTGTAGGATCATCAATCGTGAACATAACACCGTTCACCTGATTCGCTCCCAACTGAGCGACACGAGCCAGAACAGCTCCCACTTTAGATAAATCACGGACTTTAACTTCCAAATTCTGGTTAACTGTATACGCAATCACGCGCTGCGCTCCATCTTTGTACTCATATTTAGGCGCAATTGAGTAATTACTCGTTTGCAAATCTGCCTCGGCAATCGCCATATCCTTCAAACCTGCAATCATGGCGTCCACTTTACGTGAGTTGTCTGTCTGAACGGCGGGAACATCCGCTCCTTCGGAATACAATCCGACGTTCACACGTGCCAAGGTTGGCTTAGAGGTAACCTTTCCTTCTCCTTCAATCGTGATTGTGTCACGCTGGTTAGGAATTTGGCCAATATACGCACGCTGCAAGCGCATATTTCTCGCATACGCCAACATAAGAAGGATCGCCGAAACCAAAAACATGCTCACAAGCGCCGTCATCAGAGGCTGCTCTTTCCAAGTAGGAAGATTCATATGTTTTTATTTTAGCAGAGGAGCCAGACCAGGCAAACTCCCCTTTAGAGCAATAAACTCAAGCATCGCCCCGCCACCCGTTGACACAAAATCAAACCAAGTCTGAACCTTTGCTTGCACAATCACCGGAATCGTATCTCCTCCCCCCGCCACCCCAAACGCCGCTCCACGAGAACGACCCCCAATCACGCGAGCCAAAAATCGGGATCCTGCCCCCATATGCTTAATTTCCGTCACCCCTATCGGCCCATTCCACAAAATCGTTTTTGCAGATTGGAGCTTCTCCGCCCATGTCTTAAGCGTGACAGGACCTGCATCTACCACAAGCCATTTCTTTCCTTTCCCAACAGAAGAAATGGACGACCGCACAAGCTTCGCCCCATTAGATAACCCATCAGCCAACATCACATCAATAGGCAAAAAAAGATTCGGCGACTGAAGCAACTTCTTTGCCTCAGACAGCGCCTCTTTTTCCACATAGGAGCCACCGATCGAAATTCCTTGTGCTGCAAAACACGCGTGTGACATCGCTCCCCCCACCATGACCGCATCACACATTTTTAAGAGAGCTTTAACCACGGGCAATTTCGTTGTTAATTTCTTACCTCCAATCACCGCCACAAACGGACGCTGAGGTTTTTTCAAAAAAACACTCAACATTCTTACCTCTTCCTGCAAAGCGACTCCAGCAAACGAGGGTAATTGCTTCGCGATCCCCGCAACAGACACATGAGAACGATGACAAGACGCAAACGCATCATTAATAAACAGATCCGCCAACCTCGCGTACGCCTTCGATAAAGCAACACTATTTTTTTCTTCTCCCTCCTCAAAACGAACATTCTCTAAAAGATGCACGGACCCCTCCTCCGCTTCAGACAGCTTCATAGCCAATCGCCCACCTTCTCCCTTATCACTCACCACCTCCCCATGATACGTCAATTCCAACCCGTAAAGCCGTTTAACAATAGGCACCAATTGTTTTGTAGACAGACTCAGCTCTCGCTTCTTCGGCCGTCCCAAATGCGTCAATAAAATAACGACGGCTCCGCGCTTCACGAGATCATGAACGGTCACCAGAGAACGCTCAATCTTAAGCAATACCTCTGACTCCATCTCCCCTTCCAAAGGAATATTCCAATCCACGCGCACCAAAACGCGCTGACCTTTCAGTTTTTTGGTTTTTGGTAACGTCCGAAGCTTCATAAATTATCCAACATGTTTCCCTACCTCCAGCGCCAATTCGGCCAATCGATTTGAATACCCCCATTCATTGTCATACCAAGCCACCACTTTGACGAGATCCCCATCCACCACGCGTGTGAGTCCTAAATCCACAATCGCCGAAGCAGGATTCCCAATAAAATCGGAGGAAACCAACGACTCATCCGTCACATCCAAGATCCCATGCCAAATCGGATTCTTAACCGCATCACGAAACGCCTGATTAATTTCCTCAACCGTAACACGCTTCTTCAAGAGCAAGGTAAAATCCGACAAAGACACAACCGGCGTCGGTACACGTACAGACAACCCATCAAAAATCCCTTTCAAACCAGGAACAACAAGACCCGTCGCCATCGCCGCTCCCGTCGTGGTAGGCACGATATTCTCCGCCGCCGCCCGTGCCTCCCGTAAATCTTTAGACGGAGCATCCTGAAGCACCTGCGAAGCGGTGTATGAGTGCACCGTCGTCATCATGGCCTTCTGGACTCCAAACGCCGCTTCCAAGATCGCCGCAACCGGTGCAATACAATTGGTCGTACAGCTCGCATTACTAAGAATCTCACCCTTTTTCCCTGCCCCTGTGCCATTTACCCCCATCACATGCGTCGCAATCCCCTCCCCTTTTCCTGGCGCTGAGATAATAACTCGCTTCGCTCCCGCCTTAATATGCGCATTCGCTGCTTCTGCCGTCGTAAATCGACCCGTACATTCAAGCACAATGTCTACCTCCAGCTTTCCCCACGGCAAAGCTGTCGGATCCTTCTCGGCAAACACCGGGAT
Organism: Patescibacteria group bacterium; assembly: GCA_052033585.1. Lineage (GTDB taxonomy): Bacteria > Patescibacteriota > Patescibacteriia > 2-12-FULL-60-25 > 2-12-FULL-60-25 > JAGOUY01. The sequence continues at coordinate 7,566 of JBPOJM010000028.1, read as the reverse complement.
CTTCTTGCCAGACACAATCAAATTTTTCTCATCTGATTCAACCTTCTTTTCAAACGGCCCATAGACCGTGTCATGGCGCAACAAGTGTGCCAACGTCTTCGTATCCGTTAAATCATTAATCGCCACCACCTTAAATCCCGGCATGTTCCAACCCGCTTTTAATACATTCCGCCCAATTCTCCCAAACCCATTAATCGCAATATTTGGCATATGCCTACGAGTATACAGTATCGGGTATCGGGTATCGAGTATTAAATACAGACAAACAAAAAACATCTCAGAAAATTGAGATGTTTTTTGTGTAACAGGGATCTTTACGCCGACTGTCCGGGCGCTGCCATCTGCATGCGCATAAACCGCGTTGGCTGGATCTTTTCGCCAATCGTCGCAACCTTTTCATTGATCAATTGCTCAACCGTCTTTGTATCGTCTTTGATCAAGGTTTGCTTGGTCAAGCATACATCAGAATACCACTTGTTCAATTTGCCTTCGACAATCTTCAATTTGATGTCTTCCGGTTTCTTGTCTTCTGCAAGCTCGGCGAGAAATTCCGCGCGCTTCTTTTCGACCTCTTCCGCAGGAATCGCTTCTGGACTGACATACATCGGATCCATGGCTGCAACCTGAAGCGCAATTTCATCCGCCAAGGCTTTAAAATCTGCCGTACGTGCCACAAAGTCCGTTTCACAGGCAAGTTCGACCATGGCCGCCAACTTCCCATTGTGATGGACGTAGGTAACGATCAGCCCTTCAGAAGCCGTGCGTTCCGACTGCTTCTTAGCCGCCTTGATCGCACCCTTCTTCTTCAAAACGTCGATCGCTTTTTCGATATCCCCCTGCGCTTCATCAAGCGCACCTTTACAATCTACCATGCCAGCCCCCGTACGATTACGGAGCTCAGCAACCGTCTTTGCATCAATGGCCATAGAAAATATTAAATGATGTAACACGCAACATGTATCATGTAACACCTGAATGGCACCTGATGCTACGTGTTGCGTGCTACATGTTACATTATTTAGTTGGTGTTACCAACGTCGCTCCCAAACGAGCACGAGCAGACTCCCATTCCTTACGACCTTCATTGATCGCATTTGCCATCATCTTCGCAATCAAATCAATCGCCTTAACCGCATCATCATTAGCAGGGATTGGAAAGTCGACATCACCTGGATTGACGTTACTATCACAGACAGCCACGACTTTAATCCCACGACGCATCGCTTCTTCAAGAGCCGTCTTATCCTTGCGAACATCAAAGATAAAGATCGCGTCAGGAATACGGGTAAGCTCTTGAATACCACCAACCTTCTCATCAAGAAGCGCGATCTGTTCCGTGATCTTGAGCTGTTCAAACTTGGTGTATTTTGCGTGCTCGCCTTTTTCTTGGCGGCGCTTCATGTCCTTATAGCGACGAATCAGCTGAGCCATGCTCGCAAAATTCGTGAGCGTACCACCCAACCAACGCTTGTTTACAAATGGCATGCCACAAGAGGTAGCAGCTGCCGCAACCAAGCTTGAAGCTTGCTTCTTCGTTCCAACAAACAAAACAACGCCACCGCGCAATGCGATCTTCTTGACGAAGGCCATAGCCGCATCAAGACCTTTTTGCGTTTCCTCTAAGTTAATAATATGGATCCCCTGACGGCTGCCAAAGAGGTATTTCTTCATCTTTGGGTGCCATTTAGAGGTTTGATGGCCGAAGTGGACACCGGCTTGGAGCATCTCGCTCAAGCTAGGAGAATTGGGCATAAAAATCGATTCCTTTAGACGGAATCCCTTAGCTAACTCGGCTCCGAACGCATTCGGAGAGGAATCAAATTAGCCTTTATGTAAAGGGATTCTCGAGATGAATAAGTCCTAAATAGCTAAAAAAGCCACCTAGAATGGCAAGATCATAGCTAATCTTCGCAAAAAAAGCAAGACCCCTCCCCTCATACACAAGGGCTACGTCTCGTACAGGGAAAAAGGAGGCTTTTTAGACGTGACGACGGCTAAAACTGAGCAGATTTTCTAGCAGGAAAATCTGCGTACTCCTTTTTGTCTGCACGAGACGTAGCCCGCATATTCACTCATTCGCCTTCTTCGCAATGTCCATGGTCGCCTTATGATCCCGCTGAATCCCAAGCGCTTGTCGAATTGAGTGCCTCAAGCCTCTAATCCCCCCTTGATCTTCCCCTGATACATGCGCTTCAGGGTTCGCTGCCAATTTCTCCATTGCCTTGGTCATCCCCGCCCCATCTTTATTTGCTCGCTGCATCGACCCAATTACGCCACGCACCTTATCCATAATCCCTACTGGCTCGCCTCGACCCTGGCTACGCATCATTTGCTCTTCGAGCTGTCGTTGTGCCCCCACATCGTTCACATTTTTCAATAACCGTTTCCCTGGATCAATACTTCTAAGTCCATTCCCCTTCTGGATTTCTTGAGCCGCCGTCTGCACCATCTGGCTGGCGGTACGCACTTCTTTGGCTACCCCAACTTCTTGCAACGCTTCCACGGCACGTCGTAAATCATGTTGCCTCATCCCCGCTCGATCTTTGCCTGATAACACCTCTGATAATTTTTTTACGGATACATCACCTAACCCCCGCCGTTCCATCGCTGCTTTTAATTTATCCGCGGGTAATGCAGACAGCTTTTTCTCAATCGCCTTCGAGGTCGCTTGCGTCTTAAAAATGACCCGCCCGACATGGGTTCCAAGATCTTGGCGAGAAGCGCGCATAGGCATACGAGGGAGTATACAGTATCAGGTATCGTGTATCGAGTATCAGATACTTACACAAAAAATATACACAAGACGACCGTGGTGCGAAGCTTTTTATTGACGAGGACCTGTTTGAGATCCTTAATATGGCTCCCAGGAAGAAACCGAGTTCCGCAGGCAATAAAAAGCTTCGCACCACGGTCGTATCATTTTACTCATGCTGTCCCAAAATCCGCTCCGCTTCTGCTAATTCTTCAAATGTTCCACACATCTGCCAAAATGTAGCCTCTATAGCCTCAAATGGATGTTCCGCTAATAGCTGTGGGATCGCATGTGGAATCGACCACTCATCAGTTTTGCCCGGAGTCAGCACAGGCTCCGTTTCAAACCATTCATGTCCCAATACGTACGCCCCCGGATTCGTCACCCCCTTCTCGCCTTTATTCCCCGCCACCAGATCAATCAATTTTCCCTCTTTTACCTTCCATACATCCATCCCATCTTTAAAAAGCTCCTTTGTTTGAACCAAAACCGCACGCTCACACTCCGTCAACCGCTCTAAATCCCGTGCCGCATATAAATCATCTCCCATGAGCACCAAAAATCGCTCAGATCGAATCAACGGACGTGCCCAGCGCAGAGCCCCACCAGTCCCATCCAAAACCTCTTGAGAGACATACTCCACAGTGCGATTCTGTGAATGATCTCCAACTTCTGCCTTAATAGCATCGCCTAAATATCCAACCACAATAATCACTCGACTCACCGCTGCGGGCAGATTATCCAAAATACGCAACAACGTTCCCCTTCCCGCAACTGGAATAAGGGGTTTCGGAATCGTATCCGTCAGCGGACGCAACCGCGTCCCCCGCCCCGCCGCAAGAATAATAGCATCCATAGTAATATATCATTCATCCTCCTCTTCGCTCCCTTTTTTTCCAGACTTCACCGCCATCACAAGCGCATCCAGCTCCCCATCCAAAATGAGTTGAATATTATGCCAAGATTTCTTGATACGGTGATCCGTAATACGATCTTGCGGAGTATTATAGGTACGAATCTTCTCCGAACGATCTCCGCTCCCAATCTGAGAACGACGATCCGCATCCAAACTTGCACGTTTCTTCATTTCTTCCGCTTCCCACACACGGGCACGCAAAATCGTCATGGCACGCTCACGATTTTGCAACTGCGAACGCTCATCCTGACAGCTCGCCACAATACCAGTTGGAATATGTGTAATACGCACCGCAGATTTTGTTGTATTCACCGATTGCCCACCCTTCCCCCCAGAACAAAACGTATCAATACGTAAATCCTTGGCATCAATTTTTACTTCCGTTTCTTCCAATTCAGGCATCACCGCAACCGTGGCGGTAGAGGTATGAATACGCCCTTGTTTTTCCGTACTTGGGACACGCTGGACGCGATGCACCCCGGATTCAAACTTCAACCAGCCATAGGCACCAGCTCCCATGACCCCAAAAATCACTTCTTTATACCCTCCCACTTCGTTCTTGGATTCTGAGATGAGAGCCGTCTTCCATCCACGTCGCTCCGCAAAGCGCAAATACATGCGCGTCAAATCTGCGGCAAACAAGGCAGCCTCATCTCCACCCGCCCCCGCCCGAATTTCAATAATAACGTCGTTTTGATCATGCGGATCCGGTGGAATAAGCAAAAGTTCAAACGCCTCACTCGCCGCTTGCAATTCCGGCTCAAGACGCTGCAATTCCAAGCCCCCCATTTCTTTCATCTCCGCATCGTCAGACTGGAAGGCCTCTTTCGCTTCCGTGAGCGCGTGCTGAAGGGCCAAAAAAACTCCTCCCGCCTCCGCCAATTCTTTAGATCGATTGTAAGCCATCGATGCCTCTTTTAACTTTTTCTGATCACCAAGCACAACCGGATCGCTGAGACGCGCTTCGGCTTCTTGCATGGCAGCCCGTGCTTGCCGGGCTTGGTCAATCAAAGACATAATTTAGATGACTCTGTCAGGACTTACAGTTTTGGATGAAGAGCGAGGCGGAGTCGAGGAACGGAGTAAGCCGTATTAAACATACGGCGTCGAGTACCGCAGACTCCAACGAAGCTATTCGCCAAAGGTGTAAGTCCTGTGTAAGAAACTAAAACGGTGCGGGAGTCCATCTCCACGCACCGAGTATAGCAACGGATCTACGCCTCGACTACGGTCTCGAGTTTTGGCTGAGCAGCTTTTTTTGCCGCCTTTTGTTCTGCACGCTTGGCATTCTTGACCTTCTTGCCCTGGGACGTGCCTGCCTTCGCCGCAGAGGCTTGGGATTTGGCCACAAAACGATCAATACGTCCGGACGCATCGACAAAGTTCTGTTTACCCGTGTAAAAAGGGTGGCAAACAGAGCACAATTCAATACGTAAATCTTCTACCGTAGAACCAACGGTAAAGACATTGCCACACGCACAGGTGACTTTGGCATTTGGGTAATACGTTGGATGGATGTCGGTTTTCATAAACAATGGGCGTAGCTTAGCAGATCTAGCCAAAAAAGCAAGCTCCTGAGCTCACCCCAGTTTTTGGCTTAGCTATAAGACAAAACCACGTTTAGCCCTCCGAGACAGATGGCGGTCAGAAATTGACAATCGAACCAAGGTAACGCCATCATACAGCATGACTATCTTGCTTTTTGGTGGCTCTGGACGCCTCGGAACCGCCATCCTCCGCCTCCTGTCTTCCTCACATTCCATCATCGCCCCAGGTCGCGAAGCATTAACCATAGAACAACCCGAACGCTTGGAGCGTTTATTAGACGAACACAGCCCCGACCTCATCATAAATACCGTCGCCTATAACCAAGTGGATAAAGGCGAAGAACAACCCGAGGAAGCCTTTTTAGTAAACAAAGATATTCCTTGTCTCCTTGCGACCGTCAGCGCCGCAAAACAGATCCCTCTTTTCCATTTCTCAACCGATTACGTCTTCGAAGGTACGCGCGCAGAAGGCTATACCGAGACCGACACCCCCTCCCCCATCAACGTGTACGGACGCTCGAAATACGAAGGCGAAGAAGAAGTCTTACGCCATCATCCTAAGGCCTATATCCTTCGCGTCTCTCGTCTCTATGGCGCCCCCGCCACTTCCGCCAATGCCAAACGCAGCTTCATCGAAATCATTATCGATGACGCCAAAAAATCTTCCACCGTCCCCGTCTTAGACCAAGAAGTCTCCTCGCCCACCTGGGTCGATGATGTCGTGAAGCACATGGAAGCCCACCTCTTTTGTTTCCCCGAACCAGGCATCTATCACCTCGCGAACCAAGGTGGCGCGACTTGGAACCAATGGGCACAAGCCATCATTAAAGATCTCGGCCTACCAACAACCATCGTCCAACGCGATCCAACCACGCTTTCACGGCCTGCTAAGCGCCCCCAACACTCCATCCTCCTCAACACCAAACTCCCACCGATGCGACCGTGGCAAGACGCCTTGGCAGAATTTTTGCAACAAGGATAAAAACAGAACTCGATATGCCAACCATCAAAACCATTGAAACCCCCATCCAAGGCGTGACCGTCGAATTACAATCAACCTTTGGAAACATGGAGGGAGGGGTCATGCACATGCTCCCCGGCGGCATCCAGAACCCCGAAGGGTTCGGCGAGCAACTTTTGGACATCTACGCCTTTACGGCACACGGCCAAGACCAAGCCCGCGGCGGCCACTACCACCATACACTTAACGAGCTCTTTTTCACGATGAGCGGAACTGCTTTGTGGATCCTGAGCGACATGCGACCCACCTCTCCTACTCACAGAACCACACACGCCCTCATCCTGAGTATCAACAAACCCACGAACACGTTCGACCTGCCTACATATAGCCTAGAAGACGGCTCCTTCCCCCGTCTCCGCGTTCCCGCCGGCGTCTATCACGCTATTTTTCCGCTCACAGATGAGCGCGTCACCTGTGTCGCCCTCAGCTCAACCGCCTACGATGCCAACGATTACGCCTATCCTACACAAGAAGAGGTGCCGGAGATTCTCAACATTCTAAAAAAGTTAAAAATAAACCAGCAATCACCTCACACAATCAAATAATATGGAAAAAATGTTCCGAGAGCATCATAAATTTACTGAAGAAGAATTTGGTCATCTATGGAAAAATTGCTTGTTTATCTTTGATACAAATACTCTCTTAAACATGTATAGGTATAGCAGAGATACCGTTGACGCCTATATCAAAGTCCTAGAAGAACTGAGATCAAAAAATCAGTTATGGATACCATATCAAGTAGGCTATGAATTCTACGAAAATAGAATCGAGGTGATCTTTGAATATGAAAAATCCTACGATGAAATTTTATCGATTATAGGACGCACACAAAATGAAATTCAGCAGAGATATAAAAATCATCCATTTCTAGATTTAAACAATATTGGCGCAGATATAAGCAAAGGACTATCCGGAGTTATAACAAATATAAAACAGAAAAAAGATAATCACCCTAGATGGATGGAAAAAGATGAAGTGCTGGAAAAATTAAACAAGATATTTGAGGGGAATATTGGAAGCAACTTCGATGAGGATAGATTCAAGAAAATCAAGGAAGAAGGCAAGGATCGATACGATAAAAAAATACCACCAGGCTTTAAAGACAGCCAGAAACCGGAAGACCGAAGATACGGTGATTTAGTCTTATGGTATCAGATTCTAGACAAAGCTAAAGACTCTAGAAAACCTGTTATCCTAATTTCATGGCCCGGACCCCAAATTTCGCACACCTTCCTTGTATCTCACTCATGTAACATACAAGGCATATGAAGAGGCAACGCATTGCTCCTGAGGTCAAAGAACAAATTATTGGCCGTATCAAGAACGACGG
>JBPOJM010000038.1:0-7083 GCA_052033585.1 Patescibacteria group bacterium | reverse complement strand
TGATTCAACTAGGCGTTCAACTAGCAGGGGGTCTAAGGAATGGGGCGGATATCCTCCCCATACCCCTCCTTCGTGGTCAGCTTTGGGACTGGAAATACGTTCGAGCCTCGTTGTAAAGCCACACCATAACAAAACTTAACGGCTTTTCAGAAGCCATTGAGCGGGCAGCCTTCACGGCTGCCCATTGTTTTTGTCTACCACCACCCACCACGTTTTTCCCCACGTTTTTCTGCACCACCACCACGTTTTCGGACGGATTCACCACGTTTTTCACCACCACGTTCACCACGTTTTCGGGAGACACCACCACCACGTTTTTCTGCGTGAGCAGAAGGTTCGAAATCCTGTGCGATTTTGCCCCTTCTGATAACTTTGCACACCCATGCAAAGTTATGATATTTTATTTGTGCTACCAACCTAACCAAAAGACTTTTTTGATTGCCGCCTCGGTCAATCCTTTTGGCTTTTGAAGTCTTTTGGGTTGGTAGCACCGGGGCGGCATTTAAGTTCTAAAAATTCACAAAATATTGCTGGTGTTAAGTTGAGAATATTGAGCCGCGAAATGTTCGTAGACTTAACACCGGTGAGATTTTGCGAATTTCTCCTCGTAGAATTTCTTTAATTCTTTTCTCTACCTTCATATGGAACAGAAATTTTTTCTCTACGCTCGTAAATCAACAGACGTAGAAGACAAGCAAGTGTTAAGCATAGAAGCGCAACTGACTGAACTGCGTATATTTGCGAAGCAAGAACGTCTTTCCGTTGTTGAAGAGTTCGTTGAAAAGCAATCAGCGAAGATCCCAGGTAGACCTATTTTCAATGCCATGATGAGCAGAATTGAACGAGGTGAGGCGACCGGCATCATCACATGGAATCCAGATCGGTTAGCTCGTAATTCGATAGATGGAGGAAAGATCATCTATCTGTTGGATCGTGGTCAAATGACCGCTTTAAAGTCTCCTCAATTTTGGTTTGAGAATACGCCTCAAGGCAAGTTCATGCTGAACATTGCGTTCGGACAAAGTAAATACTACATAGATGCGCTCTCAGAAAATACGAAACGAGGAATCCGACAAAAGATTCGAAGAGGAGAAGCGCCAACGCTTGCCCCGACTGGATATATAAACGATGTGCGTATGAAAACAATTGTCGTAGATCGCAAGCGATCCGTTATCGTTCGCAAAGCATTTGAACTCTATGCAGAAAATCGTTCATGCTTAGAAGACATTTCTGAATTCTTGGCGAAACACGGTGTTGTTTCAAGCCAAAATAATCCCATGCATAAGGACAGGATCGCTTATATTCTTTCCAATCCCTTCTACACAGGCCTATTTCGATATAAGGAAGAAGTCTATGAAGGCAAGCACACGCCCATCATCTCAAAGCAGCTCTTCGATCAAGTGCAGCGCGTACTTAAAGAACGCTCTCGTATCCATCATACTGTCACTAAAGAACAGCGTGCATTGTGCGGTCTTTTGTCGTGTGGCACCTGCGGCATGATGATTACAGGTGAATACCGGCAAAAGCGCTTAGCAAGCCGTACCATTTATTACACGTACTATCATTGCACAAAGAAACATAAAACGATTAAGTGCAATGAACCCCATATTCGAGAAGAAAAGCTCGACGAACAAATATCTGCGCATCTCCTCGATTATCGGTTGCCGGAAGAGTGGGCAGTAGACTTACGAGCTAGGCTTGAGCAAGATCGAAAGGTAGTTGCAGCTACCAATAAAACCCTACAGGCTGAAACAGAGCAGACCATCCAAGACATCCAAATCAAGGTCGAGCGACTTCTTGATGGCTATTTAGCACAAGATATTGAACGAGAGGTCTACGTTAAAAAGAAGGCTGACCTCTTGGGCTTGAAGAAGTCGCTTGAGGAGAAACACACCAAATTAGAGCATGACACAAATGCTTGGCTCGAACCAATGGAGAACTGGTTAAATACGGCCGAAAAAGTGGAAAAAATCGCATTGGATTCCGACCTTTTTGAGAAAAAGGCCATCGCCAAAGAAATCTTCGGCTCGAACCTCCTCCTCACCCAGAAAAACGTGGTGGTGGGGCACCCAAAAAACGTGGTGGACGTGGTGGGGAAAAACGTGGTGAGCGGACTAGCATCTGATCCGAAAAACGTGGTGGTTTTTTCCGAAAACGTGGGGAAAAACGTGGTGAAAACAAATCAGGAGACAAGTCCATATCCCTCCAAAAACGTGGTGTCTGGGGTTATTAAACAACAATGGGCGGCCTTGTGGGCCGCCCGCCGAATGGTCTCAAAGAAACCGCTTCGTATTGTTATGGTGGACGTTGGTGGGATCGAACCACCGACCTTACGAATGTGAATCGTACGCTCTAACCAGCTGAGCTAAACGTCCGGAAAAAGAGATGGTGAACGGGGGCATCTTACAAAAAAGACCCTATTCTGGCAAGATCCTATCGATTCCCCTATGACCATCCACGAAGCTCTGCGCCTCGGACATATAACACTCCAATCCACCCTCCATTATCCTGAACAAGCCTGGAAAGAAGCGGAGATCCTCTTAGCGTTCGTGCTTAACAAAGAGCGAACGTGGTTAGTGACACATGACGAAGAGAAGCTTTTAGCACGTCAGACGAAACGCTTTCTCTCGCTTATTGGTCGACGGGCTCAGCACGAACCCCTCGCCTATCTGAGGGGCTCTGTGGAATTCTGCGGATATCCCTTCGAGGTAAACAAGCACGTCTTAATTCCTCGCATTGAGACAGAGGAGCTGGTTGAGAGGGCGAGTGCTTCCATCCATCAAAAAAATGATGTGGTAGTTTGGGATGTGGGGACAGGATCAGGAGCTATTTCTATCAGCATCAAAAAACGTTTTCCTCATATAAAAGTGATTACCTCAGATGTGAGTGGTCGAGCTTTAACCGTCGCCAAAAGAAATGCAGATCGGTTGCTTTCAGCTGAACGCGTCACTTTTCTCCAAGGCTCGCTGCTCTCGTCTACCATAAAAAAAGAGCTTCTCTCACAGGAGCCAAAACATCTATTCGTCCTTGCCAACCTCCCCTACCTCCCTCATTCTGATAAAGAGGTTCTCCAAAAAGATGTGGTTGCGTATGAACCGGCATCTGCTTTGTTTGCCGATGAGGAAGGAAATGCCTTGATTTTAAAACTTGCCAAGCAGCTGGCGATATTTATAAAAGAACATTCTTTATCGTTGACCGCGTATTTCGAATTTGATCCGCCGCAAGCAAAGGTTTTAAAAGACAGGATGAAAGAGCTCTTTCCCAGAGCCATGGTCACGTTGCATACGGACACCTGCGGTCGAGAGCGGTTCCTGCAGATTGATACCCTACGCAACGAGCCCTCTCCCTCGGACCTTGCCTAGGGAGAGGGAAAGCGTCCTACTTCTCTAGTCCTGCAAACGAAACGTCATCCGTTGTTACTTGAACCCAAGTTTTGCCAGGACGGAGGAGAAATTCGCTTCCACCTTCGGCTTCAAAACGCATGATCTCTCCTGGACTGCGGCGCCAGCGTAGGGGGAATTTATTCCCATCGCGGTAACCGATAGCATCCCCGCTTCCCGTGGTGCGCAGACGAAGACGACCCTTATCATCAAGAACTTGAGCGTCGGTTTTTATAACGATAATATTGTCCGCTTCAATCACAGACCCAAGCACATCTTTGACGGCACGTCCTGATACATAGCGCGTATATATATTTCGCTCTTTCTCAAATCTCCAGGTAACGCTATATGATCCGCCATACGCGATGACGGCCCGGGTGACGTCTCCTTGTCGAACCGTGGAAGTTGTGGCTGAATTAGTACCCTCCAAAAAGTGCCAGGCAATCGGCATAGTGCTAGAGGCAAAACCTTTGCGCTCGATGAGCATCTGCATGCGCTCTCCATTGGTCATCACGTCATGGGGTGCAGACCGTGTAATTGAGCGCCAAAACGCCCAACCGTTCGCAATCTCGCTTAAGCCTTTAAAGCGGGTTCCCAGCGTTTTTATCAAGTCTAAGGCTTCTGGACTTCCTCCCACATGGAAGTAGTTGGCATTCCAGCCGTTCGCCCATTCTACAAAATAGGGACGGGCGCTACGGACGGGGCCGATCTCGGGCAAGGTGGAGGTAGGGGCAAATAAGACCATCAAGCGGGTAATTCCCCCTTCGACAGGTGATTCGATAACCACATTGGCGGCGGATAATCCACTTTGAGGGCGTGCATCTAGCTGATTATCGATCATGACAGCCCAGGGAGCGGTGTTCGCGGCCGCAGGCGTATCTAAGACGCCATCGAGATAGCGTGGGACGAGCAGTGTTTGGGTGGTCGTGCTGGATTCTGTGATGTCGGGCAGCGCTTGAGAAGTCCGCCGCGTCTTCCCACTTATAATTAACACGAATACCGCGATACACAGGACCATAATGACGCCTCCGCCTATCATCCAGGGTAGAAGAGGTCGGTATTCGTTTTTCATTTGTTCGAGAAATTTAGAGAAAGGCGACGGTTGCATGTACAGCATCCTATCTCATATCCCTTCGGTTACTCAACTCCCCTCTCACGAAGATGCAAAAACACCCGCCATGAGACGGGTGTTTTGTGTATCTATCATTATTTGGCAGCAGCCTCTTCTTCTGCCTTCTTGGCTTCTTCTGCCGCTTTCTTCTCTTCGCCTTCCGTCTTAATCGCGGTCACATCAACCGTGGTGCCTTCTTCAAGCTTCTTGAGCTCTTCTTCCGTCAATGGACGAGAGACTGTTGCAATCGTCAGCTCTGCATCTGCGGTGGCTTTTACGCCTGCTGGAAGCGTGAGAGAGCCGATGGTAATCGCCGCTTCAAAGTCCACAAGTTTACTAAGATCGATTTCAATTTCGTGTGGCAAGTTACCTGGCAAACATTCGACTTCGAGTTCGTCCATGGATTTAACGAGGGTTCCGCCGGCCGTCTTGACCGCCGCAGATTCGCCCACAAACACGAGAGGAACCATGGCCGTAATTTCCGTGTTCATGTTGACCTGGTATAAGTCGACATGGATCGGATCCATGCGCAACACATGGCGCTGGACTTCCTTAACGAGGATTTTCACAGGAGCTTGGCCATCGATGCTGAGATCGATCAAACTCGAAGAACCAGCGGCTTTAGCCACTTTCACGAATTCAGAACGAGGCACCGAAAGCTGTTGGGGTGCAATGCCCTTTCCATACATGATGGCAGGAATGCGGCTGGCGGCACGGATGTCTTGGACGCGGCCTTCACGCTTGGTAGCGGATAACAGGTAGGAACCCATAATTTGGAGGGTCGATGTACTCTTGCGCTCTAAGCGGCGCTACCATCATCGACATTAAAAGTGTCGCTAGGATAAGGGAAAAAGACAAAAACGTCAAGATCTCAAGGCGTCGCCCCTTTGCGCATACGAAGATGGCTCAAAAAGCCTCTATTTATTGTTTTTTACTCGAAAGCAGAGCCTTACACAGCTCTTGGCTGTGATGCTCTAAAAGACGGTGAGCCTCTACACACTCGTCATTGCTGATGGGTTTGGCTTTATAAAAACTCAGGGCGTCGTGGATTTCGAGGTCGGTGACCATCCCAATGGAGCTGACGAGACCCCCCTGTTCTAAGACAACGGCAATCATGGCATGGCCGCAGGCTTCACAGGTACAGTGATAGATATCTGCTCCACCCTGCTCGCCCAATGACTGGACAGCGTTATCTGGGTAGGTTTTTTTACACAGAGGGCAATGGGAGAGAATTTTGGAGGCTTGGGACTTCATATATCTAGCATAGCGTGGATTGGGGAAAATGCCAAAATGCGAAGCGCCCACCCAGGATGTATCCAGGATGGGCGGGAAGAGGAAGGAAGAAGGGACGGTGGAATGACTGGCTCAGTCGGGGTAGGCGGCGAGGAGCCGCCGGAGCGGATCAGCCACATCGCCGGCGATGACGGCGCGGTCCATCTCGATGCCGGCTTCGAGCAGGGCGCAGGTGAGCGGGCCGTGGTCGTCGGGGTTCTCGAGCACCCTCTGCAGGAGCTCTTCGGGCAGCCAGAACATCTTGCGCCCCTGCCACTCGAAGGACTCACCGATCTCGCCCACGTCCCCGTTGACGTCGCCCAGCGCAACGAAGGTCACGGAGGGGGCGGCGTTGTGGGGTCCGAAGGTCACCCGGGGCTTGAGGGTGAACGGGACGTTCATCCCGCCCTCGCCACGGAACTCGCGATAGGCCGCCTGGCTGATGGTCTCGTCGGGCGAGTTCACCAGCCCGCCGGGCAGGCTGAGAGTGCCCGTGTTCATGCCAGCGATCTTGTCAGCGCCGGCGCGGATTCCCGCGAGGATCAGGCGCTTTCCGCCCGGGGTCGTACGGCGCACGGCCGTGACGACGCCGTAGACCATGTGGTAGATGGTGGGGAGGAGCGTATAAGCCTCTTCCGTGGTCACCCCGCAGAACTTGACGAGGTGATTGAGCATGTACCACATGCTCGGCCACTCGTCCGAAGCGGTCACGTAGTCGGTGCTCCCCTTGTAGAGGCACATGTGCCGCGGCTCCCCGTCCACGTCCCACACTTCGACGCTCTCGACGTTCTCGACGTTCTCGTATCCGTTGATAGGCATGGGCTCTCCCCGGATCGGGGGAGAGGGCCACGCCAGGAGGCGAGCCTTCGCGCCTGCCCGCGCGTTGCGGTTGCGGTGAGGGGCGTACGCCGCCGCGGCTGCGGCGACGAGGGCCCGGAGGCGTTTCACTTCTTCGAGGTCGGGCATGTTCCCGATCTCCTTCTCCCAACAAACCACTAAAGCACCGTGCTTCGTTCGGTTGGGAACGGAAAAGGGTATCTTTTTTGAGGGGGTTTGTCAATGATAAATAGCTATTTTTTGCTATAATAAGGGCAAAAAACAAAGACCTCGTCTGAAAGCAGAAGCGAGGTGAAGGAAGAAGTATTAATTTTAATATATTATTTATGACCTACGCGTACCCTGCGCTTGGGCGGCTTGCCGTAGAGGGCGACGTGAACCACACTCAAGGCGTTTTTTCCCCGCCTGTCAGCAACCACCACCTGACAACTCGTCGGATAAGAGTCCAGCCTGAGGGATGCAGCCATCGAGATAGAAATAACC
>JBPOJM010000012.1:0-4404 GCA_052033585.1 Patescibacteria group bacterium | reverse complement strand
AATCATTCCGCCTGAGCGTTCCATTTTGGATGATCACCGTTGCCACAGGACCCTCACCTTTATGAACATGGGCTTCAATCACCGTACCTGCTGCCAAGCTGTCTGGGTTCGCGGCAATCTTCCCTTTTTCCATTTCTGTCATAAGGAGGATCACTTCCAGCAACTCATCAATCCCAACACCTGTCTTCGCGGAAATCTTGGCCATCGGTACATTTCCACCCCAAGGTTCGACCGTCACGCCAAGCTCGGCCAATTGCCCCATGACACGATTTGGATCCGCATCTGGTTTATCAATCTTATTGAGTGCAACAACAAATGGAAGCTTCGCCGCCTTAATAATATCAATGACTTCTTTTGTCTGAGGTTGCACGCCATCATCTGCTGCCACGACGAGAACAGCAATATCCGCCACCTTCGCACCACGCGAACGCATAACGGTAAACGCTTCGTGGCCTGGCGTATCAATAAAGGTGATTTTCGATCCTTTCTTTTCGACTTGGTAAGCGCCGATGTGTTGCGTGATACCCCCTGATTCACCCTCCATCACATGTGTGGCACGAATCGCATCCAGCGTCTTTGTTTTGCCATGGTCCACGTGACCCATGACGACAACAACAGGCGCACGTGGAATCAACGTGGCTTGATCTTCCGCTTCTAGAATCTCTCGCATGCGACCTTCCGCCTGAATTGAGGCCATTTCTTGATGCGTGGTCTTCGCTTCTTCATGAGCCGTAAAACCCAACTCCTCGGCAATGATCGTCGCCGTTGTAAAATCAATCCGTTCATTCTGAGACGCCAAAATACCCGCCTTCATGAGCTGCTGGATCACGCGCGTCACCGGAAGGTTCAAACGACCCGCAAAATCACGAACCGACAAGACGGCAGGAATCGTAATATCCTTTTTAGGCGCCACGACCCCAGCCGCTTGAGATTGGTTCGCGTGACGCACTAATTGGTCGCGCAAACGTTCACGACGAGAATTTTCTAACCATTTTTTGTAGATTTGGTCGGCGACACGGTCGTCAACCTTGATGGCGCGCGCCCCAATGTCAAAGCCAAGCTCTGGTAGCTTTGCCAAGAGTTCATTAGGCGGAACGCGTAAACGACGAGCAAGTTCGGTAACATTCATGCTGGCTAGTCTAGGGGTATTTAGCTGGAACGTCAAGGCAAGAAGAGCAAAAAAAGGCTTTGAAAAAGCCAAAAAATGCGCTACGCTACCTACAGACTCCTCGTGCGTCGCAAAACACTCCCATGCTTCCCCCACTTCTTCTCGTCGATAAACCCCTCGGCTGGACGTCCCACGACGTGGTCGCCAAACTACGAGGCGTCTTAAAAACCCGTGCCATCGGCCATGCTGGCACGCTCGACCCCTTTGCAACTGGCCTGCTTATCCTTGGGATTGGCCCTGGCACAAAACAACTCACCCAACTCCTCGGCCTCGACAAAACCTATGAAACCACCCTTAGATTAGGCGCGACCAGCACCACCTTTGATCCAGAAGGAGAGATCCGTGTGAATCAAGAAGCGAGAATCGTAAATCAAGAGGAAATCGAAAAAGCTCTCGACCAATTCCGCGGAGGCTATGCGCAAAAAGCCCCTCTCCACTCCGCCAAAAAACGGGCAGGTAAAAAACTTTACGAACTCGCCCGCGCCGGAGAAGCGACCGAGGAGATGCGACCCATTAAAGATGTACGCATCTCTGAGATCACTGTTCTTGAATACACCTGGCCAGAGTTGCGCTTGAGAATTAATTGCGGCTCTGGCACCTACATCCGCTCACTGGGAGATGATATCGGCCGCGCCCTCGGCAGTGGTGCCTATCTTACTCAGTTACGTCGCACCACCATCGGAGACTTCGACATAAAAGACGCCAAACAGATCGAAGATATAAAGTTGTAGCCCGCATATACTCGATACTGGATACCCGATACACGATACTTTTTTATGAAACTCCTCATCACTGACATTGATGGTTCTCTCCTCCCTTTCGGCCAAAGTGAGCTCTCTCCCGCTCTCATCGAGTTTTTTCATGGGCTCAATCCTGAACACGTATGCGTCACCTTCGCCACCGGAAAACCATTTTCACGCGCCCTCCCGCTGGCACAAGCCCTGGGAATCACCACTCCTCTCATCTGCGCGAACGGCGCCCTCATCAAAGATCCCATCACACACGACGTCCTCCTCTGTGAACCCATTGAAGAACGCATCGCCTCAGACATCATCCATCTCCTCGCCTCAGATCCACGCTGCCAACTCTATCCAGAGGTGAAAGATAGGCTTTTCTACGTAGAAAATCCCAAGATCCCTTTTGCCGCCTGGCGCCATCGTCGCCCCGGCTGGACTGAACCCACCCCTTACGACGCTTCCAAAAATATGACGGAGCAAATGGGCGGCTCACCTCATAAAATCGCCGTGAGTACCTCCCCTACCGATCGAGAGGCGATCGAAACACTCATCCAAGCGAAGTTTGGAGACCAAGTACACATCTTTCATCCAAAACCAGACATTATCGACATTACTTCCAAAAACGTCGATAAAGGTACAGCTGCCGCCTTCCTGGCAGCACAATTTGGCATTTCCCAGAAAAATATCATCGTCGTAGGCGACGAATTAAATGACCTCTCCCTTTTTAACGTAGCCGGAACCAAACTGGCACGCGAACATGCTCCAAAACCCCTTCTTGAGCGAGCCGACCAGATCGTCGCGAGCGGCGATGCACCGCTGATGTCGGCGCTGAAACAAGCGCTAAATCCTTAAAAATACCTAGACAAACGCATAACAAGCTGGTAAGGTTGCTACGTCAATTCTCATTATATCCGCTCCGGTCTGAAATGCCTGTCACGCCCGTTCCGCCCCCTTCCCCTTGTTTTCTCGTTGATAGTTAGGCGCAAAAGAACACACTGAAGATGTTCGACCTGTCACGAACTCCAATCGAAGCGTGCAATCTGACGTAGGCATCCCCAGCCGGACGCTTTTACAATATGTCTTATTTGTTAGCCGTTATTGCCCTCTTAGCAGGGACAATCGCGGGCTATTATTTTGGCAATAAATCTCGCCAAATGGAGGACGAAAAACGTCTCGCCGAAATCACAAAGCACAGTGATAACGCCATTAAGAACGCAGAAGAACGTACCCGCCTCGCCGATGACAAGATGCGCGAAGCCGAGCGGAAACACGAAGAAGTTCTTCAGAAGGCTAAAGAAAAAGCTATCAAGATTTTAGAAGAAGCGCGTTTAGAAGAAAAACGCGCGCTTGAAGATGTCAAAGAACAGCAACTAAAACTCGTCGAACGGGAAACGGAGTTTAGCAAAAAGCTTCTAGAAATCGACGCCACCAAAGCCGCCGCTGAGCAAACCAAAGCCGAGGCCACAGCCACAAAAGAAGCGGTCGAAGCGCTCCTCCACCAAGAAATGGCCAAATTGCAAGAGATTGCGACACTAAGCAAAGATCAAGCCCTGGAACGCCTGATGAGCCTTGTCGAAGAGCAGAATCAAGAGTCCCTCATGAGCCGGATGCAAAAGCTCGACAAGATGGCGGCCGACGAAATAGATCGCAAAGCAAAGAACATCATCGCCACCGCGATCCAACGCCAAGCCTCTTCGCATGTCACAGAGACAACGACGACCTACGTAGAAATTCCAACTGAAGAAATGAAGGGACGCATCATCGGCCGTGAAGGACGTAACATCAAAGCCATTGAATTATTGACGGGATGCGAACTCATCATCGACGACACGCCCGGCATGGTCACCATTTCCGGCTTCTCTCCCATTCGTCGTCAGGTTACAAAACGAGCATTAGAAAAACTCATCGCCGACGGGCGTATCCATCCTGGCCGCATTGAAGAGACCATTGATGAAGCCAAGCGCGAACTCTCACTCGATATCAAAAAAGCGGGCGAAGACGCTCTCTATCAACTTGGTATCTCCATGGCCGGAATCGATCCAAAGCTCATCCAAATCTTGGGACGCCTCAAATACCGCACCAGCTACGGACAAAACGCACTCCTTCATTCGATGGAGGTCTCAAACTTGGCCACCGTCATCGGAGAAGAGCTTGGAGCCGACGTCATGGTGTGTAAAAAAGGCGGGCTCTTCCATGATATAGGCAAAGCGGTTGATCATGACATGCAAGGCTCACACCCAGAACTTGGCTACCAAATCATGAAAAAATTTGGCTTCCCCGAAGAGCTATGCTATCAGTCGATTGGTCACCACGAAGATAAGCCGAAGACGTTGGAAGCCATCATCGTCAAAGCGGCCGACGCGATCTCTGGGGCACGCCCAGGAGCGCGCAAAGATTCGCTCGAATTCTACGTAAAACGTTTGCAAGAACTCGAAGCAACCGCGTCTTCCTTCACAGGTGTCGAAAAAGTTTACGCCATCCAAGCCGGTCGCGAAATCC
>JBPOJM010000027.1:0-17898 GCA_052033585.1 Patescibacteria group bacterium | reverse complement strand
CCTCCATTCACATCGAGCATCATGAATTGGAAGTTCGTGATACCAAGCTCGGTCTCGAAGTCGTGACTTCTGATATTCCAAACGTGTCTGAAGAAAAGTTGCGCAACTTAGATGAGCAAGGAATCGTGCGCGTCGGTGCCGAAGTAAAATCCGGCGACATTCTGTGTGGCAAGATCACGCCTAAAGGCGAAACCGATTTGTCCGCCGAAGAAAAACTCTTACGCGCCATCTTCGGAGAAAAAGCTCGCGATGTCCGCGACTCTTCCTTGTATTTGGAGCATGGTGAAAAAGGTAAAGTCATCGATATCACCATCTTCTCTCGCGAAGCCGGCGACAAATTACAGCCAGGCGTCTTGAAGAAGATCGTCGTAACCGTCGCCGATCTCCGTAAAGTCCAAGCCGGTGACAAGCTTGCTGGTCGTCATGGAAACAAGGGTGTCATCTCCAAAATCGTGCCTGTCGAAGACATGCCGTTCTTGGAAGATGGAACACCGGTCGATGTCATCTTGTCTCCGCTCGGTGTTGTGTCCCGTATGAACCTGGGTCAGATTTTAGAAACCCACTTAGGTCTCGCGGCCAATGCGCTCGGATACACCGTTGCAACGCCCGTGTTTGATGGCGTGCCAGAAACCACGATTCGTGAAGAATTGAAAAAAGCGGGCTTCCCAGAATCCGGCAAAATCCCCCTTCATGATGGACGCACGGGTGAACTCTACGACCATGAACCAACCGTTGGCTACATCTACATGTTGAAGCTCAACCACATGGTGGATGACAAGGTTCATCAACGTTCTATCGGTCCCTACTCCCTTATTACCCAGCAGCCATTGGGAGGAAAAGCCCAATTCGGTGGTCAGCGTTTCGGAGAAATGGAAGTCTGGGCCTTGGAAGCATACGGCGCCGCTCACACCCTCCAAGAAATTCTCACCATCAAATCAGACGATGTTCCTGGTCGTTCCAAGGCATACGAAGCCATTATCAAGGGTGAGCCAATTCGCAAAGTAAACGTACCTGAGTCTTTCAACGTGCTTGTACGTGAGTTGAAAGGCTTGTGTCTCGACGTCGAACTCTTGAAAGATGGGAAGCGCATAGAGGAAACCGCTCCTCGCCCGGAACATCTCCGACCCAAGCCCGCTCTCGTGAATGAAACGGAAGAAGAGTGGGGTCCTGCGCCATCTGATCTTTAATTCACCATATTTGACCTATCTCTATGGCGTTCTTCCAAACGGAAAACATCAAAACCACAGACTTCGACGCAATACGCTTGCGTGTTGCCTCACCTGAAGTCATTCGCGGCTGGTCGTATGGTGAAATCACCAAACCAGAGACCATCAACTATCGTACCCAGAAGCCAGAAAAAGGCGGCTTGTTTGCCGAAGAAATTTTTGGGCCATCCAAAGATTGGGAATGTTACTGTGGCAAATATAAAAAGATCCGTTACAAGGGCATCATTTGTGACAAGTGTGGCGTCGAAGTCACCCACTCCCTCGTTCGTCGTGAACGCATGGGTCACATTGAATTGTGCGCTCCGGTTGCCCATATCTGGTTCTTGCGCAGCGTCCCATCAAAAATTGGAACCGTGCTTGATGTTACCTTGGGCTCATTAGAAAAAGTCATCTACTTCACGGCCTTCATCATCACCGATGTCAACGAACAATTGCGTAACGACACCCTCGAGCAGGTTCGCACCGAATACAAGGGCAAGCGCAAATCCATCGAAGCAGAATATGAACGTGATGTGGAGCGCTTCCAAAAGCAAGCGGCGGAAAAACAAATGAAGCAACAAGAAGCTGGCAAAGAACTTGATGCTCTCCAGGGCGTGAAGGAACGTAAGCTTAAGGAATTAGAGGAAGATTTTGGCACCGTCGAGAAAGAGCTTAAGGAACTTGAGACCATGACAATCCTCTCCGAGAGTGACTACCATGATCTCTCTCTTAAGTATGGTCATGTCTTCGAGGCCAAAATTGGTGCTGAGGCGGTTGATGAGTTGCTCCGCAAGATCGACATGCCTTCCACCATCAAGATGTTGCAAGGCGAACTCGAGGGCGCGTCCGATGCCAAGCATGATCGCGTTATTCGTCGCTTGAAGCTCTTGAAATCCTTAAATGGCACGAAGCTCGAACCACACTGGATGATCTTGAAGGCATTACCAGTCATCCCACCAGACCTGCGTCCGATGGTGGCGCTTGATGGTGGCCGCTTTGCAACCTCTGACTTGAACGACCTTTATCGTCGTGTCATCAACCGCAACAACCGTTTGAAACGTTTGATCGAATTGCATGCACCAGAAGTCATCGTGCGTAACGAAAAACGCATGTTACAAGAAGCGGTCGACGCGCTGATCGATAACGGCGCACGTTCTTCCAAGACCGTGATCGCCGCGACCGGAAAGAAGCGTCAGCTCAAATCCTTGGCCGACATCTTGAAGGGAAAACAAGGACGCTTCCGCCAAAACTTGCTCGGAAAACGTATCGACTACTCTGGCCGTTCCGTCATTATCGTCGGTCCAAACCTCGAATTGCATCAATGTGGCTTGCCAAAAATGATGGCGCTCGAATTGTTTAAGCCCTTCATCATTTCGCAACTCATCAAACGTGAACTCGTGCACAACATCCGTTCCGCTAACCGCTATATCGAAGCGGATCACGCCGAAGTCTGGGATATTCTCGAAGAAATCGCCGCTGATTCCGTCGTACTCTTGAACCGTGCACCAACGCTTCACCGTTTGGGTATCCAAGGCTTCCAGCCAAAATTGATCGAAGGCAAAGCCATCCAGATCCATCCAATGGTCTGTCCAGCCTTCAACGCCGACTTTGATGGAGACCAAATGGCCGTCCATATTCCTCTTACGGAAGAAGCGCGTTGGGAAGCCAAGAACTTGATGTTGTCCACCAAGAACCTGCTCAAACCAGCTACGGGTCAACCCATCACTCGTCCAGATAAAGACGTGGCGTGGGGCTGCTACTACATGACCATGATGGTCGAGCCTGCGGATGGAAAGGTAAAGGCAATTGCCTCCTCCGACCAGGCGGTCTATCTTTACCAATCCGGCAAGCTCCTGCTTCGGGAAAAGATTAAGACACGTATCAATCCTGGGGAGTCACTCATCGAAACTACCGTTGGTCGCATCCTTTTAAACCGTCTCTTCCCTAAAGAGATTGGCTACCGCAACGAACTGATCGGAACCAAGCAATTAGGAGAAATTGTGCGCACAACGATTGAGGTCCGTGGCTTTGAACGCACCGCTCGTTTCTTGGACGAGGTGAAGAATATGGGCTTCTCATACAGCACCCGTTCTGGCTTCAGCTACGGGGTCGGCGACCTTCCAATTCTCGACAAAGACAAGATGATCGAAGGCGGCAACAACCGCACCCTCGAAGTCGAAGAGCAGTACAAAGAAGGGTTGCTTACCAAGAAAGAGCGCTATTCCCAAATCATTCGTATCTGGACGGAAGTGAAAGACCAAATCCAGAAAGCGTCTCGCGACGCACTTGATAAGAATGGAACGGTCTTCTCCATGATTGATTCTGGAGCGCGTGGTTCTCTTGGTCAGCTCACGAACGTGGTTGGTATGAAGGGCTTGGTGGCCAATCCAACCGGTGACATTATCGAACTTCCGATCAAATCCTCCTTGCGTGAAGGTCTCGACGTGCTGGAATACTTCATCTCTTCCCACGGGGTGCGTAAGGGTCTGACCGATACGGCCTTGAAAACGGCGAATGCTGGATACCTCACCCGCCGTCTCGTCGACGTAGCTCAAGACGTCATTATCAACAGCGAAGATTGTGGGGATAACGAAGGCGTAGAAATCACCGCCGCTGAATGTGAAGAAATCGGTGAACCAATTCTCACGCGTTTGCTCGGTCGCGTTCTCGTCAAGGATCTAAAGGATGACGAAAGCAAAGAAACCTTAGTGAAGAAAGGCACCCTTCTGACCGAAGTCCACATCCGCGACCTGGCTAAACACAAAGTTAGCCACGCCGTCGTGCGTTCCGTCTTCAGCTGTAAAATTCATCGTGGCCTCTGTCAGAAATGCTACGGCTACGACTTGGCCCACAATGAACTTGTTCATCTTGGCACGTCTGTCGGGATTATCGCCGCGCAGTCCATCGGTGAACCTGGAACGCAGCTCACGATGCGTACGTTCCATGCTGGTGGTACCGCCGCCGCGGATATTACGACCGGTCTCCCACGTGTCGAAGAGCTCTTCGAAGCTCGTACACCAAAACGCCACGCCGTGTTAGCAGAAGCTTCCGGTGTCGCGAAGGTGGTCGAAGCCGAAAAGAAAGTCTTGCACACGACCACGGGTCAAAAGATTGTCGACACGGTCGGAAGCCAAAAGAAGGTCTTGATTACCTACACAGGTGTCCAAGAAAAAGCGTTTGCCTTCACGAAGAAAGACATTGTCAAAGTCAAAGATGGGGACAAGGTCAAAGAGGGAGATATGTTGGTGCAATCAGCCAAGGGTGAAGAAGTGCTTGCCTCCCACAAGGGTTCGGTCAAAGTGGGTAAAAACACAATTACCCTCGTCTACGAAGCGCCAATGGCCGCCGAGCACGAAATCCCCGTTGGCTACCACTTAACCGTAAAAGATGGCCAGGAGGTCCAGGCCGGCGACGCGCTCACCGAAGGCCAATTCGACTTGCAAGAATTGTTCCGCTTGAAGGGTGTCGAATCTCTCATGCGCTACATCTTAAAAGAAGTCTTGTCCGTGTATGCTTCCCAAGGGCAGAAGTTAAACGCCAAACACATTGAAGTCATCGTTCGCCAGATGTTCTCACGCGTCTATGTGCGTGACTCTGGAGAAACCGACCTCTTACCAGGTCAGGTCATCGAACGCTCTCGCGCTGATGTAGAAAACGCACGCGTTGAAGCCATTAAAGGCACGCTCGCCCAAACCGTTCCGCTCTTCTTGGGGATTACCAAAGTCGCTCTCTCAACAGAATCCTTCCTCTCAGCCGCCTCCTTCATGGAAACCGCCCGCGTGCTCATCAACGCCGCGGTTACCGGCAAGGTCGATCGTCTCGAAGGTCTCAAAGAAAATGTCATCATCGGTCGCTTAAGCCCAACCGGAACGGGCTTCGGCACCTACCACGGCAGCGAAGCCGCCATGGAAAACATGGGCATGACCCAAGAAGCCAGAAACAACGCCGCGTCGTAAACTCCAAACAGAAAATAAAACTCCTCCGATCTAGATCGGAGGAGTTTTAGAATTAACGGCGGAAGAATCCCTGTATGCCTTCAAGTAAGCTATGCCAAGTGAATCGGCGTTGTTCTCGTTGTGCATTCTGCTGTCGTGTAAAGCGAACATGGAGGCCAGTATCTACCGCCTTATCTACAGAAAGATTTGTGGCACGTTTAGAGGATCGGTCACGTCCACCCGTGAAAGGACGATCCGCCCTTGGCCCGCGCCCGCTCTTTTTGCGAGCATACCCATCTCCCACTCCAGAGTCATCTGGCGATTTATCCGTCGTCTTCTCAAGATGAGGGGACGGCTCTCGCCGTGTCTCAGGAATATATCTATTTTGCCTTTGTCCCTCTGATAATCCCGCATACTGTTGAGACAAGTCATTCATGTCACGAACAAACGACTCACTACGTTTGCTAAGCGGAACTTCCTCTAAATCCCGAATTGATTCTCCTCTTCGTGCATTTCTTTTTAAGTCTGCCGCCTCGCGCGCTCGTTTCTGCTCAACCATTTCAAAGTGTGTTTGATCACCCTTTTTCCAGCGAGCGTTTTCAGGACGGGTAGGTACCATGTCAACGTTACTACGCACAAGATCCTTTGATCCCGGTCTGAGTCTTCCGCCTATTATTTCCGTTGCTTGTCTCCTTCCAACTCTACCCCCTGTCTCTTCATAAACTGCGCGACGACTGCTTCTATGCCTCTCAAGATGCTCAAACTCATCTCCTCTTGAGTCATCGTTTTCAAATACAGAGGAGATAGGGGGGGAATGTTCTTCCGAGACAATGTGCGGACCATCGTTAACGGCAGTCTCTTTGGGAAGCTGTTTGGTCAGCTGTGCAATACGACGCTTTATTTCGCGCTTTTGCTGGGCGTCCAACAATGCTCTCTCCTTATTTTTCTTAGCCGCTGCTGCGGCTCTTGCCTTCCCTTCGGCTTCAAGCTTACGAAAATCGCTCCAATCAGAGCTCCCCCCGTTCCCAAAAAATTTCTCAGACATATAAAAGTTGATCGCCAGAAAGTATACCACCATTGCCTTCCCTCTCCTAAATCGCTAGGCTTTCTCCAATGAGTATTTTATATGGCGTGATCGGAAAAGACCCTCCTAAGAAGAGCAAATAGTTTTTTTATTTACGATTCTTATACCCGATACTCGATACCCGATACTCAATTTCCGATACGTTTCTATGGCTCGTCATTCCAAATGGCACAAAGTCCGACAATTTAAAGGCGCGATCGACGCCAAGCGTTCCGCCTCTTTTACCAAACTCGCGCGAGAAATCACCGTCGCTGCCCGCGAAAAAGGCGGAGACATTAACATGAGCGCGCGTCTACGCGCGGCGGTTGAACGTGCACGCGCCGCCTCACTCCCAAAAGACAACATCGAACGCGCCATCCAAAAAGGCGCCGGTGGGGGAGTCGAAGGCCACATCGAAAGCCTCACCTACGAAGCCTACGCCCCGGGCGGTACTGCCCTCATCATCGAATGCCTCACCGACAATCGCAACCGCACGGCGAATGATGTAAAGCACATCTTAACAAAAAATAATGGTACGTTTGCCTCTACCGGCTCAGTGACATATCTCTTCGATCATGTCGGCGTTGTTCATATTCCAAAAGAACTCTCCAAAGAAAAGCATGATGAAATAGAACTCGCTCTCATTGATGCTGGCGCCACAAATATCATCGAAGAAGAGGGGAGTGTGGAAATCCATTGCGCGACTCACGATCTCGCCAAACTCTCAGATGCCATTTCTTCTCTTGGCTTCAACGCTGACCTCATCGAATTCCAATGGCATCCCAAAACTCTCGTCGAAACCGATGAAACAAATGGGCTTGCCGTCACGGATCTGATCGAAAAGCTGGAAGAACATGATGACGTGAGCCGAGTGTGGAATAATTTAGCTTAAAATAGGCTGGTAGGCAGTAGGACGCTACGCTGGTAGGCTTATCATTATGCGTATTCTCGGCATAGATCCCGGCTTCGACCGTGTAGGCTTCGGCATCATCGACCAAGATGGTGGCGAAGTGCGTTGGGTATTCCATGCTTGTTTGCAGACCAAAGCTGGTGATGAATTTGGACATCGCCTCCAGCAAGTCCGCGATGCCATGAAAAAAGTCATCGATACCTATCATCCACACGTCGCCGTCGTCGAACAGCTCTTTTTTTCCAACAACGCCAAGACCGCCATCAAAGTCGGCATGGCGCGCGGCGTCACCATCCTCGCTCTCCAAGACGCGAACCTGCCTCTCATCGAACTAACGCCCAACCAAGTAAAACAGGGGATCGCTGGCTGGGGAGGGGCAGATAAAAAGCAGGTGCAAGAGATGGTAAAGCGCTTATTAAAATTGAAAGAGCTTCCAAAGCCAGACGACGCGGCGGATGCGCTTGCGCTCGCGATTGTTGGTGAAGTAATGGCAAGAGGAGGGAGGCAGGAGGCGGTAGGGAGGAGGTAAAGTAATAAAATATGTTTGGTGATTTTAAACAATTAATTGTGTGGCAAAAATCCATGGATTTGGTGGAAATGATTTATCGAATAACAGAATCCTTTCCTTCTAAAGAAATCTATGGGTTGTCTTCCCAAATGCGCAGGGCAGCAGTTTCAATACCTTCCAATATTGCAGAAGGTAGACGACGTAGGACGACGCAGGATTATAAGCACTTTCTTCACATAGCATACGGTTCAGCTGCTGAAATTGAAACGCAGATAGAGATTGCGAAAAGATTGGGATATATAGACGTAAAGATGACAGAGAAAGCTCAGGAATTAGTCACAGAGGTCTGTAAGATATTGCATAAGCTCGTAGACTAGTTTCTTGCTCCTGCCTACTTCCTCCCACCTCCTTTCTATTTTTAAAATTGAAAAAGACCACCCCGTAAGAGCTTGCGCTTAGGGTGGTCTTCAGAGTCTGTCGAAGTGGGTCGAGGCTCACGTGAGCGTCGTGTTCGACAGAAGGGGCGAAGGGGCGGGGGAAGAGGGGATCAGCGGCAGGCGGTACGGACGCGACGCGAGCGGCGCGCACCATGGCGGGTGGAACGGTGGTGGGAGCGACCGTGCACGCGCGCGGCGACCGCGCGAACCGTGGGAAGACCCATCGGGAGCGGGAGGAGGTTGTGCACCTCCGATCCGAGGAGGTCCATCGCGTTGATGGACGCGCCCGGATCGCGCTCGGTCACGAAGCGCTGGTTCACGTAGCGCCACTCTCCCTGGTCAGCGCGACCATAGAGGGTGACCACCGCGTTCGCCCACTCGGGCGCGCGGGGGATCAGAATGTCGGCGTTGCGACCGTTCGCGGTGCCGGGGCGGTCTTCCCGATTGTTGATCACCTCGCTCCCGTTGTTGGAGAGCTGGGGAGCCCACTCGCGACACCACGTGCCACGAGAGGCCCCGTCCATGTTCTCTATGCGGGCCTGGCGCGCATCCCGTCCGACGCAGACGATCGCCTGCGGCGTGAGCCCATCGCGGGCGAGGCCATCGAGTCCGACGAACCAGACAGGGAAGCGTCGGACCCCCGGATCCGGGAGTGCGATGGCAGGGGGCGGGGGAGCCTGCGGCTCAGGAGCCGCGACCGGGGGCGGGCTGGCCAACCGTGCCGCAGCTTCCTGAAATCGAACGAGCTGAGCTCGCTCGCGCTCCTGGAATACCCTCCCCCAGGCACCAGCGGGTGCCGGGGCAGGGACGCGGAGCACGTGCTGATTCGGGGCAGGGGCGGCGCTTGCCGTCGCCGCCGGCCGCGGGGTGGGCGTTGTTGCGGGTGACATGGCCCAGGCGGGCACCGCCTGTCCTGGTCCGCAGCGCACGCGGACGCGCGTGCGCTCGTTGAGAGTCACAGTCATCACACCGTTGATGCACGGCGGGGCCGTCTGCGCCACCGCGGAGCGGGGCACAAACGAGAAGCCGAGGAAGATGGCGACGATGAGGGTGAGAATACGGGGCATGGGGCCTCTTTCCGTGGAAGTGAAGCGACGTTTTTCGTCGCAGGTTGTGAAGAGCGAGCGTCGCGTGACCATCACGCAACGTGTTTGCTCCGATCTCGGAGCGCGTAAGCCGGGGGTGTTACCACCCGAAGCCATCTTCTCTCTTACATGAGGGAAAATAGCTTCATATGGTTACACAGATAGAAAGAGATCGAGGAAGACACTTGTCTAGTCGAACAAAGCAGGATACTACAAAACAGGATATTTGTCAAGGAGTCTGAGTAGTATTTTTAGGCTAAGATAAAACAAATTACACCTCAACCAACTCTTTTTTAGCATGTTTTGCCAGGAGGTCACACACTTTACAGAGCACTCACTGCTGAATCCGGCATTTTATTGACAAAAACCTAATTTTCTGCTATCTTAGGTTGTTCATTCGCTGTCCAATTTTGTGCATAAGTAAGCCACTTTTGCCCAAGATCGGACCTCGAAAACTCGAGTGTCACACGTCGAATAATTCCTCGACGGCATGGTGCTGTTTGGGGAACAAGTGAACAAGCGGAACGTAAAACGTTTCAAAGGAGGGCATATGCCCGATACAAGAGACGGCTGGAAGGGGCTCAAGGAGTTCTTCGGGAGGCTGATGAACGAGGTGATCGCGGAAGGAGCGATTGCGGCACTCAGGTCGCCGCCTCCGGCCGCAGTCGTCGTAGCGGCTCCCGGTGGAGCAGCCACGCCCACGGTTCAGCTGCCCCCCGCGCCCGCCGGAGCAGCCGCACAGGCGATGAACCTGGTGACCGCCGCGGGGTTCGACCTCAAGGCCGCCGCCGCCGCGGAGCTCGGGCCCGAAGCCCGCGACCGCCTGAACCAACATTTCGTGGGCAAGAACACGGACGCCGAAGCGGCGATCCTGGCCATCAAAGCCCTGGGAGACTGAACATGGATTTTCTCGGATTTCTCCTGGCGGCCGCCACGGCCGCCATCGTCGCCCGGGACTTCGGTCCCGTCCTCACGTACGCCCGTACCCAACTGCAGCTCACGATGCTGCGGGTCGAGGTGTGGCTGACATACGCCATCGCCGCCATCATGAAGCGTATCCTGGTCGCGTACGCGGCCTGCTACGCCATCAGCGCCGTGGTCCTCATCTCGTCGGCGTACAAGTGCGCTTCCTACCTTTCCCCCGCGGTGCTCGTCGCCATCGTCCTAGTGGTCATGGGCTCTCTGGTATGGATGGGGGTGATGTACGTCGATCGGCTGAAGGAGGTGACCTATGCCTCCGTCACCGACGTGTTGGGGTTGGGTGCGCCCCAGGGCACGCCCTACCACCTCACGCCGCAAGGGTTCATCGCGAGACACGGGCGTAAGCCTCAAAACCCCCTCTCGGATGCGCTCCTCCCTATCTTCACCTCCTCGATCGCCTTCGCGGTCGTGTGTGCGTGGATGAAGTTCGAATCCGCGGGCACCGTCAGCCGTGAACTGCTGCTGCCGGTGCGGATGGTGTCCGAATTCGTGCTAGCGGCCGGCCTGACCTGTTCTATCGCGGTGCCGGTCGCAATCGGGTACTGGATGGCCAAGGCCATCGACCCATTCAGCGACACGATCATGATCTCGGCTCTTCGAGCCGTCGCGATCGCCCTGCCGGGCATTACAAGCGAAAGCTTCGACCGCTTCACAAACGGGGGGCAGAAGCTCAACATCCCGCTGGAGAAGATCTTCCCGGCGATCGTCAGCGTGATCTCGCCTCCAATCGCCGTCCTCATCACGATCCACAACTTCGCGATGTGGGTCGGTGACGGGCTCAGCACCGCCTACCTGACCGCCCTTTTCTCGACCGGCGCGATGGCCGGCTTCTCCCTCTGGGCCTTCGGCCACAAGCCGAGCGAGTGGCCGAAGCGAATCGTCCACGCGCTCTGGGTGATCATCATCTGCTCGGTGCTGTTCCACTGGGCGAAGGCGTTGGGCATCACCGGTGCGGCCAGCGACGCCGCACAGGACGCCCTCGCGCCTGACTCCTGGCTCCAGATCGGCTGGAACTGGGTCAAGAGCGAGTGGCGCCACAACCTGGAGCTCATGCACCTTCGTTGGGGCTGGCTCCGCGGTGTCGGTAAAGGGGTGATCTACCTCGTGTTCGCCGTCATCGCCGGCCTCGGTGCCCTGGGAAGCTGGGAACGGCTCTTCAAGCCCGAATGGCCGGGCAAGATCATCGCCGGCCTCCTGCTCCTGCCGCTCCTCGCAGTGACCTTCGTCTGCTCCAGCGAAGTGCTCGGCATCC
Source organism: Patescibacteria group bacterium (assembly GCA_052033585.1). Lineage (GTDB taxonomy): Bacteria > Patescibacteriota > Patescibacteriia > 2-12-FULL-60-25 > 2-12-FULL-60-25 > JAGOUY01. The sequence continues at coordinate 6,522 of JBPOJM010000027.1, read as the reverse complement.
TGATCGGATGGGCCAACGCCGCTTGATCCTCCTCAAAGCCGTTCTTTCTTCAAACCCCAGGTGTGTGCCTGGGTGCGCCTCCATCGTGCGCTAAACGATGTCCTCCAACCCCACTCTTGCTTAACGGCTTGCAAGCGTGGGGTTTTCAAATACCGCATGCTATTCTTTTTTCCATGTCATGGCTCCTCATGCAGTACAAACGCCTTTCTCAATTTCCCTATTCTCTCCTGCTCACGTTTTTTATTTCAGTTGGTTGGTTCTCCCTCCTCCAACCCTGGGGCAGCTTCCGCGATCCCGATAGTTTTTATCACGCCAAACTCACCGATATCATCTTGCATGGGACAACTGCCGTGGGAGCCAAGGGCGTTACATTCGCAAATCTTTTTTTCTTACAAAACTTCCCCTGGCTCGACCTCACCATCCTCAACGAGAAGTTCGTCGATCAACATCTCCTCTACCATCTCGCCCTCGCCCCCTTTGTTGCCCTTCTAGGCATGTTCCAAGGGACACAGTTCGCAACCGTTATTTTTGCCGCCCTCTTCATAACAATATTTTATTATATACTGCGCGCCCTACGCCTCCAGCACCCCGCTCTCTGGACCTTCCTCATCGCTGCGTCGATGCCCCTCTCCTTCCGTCTCTCCCTCGGCAAAGCCACACCATTCGCCCTCACGTTCTTTCTTCTGGGATTGTTTCCATTATTGCGCGGCCACTCTTACTCCCGCCTCCTTCCTCCCGCCTCCATCCTCATCCTCTCTTTCTTCTCCGGTATCGGCTTCGCCCTTTCCCACGGCGGCTGGATCATCCTTCTCGTTTCTCAAGTCATCCTTATAGCAGTGAGTTTTTTCTATAGACGTGTCATGCAGCACGTAACACGCAACATCGACCCAAAAACTTCCTCCCTGGCCTCCGACCTCATCCTTCTTACTTGTACGGTTATCGGTATCCTCACAGGCCTCCTCCTCCACCCAAACCGAGCCAATCTTTTTGCCTTCCTCAAAGTCCAAGTCTTCCAAGTCGCCATCGCCACCCCTACGTCGATTCAACTCGGTCTAGAATGGTTACCGACTCCACCTATTCAGCTCATCGCGAATCTTGGACCCCTTCTCATGATGGGGTGCGTCGTCGCCCTGGGTTGTTTATTTGCCCTCAAACATTCGTGGAAAAAAATACAGCTCGAGATGCCGTTCGCTCTCGCCGTACTGACGACGGCTCTCACGCTCTTCACGCTCAAAAGCAGTCGCATGGTTGAATATCTCGTCCCCATCCTCGCCCTCTTATTGGCCGCAGTCTGGACCCTTGTCGACGTATCCAAGCTACCCCGTGCATTAAAGGATCTCGTTAGCGAGCAGTATCTCACGAAATGGAAAAAACCAATCCCATTTTGGTTACCCTCTCTCCTCGCAGGGCTACTTATCAGCATCTTTCTTATCATTATCGGTCGCGACATACGTGGTACGTTCCTCGCTCTGCGTCTCGGTCGTTCGTTTGATCGTCTCGCGCCCGTCGCCGACGCACTCAGGCAGAATGCCACACCCGGCGAGCGCATTTTCCAAGATCGTTGGGACAGTTTTGGAGAAGTATTTGCCCTCGCCCCACAGTTCCGTTACGTCTCCGGTGTCGATCCAACATTCCTCCTGGCGGCAAACCCGGATCTTGCCCGCGACTACGAAAACGCGAGGACAAATCCCGAGACTCCGATGCCTAAGCTTCTACAAACGAAATGGTTGTTGATAGAACGCGCGCCGAACTGTCGAGAAAAAAATCAACAAATACGCATAAAAACGAAAACGTCTCTTTTGTGTGAGGGGACTTATCCACCGTAAACTGTTGACGAATCTTTGCGCGCGCACAAGACTAAAACCATCTTCGTCCTTTGACTCGCGCGAGGAAGGAGCAAATCTCTTTTGTCGCGCGAGCGTGAGGAGGACCTTATCGCCCCCATGCTTGGCGGTAAGATCAACAAAACCCACCATTAGGTGGGTTTTGTTGATGTCTCATCCTCGGCCTCTTCTCGCAACAACTCTTCCAGGGTCGGCTCTCCCCACAAGTTCCATTCTCGCAAACTCTTATCCACAAAATCCTCTGCCGCATCAATATCCATCCCATCTTCTAAGATCAGCATATTGATGAGCCCCGCGCGACATTCTGCTTTTGGTTTAAGTGAACCATGTTCGTTATAACAAAAGGCTCGCATTTGTTCTTTTGTGATCATATGTAAGCGATCCTATCCCTTTTCCGCATCTCGCGCTAGGCTAGGGGAAGTTATGGATACCGCCCCCGTTCCAATTCGTACGCGCTGGACCACCAGTCTAGTATCAGTGTTGCCGTTCGTTCTCCCATTTTATCTCGTACGATTTAAATTTGGTCCCCTCCCTACTACCACCTTAGAGCTGTATCTCGTAATCCTATTCGCCATTTTTCTCTTTGAGGGGCGTGCTCAAGGAGTAGTTGAGGGCTGGAAGAATCTAGGCCGTTTTCGTTTACCACTCATCGCTTGGTTCGTGACGACGCTCATCGCCGCTTGTATTTCGCCAAATATCCTGACCGGACTCGGGCTCTGGCGGGCCTACGTCTTAGAGCCGATGGGGGTATTTTTCATTCTCTCTTCTCTGAGTGCATCTCAGTTACAGCCCATTCTCTCTCGCCGTCTCTCGAAAAATCTTTTTCTGGTCACCGTCATCCTCACCCTCTGGGCCCTCATGCAATTCATGACGGGGGAGGGCATCCCTCATCCGTGGAACATCTCCATTGCCGAAGGTCGACGAGCCACGGGTCCGTTCCCATATCCGAATGCCCTCGCCCTCTTCGTTGTTCCGGTCGGAGCGCTGGCTCTCACGAAGCTCTCGTCTTTTCGGTCAATACTCCCTCTTGTTACAATCATCGCTGCCTTCCTCGCCTGTCTTCTCGCCCGCAGCGACGGCGGCCTCATTGCTCTCGGAGTTGCCACGTGGCTCGCGCTCTTCTTTTCGCCTCCGCTTTCGATCCCCAACGCCCGATACTCGATACCTGTCCGCAAGGTTCTGGTCGTCGTGAGCGCCCTCGCCATTCTCTTTGTGGCGCTCATCCCAAAACTTCACCAACCCATCCTACGCGAACTCACCTTTCAAAACTGGTCCGGGAAAGTGCGCATGTACATGTGGCGTGATACCCGCGCCATGCTCAAAGACCATTGGTTCCTTGGCGCGGGCTTCGGCGGCTACCCCACCGTTTTCAAACCCTATCAACGCACGACCGGCATCGAAGTTTTCCAATATCCTCACAATATCTTGCTAAACTTCTGGTCCGAAACCGGTATCCTCGGACTGATAGCCTTTGCCTGGATCCTTATTACGTGGGCGACGTGTATACGGCGGTCAAACCGGTCTCGCCTACTACCCACTATCTACTGCCTACTCCCTCTCCTCGTCATTCTCATTCACGGCCTCATCGACGTTCCCTATTTCAAAAACGATCTCGCCATGATGTTCTGGCTTCTCGTATGGATCACCACCCAATCCTCGACTCCCTCCGTCCGATTGTCGCCAATGCCCGCTGGGTCACGATCAACGACACGCGCCTAAAAGACGTCGTTGCCAGCATCGAACCTGAGAGTCTAAAAAAGATTGATCTCACGACGGAGCAATTTCCAAGAGATCTGACGCTCAGCCAGAGCATTGGCTTCATCCTCATCTACGATGCTTTGAATTTTTATTTCTGGGGCGAGCCAAAATGGACCGTGATGAAAAACGGTCAACCGTTAGGCGGTAGTTACGGATTACTAGAGTGTTTGAAAGTTGCCATAGATTCAGGGGTTCCTCTTCTTACCCCTGAAGGCCTCCAACATCTGACGCAGGCGCAGTTGGCGGATATCTTAAAAGCGAATACACAAATCCCATTTCTCCACGAGCGTCTCGAGCTTCTCCAAACGATGGGAAGAATATTGATCGAGCAGAACATCGAGTCTTGGTCAGCTCTCCTTGAAGGGAGTAACCACAATGCCCTTACCATCGCTGAACGACTCACCCAGATCTTTCCCGCTATTTTCAAAGATGAAGTGACGTACGGAAACGAACCCGTCCGCTTTTGGAAACGTGCCCAACTCGCTGCTCTTCATCTTTCGCATTGTATCCCTGCGCTCAACACCTCGGGGCTAACCGCGCTAGCCGATTACAAAATTCCCAACGTCTTACGTCAGCTAGGAATTCTTGAATACTATCCTGCTCTTGCCAAGCGCATTGGGAAGAAAGAGGAGATTGTGGCGGGCAGCGAAGAAGAGATGGAGATTCGCGCTTCTATGGTGATCGCCATTGATTTGGCCACCAAACAATTACAGATGCACCTTCCAGAAGCCACAGCCATCCAGCTCAACGATATTTTCTGGCACATGGGCCGCACGCTCCAGACTAACAGCCCTCACCACCGCACCAAGACAATTTGGTATTAATCCACGTACTCTTGTTTCCGAGGCACAGACCCGATAGGCTGCTAGAAATAGCGGCCTCGTATGTTTCATACATTCTCCATAGTACACACGGTAAACGACCTCGCTTCTAACCAGCAACGTGGATTAAATTCCATCGAAGCCAAAAAGCGCGCGCAAACATACGGGCCAAACCTCCTGCCAGAACCACACAAGAAGCATTGGCTCGTCGTTCTCGGCGGCTACTTCAAAGATTTCCTGATGGTCATCCTGATGATCGCCGCTCTTATCTCGTTCTTGGTGGGTGATGTAAAAGATGCAGTGGTCATCTTGCTGATCGTGGTCGCGAACGCCTTGATGGGCTTCTTTCAAGAAGCAAAAGCAGACAACGCCATCGACGCCCTCAAAAAAATGTCTGTCGCTAAAGCAAAAGTCATCCGTGACGGTCAAGTCCTCGTATTGGAAGCCGGCGAACTCGTCCCCGGAGACATCGTCGTTCTAGAAACGGGGGACAAAGTCCCCGCGGATGCCCGCGTCTTAGAATCGATCCAATTAAAAGTCTCGGAGTCCGCCTTAACCGGAGAATCAAAACCCGTCCAAAAAGATCCCGCATTTTTAGCAAAAGATAGCACCTCCATCGGTGATCGGATCAACATGGTCTATAAAGATACAATTGTTCTCTATGGAAGGGGGAGGGCTATTGTTACCGCCACTGGTCTCGCGACAGAAATGGGAAAAATCTCTCAATTGCTGCAACACGACCATCAGAAAACCACCCCGTTAAATAACGAGCTGAATCAGCTTGGAAAAAAACTCACGATCTTCGCAGCCGCCGTCGCCGTTCTTATTTTTGCGATGATCCTATTCATCGATCCTTCACAAATAAAAAACGCGTTTCTCACAAGCGTCTCCATGGCCATCGCCGTTGTTCCCGAAGGTATCCCCGCGGTTGTCACAACAGTCCTCGCTATTTCCGTGGCGCGTTTAGCTCGCAAACGAGCCATTGTACGCAAGCTCTCTGCCGTCGAAACCCTTGGCGCTGCCAGCTGTATTTTGACCGACAAAACTGGCACCCTCACCAAAAATGAGATGGCCGTTTCCGATATTGCCCTCCCAGGTCGCCACATTCATTGGCAATCAAAAACATTCACCGAGCAGGAGAAAACCATCGACCCTCAGGCAGACCCCGTGCTTCGTCAGCTCATCTATTGTGCAATTTTGTGTAATGATGCGTCGCTCTCTGAGTCACGCATCATCGGCGACCCAACCGAGGCCTGCTTAATCACGATGGCAAACGAAGCAGGCTTTGATATCAATAAAATTCGCTCAGAGTACCAGCGCATTTTTGAGCTCCCATTTTCTTCCGAAACAAAACACATGACCGTCGTCGTGCGTAATGCTGAGCAGCAAGTCTTCGTATTCACTAAGGGCGCGGGCGAAGTCGTCTCAAACTATCTCGCTAAGGCCACGCCAGAGTGCGCGAACGCGTCCGAAAATATGGCCAAGCGAGGCATACGCGCCTTAGCCTATTCCTATCGGCAAATCCCAAGCGATCTAGCCCCCTCCCAAGAAACGATCCATTCCCTTTTGTCAGGACACGAGTACCTAGGTGTCATCGGCTGCAAAGATCCTCTTCGTCCCGAAGTAAAAGAGGCGGTCTCCTTAGCCGCCTCTGCGGGTGTGCGTACCATCATGATTACCGGCGATCACAAACTCATCGCACAAAACATCGGTCTTGAACTTGGGATTATTGATGACGAACGTCAAGTCGTAAATGGCCTCGAGTTAGAGCATCTCACGGATGCGGAGTGGTCCAACGTTTTGCATCGAGCGAGTATTTTCTCACGCGTTTCTCCAGAACAAAAGCTTCAAATCGTAAAAGCCACCATGCAAAACGGTGAGACGGTGATTGTCACCGGTGATGGCGTCAACGACGCTCCCGCCATCAAAACCGCTGACATCGGTGTTGCAATGGGGATCTCGGGGACAGATGTGGCCAAAGAAGCTGCCGATATTGTATTGCAAGATGATAACTATTCCACCATCGTCGGAGCAATCAAACAGGGGAGAGCGATCTTCACGAACTTCAGTAAATTCTTAAGCTACCAAATCGCCTGCAA
>JBPOJM010000001.1:0-50891 GCA_052033585.1 Patescibacteria group bacterium | reverse complement strand
GATGCCACCGAGCATCTTCAGGCAGAAACAGGAACGGAAAACGACGGCTGTCGCCGTCGTCTAAATCCATCTAAACCACTAACCGCAAAATCGAGAAACCGTGTCCGAAATTTGGGGGACTTGCCATATTTGATTGGCATAAGTCTGTCGTGAGGGGAGATGTTCGAGTTGAGCAGATCGATGATAAACCCTATTCCGTTCTTTATGAGGACGAGTATCAGATTATTATATCTATGTAGTGTGACTAAACTAAACATATATGGAAAAAATGCGGAAAGAAGGGCATTAATTGATTGCTTTGAAGCTATACGTGACATTCCCTATGCCATTCCATTGTCTTTATCTGGAGCAGACGACTGTTGTAGCGGAAAACATCGTCGCCTCAAGGCTCAACTAGAAGCGCTTGGTCTAAAGACTGACTGGCAGGTATGTAGTTTCAAATGGAGCCAATTAAGCCTTCCGGAAGAAGTGCTGTCGGTGCCTCATGCGGATGATTCAACGCATGTGTACTTAAAAATCTTCATCGGATCAGACTGGATTGATGTCGATGCGACGTGGGATGCCGCTGTCGCGCGCGTGTTACCGGTCAACGAATGGGATGGCGCAACAAGTACCAAAATTGCCGTTCCGGCAATACAGATGTTTTCCCTGGAAAAAAGCAGGGAAATTATGGATCAAGAGAATCCCGAAGATATTGAACAGGATCTTGCTGTGAATGGACGGTTTTATAAGGCATTCAACGAGTGGCTGGCTGAGGCGAGGAAGGGATCGAAATAGTGTACGATTTGTCCGATTTCCCGCATGACTCACATGCGTCAAAGCCCCTCGCAAAATCCTCTCAAATTCTTTGCAAAGCCGAGTTCTGCAGCCGCCCTTAGAGCCCTAAGCAACCATGTCTGGCAACCAAGTTCCCGAGCTTTTTGTGGCGGATATTCGGCCGGTTAGTTATACTGGTGTCAGTCAATTGATGTGTAAATAAGATGATTTTTACATATCATCAGTCATCATGTGATAGTAGTTTAATATGAATCTCGCGTACGGTATTTTTTATACCAATAACCTAGAACGGATCATTTCTTTCTATCGAGATACGATCGGATTAGAAATGTGTTCACAAGATGAAAAATTCGTCACGTTTCGTATTGGAAGAGGATTTCTTGGTATTAAAGTGCAAGAGTTGGATCGGGAAGTGCCGGGTCATCAGACCGTGATCATTGAGACGGATCAAGTGGAGGGAATGTATGAAGCTGCGAAAGAAAACGAGTGGCAAATATTTAGCCCACTCATATCAGAAGACTGGGGAAAAAACTTCTCTATTTTGGATCCTGACGGAAACCGTGTTGAGTTTTATCATCCGCTTAATTCGTAATAGGAGGGGAGGAATGAAATACAATCACTCTTTTGCCTATGGGATAGGCACAGCAAATTTATGACGATATACAAGCACACACAAGTCGGTTACCTCATGCTGGCAGTGACAGCGGCTGTGCTGGTACTTTTTGCTTACCTGCACATGACCGCCTTCAGCGAGCCTCTATCGGTTGACTCCGGACCAAATGTCGTTATGACATGTTTGATGGTGTTAATCGTGTGTATCCTAGCGTCATTTTCCTGGCTCACCGTAACCGTTGATAAAGAGTATCTAGGAATTAAATTTGGCTATGGCATCTTTAGAAAAAAGTTTCTTCTTAAAGAAATAGCCACGGCAACGTCTGTGAGAAATCATTGGTACTATGGTTGGGGAATACGAGTATGTCCTAGACCGTACATGTGGATCTATAATGTTTCTGGGCTCGATGCGGTTGAGATCGTGATGAATAACGGAAAAGTATATCGGATTGGTACAGACGCTCCTAAAGAACTGGTGGCGGCAATCAAGCGGAACATGAGAGCGTGAATTACTGCAAAAAAATTCACACCGTTTACAAAATCTAGACGCAACCGTATTTTGTCATCATATGAATGAAGCATTCAAGTCGCCCGTTGAACGTGGGCCGGTAAAAGCAATCGAAATCCCCTTAGCGACTCAGAAGATGATCGCGAAGCTCTGGCAGATTCATGATTCGCTTGAGGCAAATCGTCAGGTGGATGAAAATGGTGCGCGTCATATCGCTCTTGTACGTCATGTTATCGAGCGGCTACATACCTCACCACTTGTTTCCAACCAGCCTTGGCTTGAGCCTGAAGAGGCTTGGTTGCGTGAGCAAATCGAAGCGGGAAACGTGCAGCAGACTGACTTTAAGTACTTGCTCGACTGTATGACGAGTGAAGCAAGATTTGATGTCGTTGAATCTTGGTCTAGGCATCTTCATGAAGCGCTGAGAGCGCAAGAATCTGAAGTCCCATTGCCAGCAGAATACGAAAAGGATCCATCTGCCCCAGCGCCTTATAAACGTTTGAGGGATGCGTTGAACACGCTACCGGATAACCCGAATGAACAAGATGGAGATAGCTGGATCGATAGAGCAACGCGTCTTGGTCTTATTCCGGTGTCCGAAAAAAGGCGCTATCTGGACATCTTTTTAGGTATCCGTCAAAAGGCTGAATTTCTGCGAGACGAAGAAAGACGTCAACGAATGATGGATCGAGAGTGAACTTCTTAAAAAAGCCTTTCAGATCCCTTACGGTGCTGAGTTGGTGCGTCGCTCATCGAGTCATGAGGGGGTGTTCCTGGTAACCCAAGTTCCCTGCTAAAGGCCAAGATTGCATCCCTGAAAAGTAGCGGGGTTTGTGATATCATACGAGTATCCCTATGCGTCGCATCGTTTTTCTTGTTGTGATGGCACTTGTGATCTCCTGGATGACGCATATACCGAATGTTTTTGCGCAGACCTTGTTTATTCGTAATTTACGGGTGGGTAACCGAGGGGAAGACGTGCGACAGCTACAAAAGTATCTTAATAGTATAGGTATTCCCGTCGCACGCATCGGAGCGGGCTCATTAGGACAAGAGACAGCATATTACGGAGAAGCGACGCGCGCGGCAGTCATTCGTTTTCAGGAACTGTATGCCGTGCAAATCCTGCATCCGCTTCGCATGACGACCGGGACAGGGAATTTTTTTGGAAATACACGAGCATTTGTGAACGAATTGACTCGAAAGGTTCCTTTGGCCCAGCTACACGTTCCGCAAACGAGCCAACCGGTCTATAGAATCGGAGGTGAGGTGACGGGTCTGCATGCGCCCGTGATAGTACGGAACAATACCGCTGATGCTCTACGAGTCCAGCCAGGTGACACGGCAAACTTTTGGTTTTCAAAGATGATGACTTCTGGTGAGCAGTATGACATTACCGTGTCTTCTCAAGAGGGAAGTAGGCAGTACTGCTACGTCTCCTCAAACGGGAGGGGAATCGTGACATCCTATGATGTGAGTGATATCAGGGTGATGTGCTCTCTCAACCCTTTAAGCGATCCGTTTCTTGTTCGTTCGGGCGGAGGGGGTGGCGGTGGCGGAGACAGTGGGCCTGTGAGTCGAGCGACGTATACCGTAGGAGGGGTAGTATCGAACCTTTCCGGGACACTGATTCTGCAAAATAACCACGGGGACGATCTTGAACTGAATGGGAGTGGCTCATTCACCTTTCCTACCTCGTTAGAAAATGGTTCGAGTTACTCAGTCACCGTGCGAAGTCATCCGAGTTCTCCGACGCAAGTATGTGATGTCTCGGATGGATCGGGTAGCATACATGGAGCATCTGTTTCGTCTATTTCAATAACTTGCAGAACAATACCAACCATCAGCTTGAATGCAATAAGTAAAACATACGGGGATGATCCGTTTTCTGTGACGGCCACCAGTACGAGTGATGGAACCATCACATATTCGAGTAGTGATGAATCCGTGGCAAGTGTGAGTGGATCGACGGTGACTATTGTAGGGGCTGGAACAGCGACGATCACAGGATCACAGGCCACAAGCACCCTCTACGCGGCTACATCAACCAGGGCCGTCCTTACGGTGGCACGGGCAACCCCTGTGATTGCGTCGTTGAGTAGTATTAGCGTGAATTCTGCTCAATATAGTGGTATTTGTTTTGAAGATTTTGATGTATTAACGTACTGCACTTTAGAGACGCCACTTAGGATTGACCTACCAACCTCGACAAGTAACGGAGAATTCACCTCTCTTACAGCGTCAAACGCAGATGTCATCGCGTCAAGTACCGAGGCCGTGAGCCATTTGTTAGGTTATCCCGTGATAGATGCCGTATTTTCGCTTCCGCTAGAGTTTAGTGCGTATACCTTGCTTTCGTCCGGTCCGTTTACCACAGTCGCGACGTTGCACCAGGCAACGACAACAAACTATACGGCCGGATCAGTATCTTTTGGTGTCACGGTTGAGTTAACAAACCTAGATCCAGACGGAAACAGCTGCTTTAACCATGGAGTCATGCTCAGAACACCATACGATACCTATGAATGTGCTTGTCCAAGTACCTTTACGGGTCAGTACTGTCAGACCATCATCCATTGATGGTGCGATGAGGTGCTCGAATAATGTTGATCGGTACATGTTGCAAGTGATCGTGTATCGGTATGATGACTGAAGTCAGCGAAAGATCGAAATGTGCAGGATTTTTCGGATTTTTCGCATGACTCCTGCATCACCCTCCCAAATGTCTTGTGTGCCCAAGATGCTATTACGGTTTCTACCTCTTTTAGACTTCCTGTAACGCAGCAGGTGTTCGTCGTGGCCGGATCGTTGATTTTGCTCGGGAGCTTGCTCACCGTGGTGAGGGGGAGCGTGTTTATATTGATCCCTGGATTCGTTGGCGCAGGCTTGTTATTTGCTGGTCTTACGGGATGGTGTGGAATGGCGGTGCTTCTTTCAAAAATGCCGTGGAACAGAAAATAATATTTTATTATATGGTGCAAAAACCCCTGGTTCATTCTTTTTTTGATCAAAATACGTTTACAATCAGTCATCTTGTGGCAGATCCGGCAACAAAACACGCGGCGATCATTGATAGCGTACTAGACTTTGATCCGGCGAGTGGTCGTCTATCCCAAGAAAGCGCAGATAGAATGCGTGAGATCGTTCAAAAAGAGGGCTACACCATCGATTGGATTCTAGAGACGCACGCGCACGCTGATCATGTCACAGCGGCTCAGTATTTAAAACAAACGCTAGGAGGGAAGACAGCCATTGGAGAACGGATCACAGAAGTACAAGCTATCTTTGCAAAGGCGTTCAATCCATCTAAAGCATTTTCAGCCGATGGCAGTCAGTTTGATCATCTCTGGAAAGACGGCGAAACATTTTCCATTGGTTCACTCGAAGGACGGGTAATCGCAACACCCGGTCATACCCCGGCAGACGTTTCGTATCTCATCGGTGATGCATTATTCGTAGGGGATACGATCTTTATGCCCGACTATGGAACGGCGCGCTGTGATTTTCCGGGCGGGGATGCAGGAGTACTCTTTGATTCGATTCGGACATTATACACGCTTCCAGAAGAAACGCGGGTATTTCTTTGTCACGATTACCTCTCTCCATCAAGACAAGAGTATCAATGGCAAACGACCATCTTTGACCAAAAAATGATGAATATTCACATTCCTCACCACCAAGAAAAAGCGGCATTTATCCAAATGCGAGAAGAGCGTGATCGGGCACTCGGGATGCCAAAACTTATCATTCCTTCCATTCAGATCAATATTCGAGCAGGCACACTGCCTGATCCAGATGAGAATGGAATCGTCTATCTAAAGGTACCGATAAATGGGGCTTTTGCGAAATAAACAAACTTTTCTCTAAGAGAGCATTAAAAGTCGCAAAGCTAAACGTGAACGATCCTGCGCATCATGAGTCAGCGATGTACTTCGTGTTCAGCGGGATTCCGAATATGCAGGTCTTTAGAGGGGGAAAAGTAGTGAAAGAACTGGTCGGCCGGGTCAGGTGATTTTCCGCGACACCCGTGATGGAACCGATAAGAAGATCTGTCGCATCACTCTTATGCGGTGGAAGACCTTCATCCTTTTGGCTTAGTTGCGACGGACTGCTGGAAAGAGTCCTCAACTCGCTCGTCGAGCCATGTTGTTTGGCGATGCTTGTATTTGGCTCCTACAGCCCAAGAAAACTCGCAACAAACAACACAACTCCGGCGCTCAATAAGCAGCCCGCCATCTTGCCCACCGCCGATCCAAGCATTGTACGCTTATCGCTTACGTTTGCCGCCCGTGCGCGTTCCGCCATCAGCCCCTCAAAGATTCCCGCGATCCCATCCGTCACCGCATTTCCAACCACTCCACCGATAACCGCGCCCGCCACCCCACCAATCTCTCCTCCGAACAATGCCATGATGGCCAAGATTCCATTATCAATCATGCCAAAGACAATATCGGGCCAAATTCGCTTGACGGGGATCCTAAATGGGGCGAGCGAAAGGAGACATAAGACCCCAAGTCCGATGATAACAAGTCCAATAAGATGCGCCTGATGGATGAAGTATCCGCTCACTGCCAAGACAACGACGCACAGGCCGAGGACATTCAGAATAGAAGCGATAAGATGATGTTTCATACAAAACAGAATTCGACTCTTCTCATGACAGCAAACCTTTATCGATGAGGTAATAAGAAGTTTAGAGCATTATTTGCAAAGATGATAGTCTCAAAAAAATACGCACAGCAAAAAACAAGTATGCTCCTGCTCCTAAGGTAAGAGACTAGTAGTAATTCAACAGTCCCTCGTAGCGAATAACACTAAATAGACGATAGAAGAATCCTGTCCATGTGCCGATCATGCCGGTTAAGACCAGGAAGCCCAAGATAGCGATAAGAACGCCTCCTACGATCGAGATGGTGCCCATGTATGCACTAATGCGACGGATGACGGTTGTCGCCTGGCTCATCGCGACAGCGACCAGTAAAAATGGAATGGCTAATCCAAGAGAAAAGATCGTTAAGAGAATGATACCTTGCAGAATTGTTGCAGAAGATGAGGCCAGAAGCAGGATCGAGCCAAGAATGGGGCCGATACAGGGCGACCAGCCAAAGGCGAATGTCGCTCCAAATAAAAAGGAGCTGAACGGTTTTCCTGGAGCAAGTTTTCGGGTGAAGGTGAAATGACGATCCGTATTCAAAAAACGAAAGAAGGGGAGATCAAACAGATGCGTCATGTACAGCCCGAGCAACATAATGATGCCACCACTTATCTTTTCAAGATAGAAGCGGGAGCTTCCGAGTCCTAAGCGTCCAAGACCGCTTAACAGGGCTCCAAGAACAATAAACACCAGACTAAAGCCTAAGACGTAGAAGAGCGCATTCCATAGAATGCGTTTTCGCACGTAAAGAGCCGTTTCTTGGTTTTTATGCGCATCATGTAAAGAGACCCCGCTGATGAAAGCAAGGTAGCCAGGGACGAGCGGCAATGTACACGGCGCAAGAAACATGAGAAATCCTGCGATGAAAGCCGGAAGAGCGAGGGAAAAGAACATAAGGAGATATTAGCAAACGATGTGCTTGAGCTGTTCCGTGAATTCGTTCTGTGCGAGGCGATAACAGATCGTGTTTCCGCGCCGTTCTCCTTCGCAGAGGCCATTATCGCGCATGAGCTGTAAATGTTGAGAGATGTTTGCAATAGTCATTCCTAGACTTTCCGAGATCTGTGTGACGCATGCCTCATCTTGTTCATACATGAGGCAAAGGATACGTAGCCGTGTTGGATCTCCGGCAAGCGCAAGTAAACGGGCGAGTCTTTCGGTTTTTGCGGTGAGCGGATATTTTTTCATGAAAAATGGTTGCGGGAAATGATCAAGTATTCAATTAATTGCTTGAATAATAGGGCATCGTTACCTAGTAGTCAAAATTCGTCTCTTCTCGCGCAAGATATGCGCATTTGAATCTCTGAATGTAAAAAAGGTTGGGATTTAGGTTGGGGTTACGGTAGTGGAATTTTCTGATAGAATACGGGCAAATATATGCGCACATTGTTTCGTCTGTTTTTCTCAGTGTTTTTTGTGATGGTGTTTTCTTGCGTTGGTTCATTCTTCGCAAGAGCAGCAACGATTTATGTAAATAGCTCAACGGGGAATGATTCCACGGGGGATGGGAGTTCAGGTTCGCCGTATAAAACCTTTCATCAAGCGTATACGGAAGCTTCATCCGATGATGTACTAGACATCACAGGAACATTTACCTGGACGGATAGCGATGAAACAGGAGACGCAAGTACAAGTGGCTATACCATCAGTAAGTCTCTGACTTTGCGTGGTCATGGGGCGGGAGCAACAATCTTACAAGCTGATAGTGTAGATAATACAGCCGAAAGTCGCGTGCTGACCATCGATACCAGTGTATCGACGACCATATCTGGTCTTACGATCCGATACGGAAAGCAAGGATTTGCTGGTGGAGGGTGTATCTATGCCGGTTCTGGATCCGACGTGACGCTTGAAGAAGTAGATCTGTATAACTGTCGTGCCACGAGCGGATCCGAAAATGGGGGAGGTATACAGACGGACAACGGGACGTTAACGGTATTAAATAGCTCGATTCGTAATAACTACGTTGTCCTGCAGGGAGGAGGAATAGATGTATATGCCGGGACGCTCAATCTTATCAATGTCACGATTTACGGTAACCAGCAAAGCCATGGTTCGGGTGGCGGTGCCGGTTTGATCCTAAGAAATGGAGCAACCGGGCGTTTTCTTAACTCAACCATCACCGGGAATACCGGCCGCTGGGGAGGAGGATTATCTCTCTACTACTCGCCGACAACGTATTTTGAAAATACCATCATCGCGGGAAACACCGGTAATTCACTGGGTTACAACGATATAAATGGATTTTTTGCGGGGTCATTGAATAGCTTGGGGTACAATGTTATTGGTGATTACAGCAGCTTTCCCGCAACAACCGGCGACTGGAAGGATGCGAACCGTGATGGAGTCTATGACCAGTATGTGACAGGGGCGACAGGTACGCTTGGATTGGATTCAACGGCGCGACTTAATTACAGCACGAATGGAACCTATACCGTATCGGTTTCAGCGGGGAGTATCGCCATCAACAATGCTACCTCTACGGTGAACAATGGTTCTTTTGCGGTACCAACGCTAGATCAGCGTGGTGCATCACGCAGTGGAGTGACGGATATCGGTGCGTATGAGTACAACGCAGGGTTCCCTGCGACATTCACGCTTACATACACCGCTGGAGCGGATGGTTCACTTACGGGATCCTCTACTCAGATCGTAGCGAACGGAGGAGATGGAACAGCGGTAACCGCCGTTCCTGATTCTGGATACACGTTCGTTCAGTGGAGCGACGGCGTGCTAACGGCTACACGTACGGACACATCGGTGGCCGAAAATGTGTCGGTGACGGCATCTTTTATCGATAACACGGCGCCCGTCATTTCAAGTGTGACCTCAACAGCGAGCTCTACCTCAGCGCTCATAAGCTGGACGACGGATGAGCTGGCCTCTTCTCAGGTTCTCTATGGGCCGACTTCGGTGTATGGAGCAACGAGCACGCTCGCAGATCTTTCCCCGCGCGTCACGAGTCACCTGGTTTCGCTCGAGGGATTAGTTGCGTGCACAACCTATCATTATCACGTAATTTCCTCAGACGCATCCAGCAACAACGCAACGAGTACCGATGACACGTTTCTCACGCGTGGATGTGTAGGCTCTTCCCCGGTTTCTACCTCGACCGCGAGCACGATTAGTCATACAGACGGAGGATCCGTCCATTTGTCAGAAGATGACTCGATGCTTGCGCTTACCGTGCCAAGTGGGTTCTCGAGTTCAAGTGCTAACTTTCAAATTAAGCGTCTGGATGCAGATGCGGTCTATGAAGAAGCAGGGCTTCCAAGTGGGTATCTTCGTGTAGGAGAGCATGTCTACAATCTGACGGCCGTGACCCCATCTTCAGGGGGGATTTCGGTATTTGATGAGGCGTTGACCGTTACCATGTCGTACAGCCTAGAGGATATCACGACGCTCGAAGAGTCAACGCTCAAGATTTTTCGCTGGGATGATGGCGTCTGGACCGAGCTTTCTGGCTGCACCATCAATACCTCTCTGCGACAGATTTCGTGCACGACCACACACTTTTCCACCTTCCAGTTATTTGGACAACAGGTAACCGTGACGAATACGGCACCTGTAGCAACAGGCGGGGGAGCGCTCACGGCATGGATGCCTGTATCCGTACAAGCGGATGCGTCAGGTCAATTAGGATTTACCCTAAATGAAGGAGCAACAACGACGCTTGACCGCAGACTTCGTGTACGATTCTTCGCGGATCTCGCGACTATCCGTGGGTACAGCTTGTCGCTTGACCCTACATTTACCCATACGTCATTAATCGATCATGATCAGGCCACGACAACGTTTGTTCTTCCAGATCGACCAGGCGTGTATACGCTATATGGAATGCTTTTCTCAAAGACAGGAAGCGCCTCGGCACGGTTACAGGCAACGATCGAATATCGTTCGCCGCGAGCCCTTGTTGTTCCCGTTGCGCTGACTCCAAGTATTACGGCGCGTCCAGCCTTTGTTTTTACGCGCACGTTGCGTCCTGGGTCCAGAGGAGAGGATGTCCGTCAGTTGCAGCATTTTTTAAACAAAAATGGATTTATGCTAGTGGCTTCAGGTGCCGGAAGCCCAGGGCAAGAAACGAGCTATTTTGGCCCCGCCCTGACACGGGCGTTGAAGCGTTTTCAAGAGGCGTATCGCGAACCAATACTGAAACCCACGGGATTGACCCAAGGCACAGGAGTTTTTGGAGCAAAAACACGCGAATTCATTCAAAGTCGCATAGATATGTCTAAAGAGTGAGTGGATCCTCATTCCGCAAGGAAGTATCTATCATCCCTGAGGGAAATGCTGTTATGCCGAGGGATCTAGATATTTACACGATCGTTATCACGGCGTACCATTTAAGAGTATTTAGACTCCCTTGGAAAAAGCATGACTGATTCTTCCTTGAAAAAAATTGATCAAGAGTTTGTTAAGCTAGTTGAGAAATACTTTCGAAGTCTATCAGGTTTAAAAATGACTGCCTGTGACGGACTAGAAAATGAGTCCTGTGGTCTTGGTGGTGAACCAACTACGATAACCGCAAATCTCCTTAAAGCGCGCTTACTCAATCACTATACAGATTTTTTTGGTCCTCAAAATACCTTTGAACGTAATACCCTGACAGTGCAAGAATTATTCGATATTCTTCTTGGGGATTGGGTAGATAGCACGATTGATCAATTTAATCTTGATGAAACTCGGCAAAATGATTTATATTTCATGGCAAATGAATTGCAGAAAAAGGTGTATACCATGTTGGATAAAATAGCTTCCGAAGGATCATCTAAAGAGGTCTTGGGTGAAGCGGCGCGCCCACTTGGAAAGTTGCTCCATTAAAAAATTAAAGGAACCAGTATTTTATGCGAAGATCCCTACTCACAAAAGTAGTTATTGCGATTTTGCTGCCACAATTTGCTGGTTTTATCGGCGCATTTTTTACGACCTCTTCCATTTCAAGTTGGTACACCACCCTACAAAAGCCCGCGTTAAATCCGCCTGCATGGGTATTTGGACCAGTATGGACCCTGCTCTACTTCCTGATGGGGGTAGCAGCCTCTTTAGTATGGAAAAACGGGTTACAACATAAAGGGGTCAGGATAGCGATGGGATTCTTTTTAGCGCAACTGACCTTGAACACGGGGTGGTCAATCATTTTTTTTGGAGCGAGGCAACCAGGCTATGCCTTATTTGAGATCATCCTTTTGTGGGGAACAATTCTCGCAACGATTGTTATGTTTTATCGAGTATCGCGTCCCGCCGCCTGGTTAATGCTGCCATATATTGTGTGGGTCAGTTTTGCCGCGTATCTTAATGGAGCGATCTATTTTTTAAATCCAGGCTGACCATAGCATTAATGAGCAGCTTCTTACCGTAGTCCTTTTAGCCACCCAAGCATTTTTATGCCCATGGAGCCCATTTTTCTCTGGGAGGAGCGGTTTCAGGGTCTGTTGTACGCTGGCCAAGATCGATCTACTTCCACTTGTCTCTGCCATGGTTGAGGGTTGCGGGAGATAGGTGATCGTTTTAACAATCACATCCGAGCTCTGCCCATTTGTAGAATAGTACTTTAAGTAGACAGGGTACGTTCCTTTTTTCTGTGGAAGGGTGACGACGATCTCTTGCGTCGAGGGGAGCGCCAGGAGATTCGCATTTCTAAACAAAGGATCAAAAGACACCGCATAGCCACGCACAGTAGCGGGATTTGCATTCAGCTTTAAGGTGATCGTTGGTGATGAAACGGTTTTGGCAACGTTCATACCTGATCCGTTGACGACAGAAAAACTCAATGGTGCGGCGTTTATGGCTGAAGGTGGGACGAAAGAAGCGCCTATCCCACCTCCACCAGATGCTGCAGGTGCCACATGGGTATCTACGGTCGCACTGGAGGTCGCCCGTACGGAAGGATTTCCTGCCGTGTCTAGAGCAAAAATACTGTAATAATACGTGCCATCTGCGAGTGTTGCATCCGCATAACTCGTTGCCATCGTGTTTGTTACAGCGCTGCCATCCGTGATAGAGGAAGGGAAGCTTGTCGTGCTACGGCGAATGGTTGATGAGGAGAAATCCACGTCGACGGGATTTACCCAGGTCAGATTGATGGTGTTCCCGCTTGCCGCGGCAGAAAAGCTGCTGGGTGCAGTAGGTGCTGTTGTATCAATGGTTGTGCTCGCTGTCCCAGCGTTGGAATAATTGCCGTAACTATCCCGTGCAAAGGTACTGTAGTAATACGGACCGTCATCTAAGTTCGTCTGTACAAGAGTCGTGTCCGTTGTGGACGTGACGCCGGTTCCACTCGAAATAGTCGCGGGGTAGTCCGAAGTGCTGCGGCGGAGCAAGAATAAGACGGTCGTCGCGGGCATATCCCACGTCAACAAAATGCTGGAACCGCTTGCGGTTGCACTTAGGATAGGAGTCGTAGGACCGGTCGTATCAACCGTGACGCTCGCTGTCCCTGACGTAGAGTAATTTCCGCCCGCATCCGCCGCGAAAATGCTGTAGAAATAGTCGCCGTCCATCATGCCTGACTCTGTAAGACTCGTGATGGAGCTATTGGTTGTTGTTACCGCAGCCCCATCTGTGTGAGAGGTCGGATAATCGCTCATGCTACGTCGCAAAGTAAAACTTGCCGTATCTGAAGGGACTGACCAAGACAGACTAATGTTGCTTCCCGTCGCCTCTGCAGTCAGGGTGGGGGCGGCAGGTGGCAGATCGATCGTGGCCGTTGACGTCGCGGGTGAGCTGTAATACCCATCACTTGTCTCGTTGAAAAAACTATAGTAGTAGGTTCCTTCATCCAGTTCGGTATCGATGAAACTCGTCGCAAGAGACGATGAGGTCACGGCCACCCCATCGGTCGCGGTTGTGGGATAGCTGCTCGTACTCCGTCGAATTGTCACTCCGTTAAAATCACCGTCAGCAACGCCGGTTGTCCAGGTTAAGACCGCGCTCGTACCACTTGCAGAACTTGAAATACTAGAGGGCGAAGTAATTGGATCGTAGGTAGCAACCGTGCCGCTGCTATTGATGATAGTAATTCTACCCGTGCTCGAACTTACATCCATCCCAGCGATATTCGAACCCGCTTTCGACCACAAGACCATGCCACTCGCTACCGCGAGCTTAGAAAAGGCATTAGTACTGGCGTAATAGAGAGCGCTCCCATCACCGGAAGCGACCAATCCTTTTACCGTCACCGACGTGGGTCCGCCTGTGGTAATTAATGTATCCGATACTCCTAAGACCGCTCTCTGAAATCTGCCAGTCGTGCTAAGGTAAAATAACGCTCCTCCTTCATAAGTTAAGCGCGTCGGAATCAAGGAGAGGGTGGTAGTGGACCCGATCTGGTTTAAGTCTGTATCAAACGCGCGTACCGACACGCTCTTACTCGCATAGAGAGTCTCACTGTCGGCATCAAAGGCGATAGCGCCCGTCCCTGCATTTAGGGCGTGCACTGCCACAAGCGCGGCATCAGACCCACTCACGTCGTATCGGTACACCGCATTGCCAGAGGATCCACCGGAGGTAACAATAAACAACCTTCCCTGAGAAACGGCGAGATCTGAACTCGAATGTGTAGGCAGAGAAGTGCCGTAAGTAATGGTGGTAAAACTCGATCCATCTGCGCTGATAACCCCTAAGATGTCCGTAGAATTTCCCAGCACATACACTTTACCATCGCTTGGATCCACGCGCAGATGACGAATGGTTCCCAAGGTTTCCGTCGGGGCGGTAGCACTAAACGTGGTGTTAAGAGGCGGTGTGGCCTGTGCAGACTCTATATTGCTAAAAAGTATCCCTGCACTGGCAATTACAGCACCTAAAAAAACAGCCGCTGATCTCCAAACATACATGGGAGAAGTATAGCATTTTTAAAAGCGGTTATCACTCTCGTCTTTTTTTATCAAATACTCCAATGAGTGTTTGTAAACGAATCTATCCAAAAAAAACAACAACCCCACGATCGTGCGACAGAAGAGGTCGCCCCTCGTGGGGATTTTTATGTTGATTACAAGATTGACAATATTCCAATTTCGCCTTACTCTAAGAACAAAGCGATGAAGGGGTTCCCCGCCCTGGAGCTGACTGCGATGAGCAGGTCCGGCGTCTCACCGTGATCGAGAGAGCCTTCACTCAATGAGAGGGCGCATGAGATTGAGGTAGTAATATCTCAATAAAACAAGGTGGTACCACGAGATGTCTCGTCCTTGTTAAACACGAAGTATTATCGTGTTTGATAAAGACGAGATTTTTATATCCAGGACGTATGTCCTAATAAACTTAATTCTATGGCCTTCCAAAAACAACTCCCTAAGAAATCAGAAGACATTTCTGCGTGGTACAACGCCATCGTGTTACAAGCTGAGCTCGCGGATTATGGTCCTGCCAAAGGGACCATGATTTTTCGACCCTATGGCTACGCCCTTTGGGAATCGATCCAACGTGAACTAGACAAAGAAATTAAACGTCGTGGTGTGGAGAATGCCTATTTCCCCATGTTCATTCCGGAGAATTTACTGCACAAAGAAAAAGAACATGTCAAAGGATTTTCTCCTGAGCTCGCCGTTGTTACTATCGGTGGGGGAGAGACGCTGGAAGAGCCCCTCGTGGTCCGACCAACCAGCGAGACCATCATGTACGATACGTTCTCGCGCTGGATTCAGTCATGGCGTGATCTGCCCTTACAGATTAACCAATGGAATAATGTGGTTCGTTGGGAGAAGCGTACCTATCTCTTTTTACGCACCACCGAATTCTTGTGGCAAGAAGGTCACACCGCTCACGCGACCCATGAAGAATCTTTAGCCACCGTCGAATGGGCGATGAATACCTATACCAAACTCTATCGAGACGTATTTGCGCTGCCTGGCTATGTTGGACGCAAATCAGAAACAGAGAAGTTCTCTGGCGCCGACATGACGCTCACGTATGAAATGATGATGCCAGGCGGCAAGGCCCTGCAAAGCTGCACATCACACGACCTCGGACAAAACTTCTCCAAATCCTTCGATATTCAATTCCAGGCGAAAGATGGATCACGCCAATACGCGTGGCAAACTAGTTGGGGCTTATCTACGCGTTCGATCGGAGGCTTAATCATGGCGCATGGTGATGACAAAGGCTTGCGATTACCACCGAAGCTCGCACCGATCCAAGTGGTTGTCTTACCCGTAAAATCTGAAGACGCGATCAATGCTTACTGTGAAAAAATCGCACACATGGCCGAGGAAGCCGGTTATCGTCTCAAAGTAGACCAAGATGACGAACGCATTGGTTGGAAAATCAACAAGTGGGAATTGAGAGGTGTGCCTTTGCGTATCGAAGTTGGGAAGCGAGAGGTAGAAGAGGGAATGCTAACGGTTGTGCGCCGTGACATAGAAGAGAAGATAAGTATTCGTCTCGAAGAGGCGGCGCAAAAGATCGGCGAACTCTTGCAAGCCATCCAAGCCAATCTCTACGCCCAAGCGGAAGCGTATTTGAGGGACTCCACCTGTGAAGTTTCTACTTGGGACGCCTTCAAACAACGGATGGAGGGCGAGAAAGGGTTCTTGAAAGCCTATTGGTGTGGCCAGGCAGACTGCGAAGCCAATATCAAAGAACAGAGTAAAGCAACGACCCGCTGCTTTGCAGAAGCTGCCACAGAAAACGTCTGCGTGTGCTGCGGGAAGGTATCAAAAGAGAAGTGGTATTTCGCGCAGTCATACTAAAAAAATTCAGATCGTGAGGTATATACCACTCTCCCTCGTCGCGGAGAGTGGTATATAGGTTGCGCTCTTTTGCGTAAGAGATTAAGCTAAAAAAACGAGATTTTGATTCTTTTTTGACTAGTATGGCTTATTTTTCTCTCGCACGGGTCATTTTTGGGGTAATCGTATCTGCTCTGATCACGGTTCCCTTTGCAAGCGTTGTGCTGGCCGCTGATACGGTTCCGCCTGTCATTGGCACGGTGACACCTACGACGGCAACTGCAGGCGAGAGCAAGATGTTCACGGTCAATGTTTCGGACGATGGGGCAGGAGTGAGTAGTTGTTACTTTATCATCGATACAGTGAGTCTTTCTGGTGAAATGTCACGAGCAAGTGGAGATGAATACAATGGAACCTATAAACAGTATCATACCTTTGCTTCCGCGGGTTCATATCAGGTTGCCGCTCGTTGTGCAGATCGCAACGGAAATCTAAGTACAGGAGCAAGCGTGACCATCACGGTATCAGCGCCGCCTGCCGTGGATGCTTCTGCACCGTTTCTCGGAACGCTATCTCCAGGAACTGGATCAGTAGGGGCGCCAATCACGTTCCAGGGAAGTTATTCGGATGATATCGGTGTCACGGCCTGCGAGTTCGATCCAGGTTCAGGAACGAGGGTAGCCGCTACTCGTACTGGATCAGCCACCCTGGGAACGGCGAGCTATGTACATACCTTTGCGTCCCCAGGTACCTACACCGTTTCTATGCGGTGTGGGGATGCGGTAGGAAACCTTGGTTTAGCCTTCCTTAGCGTGACTATTTCTGGAAGTGGACCAGATATGACGCCACCCGTGGTAAGACCGATCATTGCCTCAGTTGCCACCGTTGGAGTCCCACTGACAATTGGCGCAGAATATAGTGATAACATAGGTGTGGCGGCCTGTTTCCTAACAGTGAATGGCTCTTCCGTGGGCTTTGCCACCATGAGCGGTACAGCAGCAGCGGGGACTGCCAGCCGTGCCCACACCTTCACGGTTCCTGGTACATATACCGTAAATATTACATGTCGAGACGCCGCCCTAAATAGCGGAGATTCAGGGAACCGCACGATCACGGTTTCTGCCGCTTCTCCCGCTCCAGATGTGGCAGCTCCAACATTTACAACAGCGCTTTCCCCCCTAGCGGCATCGGTAAACACCCCCGTAACCCTTCAGATTGGATACGCAGACAATGTCGGCGTGACAGAATGCTATCTCTACGTTGACGGATCACTTGCGGGGGGAGCAAGTTCAGGGGGAGTGACAGGCGTAACTTCACGTTCTCACACATTCTCCACGAGCGGGGCACACGCTATTCGCTTCCAGTGTCGTGATGCAGCTGGCAATCGAGGGGAGTCAGCGAGCTATACAATAACTGTAGCCGCAGCCCCGGCTTCTGCCGGGAGCCCCGGCTCCACAGGCGGATCAGGTGGCTCTGGCAGCTCTGGCAGCTCAAGCTCAGGTGGTTCGGGCGGTAGCGCAACCTCACCAGTTGTTTCTGGATCCGCTCCGATGGGAACGTTGATCAAAGCAGTATGTCCCACGACAGGTGTTGTGAACGCTGACCATCCCTGTCGTGCCGTCTACTACTATGGACAAGATGGACGCCGCCACGCGTTCCCTAACGAACGCGTCTACTTCACCTGGTTCAGCGATTTTAGCGGGGTACGAGAGGTTTCTGCAGCGACCATGGCGTCAATCACGCTTGGTCGGAATGTCACCTATCGCCCTGGTTCTCGCATGATCAAATTCCGAACAGTTAACCGTGTCTACGCGGTGAGCCGAGGTGGTACGCTCCGCTGGATCACCACAGAAGACGTTGCACGCCAATTATACGGATCCAACTGGGCGACTAAAGTTGATGATGTGGGCGACACCTTCTACTCCAATTACACTCCAGGCTCAGACATCACACTTGCAGCGCAGTTCAATATTTCCTCGGAAACGAGCGCTGCTCCAACCATTGATCAAAACTGGTAATCACTTTTACAAAAAGCCACCGCAATGCCCGGTGGCTTTTTGTAAATGATGGCAGAACAATGTGGATGAGCTGGCAAAAGCAAACGCATGCTTTCTTGTTTACATGACTAACAAGTCTCGCAGATGTCTCACGGCAGGTCCATGGATAACGGTAAGAGGGATCTCTTGCGAAGCAGTCTTATCTTTCACGTGAATTCTTCCAATGGAGACGCACGCCGGACAATAATCGAATGAGACGGATACGGTATCTGCAGTACCCTCTCGGGTAGGAGAAATAAACTGGTTTTCCATGGGTTTGCCCCGCATCAATGACTGGATAAGAGGATAGACCTCACGAGGATAGAAATCCTCTTTCTCGAGGAGGGATGTCTGACAGGCTTGGCAGAAGGGCGCTTTCATGGATTTTACGCATTGATAGAGGCCGATCGCCACCAAAAACGGGGAGAGAAGCGTTCCCGAAACAGGAATCCGACCGACTCCGATGCGAATGGTCCGGTAAACCAGCAAGAGGATAACGGCCCCAAGTACGGTAAAGACCACGCCGCTGACAAAGACTCGTTTATTAGGTCGATACGCGATTTCACTCATACCCTCGCGAAAAATTATCTGGCCCATCCTGGAACCACGGTGCTAAAGGCAACTGATCCCAGGGGCTGCTTTTGGAATGCGCCCGTGTGTAGATCCATAGAGACCTGCACACGATCAGACGCATTCTTCAGGTAGGCAATTAAGAAATCCGCCTGATCTACTTCATCAAACGCAAGTGATGAGCCGTTTTTATCCATAGGAACCATATATACGAGTTTGTACGTGGTTCCGTCTGTGGGCTGGTCAAGGGTAAAGGGAAAAAGGGTGCCAATGTGTTGTGTAAGCTTTTGAAAGCGTTCGTCTTTTTGAAAAGCGGCAAAACCAGCCTTCCAGGCATGCATAGAATCGTCCTGGATTTCGGCGACCTCCTGCGCGCCTGTCCAGCTTGCTCGCACACGCCAAACGATATAAGCAATCAGGAGAGCGATAATAAGGAATTTAAACATACCAATAAAAATGAGATGAATAATCAGTATAAGTAAAGCATGTATGAGTCTACTTGGCGAGGAGCAAACGACGCCCTTCCTGGAATGTTAGGTGCGAAGACTATTAAGGATAGACTCCGGTAAGCCATAAGCCGTAAAGCTATGTGAAGCTTTACATTCATGAAACCTTGTTTGTGAAAGGTCGACCCCAGTAAAATTGTGCGTGCCTTCAAAGGATGTATTATCGAACGTGGCATTGCGTAGATCAGCACCCTGCCAATCATTGTTTTTCGCGGTCCCCCTAATCGTTGCTCCACGTAAATCTGCCTCTTGAAATAACGCAAATTCTGTCACGCCATTGAGGGTCACATGGCGTAGATCTAAGCCAAGATAGATGCCCGTTCCTCTCGCGAGTTCTACGAAGACCCTTTTCCCCAAGCCAGATTTTGCGGTTGTTCCAAAAAACAGGTTCCATGCATCACGAAAACGTTCATCCGAAAAACGACGACGGAGGGTATTAAAGCCCTTGATACTTGCCACGAGGAGTACTTCGAGCTTCATGAAATCCTCGCGAAAGCGTAGGGGATGTCTGTAGTCTGTATGCTGATCAGGATTAGACAAAGCCGTGAAAAGTTCATCCCAATTCGCCCATGTTTCAGTATCGATTCCTCTCAATAACTCCTCCGTTGGAGGGATGTAGTCACCTGTTCCTATGCCCTCACAATCAAGAATAACCCGTGCCCCTTCCTTATCATGCAATTCCCAGTCCCTCCATTCGTGATATTCATAGGTTTGAGCCGTGCGCGTTACCGTCCAGCGTAAAAAGGCATATTGGTCTAGAAAGCCTGATATATCTTCACCAGGTTTCAGCCCCCGTATCTCTAGGAGGATGTTCTCTTGATGATGCTTATTTGGAAAAATCGTCTGCATTTTTCGCTCTATCTCCACCGGGAGTTGTGGAGGTTTAGGGTCTGGGTGATCTTTGCGTGGAATTTCCATATAGACAGGAATCTAATGCATGCGCACGAGAATAGGAAGATCCTTATTCCATGATTCGTGCGGGCATTCGTCAACGCTAGGGAAATATGGTACATAGAAGATTCATCCTATGAAAGAATCGATTCATAAGTCCGCGCATGAAAATGACAGGCATAACCAACGTGAGACGGGACAAGAAACAGGGGCGACCAAGCTCGGACGGACAGAGCAGCCATTAGCGATCGATCGATTTTTTGGGAAGCGAGAACAGCAGGCTCAAGACATCATAAAATGGATGCGTCGGATGGAGCAGATGGATGTCGCCATCGAGTCATGGAAAGATGATCCTGACGATGCAGCGCATAGAAAGCACAATGATACGGTCATGTTTGAAGATGTCTTAATGAAGGACATCACGCATCTCCCAAAAGAAGTCTATGACGCATTTAAAACAGCCTGGTTTACCTGGGCTCAAGGAGTAAGAAATGCTAAGCGCGTTCTAAAAACAATCCAGGAAGCATCACCTATCGCAGATGAGAAAGAAGTCGATCCATCTAAACTTGGCAGAGTCATGTTTGAGAGTAGGGTGGGAATGGCTGCAGAAGGAGAGGTGAGATTTTATCAAAAAGGACCAACGTATTTTTTTTCGTTCGAAAATATAAATGATTATAATAAAATATTGCAAGCGCTTTCTGGTCATGAATCCGGAGAAGAGGGGGCTTACCACATAGCGCGAGCGTTTTGGAAGCAAAGCTTCATTCCCACGACCCTACAAAAGGGGCTAGTGCCTCACCAACAGTTATTATTGCACGAAGGGCAGCACTTTTTAAACCAGTCATTAGGAGACGTATTTAAGCGCTGGGAGGGTGATCAGCAAGAGGATGAACCGTTGACGAAGTGCTATCGTGAGATAAAAGATGAGACCATCGCGTACCTGAGAGATGGGCACTCTCCCAAGCAAATATACGACACATTAACTCAGAACGCGCTTTATCAGCATCTATATCGGGGGTTGACCCCGGACCAGGTCACTGCCGTCAAAGAGATAGTGCTATCTATAAGAACGGCTCTGGAAGACCATGTCTGGACGGCAAAATTTCTCATGGTGCAAGATATGTTCGTCCAGCATAAACGAGAGCTTATGGTTGCTTCTCTTTTAGATGTCCCTCTTCCTAAGATGGCAAAATATATACGCGCCTCTTCTGAATATTATAAAAAGAAGATAGCGGGCATGGCGCCTCCGCCCAGACCTCTTCGGGGAGAGGTGACCGTCGAGCAAAAAAGAGCATGGCAGGAAAAGCAGCACGCCTTTGTGGATAGGTACAATCAGCTCATGGGATTTTTGCCAGAGTATGGGCTGCCTACTCCTGAAGTTGAAGAAGAGCGGTCAAATATGTACTTCGTCGAAGAGCGTTTAAAGGGCCCGCCTCCGCGTCTTGTCTCAGACACTCCAGAGGGAAGGGCAGCCTATCAAGAACGAATGAACGAGTGGGAAAAAGAAAAGGAGCGGGTAAAGAATTGGCGCGCACGAGAAGCTCGTGTAAAAAACGCACGACTAGATGAAATCTAGATTCATTCCAATATACGTTAGCTAGATATGAAAAACATCATCCCTCATCTCTGGTTCGATAAGGAGGCGCGCGAAGCGGCTGCTTTTTATGCTTCCATTTTTCCGGATTCAAAAGTCACCAATATAAACACGCTGAAGGGCACTCCGTCTGGTGACTGTGATATCGTTTCCTTCGAGGTTTGGGGGCAGCCGTTCACATCGATCAGCGCGGGTCCTTACTTTAAGCTCAACCCCTCTATCTCCTTCATGGTCAATTTTGATCCATCTCAAGACCCACAGGCCGCGACGCGCATTGATGAGATTTGGAGCAAATTATCCGAAGGCGGAATGGCTCTTATGCCTCTCGGAGAATATCCCTTTAGCAAACGCTATGGCTGGATCCAAGATAAGTTTGGTGTCTCATGGCAATTGATTCTCACGAATCCAGAAGGGGAGAAACGTCCGACGATTATGCCCTTTATGCTCTTCACTCAAGCCGTGTGCGGGAAAGCGGAGGAAGCGACCGATTTCTACCTCTCCGTTTTCAAAAAAGCCAAGCGGGGGGCGCTCTCTCGCTACCCTGCGGGCATGGCACCAGAAAAAGAGGGAACGATCATGTTCACGGATTTCACCTTAAACAACCAATGGTTCGTGGCCATGGACAGCGCTCAAGACCACAAATTCACCTTCAACGAAGCCGTTTCTCTTATCGTCAATTGCGACAATCAAGAAGAAATAGATTATTACTGGGAAAAATTATCCGCCGTCCCCGAAGCCGAACAATGCGGCTGGGTCAAAGATAAATATGGCGTGTCTTGGCAGATCGTCCCCACGAATATGGATGAGCTTATGAAAGGCGAAGATGCGTCTGCGACACAGCGTAAAACCCAAGCCATGCTTCAGATGAAAAAGATTGATATACAGACCATAAAACAAGCATAATACCGGTGTGACTTATTCTTTATGAATGCCCTCAGGTTCTTCTATGTCTAGACTCCATTTTTCGATTGTTATCAATGCCCCTAAAGAACATGTCTGGGATGTCATGTTGGGAGACGCAACGTATCGCCAGTGGACAGTACCCTTTAACCCAGGCTCATATTTCCAGGGAACGTGGGATCAGGGTTCAGAGATCCGCTTTTTAGGCCCAAATCCCGAAGGAGGCGGAGAGGGTGGCATGTTTAGTCGTATCCGCGAAAATCGCTTGCATGAGTTCGTGTCTATTGAGCATCTTGGCTTTATCAAAGACGGAGTCATCGACACGACGAGTGACGAAGTCAAGCAATGGGTGCCTGCCTTTGAAAATTACACATTTCAAGAAAAAGACGGCGGCACGGAAGTGCTCGTAGATATCGATCTACCAGATGCCTACAAAGCGATGTTCGAAGAC
The DNA here is from genome assembly GCA_052033585.1 of Patescibacteria group bacterium. Lineage (GTDB taxonomy): Bacteria > Patescibacteriota > Patescibacteriia > 2-12-FULL-60-25 > 2-12-FULL-60-25 > JAGOUY01. The sequence goes on along the minus strand of JBPOJM010000001.1, from coordinate 27,724 downwards.
CTGTGGCCAAAAGCGCTGCTGGCTCTGAAAGAACTCTCAGAAAAATAGATGGAAATAGAAGGATCAAATAGATCTATGTCATCTAAGCGTTGGAAAACCGTTGAAGCAACCATCTTACGAGCGAAAGAAATTGAGCCTCAAATCGGTATGCAGCAGGTAGGTGATCGGTTGCAGTTTGGGCCAGGAAAGCGTCTGTCTATTGCTGGTCGTCGCTACCAACTCGAAGCAGAGTATAAGGTCGATGGTACGACGTATCCCATCTCTTTTCCGATGATCTGCGATACCATTCCATCAACGCTTACGCTCGCCTACGACCCCGCTGATCCCTCTAAATGGGATTGGCCCGAAGACCGTACATTGGAAGGGGATTAGTCTTTAGATGAATGCTGTCTATTTTGTGTTAGTAAACCAACGGTACCCATAGGCATCCAATTCAATGAAGGCAGGGGTCTTATTCTTCTTATACGCGCGATTGGAGAGAATTTCTTTCATGTTCTTGCCTTGAAAAAGACATGTCTCGCGTGGGGTAGTTTGTTCTCGGGAAGACAGATTAAAGAGAGCCACAATCGTGGTTCCTTTTTGTTTATAAGCGAAACCCAAGAGGTGTGGATTTGAGAGTGATAGAATGGTTGGGGTCGTATTGCTGATGAGGTGGAGTTGTGTATGCAGGGCGATCAAGCGTTGGACGTGAGCGTAAATGCTATCCTTATCTTTTTTTGCCGCATCTACATTTACCTTTTTGTAGGAATACTTTCCCTGCGAGATAATCGGAAGAATGGTTTTTTTGGGCCTTGCGTCTGAAAAGCCTGCATTTTTCTCGCTCGACCATTGCATGGGTGTACGCACCGAGGAACGCTCTTCTAACGACAGATCCTCACCCATCCCAATCTCATCCCCATAACAGATGAGCGGAGTTCCGGGCAGGGCAAACAATAGGCTGAACAAAAGCTTCAAGCGTTTCTCGTTATTCATCATGGGTGCCGCTCGACGGCGTAGGCCACGGTTATAAATATGTGAAGAAGGATCTTTCCCAAACACCTCATAAATACGCGCCTGCTCTTCTTTGGGGAGCTTATCAATATTAAGCTCATCTAGATTGCGGATGAAATTTACCCATTGCGCTTTCTGTGGCAAGACAGGAATGCGGCTCATCATGGAGATAATAGGTTCTGCTGTCTCTGTGGCCAAACCGGCAAAGAGTGATTGGTTGAGAAGAAAGTTAAGAAGCATCTGAATACGCTCTCCTTCCCAAAAGTAAAGCGCCATTTCACTGGGTTGTGTATCTGCTTCGCCTAAGAGTACCGCCTGTTTATTTTGTTTGCGGATCAGCAAGTTCAGTTTTTTTAAAAATCGTCCCGGCATTTTGGTTACGGTATTTGGCAACCCCTTGTAGGAGAACATGAGGCCAGCCGCATCCACTCGGAACCCATCAACGCCAAGCGCGCACCAAAATTCCACGATCCGAAAAATTTCTTCTTGCACTTGTACGTTGGCGATATTGAGGTCGGGTTGGAAATGGTAAAATTGATGAAAATACCAGGCGCTAGCAACCTCGTCATAGCACCAGGTGTCTGTTTCTGGTCCAGGAAAGGCATTACCAGGATGATGATTCTGAGGATTCTTCCCGCTCCAGATATAATAATCACGATAGATAGATGTTGGGCTAGAACGAGCCGCTTTAAACCAGGGATGCTCCGTAGAAGTATGATGCACGACTAAATCCACGACCACTCGCAAGTCACGGGCATGAGCTTCTTTGAGGAAGAGTTGAAAATCATCCAGCGTGCCGAGTGAAGGGTGGATCGAATAAAAATCTGAGACATCGTACCCATTGTCCCTGTTTGGGCTTGCGTAAAAGGGGAGAAGCCAGAGGCATGTAATGCCAAGTTCAACCAAATAATCTAGGCGTGAAATAAGACCTTGAAAATCCCCGATACCATCCCCATTCGAATCCTGGAAGGTTTTTACATCTATTCCGTAGATGATCGCGTGTTTGTACCAATGAGATGCCATATTTTTTTGAGGAATAAGGGTAGGATATGACCTTAGGCATTTTTTTCTTTGATAGCAAGCGACACGCCATCCATAAAGGTGTCAATCACGCGAGATGGGTATATAGTCGATAACAAGCTTTAATTATTTTGACCAGTCTACTGTATGTCATGGATCATATATGCGATTTTATCCGCTTTTTTTGCCTCTCTCGTCGCTATCTTTGGAAAAATCGGGATTAAAAACGTTGACAGCAACCTCGCCGTTGCTCTCAGAACCGTTGTGATCGTTTTTTTTGCCTGGGGAATTGTACTCCTGCAAGGCAATGCAGCCGATGTCTTAAAAATATCAAAATATTCTTATCTCTTCATTATCTTGTCTGCTATAGCCACCGGATTGTCTTGGTTATTTTATTATAAAGCCTTGCAGCTTGGAGAGGCGTCACGCGTCGCTCCGATCGACAAATTAAGCGTCATGCTAACCGTCATCCTAGCCATGGTTTTTTTAGGTGAAAAGCCTACCCTTGGAAATATTACGGGAGGAATCTTGGTCACGCTGGGAGTATTGGCGACGATCTTTATAAAATAAAAAAAGCTTTCTTTAAAAGGGGTAGACTTCTATTCATGATGTGTTATGGTGTAAAAAGAGACGTTACAACGTCTCCACAAAGGCCTTAATGATTCACTACGAATAGTATGCACGGCTATGTTGATAATATAGAAAAGCTCACGCTTGATAATTCGTATTTCCGCCAAGTGCTTTATACGGATAAACGCTGTCAGTTGGTTGTGATGTCTCTTCCTGTACGCGAAGAGATTGGGGAAGAAGTACATGATGTAGACCAGTTCCTGCGTGTCGAAGCCGGCAAAGGCAAAGCGATTCTCGACAACGTTTCGCACGACATTGCAGATGGAAGCGCCATCATCGTTCCTGCCGGTACCAAGCACAATATTATTAACACGGGGGACGAGGACATGAAGCTCTACACCCTATACATGCCTCCACACCATCGCGATGGTGTCATTCATAAGACAAAAGCGGAAGCAGAAGCGGATGAAAAGGAGCATTTTGACGGACACATCACGGAGGCAAAGAAGCAGGAGTAGCACACAAAAGAAGCGAATGATTCACCTACAAGGGAGATAAAAAACCAGGTATAGTACCTGGTTTTTTATCTCCCTAATTCCGTTATTTCTTCCATCATGTTACGATATTTGCCTATGAATAAACTTCGTATCGCTGTCCTATCTGCCATTTTGGTGGGTGGCCTACTCTACTCACAAAAAGCCACCGTGCTTGCGTACACAGACGGAGAAGACTATATCTTAAGCTTTCTACGAGTCACTGTCATGGCGCAATTCCAAACTCTTCAGGCAATGATTGGGGATTCGGATGGACAAGCCGCCGCCCGTTTCGATTCCATCGACTCAAAATTAGACCGTATTTACGCCTCTTGCGGTCGCACTACTACGCCTACGCGTCGTGTAACCACCGCTCAAGCAACTACCTGCGTAAACACCTGTTTTACAAACTCTACGATTAGCGGCGCAAGCACTGGAGCTGGTACGCTGGATCAAGGCCGATTTATTTCTTGTATTTCTCGCTGCCCTTCCAATACACTGCGTAATCAGGATTGTGCCCAACGCTATACCCGCATCACACAGGGTGGATCTACGGTTAATGGTCAGTTACAGATCGTGTCATATACACCATCTCGAGTAGTAGAGCACTGCATTACGGGAAGCGAGGCTCGTTACCACGCCCAATGCCGTCTCTATGGAGAGACGTTGAGCGCAGGGATCGCCGCCTGTCTCGTTGATTCACAGGTTTACACCTGCCAGCAAGATTGCGACACAAACTACCGTAATTCAGAAGCTTACATGTTGTGCACGCTTCGTTGTAATGGACGAGCTCGTTCCGCAGAAATCTATAACGGATTACGCGACAGTGGATTTATTAACGAGCAAGGTGAGTTAGGCTTTGATACGCTCAGCAACACCACTATTCAACTCCCTGCGGCCGCTCCTGTTGCGCCCGCAGCTCCCACGACTCCTACCACGTTAACTCCCACCACAGAAACTTACGCGCAATGTGTGTACCGCTGCGACTCAGATCGTACATCCTGTCTAGCGCTCGTTCCTCAACCGACGACGTGCCAAGACAGCTACAACACCTGTTATAACGGTTGTACAGCACGCCTCACAACTGGAGTCTCTCGTTAAAACAAATAAAAAAGCCCTTCAACAAGTAAATAACACCCCGTCTACAAGAGACGGGGTGTTATTTACGTTAATTCTTTATTCTTCTGAAAGATCAGAACGTATCCGAGAATTCCCAAAGTTTTTTAGGGTCGTGGATGCCATGGTTTCTTGATAGTCAATACGACTGTTGTCTCTCGTGGTCGCTATCAACGATTCTGTCGCATGGACATGTGCCCGGCTCGTATCTGTAGCGGTCAACTCTGCGTGTCCAACCATAAATGCGTCTGCATCCAAGCGTGCCGCATCTGTTACCACGGCTCGCAACCGCTCGGCGGTGCCTTCCAGCGAGATCGCAGAAACATCTGTTTGTTTTAGTTCAAGGCGTTCTGCGCGAAGAGGATCCGCGTTTACACGCGCGGCTCCTTCTGTTTGTATCATGAGGGAGAGAGCCTGACCGGACAGATTCAAGCGAGCAACATCCTGCACGGTTGCCGTAACGTGTTGGCCAAGGAGTTGAGCGGTCAGCAGACCCGCATCCTGGATGTGAAGGGATACGTCATTCGTAAAGCCTTGAAGCGTGCCTCTACTTGTCCCACCAATCGTCAGGGTATTTAATGCTGGGAGCGTAATCTCACCTTCGATCGGTTTGTGGAGGCAGAAAAGGCAGAATCCTCTTGCCTGATCCGTTTTGCGTAAGGTTAATGTATCTGCCTCAGATGTTACCTCCATGCTTTCTAACGAAGTTTTCATCCCTGTAAGTTTGATGGCATACGCGCCTCCTGGTCTGATGGTGATCCGTTCATTTCCGGTGAGGACAATGTTGTGGAAGGCAGCAGGTTCATAGCGACGTGTCACCATCTGTTCTTGCTCGACTTGCTCGATGCGTGCTTGGATATCGGGACCTAAACGAATCGCTGTAACTCCAATCGTCGTCGCCGCAATCATCCAAATTCCTGCAAGAGTAAATACCGTTGCTGTGCGAAGATGGTTTTTACGTGTCAGAAAACGGATGCCAATCATCATGGCGATCATGAGCGGGATGAGAATCGCGACCGTGAGCCCAATAATGCCTGCGTAATACCAAGGGCTCCGCGCAAATTCTTGCAGAGGTAAATCTGTCATCAGTACCGGAGAATAGAGTTGAAACAAGAGCGTTGAGCTTGCGATAAAGGTCGCGACCATGGCTAAAGCTGATCCAACTATGAAGGGGAGGGAGATAAGAACACGAACGATCGGTCCAACAAGATGCGCGACACGCAAGATAAATCCCCATACCGCACCTACGATGATAACGGGAATATTTAAGAGTTTGTGGAAGAATGAAGCGTGTCCTCGGGTAAAACGACCAACAGCCGCGCGTCCTTCCTGAGTCACAAGCTGAGCTTTTTGTTTCACGAGCTCTTCGATCTCGCTTAAGTTTGCAGATTTTCCACGCATCTCCAATTTTTGGATGCTTGTCTCTGCTCGCGGAACAGCAACCCATAAAATAAGATAGGTGAGTAATCCAACCCCGTTGGCAAAAAATAAGAGAACAAAGAGGGCACGGATGAACACGGGCTCAATTCCCAAATATGCCGCCAACCCTGAACAAACACCCGCAATAACCATATCATCCTCATTCCGGTAGAGGCGTTTTGATACCGCTTCATCTTTCGTGTCTTCTGTTCCTTGTGGTGCAGTGGAGGATTGTTCCTGCTCGATCTCTTCCACTTGTCCCATCACCGCGATCACCTCTTGTACATCTAACTCGGTTACGACGTCTTGCTTTTGCCTTTCCAACTGTTCCGCAAATTTTTCTGCCATGCTCGCTTCAATATCATCCATGAGCTCACCCGCAGATGGGTCGTGTACAAAATGTTGCTTGAGGCGAGTGAGATAGGTATCAAGAATGTGATACGCATTTTCCTCGATAAGGTATGCCCGCCCACCCAGCGTGACAGAGAGAGTCTTTTTCATAGCTTAGTGAAACTTTTTAAGTAACGCGTTAATAGAATGATCAAGGGATTCCCAGGTGTTTAGGAGTTGTCGTAGGAAGACTTTTCCTTGAGGAGTAATAGAATAATATTTTCGAGGTGGTCCATTCTTGCTCTCGGACCAGTCATATGTGAGAAGTCCGGCATTCTTGAGCCGATTCAAGATCGGATAGATCGTTCCTTCAACGACGATCAAATCCGCTTGGCGTAATTCCTGCAGAATGTCATTGGTATAGGTCTTATCTTCCGAGATAATAAGTAAGATGCAAAATTCCAGAATGCCTTTACGCATTTGGGCTTTGGTATTTGCTACATCTAGAGGAGTTAAAGGAGTCATAGATAAAGAGAGTGTATACCAAGCTACTTTGTAATGCAAGGTAGTAGGTTATGGGCTCTCGTTCCCTGCATTTAAAAAGGAGTACGCAGATTTTCCTGCTAGAAAACCTGCTCAGTTTTAGCCGTCGTCACGTCTAAAAAGCCTCCTTTTTAGCTGCACCGGACGAGGGCTCTAGATGGGGGGGTGGGTGGGGAGAAAGGAGAAACGAAAACGAGAGAAGATTACTTCTCTCGTTCATTGCAATAATGAGCGATCGCATCTCGGACGAAAATGGCGAGGCCGGGTCGGAATGTGTCGTAGTAAGCGGTGAAGCGCGGATCATTAACGTACATCTGACCCAGATTTCGATACATGGTAAGTGGACAGTCGTAAAAGAACTGGATACCTTTATAATGTTCCCCAATCAAGGCTTGGACAGTGGGATCCGTAGGGGCTTTATCCATGGCGTCCGCCAGCGTTTTTGTAAAAGCTTTGCCATCGGCTTTGAGCTTCTCCATTTCCTGTTTTGTCATCTTGCTCACGCGTACCATGCTTTGTGTGTACGCCTCTGTGTTCCCCCAGCGCTGTTTTACTTCTGCTTGATACTGTTTTACGTCATCGTCCTTGAAGGCATCGTACAGTTCTTTGTGTGGTAAAGGGGTATCTGTTTGCATATTTGCAATGGTTTTCTCAATACTTTGAATAAGGCTATCCATGCGTTTGCGTTTGAGCTGCATCAGCTTCTTTTGGTCGCGCAGCGCCTCAACGATCTGAAATGTGGGACGGTCGAGCATCTGTTTAATCTCTTCGAGGGGAAAATCGAGTTCACGAAAAAACAGGATTTGCTGTAAGCGAACCAGCCCTTTGTTTTCATAGTGTCGGTACCCATTCTTTGCGATGGAGGAGGGGGTGAGGAGCCCGATTTCATCGTAGTAATGCAGGGTGCGGACACTGATAGAAGCGAGCGTGGCTAATTGTTGGACGGTGTAGGACATACGCGTCTGTGCTACGATAGGTATACTAAACTATCACGTAACGTCATAGTCAAGTATCCCGATCCTGGGTCGGTCATTGCGTTCTTCCTAGAAAAGCGTATACTCCATCCGTTATCTTGATTATTCTAATATTTAGCTATGTTTACGAAAAAAAGCTACGGAGGTGGGGGAGGACGCGGGGGCAGCCGAGGCGGCAGTCGCTTTGGGGGTGGCAGTAAACCCTGGGAACGCGGCGGTGACCGTACCCCAGACATGCACTCCGCCACGTGTGATGACTGTGGTCAGCGCTGTGAAGTTCCCTTTAAACCAAATGGAAAAAAGCCCATTTTTTGCCGCGCCTGTTTTGGGAAGTCCGAAGGGGGATCCGGTGACCGTTTCGACGCGCCTCGCGCCGCCCGTCCTGCCGTCAATGGCGATCCATATCGCGACCAATTGAAAGAAATCAACTCCAAACTTGACGCGATCATCCGCGCGTTGAACGTCTAAAAAGACGAAACGCTTCCAAAAACCCCATCCCCATAATGGGGTTTTTGATTGGGTTTGCTATACTCTTGGTATATGAATTTCCTCAACCAGTTTAATACCAAGCAGGTGCACGTCCTTAAGCTCATGGGAATAGGGGTGGTGGCTGTCATCGTCCTGGCGTTTGTCGGACGTTTATTTGGTTCCTCTTTCTCATCTCTGTCCTCCCCCATGCAGCGCATAGGGTACGGTGGAGGAGCGGCAACGGCGTATCCAGCCACCCAGGACTACTATGGAAAAATGATGGGTGGGGCTGCCGACACCGCGGCCATGCCGGAGTTATCCATCCGGAATATCAATCCTTCTATCGCTCCCGTCCCAGCGGAACCTCCGGCCGGGAACGAAGCCGAGGCCTATGAAGTCAAGAACTATCGTGGCGTCATCGAGACAAGTCGTCTACAAGATACATGTGGCAAAATCGTTGCTCTAAAAGCTGCGTCCTACGTTATTTTCGAAAACGCCCATCAATCTGACCACAGTTGTGATTACACGTTTAAAGTCGAGCGTTCACATGTTGAGGATGTCTTAGCCTACGTAAAAGCCTTACGGCCAAAAGACTTATCCGAAAACACCCAAACCATTAAACGAACGATCGATGACTTCACAGGTGAAGTGGAGATCCTGCAAAAAAAGAAAGCGACGATAGAAAAAACCTTGGAAGATGCAACGAAAGCCTACGATGAAATTACCGCTGTGGCGACACGCGCTCAAGACGCAAACAGCCTCGCCAACATCATCACGAGCAAACTACAAATTATCGAACGCTTGACGCAGGAACGCATCAACATCAGTGAACAACTTGATCGTCTCTCTCGCGCGAAGGCTGAACAACTCGATCGGCTTGAATACACCTACTTTTCCTTGGCCGTCTACGAAAATACCTACCTCGACGGAGACAGTCTAAAAGAATCCTGGAAAAACGCCCTCCGAACCTTTGTACAAGACCTAAACAAGATCGCGCAAGACTTGAGTATTACGCTTGTCGCACTATTCTTCTTGGCGGTCCAGTACGTCATCTACTTCTTCATTCTTCTCATCATCGTCAAATACGTCTGGCGTACCGCGAAGTACCTTTGGAAGAAATAAAGAAGATGTGCAAATAACAAGGGGTCGGATCTTTATCCGACCCCTTGTTATTTTTATTATATTATGATATGAACGAACGAGAGCCAAGGCTCGGAAAGAGAGTTCATCATGAAGTGCTGGGTTGTTTCGTTTATCGTCCGGCTGCTGATGGGTGTCCTCGTTCTGTTCGGACTGGGGGACTGCACCAGCCCGAGCATCACCCTCCGTAGCCCGTACCACGAGGCGCAGTATCATCCCTTCGGGGTTACCCGCAGCGCGATGTGCGATTGCACCGGGGGGGATCACATGTGTCGCTGCCTCGGAGTGGATTATCCGATTTATGTGGGAGATGTCGCTTCCAACCCGGGCTTTAACTTCTACTATGTTAGCTGCATCGGATCCGCTCCACCGGGTCCCTATACCACCGTGGGGTATCTTCAGGACAGGTGCCCCGACCTGAGACCCGACTAATCACAAGCTTACTCTATCCGCTGAGTGGGCTTTCTTTTTATTACAGTATTTCCCCGTTTAATCCTTCATCTTACTCATTTAGGGCTCGCAGGGGTTGTTTTTTTCTGTGGGGGTCTGAGCAGAGAGCAAAACCCGTCTGGCTATGATATCCCGCGACTCCGTAGGACTTCGCTCGGGATGACGAAAAAAGGGCTAGATGGATAAGTCATATAATAAAAATAAAAACGCTCCGGCAGGAGGCGTCGTAAGGAGGAGAGGATGTGGGGATGCCCACTAGGAAGAACGGGTCGTCTTGTAATGGACGCGAATGTCGTTCAGGTGGCTCAGTAGCGAGGCGATTGCGAATCCAATCGCCCCAATGAAAGTCGCAGGCGCGAGTCTTGTAAAAAATGGATTTTGCGTTAACACAAAGGCGAGCGCAAAACTTTGTACGCACGTTTTGATCTTCCCCCAGGAGTTGGCATTGGTTTGAATCTGGAGGTGATCCTTCACGGGCCGCAATAGGAGCAGCACGGCTTCGATCGTGGTAATCGTCCATGAGAAGCGGGGATCTACTCTCTCCGCGCAGGCGAACCAGAGCGTTCCGAGAATGAAGATCTTGTCTGACAGTGGGTCGAGGATCGCTCCCCAGCGCGAGGTCTGCTTGCGTGCACGAGCGAGCTGGCCATCATAGTAGTCGCAGGCCGATGAGAGGATCAGAAGAATGACGGCCTTCCATGGCCAGATGGAAGCGACGAGAATGACGGGGATCACGAACAGTCCCCGCAGAATCGTGAGCATGTTGGGCGTGATCCACGAGGGAACCCAACCCAGGCGTGTTTGCGAAGCTTGTCTCTCAGGCACGACCGGCCTCCTCTCTTGGCGAAGACATCCCATCATACCGAAACAAACCCTGCAAGGGAAAGCGCGAGCGAAACAGTCCTTTAAGCCAATAAATATAAGGTCGAGCTAGTCATTCACGAACGGCGTCACCGTCTTTAAAATAAAAAAAAATTGCTTGACACCTACCGAAAATCTTCTTAGTATTGTAAGATACTTAACTATTTTTCCATTCCCTTATGAACAGACAAGAACGCTTGGAAAAACTTTTTCAAACCATGGAGGCCATTACACGATGGAAGGCATATCGCCAACGCCATGAACCCATGCCGGAAGGTGTACCAACCAGCACCCGCCTATCTGTGTTGACGGCGATTGCGTACGAAGACGCCGAGACCATTAAAGACTTGGCGCAACGCTTCCGTATGACCTCAAGCGCCGCGACGCAGCTCGTGAACAGCTTAAGCGAGGAAGGGCTTGTCACTCGCAAGAAAGATACAGAAGATCGGCGTAAGACCGAGCTTTCTCTCACACCCGCAGGAAAGAAGACGCTACTATTAGCAAAGAAGCACTGTTTTACGATCCTGGCAGAATTATTCGAATCTCTCAGTGAGAAAGACCTCCAAGCCCTCCAACTGATCCAAGAGAAAATCGTGAACCATCTTCATTCCGTATGGACAACCCCGGAAAAGCCAAGCAACCCATAGCAAAAAAGCCCAGCGTATTCGAGCTTTTGCGTCCCTACGCAGGTTTTGTCGGATTACTCATCCTCTTCGCGTTATTGAGTAATGGCTTAAACTTAGTTTTACCAAAACTTGTGGCGAATGGCATGGATGCCTACGTCAATCAGACCTTAGTCCTCAAGGCCGTGGTTAAAGAGTTTTCTCTCATCTCGATCGGTATCTTCATCTTCACGTCGTTGCAGTTTCTAGTTCAAACCTATGTCGCCGAACGAGTCGCGCGTGATCTGCGTGAAAAAATTTCCGATACGATCTCCGTCCAAGGATATACCTCTATTCATACAGCTCAACCCGGCAAGTTGTTGACAAATCTCACGGCCGATGTCGATTCGATTAAATTATTTGTTTCGCAAGCCGTTTCTTCGATTGTTTCTTCGTTATGTATTATCTTGGGAGCCAGTATCCTGTTACTGACGATTAATTTTTGGTTAGCTCTCGCCGTATTAAGCATCTTGCCGTTCATTGGGGGAACCTTTTTTGTGGTTTTTGGAAAAGTCCGTAAACTCTTCGTCTCTAGCCGAGAAGTGATTGATTGGTTAAATAAAGTCATCAATGAAAGTATTTTAGGAGCATCTCTCATTCGTGTCTTGCACGCGACAGACGAAGAAAGCAAAAAATTCTTGGCTGCGAATACTAAGGCTCGCGACCTAGGATATCGTATCCTAGGCTTATTTGCGGGCATGATCCCCATCATTACTTTTTTGGCGAACATTGCCATGCTCATCATTTTGGTGTTGGGTGGAAGATTCGTCGTCCTAGGAACGATGAGCCTGGGCTCGTTCGCTGCCTTCACGACCTACATCGCTCTGCTTATTTTTCCCATTCTCATTATTGGGTTCATGAGTAACTTGATCGCTCAAGCATCTGCTTCCTACGGACGCATTTCGCAAGTGCTAAACCTGCCTCCGGTGGCTCACATGGGAACGATTGAGACCTCTTTACAGGGAAGTATCACGGTTAAAGATGTTCATCAGGCGTATGCGGAAAAAACCGTCTTAAAAGATGTTTCATTTGAAATTCTGCCAGGTCAGCGCGTAGCGATCATTGGTCCAACCGCGGCCGGAAAAACACAACTCCTCTATCTCTTGACTGGACTTTTGTCTCCCACCAGTGGAACAATTCTTTACGACCAACATCCGATGGGATCTTACACGACGGAAGCCTTTTATCGTCAGCTTGGGCTTGTATTCCAAGATAGCATCCTGTTCAATCTCAGCTTGCGCGAAAATATCGCGTTTAGTCCATTAGCCACGAACGAGTCTTTGCAGCGAGCCATCGATACAGCGGAGCTAGATGATCTCGTTCAATCGTTGCCACAAGGGTTAGACACGATTGTGTCAGAACGCGGAACAAGTTTATCGGGAGGACAGAAGCAGCGGGTGATGCTGGCGCGTGCCTTAGCGATCAACCCAAGCGTTTTGTTCTTGGATGATTTTACGGCACGGGTCGATGCTCCGACTGAGCAAAAAATCATTGCCAATCTTCAAAAAAATTATCCTGATCTCACGCTTGTCTCGGTGACACAAAAAATCTCCTCAGTTGAAAGCTATGACAAGATTATTTTCCTGATGGAAGGAGAGGTATTAGCTCAAGGTACGCACCAAGAGCTGCTTACCAGTTCACCAGAATACGTGCAGGTTTATAACTCTCAACGGAGCACGAGCAACTATGAATTACACCCTCAAGGATAAGCCTTCACAGGCGGTGCCAGCAGAGCGTCCATGGAAGACATTATGGCGCAACCTAAGCGTCCTCCTTGCCGATGAAACGCGCGCCTTGGCCGTTGCCTTTCTCGGGATTTTTCTCAATGCTGCCCTTAATATCTGCGCGCCACTCCTCATCGGACATGCGGTAGATACGTATGTGCAAACCAAGCAATACCAGGGGGTTCTGTTGTACGGCGCGATCCTCCTCGTTGTCTATCTCTTGGCGCTCGTGAGTGGCTACGTCCAAACCCGCTGGATGGGAGGAGTGGGACAGCGCGTCCTGTTCAAATTGCGTAACGGCATCTTCACCAAGTTGCAAGAATTACCTGTCGCCTTCTTTACGCAAAATAAAGCGGGGGATTTAATTTCACGCATCAATAACGACACGGACAAACTCAACATGTTCTTTTCCCAGTCTTTGATGCAGCTCGTGGGCAGCCTCTTCATTATGCTTGGGGCGGGGATCTTCCTCTTAAGCATTCATGGACGGTTGGGTCTAGCGGCGCTTGCGCCCGCAGCCTTCTTATTGGTTCTGACCCAACTCCTTTCGCCTTGGGTTAAACGCCAAAACACCCGTAACCTGCAAAGTGTCGGTGGCATGAGCAGTGAAATTCAAGAAAGTCTACAAAATTTCAAAGTCATCGTGGCATTCAACCGTCGTGATTATTTCCGTAAGCGCTTTCAAGAAGTGAACGAATCAACCTATAACACATCCATGCGTGCAAGTTTAGCGAACGCGATTTTTACACCTTTATATGGGCTATCGGCAAACCTGGCTCAGTTGATCGTGCTTGCATACGGAATCTACTTAATCACCCAAGGGAGCTTTACCCTGGGTTTACTCATCAGTTTCCTGTCGTACATCCATAATTTCTATACGCCCTTGCGACAATTAGCGGCGTTGTGGAGCAGTTTTCAAGTTGCCTTAGCGGGATGGGAACGTGTCTCGGAGATATTGGCGTTGAAAACAGACTTGGAAACCATTCCTCCTGCTGAAACATCCACCCCGCGCAAGGAAGAGAGCGTACTGTCATTTAAGGACGTCGCCTTTCGTTATCCAGACGGGAAAGAGGTGATAAAGCATGTCTCGTTCAGCTTAGAAAAAGGCAAAACCTACGCGCTTGTCGGTCCAACCGGAGGAGGAAAAACGACAACGGCCTCCCTCATGGCACGTCTATATGATGCGAGCGAAGGGATTGTTTCTTTGCATGGACGAGATATCCGCTCGTATTCACCCGCCGAACGTGCCCAGAAAATTGGATTTATCTTGCAAGAACCATTTCTCTTTAGCGGAACCATCGGAGAAAACCTTGTGTATGGAAACCAGCGATACCTGCCCTATGCAAAAGAGGTATTGACTGACGCAATCGCACGGACAGGGCTCGCGCCTTTGATCCAAACCTTTGAACAAGGGTTAGACACGCCTGTCACGAGTGGGGGAGAGGGATTGAGTGTCGGAGAGCGCCAACTCATTGCTTTTATGCGTGCCGTTCTGCGTGAGCCAGAGGTCTTAATTTTGGATGAAGCGACGGCCAACATCGACACGGTTACCGAACAAAAACTCGAACAGGTCATCAAGCAATTACCAAAGGACACGGTCAAAGTCATTATTGCTCACCGCTTAAATACGATTGAAGAAGCCGACGAAATCTTCTTTGTGAATGGTGGTCAAGTAACTCCGGCGGGTTCTCTGGATCACGCCGTTGAAATGTTGATGCAAGGAAAACGCACGAGCTAACCCTGGCTTGCTCTCTTTCTGCGGCCTGCTATGATGGCGCGCAATGTCTATCTTGATTTCAGGCTCCTTAGCCTACGATTACATCCTGAATGTTCCAGACCGTTTTTCTGACCATTTGTTGCCTGACCAGCTGCATAATTTAAGTTTGTCGTTTCTCGTGCGCTCGTTGGAGCGTGGCTGGGGAGGGACGGCGGGCAACATCGCCTACGCAATGCGTACCCTAGGGGGGAATCCATGGATTATTTCCGCGTTGGGCTCGGATGGGGATCCATATGCAGAGCGGCTGCGAGCCACGGGGCTCTCCATAGAGCATATTTACAGAGCCCCATCGACTCTTACAGCGGCAGCACACATCATTACAGATGCGGCGAACAATCAAATAAGTGGGTTTTTCCCAGGACCGTTAGCAGAAGCGGTACACGTGTCTCTAAAAGCGGTTGTTCCGACACCTTCACTTGTCATCGTGAGTCCAAATCCGCCAGAGGTAATGGTAACCCATCTCCGCGAAGCAAAAGACTTGGGAGCAAAGGTTGTGTTCGATCCAGGTCAAGCTCTCACCCTGTGTACGTCAGAAGAGCTACGCCAAGGTGTGGAAGGTGCGTGGGCAGTCATGGCGAATGATTACGAGATGAAACTCTTGATGGATCGAACGGGTTTTTCTGTCGCGGATCTTCTATCCAAAGTGGAGTTACTGGTGACAACATTGGGCGCAGAAGGCTCGCTCATCCAAACCTCAGACGGCCAATCCATCCATGTCTCCGCCTGCCCCGCACAAACCTGCCTCGATCCAACGGGAGCAGGTGACGCTTTCCGCGCGGGCTTCTTTGTGGGATACGAGCAAGGCAAGGATCTAAAAACGTGCGCTCAAATGGGCTCCGTCTTCGCCACCTATGTTGTAGAAACCCGAGGGACGCAAGCATATCAATTCACAAAGGAGGAATTCTGTCAGAGATACGAAAAAGAGTATGGAGAGATTCTCTCCCTCTGTCATTCCGAAAGAGCAGTCCGCCATTGAAACTATTATATTATTATGTCCACCTCTTACAAAGTCGCTGATATCTCCCTTGCTGCTTGGGGACGCCAAGAAATTATTTTGGCGGAAAAAGAAATGCCCGGCCTCATGGCCTTGCGGGCGCAATACGGGGCAAGCAAACCCCTCAAAGGCGCACGGATCGCCGGTTGTTTGCACATGACCATCCAGACCGCTGTCCTCATCGAAACGCTTATCGAGCTCGGCGCAGAAGTTCGTTGGAGTAGCTGTAATATTTTCTCGACGCAAGATCATGCCGCCGCCGCGATTGCTGCTGCAGGTATCCCTGTTTTTGCTTGGAAAGGGGAGTCGGAAGAAGAATACTGGTGGTGTGTGGAGGAGAGTTTAAAATTTGCGGATGGGAAAGGGCCAAATATGCTCCTTGATGATGGGGGAGATTTGACGGTTCTCGTTCACGAAAAACATCCGGACATGTTGGCAGAGATCAAAGGTGTGTCCGAAGAAACGACAACCGGTGTTCATCGTCTTTATCAAATGATGGAGCAGGGGACGCTCAAACTTCCCGCCATCAACGTCAACGACTCGGTCACCAAGTCAAAATTTGATAACAAATACGGCTGTCGTGAAAGTTTGGCTGACGGTATTAAGCGCGCGACCGACACCATGATCGCGGGTAAGGTTGTCGTCGTGGCTGGCTATGGCGATGTCGGCAAGGGCTGCGCGCAGAGCATGGATGGCTTTGGCGCCCGTGTGCTCGTTACAGAGATTGATCCGATCAACGCCTTGCAGGCGGCCATGGAGGGCTATGAAGTTGTGACCATGGACGAAGCAGCGTCTATGGGCGATATCTTCGTGACGGCTACCGGTTGCTGTGATGTCATCACGGGGGAACACATGAGCGCCATGAAAGACGGAGCCATCGTGTGCAACATCGGTCACTTTGACAGCGAAATTTCTGTCGCGTGGCTCTTGGAGCAATCAACGATTAAACGTGAAACCATTAAACCTCAAGTCGATAAATTCATCTGGCCAAATGGAAAGTGCCTCATCCTCTTGTCCGAAGGGCGCTTAGTAAACCTTGGGAACGCCCACGGTCATCCAAGCTTTGTTATGAGCGCATCCTTCACCAACCAGACGTTGGCACAGCTTGCTTTATGGTCCAATAACGGAAAATACGAACAAGGGAAGGTCTACATGCTACCAAAAGAATTAGATGAAGAAGTCGCAAGACTCCATCTTGCTAAGCTCGGAGTGAAGCTCACGACCCTGACGGATAAGCAATCGAAATACCTTGGCATCCATCACAAGGGTCCATACAAACCAGACCAGTATCGATACTAAACAAATAAACAACGTCGACTTCCTGTCGACGTTGTTTATTTGTTTTACTCGATAGCGATGACTCGGTACACCGTTACCCCTGCCTCCGTTTGCACGTGCACAATATCGCCCACCTTCTTGCCAAGCAATTCTTTCCCCAGCGGAGAGACAAGAGAAATTTTTCCTTTAAAGGGATTCGCTTCCGCTGGCCCAACGATTTGAAATGTTTTTTCTTTCCCATGTACTTCGACGGTTACCGTTACGCCCAATCTCACGGTATCCTGTCCACTTGATTCTTCGATGATCACCGCATTCCGAATCCGATCCTCCAGAGAGAACTGTCGCCCATGCGCACGGCTGAGGCGTGCCTTGGCCTCCGTATACTCAGCGTTTTCACTTAAATCCCCTAATGCGATCGCGCGTGCCAAATCTTCGGCCATTTTTGGTAAGTCAGCCTTAAGAAGCTGCAAGTCTCGCTTAAGCTTCTCTAAACCGGCGGAGGTAATATAAAACCGCTCTGGTCCGTCGTCCCGCTTCCTGAGCATCTGTGAGCGTCGTTTAGGTAATTGCATACAAAGGATCAAAGATAGAGTATCGGGTAACGCCTATTTAGGATAGACCCCCTATAGTTGCAAATGTCCATTTTTTCTGGTGTACTATTGGCTCTTTATGGCTACCGACCACGGCAATGTCCTTATCCGCTTTGATAAGGTTGTCTTTCATCATGACGAAGATCATCCTATTTTGGATGAAGCGAGTTTTTCCATTCGTGAAAATGCCAAAATCACCCTCATGGGTCAAAACGGCGCTGGGAAAAGCACCATCTTTAAGTTACTTACCGGAGTCTACAAACCCAACGAAGGCCAAATCCATATACAAAAAGACGCGACAGTCGCGATCGGCCTCCAAGTCATGGCGCGTGAGCACATGGAAAATACGGTACGGGAATTCTTCGCGCATGCCTTTAAAGACGTCCCATACAACCTCGATGGCCGCATTAAAGATGTGCTCGAGACAGTGAACCTTCATGCTCCATTAGACAAAAAAATCAAAGACTTTTCGGGCGGCCAACAAGCACGTTTATTGTTAGCCTACGCCCTCATTCAAGAACCAGATATTTTATTATTGGATGAGCCGACCAATAATCTCGACCGTGAAGGGATCGATCACTTGACCTCCTTCCTTGTCATGTATCCAAAGACCGTGGTCGTCATTTCGCACGATGCAGACTTCTTAAATGCCTTTACGGAAGGCGTGCTTCATTTGGATGTCTACACCCACAAAATGGAGCAATATGTGGGGAACTATTTCGATGTGGTCGAAGAAATTGCCGCGCGCCTAGAACGCGAACGCATGCAAAACGCCCGTCTCTTAAAAGATATCCAGGACCGTAAAGACAAGGTGAACTTCTTTGCCAATAAAGGTGGAAAAATGCGTAAACTCGCGAGCAAATTGCGAGATCAAATCGAAGAAGCCGAAGATGAGATGGTGGATGTTCGTCGTGATGACAAAACGATCCGTGATTTTACGATTCCTGCGCAAGACTATAGCGAGGCCGTCGTCACCATGACCTCGCTGTCCATTTTAAAAAAACATGAACCCGTTCGTGTAGATGTCGATATTATCTTACGCAAACGCCGCCGCTTATTGATTGCCGGGCCAAATGGGATCGGCAAGAGCACGCTTCTTAAAGCCATTGCCGCCCAAGAAGATCCAGGGATAAAAATCGGTGAAGGGGTAAAGGTGGGGTACTATCGCCAAGATTTTTCCGGTCTCAACTTTGACGATACCGCCTACGCTGCTCTCGAATCCGTGATGGAAATCCCATCCAATGAGGGCTTACGCGCCGTCGCGTCTGAATTCTTGATCACCTCAAATCTCTTAAAAAACAAAGTCGGCTCGCTCTCCGAAGGCCAAAAAGGCTTGCTGTGTTTCGCGCAATTCGTCTTGCAGCGCCCAGGCCTCCTTATCCTCGATGAGCCCACCAACCACATCAACTTCCGCCATCTTCCCATCATCGCCAAAGCCATCGAAGCCTATCAAGGTACCCTCATCCTCGTGAGCCACACCCCGGACTTCGTCAGCCAAATCCATTTTGACCAGACATTAGATTTGGGGACGTTGTAATTTCCTCCTCGGTTTTTATCTCGTCATTCCGAAGAAGGAGTCCGACGACGCCTGAGGAATCTCGACGTCTAACTCCGTTCGGGATGACGAAGAAATAATACCTAATCCCTGACGCCTGAGGCCTGTTCTCCCGCCAATCTCCCGGTCGCCCAGGAAGCCTGAAGGTTAAAGCCACCCGTATACCCATCGACATCCAGGAGTTCTCCGGCAATGTACAGGCCAGGACACTTTTTTGATTGCATGGTAGTCGGATCAATTTCGTCTAGGGGAATTCCGCCCGCTGTGACAAATTCGTCACCCGCTCCACGTCCGATAACATGTAAGGGAATTTGTTTAAGCCACAAGCTGCATCCAAAAAGATCTTTCTTACTAATTTCCGCCGCGTGTTTTGTCAGAGGGATGGATCGCTCCTCGCACGTCACCTGAGCCAAAGATTTAGGAATCAGATTTCCTAATACCGTTACGAATTGTTTCTTGGGGTGTTGTTTTACCAACGTGACTAATTCAGTGAGAAGTTCTTCATGTGTCTGTTGCGGAAACAGATCAAGGTACACAAGGAGGGGGCGCGTCGCATCATACGCCTCAAAAGCTACTTGCGCCGATAAGGCGAACACGGCCGGACCACTTACGCCCTTATGCGTAAATAAAAATGGACCCGTGAAGGTTGGGCGCCCATCACGTTCCGCCACGAACGTTGCTTGCTCGAATGATAAGCCGGACAACGTATGCGGCCATGTCTCACGCGTATAAAACGCATTCAAGCTTGGAGCGAGGGGAGTGAGGGTGTGTCCAAGGGCTTGGGCAAAGGCATATCCGTCACCTGTCGAGCCCGTTTGACGATACGCTTGTCCGCCCGTGGTTAAGATGAGTTTATCGACGAAGAGTGGTTCGTTTTGATCTTTAAGCGTAAGAACGAACTGATCGCCACGTTTTGCGACGCACGATACACCCGTTTTTACATATACCCGTACCTTCGAGTCACGAAACAGTCGTTCAAATACCCCAACGATGTCTTTCCCATTATTTGATTGCGGGAAAACGCGCAAGTCGTCCTCCGTCTTCAAGGGGACGCCCTGTGTTTCAAACCAGTCGTGCACCGCCTGAGGAGGGAAGTGGTACATGGCTGAAGACAGGAATTTGCCTCCACGCGGATACTTCGTGAGAACGGTACGCACATCGCGAATCCCCGTCGTCACGTTGCACCGCCCACCGCCGGAAATAATCACTTTTTTGCCTAGACCATCGTTCTTTTCAAACAGAAAAACCTCTGCATCTGGACGCGTTTCTAGAGTCGCCGCTGCTGCCATCATACCTGCCGCACCTGCGCCAATAATCCCAATCTTCATGCCCGGGTTGTAGCATGTTTTGAGTCTATTTGCCATCACTCTTCCCTTTTTCTTAGGATTGTGCTATATTTCTTTCTAGCAAACGAGCCCGAGGTGGAGAGTTTTTTGAACTTCCGCACGCAGGCCTACATTTGCGGATTATTCACTTAACTCCCACATTCTATGAATGGAGTTGTAAAACGCATCACCGACAAGGGTTTTGGTTTCATCACCCCTGAAGGCGCAGACAAGGACGTATTTTTTCACACGTCCGCCCTTATGAACGTAGCCTTCGACGACCTTCGCGTCGGCGACATGGTTTCCTTCGACACGGAAGACTCTGACAAGGGTCCTCGCGCCGTCAACGTCATGCGCCTCGACGAACAAGCTGCCGCGTAAGCGACACTTCGTCTCATCAAAACCCCTCGCAAGAGGGGTTTTGTGTATCCCGCCCTCACTCCGTCATCCCGAACGAAGTCCGACGGAGTGAGGGATCTCGCAGCGGAGCGGGTATTGAATGAGCGAGTAGGGATTGGATAGTGATATATAGGCGATGGGCTCCGTTTGTTTGTTCTTTTTTCTTGAACTGAACTCGCATTCCGCCCCAGCTATTTATGGCGGACCGGACCCAACACCTGCAACAGCAACTCGACCGCCACGGTGTTAGCTCCTTGCTCAGGCAGCAGTTCAAGAAAAAAGAACAAACAAACGGAGCCCTAGATGGTGGAAGGAGGGGGTGGGGAGGTGATTTGATTGATGTTATACATTTTATATTCTGCATTTCCCCCTAAACGCGAAAACACACCCTGTAGAAGAGTGTGTCCGGAGCGCTTGGAGGAGGGTGCGCCGAGACCCTGTGGGCGTGGAAGCCCGAGGTGAAGGGAGGAGGGGGTGGGGTTAGTGGTGGTGGCGGTGAGCGCGCTTCGCCCGGGCGGAGCGCGGGGCGCGGCCGTGGTGGCGCCGCGCGTAGAGGATGGTTTCCACGAGTGCGATCGCTCGGGGGGCGAGCGCAGCCGCGATCGGGCTGGTCATTTCGCGCTGCGTTTCAGTCCTGAGCCGCATACGCTGCAGCTCGGCGATCGCCTGCTGCGCGACCGTGAGGCCTTGGCGGGGTGACTCGGTGCAGAGCACCGTACGGCCGTCGACCCGCCACCCGATCTGGTCCTCGTCGCACTCGACCGTGGTCAAGCGCGAGAGGATGTCGGTCAGGGCGTGACCAGACGAGCGCCACAGGAGCGGTGCGCCCGGAAAGGAGGTGATCAGCAGCTGCGGCCGACCCCCCACGATGATGGCGGGGTTTCCGTCCACCATGACGGTGCGGTCCGGATGACCCGCGTGCGAAGCCGCGAGCACCACGGCGTTGGTCACGGAGGGCGTGGACTGGGCGTTGACGGGCGAGACGAAGAGCAGGACGAAGGGAAGGAGGTAGCCGAAGAGGATCGCGAGCTTGTTCATGGTGGACTCCGTGTTGGGGGAAAGAAGCGCCTTTTACAGCGCGTGGATGGATGATCGAAGCGATCATTCGGTCCCTGTCGCTTTCGCGATGGGCTGCCGGGGCGTGATGTCGATGCCTTTTTAAAGGGGTTATATGGATCGACTTCAGGCCGAACAGCTCATCACAATGGAGTCGCGTTCTCTGCCTTCTAGGCGGCGGTTGTAAGGTTCAGGCACCGTTACATCCTTGAAGGAATACTATATCAGGAATTAGGGAAATTGTCAAGAGAAAAGGGTGATATTTTAGGCTAAGATGAGCCAAAAAATAATGGCTTATCTTAGCCTATTTACCTATATTGTTTTACACGTTGACAGGCCTCGCACAGCGGCTATGATGAATATATAATTCCTTTAACTTCTACCTCTATGCAAGGATCAAACTGCACCGGTTCCGCAACCCCTACGAACGACCCAGCCGCTCAGCCACAGCAAGGCACGCAATGCCAAGGCAACAAGTGCCAAGGTGAAGCAGAAAAGAAAGAAGAAGCTGCTGCGTAATTGCAGCTGCCTCACAAAAGACAGGCTAACCCCTGTCTTTTCGTTTCCTTTTAACCTGTTAATCTAACCACATATGTCCGTCCCAACACTGGCCGAAGTCGACGCCTATCAAGTCCCACCCCTCCTCATTCCTCGTGTTGCTAAGGAGCACGCAAGAACGATCGAAGAAGCAACCATGATGGTGCGCGAAGCCAAGCGCATGCTCTATTTGTGCATTGTCTCGGGTGAGCCTATCGCTCCATCCGATATCGTCGACGAAGCCTGGCATGAAATGCTCATGTTCACCCGTTTCTATAAATCCTTCGGCGAGTTCATAGGCGGCTTCATCCATCATGATCCAACCGATCCCGTTATGGCAGAAGCCGAGATGTCCTCCGTTCCCGTCGCGGAGAATCTTACTCCCAACGAAACACCAACCTATAGCAAAATGAAAAAGAACTACGAACGCTATTTCGGAGAAAAGCCAGATCCGAAATATTGGCCATAGTTTTTATTGATCTGTTCTGTCACCCCCTCGAAGGAGGGGGTCTAGCCCAGACGTCCGATCGATCGAGGCTGGGTTCCCGCCTTCGCGGGAATGACAGTAGTGAGAAAGCATGTTATCCATAATATATTATGAAAGAACGTTTCAAAGTTATTGGTGCCGTCTATCTCATGTTGCAGAAAGATGGACGTATTTTGCTTTCGCGTCGTACCAATACAGGCTACTGCGATGGCATGTATGGATTGCCCTCTGGGCACGTAGAAGAAGGGGAATCTTTGCTGTCTGCCATGGTGCGCGAAGCCAAGGAAGAAATTGGAATAGAAGTTGGACACGGGGATCTCAGGTATGTTCATTGCGTGAGTCGTTTAGCCGCAATTGGGCATTATATTGACCATGTCTTTACCGCGGATACATGGCAGAATCACCCAGTGAATCAAGAACCAGAAAAATGCGATGATCTCTCTTGGTTTGCTATGGACGCCTTACCTGATACGATGATCCCATACATCCGACGCATGCTCGAATCTGTCGCAAAAGGAGTAAGATACGGCGAAGAGGGATGGAATAACCCATGAGTGCACGCCTCTCATCCATATACACAATGCATATGCTGCAACCAAACACCCCGGCTCCTGATTTTTCCTTACTCGCGCAAGACAACCAGACCTACACCCTCGAACAATTCAAAGGCAAATGGGTTCTGCTGTATTTTTATCCAAAAGATGACACGCCAGGTTGTACGAAAGAAGCCTGCACCATCCGTGATCAATTCGCGGAGTTTGAAAAGCTCGGGATCGTCGTCTTGGGCGTGAGTGCGGATACGGCCGAGCGTCATAAAGAGTTTGCCGACAAATATCACCTTCCATTTCTCTTACTCGCGGATACAGAGAAGGAGAGCATCAAAGCGTATGGAGCTGATGGGTTGCTTTTCACCAAGCGCATCTCCTATCTGATTAGTCCCGATGGCATGATCGCGCAGGTGTATCCAGATGTTGACCCAGCCAGCCATGCCGGACAAATTTTGCAAGACGTGCAAAAAGCCATGTAACGTTTAGTTGTCGTATGTCCATTCCTGAATACGTCGTGTTAGTAGATGAAGAAAACAAGGTCCTCGGTACGATGCCAAAGTCAGAGGTTCATGGCGCGCAAACGCCGCTTCATCGCGCCTTCTCCTCGTTTATCTTTAATGGAAAAGGGGAGTTACTCCTTCAGCAACGTGCCAAAACAAAGAAAACCTGGCCGCTCGTGTGGTCCAATTCGTGTTGTGGGCATCCAACGCTCGAAGAGTCGCCTGTCGAAGCAGGAAAGCGGCGGATCGGATTTGAGTTGGGATTAGAGATGGATGATCTTGTTGAAATCGCTCCGTATCGTTACTGCTTTACGCGTGACGGCGTCATGGAGAATGAAATCTGCCCCATCATCGTCGCAAAAACGGAGCAGCCACCCATGCCAAACCCTGACGAAGTCGAAGCGGTGAAATGGATGGATTGGCGCGCCTTCATTGCCGATACACGACGTCATCCTGAGAACTGGTCTGAATGGTGTGTGGAAGAGACCGTGATCTTGTCTACTAATGAGCGATTTCATGAGATGTGGGAAAAAGAGTGGGGATTAGAACCATTTTGGAAATAATATTGTATGAGTGAAATGTCCACCGTCCATCCAGAAAAGAAGGTGAAACTATTTACCTATGATGATCTTTGGAGGATGGTCATGAAGATATCGGCAAAAACAGAGTCTCTGAGGAAAAAAAGCACACCCGGAGAAGAGCTTCAGCATAAAATTGATGATTTAGTACAGGAGTGGATGAGTGCTCTTGAGCAGTCTGGTCGATTTACTGCCGTGATGGATCTGCTTCCTGCCTCGCCGCTTCGACAAACAGGCGAGCGGCTTTTCTTGGCTCATGATGGCTCTTCCTTGGCTGTGTTAGAGCCTCACCCCTTTCGCGCAACGATGGGTCACTTAGACAGTGATATTCAGGATCCTCGACCGCAGACGTTTTTTCTTCCCCCAGATGAGGCAGATGAGATGCGTGATGCGTGGCTTGACAGAAGTAGGATAGAAAAGCTCTTTCATCGAACCTGGCGGGTCACGGAGCCGGCCTACGGGATGGTGCCGTTTCAAATCAATCCTGCCGCCGCGAATATTGAGCTCATCATGGACGAAAATGGACAAGGCTTTCGTCTCCATCCTCAGGCCGTATTTGATAAGGATGAAGGAGGATCTCTTTTACAAGAGATGTCCCATTTGGCCGGGCAAGGGATTGCTGAGGTGCGTTACCAAGATTCATCATCTCGACAAATCCCGCAGGCTGCGTAAGATAGCGAGCATGTCAGACCTTCTTGCCCTCGCCATAAAAAACCTGCGTGATACGGTCACGCTTGCCCTAGAATATACGCCCCAAGACGCGGCATTGGTTTTATTTGATGAAGAGGATGGATTAACGCGACTGCTCGTCGAAGCGTATCGCGTTGTTTTGCCAACGGCAGAATTTTTGAAGGTGGCAGAGGCAACGGGGGATGAAATCCGTGCCAAGTTTAAGGCCATGCCAAAAGGGGGGATGGTGATCCTCGTACAATCCACCAATTTTCGTTTAAATGAATTCCGTTTTCGTTTAGAGATTTTCGCCTGCGGTCTTAAGACGATTGAGCACATTCACTTAAACCGCATGTCAGAAGCGCAGTGGCCAAACTACCTCGAATCATTGGCCTATGACCCGCAGTACTTCCGCCCCCTCGGCCATGCGCTAAAACAACGCCTTGATGTAAGCAAAAAGATTACGGTCACCTGTGGAGATTCCACCTTGGTTTATGATAGCGCCATGGAAGAAGCGAAGCTCAATGTCGGCGATTACCATGACATGACGAATGTTGGTGGCACATTCCCGATCGGAGAAGTCTTCACAGAGCCGAAAGATCTGAGTAAAACGAATGGGGATCTTCTGGTCTACGGCTTCGCGGGTATGGATCATTTAGTTCAATTGCATACCCCCTTCCCCGCGACCATTCGTGAGGGGATTTTTTACGCCCCACACGCTCCACAAGCCTTTCAAGACATTCTTGCCATGATTCGCCTACAGGAGCGAGTATTGGCCCGAGAAATTGGGTTCGGTTTGAACCCAGCCATGGATCGTATACGCATGGTGAACGATATCACCGCCTATGAGCGTATGACAGGGTTACATCTTTCCCTGGGGGAAAAACACGGAATTTACAAAAAACCAGGCTTAGAACCGGGCAAGACGCGCTATCACGTTGATATTTTTGTGGCCGCGGATCAAATAAAGGTTGATGAGGAAGTGGTGTTTGAAGGGGGGAGATACAAAGTATAATTTTTTATTATTGCGATGGGCTCCGCTGACCCGCATTTTCTTTGGACTGCAGAACTCGCATTCCTCCAAAGCTCTTTATGGCGGACCGGAGCCAACACCTGCAACAGCAGTCAGCTGCAACGGCGTTGGCTCCTTGCTCAGTCAGCTGAGTCCAAAGAAAATGCGGGTCAGCGGAGCCCTAGATGAGGAGTGAGGGGGATTGCGCTTTTCTGTGTTTTAGTATAGGATCAACTACCCTCTGTGCGTCCTCGTGCGCATGGTTTGAGGGATGGGAGAGAAAGGGTAGGGACGTGACAGTAGAACAGCGTGTATCTGATTCGGGCGGGGGTCTGCCCGAATGGATGGAGACGACCGGTCGCAGACCGGCGGTGAGGGAGTGCGAACCGACCATTATCGCTCACTGCGTATGTCGGGCAGCCGAGTATGTATACCAGATTGTATCGCCCGTGACCCGAGAGGTGTCTACTGCTTGGTGTGTGGTCGGGCGAGATGTGTATCTCGCGACATTTCCGTGGGGTGCGGCGGAGTATCGCTTCGAATTCGATCTGGGGGGAAGCTGGCGACTCGAGCGTTCATGGGATACAACAGATGATACGAAAGCCAGAGCGTATCACGAAGTCGCATACGGGGAACTGGCAGCGACGGTAAGACACATCAGCTATGCCTCCATCGCGGCTTCAGATGGTGAAGTGCAGGATATTGTGACCTTTCTGCTTGGTGAGCTCCTGCAAAGGGTAAACGTTTACTGATCGCACCTTCTTCCTTACGGACCGTTTGTGTCCGTTGCCTCTGAAGATGTACGCTTCACTGATGAGTCCCATAGGACGAAAGGCAACTTTTTTATGCATACGATTGAGTCCTTGAAAGCGCTTTTAGCGAAACACGATCAACCTGGGCTCGCCTTAGATATTGACGACACGCTCTCTGTCACGGGCCGACATTGGTATAACGCCATGAAAGACTTGGCAGGGGATCCAGGGGTGAGCTACGAAGAAGCGGTAAAGACACACGCGGGTCGTCTGCAGCAGCTACCCGCCTGGAAAGATCATAAAGGGATAGATGAATGGGTACGCACGACCTTGCATCGAGGCGAATTCTACCTTGAACTAGATGTTATGGAACGAGCATTGGAACGTGTACGACAGGTTCATTTGCATCTTCCGATCCATGCCTATATCACGATGCGGCCTACAAGCGTGATTGAGCACACGGCGCAATGGTTGAATAAACACGGCTTTCCAGATCTACCCATCTTGGCTCAGCCAGTAGAAAATCCTCTTGAGCAGCGGCATATATGGAAAGCGCAGGCCATCACTCAGCTCTATCCTGAAATTTTAGGAATCGTGGATGATGATCCAGGGGTCATCGACCATGTTCCAGCTGACTATCCGGGCACCATCTTTTTCTTTGGTCGGGATACGCACCCACGCCAAGACGAACGACTTATCCCCTGTAAAAATTGGGATATTGTGTACGAATCCGTCAAAGAGTGGAAGAACAAATAACGCCAACCGGGCGTTATTTTAAAATCCCTCCACCCTTGTCCATTTTATTATTTTATGCTGAGATAATACGCATACGCTCGCAAAGAAGAAAGGAAAGAGGTGAGGCGTATG
>JBPOJM010000016.1:0-7114 GCA_052033585.1 Patescibacteria group bacterium | reverse complement strand
CCGTAAGCTCATGGAGGCGTATCGCACGGAACTTGAAGCCTGGGTGACGGCACAGGGGCTCGACCGTTCCTATGTCCCACTTATTATGGGGAACCAAGGTGGACGCGGCGGTCATGGTGGTTCAGGTATGGGCGGTCAGATGGGTCCAAGGGGTCGCCAAGGTGGACGTGGTGGGATGATGGGTTCGATGAATGGACGGGGAATGGCGGCTCCAGGCTCTCAGGCAGGAGCTGGTCTCTAAAATCAAAGAACGCATGACGAAAAACTCCATTGAGGGGTTTTTCGTTTGTTATCTATATTAAGGGGTGAGGGTGAGATCGGCAGAACCGAAATGGCGGCTGAAGCGGCGGCACCAGATGGTGACGAGGGAATTTTCGTTTAAAACGAGATCTTTGGGGAGAGTGTAGGTTTGATTTCCCTTGTTCCCTTTGAGCGTTCCCAGGTTGATGAAGTGTTGCTGTCGAACCGCGTCTTTGACGGTGAGATTTTCTGCGCTCGTCGCCTCGGTGATGTATACGAAGAGATCTGGTCCATTGGTGACATCAAAATTTGTGAGGGAGAGGGTGCGAATTCCATCTTTTTCTGTAACCATCGCTTTGCCGTTGATGGAATACGTGCTGTCACCTTGGGTGAATGAGCCTTGGGCGAGGAGTTTTGGAGACGCGGGCGCTGGTGGTTGAGTGGGGAGGGGGACTGGTTTTGTGGTGGGAGGGTTCGTGTTTGTGGTTGAGGAAGTTGCGCTGATGGCAGCTGTGGTCGTTGTTGGTAATAACGGTTCTGTAAGAGCTATTTCTGGCACGGCCTCATTTACAACACGATCCATGAAGAGCGCTTGGATGCCGAAAAAGCCGAAGAGGAGGTAAGAAATGAAGCTAACAGCCACGAGACTGATAACGATTTTTAAAGGAGAGATATTCATGAGGACAGTATAGCAAAAAACATCCGGATAGGATGTTTTTTGGGTGGAGCGGGTGAGGGGAATCGAACCCCTGTCAACAGGTTGGAAACCTGTGGTAATAGCCATTATACGACACCCGCATAGGCATTTACGCGAGTAATATAGCGACTGTTTCGAGTTTTGGCAAGACGGCTTACAAGATGTCCGTCACTTCCAAAATCGCCGTTTTCAGATATCTTCCCTCGGGAAAGGCGATGCGTTCGGCGTGGTCGATGGGTTGAGTGATCCAGTCGAGGATACGGACGTTGCGGCGGGCTTGGCCGGCGGCAATGCGGAGCATGGTGCGGAAATCTTCGGGGGTCACACGGCCGGAGCAGGAGCTTGTAACGAGAATGCCGCCAGGGGAGAGATGGCGGAAGCAGGCAGCATTTAATTCTGCGTAGGCTTTCATGGCTTGGGGAAGATGTTTGGCGTTTTTGGCGAGAGCGGGTGGATCGCAAATAATGAGATCGTGGGGAGCGCCAGGAAGCTCGGATTCATTCAGGAGATCGAAGACATCTGCTTCAAGAAACAGGTATTTTGAATCGTCGCCCGGATCTAGGTTGTTCAGCGTGAATTGTTCTTCGGCGGTTTCGAGCGCGCGGCGAGAAATATCGACCGTTGTAACAAAGCTGGCTCCACCGGTGGCGGCATGGACGCTAAAGGCGCCGGTGTATCCAAACAGGTTAAGGACGCGTTTATCTTTTGCGAGTGTGTGAACGGTGTGACGGGCTTCGCGTTGGTCGAGGAAGAAGCCGGTTTTTTGACCGTGTAAAACATCGGCAGTGAAGGTGAGGCCGTATTCTTGAAAAGGAGCGTGGCCTGTCCAGAGAGGTTGACCCTCTTTGTCTGTTCCGCGAGGAAAGATGTGGTCAAAGACAGGGGCGTCGGATAACCCTTCCACTTTTCGCACATCCAAGTCCGATCGCTCAATGATGGCGAGAGGGTGAAAGGCTTCCGTGATCCCGGCGATAATCTCATTACGCAAACGATCCATGCCGGCCGTGTGTAATTGAAAGACGATGACGTTGTCGTAGCGATCGATAATGAGGCCAGGGAGGCCGTCGGCTTCGGCGTGAGCGATGCGGTAGCCGTTGGTTTGAGGGGGGAGGTGTGCGCGCTTCCAGGTATCGAGGGCTTGTAAGCGTTCGCTGAAAAATGCCGCGTTGATGGATTTTGTGGCGTCCGTCGAAATAAGCCGGATCCGAATTGAGGTATTGGCGTTCCAGGTTCCGATGCCTAGGCTTTTGCCGCGATGGTCTGTGACTTCTACGAGGTCGCCAAGACCAAGGTTTAGGGGAGTTTTAAATGGCGTTTCGATAGCTTCTGAGAAAATCCAAGGATGTCCGGCGCGAACAGGGATATCTTTGCCGGGTTTGAGAGACAGTTTAGGATAGGTGGGCATGAGGGCACGGTAACGGAAGTCCTGAGGTTAGACAACATTTGAAGCTTGTCAGATTGGTTTACGGTGTACTACCGTATATGAGTACGGTATTTATTCTTCATGTTTCTGTTATGTTGAATGTCTCTCATGGCTGGTCTCGTGTGAAGGGATTGTTGGTGGTTGGTTTGGGAATAGTGGCTTTTCCTATCATGGCGGATGCTGCCGTTCAGCCCTTCACCTTGCCAGAGGCACGAGTAGGGATGCCCTATAACGCGACCATTTTAGCTGAACGAGGTCAAGCGGAGCCTTATTACTGGGAGGTTTCTACCACGACGATGTCGGCGGTGTTGCCAGCAGGTATTACCGCGGCTGTGTCAGAAAATCGAAACCTTGTGTTTCGTGGCACACCAACCGAGGCGGGTATGTATCAATTCACGGCCTTGCCCTTCTCTGCTTCCGGGACGAACGTCATGGATGGATTCTTGGTGAATATGATGATCCGACCTGCGAGCGACACCCCAACGATCGTGTCATCGGCCGGTGTACGCATGGGTATGGTGGGTGTGCCCTTTTCTTCTGAGCCCGTCGTCCATGTGGCTGGTGGAATAGCTCCCTATCGTTGGGCGATGATTCGAGGTGGATTGCCCGCGGGATTGCGCTTTACTTCTGAAGGCATGATCGAGGGCGTGCCAACGGTTTCTGGACAATACATGTTCCAGGCAGAGGTGAGCGATGCGAATGACCGCCGTGCGACAGCGTCTATTATGGTTTCGATTGAAGAATCGCCGGCAGGATCTGTGCCTTCGATGGGCGGGAGTGTAGCGCCTGTCGCCTCTGTCCCTTTCATGGCGCCTTCTTCATTGTCTCTTGCGGATCGTCAGGCGATTTTGACTCGATTGAATGTCATGACGAACACGGTGGTGCAAACAACAGAGCTTGACCCACTTATGCAGCGCCCAACCATGTATTACATTGGAATGGATGCACGTCGTCATCCTTTTCAAGATGAGCAGACGTATCAAAGTTGGTATGCGGCAGCAGCTCCAAATGTTCAATCATTGTCACGAGCTATGTTGAGCGAAATTCCATTCGGAGATGCAGTGACGTATCGTCCCGGGGAACGGGTGAAGTTTCAAACTGAAGCGGATACGTACGTAGTCACGGCACCTAAGACCCTGCGCACTGTCACGAATGAGGTTGCAAGCGGACTCAGCTGGACGCAAGAGGTAAGAGAATTGGACCAGGCGGGTCGCGGAGCTTACCGTTTATTGCGCGAGTCTGTTATGTCTTCGTACGATCCGGGGATGACGCGGATGCAATATATGACGCCGAGTGAGGTGTTGGGAGGGATGTAAAATCGCTAACGAAACATAAAACCACCCATTCAGGGTGGTTTTATGTTTCTGCTCCTGTGCAATGCGTTATTTTCTTATCGTTATCTATACCCTTCAGAGTCGGGGTTCAAAGACCTCTCTTGAACTCACCTACGACATCATCGCCCTCATCGACACCTACCTCAAGGCCAACCAAAAGCTCCAAGCTCTGACCCTGTATAAGCCCACCGTTCCAGCCTATGCAGTCGCGTTATAATCCGATAACGTAGAGCAAAACCATATGCCAGAACAAGACAACCAGACCGGCTTCGCAGGACAAATCACGCCCAGCGATAGCACACCGCCTTCTTCCTCGGGAAGCAACGACGGAAACATTGTCCGCCTTCCCTCCGGTGAACGAGTAGAACTTGGCGAAAATAGGCGAGAAACCAAGTAGCTCTTCTCCATGAGAGAAGGTCTTGAACGATGGCTTGTGACCGTATGAAAGATCAGGCCTGTAAGGATCGGTTCGTTGAATTGCGTGCTCAAGGCAAGAGCTTTTCGAGTATTAGTGAAGAACTCAAAGTTTCAAAACCAACCTTGATCGCATGGAGCCGCGAACTTGGGGAGCAGATCAAAAACCTTCGCGTGATCCATGAGGAAGCCCTACGAGAAAAGTACCGCCTGACTCAAGAACGCGAACTTCAAATCCTTTCCAGTCAGTTGGATGTCATCGAAAAAGAAATCGCCAGTCGTCCGGTGTTCGACGTTCCCACGGACAAACTCTACGGCCTCCTTTTCAAGATCACTGAAGAGATACGAAAGACTCAAAAGCCCACGACCTTCCAGCAGACCCGAGATAGCCTTGAGTTCAGCGACATTACCGTCAAAGACAGGTGGGAGGGGTAAAA
Organism: Patescibacteria group bacterium; assembly: GCA_052033585.1. Lineage (GTDB taxonomy): Bacteria > Patescibacteriota > Patescibacteriia > 2-12-FULL-60-25 > 2-12-FULL-60-25 > JAGOUY01. The sequence continues at coordinate 2,569 of JBPOJM010000016.1, read as the reverse complement.
AATGACCGTTCGTTGACCATTTCATTACCGATTTTTTGATTGTTTGATTTTTATTCCAAGTTTTGATGAGTGTATAAAAGCAAAGAGCGCACCCGGACGGCGAGAGCGCGAGAACCGTCCGGGAACGGTGCACTCAGTGCCGCGCGGATGCGCGAGTCGACCAGCCAGCTACCAGCTGGTCTGGGTGTAGAGGGTACGGGCCTCGCTCTCGCTGAGGTAGCGGGCCGCCTTGTCGAACTCATCGAGGGGGGTGTTCCGCTTGCTGAAGATGCAGGGCGACTCCCCACGCTGCAGCTCGACGAGCTTGTAGGCGCCGCGGAATCCCTCCCACCCCTTGACCAGCTCGACCACGATGGGGACGAGCATCTTGGTCACGCCGCCGTTGGCGACCACCACTACCTCACCCTCGGTCTGGTGGTCCCAGTCGTTGAGGAACTTCACCGTCTCCTCGACCGTCGAGACGTCGACCCCTTCGGGGGGCTGGATGGAGTCGTTGGGGAGCACCACCACGCGGGGCGTGTGGTCGGGGAACTCCCGACGAACGTCCGCGAGGATGCCGAGCGCGGAGCGACCATTCAAACAAAAGAGCACCTTCATTGGAATCTCCGTGTTTCAGAGGCCACCGGACTGGTGACTTGAACATAATAAAGTATCACAAAAACACGATTTTGTCAACCGTTTTGCCTCACAAAATCAGCTTTTTCCGCTATAATAAGCCCCATATGTCCACGCCAAAGACCTATACAATGCCCTCGTCGCCTTCCATAAACCCGAGGAGGCGGATGTAGTGGACATTTCAAGGCTCAAGTTCGTTATGTACTGCCGCAAATCAACGACCTCGGACGAACGGCAAGAGCGTTCCATTCCTGACCAAAAGCTCGACTGTTTTGACGCGGCGAAGCGCCTTGGCATCCCTGAAAGCCACATCACGGTCATCGAGGAACAGGAAAGTGCCAAAGAACCCGACATCCGCCCCAAGTTCAAGGCTATGATCGAGGACATCAAGCGCGGGAAGTACGAGGCTATTCTCACGTGGCATCCCGACCGTCTCGCTCGCAACATGGCGGACGCGGGCAAGATCATCGACCTCCTCGACAAAAAGATCATCAAAAACCTCTCCTTCGCCACATTCAGCTTTGAGGATACGCCGATGGGTAAAATGCTCCTTGGCATCTCGTTCGTCCTCTCAAAGCAATACAGCGACCATTTGAGTGAAGTCGTGCAACGCGGGCAACGTAGAGCCTTGGAGGAGGGCAAGTACATCCACACAGCCAAGCACGGCTATTACAAAGACCCGAACGATTTTCTGCGTCCTGACGGAGAGTATTGGGTGATGGTGAAACATGCCTTCGAACTTCGCGCTGAGGGCAAGACGCAAGAAGAAGTCGCCGACTACTTGAACAAGAGCCGCTACACTCGCGCCCCTACCGATGGAGAGACACGCGTGCCGTATCGAATGACGGTCAACAAAATCTCGAACATGCTCCGCGATCCCATCTATGCCGGTGTGCTTATGTTTGGGAACATTATCGTGGATCTCACCGACGCCTATGACTTTGAACCTGCCGTATCCGTTGATACATTCCTCAAGATCAATCAACTCTCTGACATTGGTGCCGCTTTCAAGATGGTCAAACCTATGAAAAAACGACAAGGAGCGAAAGCAGACTTCCTGCGCGGCATGGTTGTCTGCGCGTATTGCAAGCGCGCGATGACCTCAGGCATCACAACCAAGGTCAACAAGACCAAAGGCACAAGCGGCATCTACTACTACCGTTGCGAGACAAAAGGCTGTGAGCGGCCTCAGAAGAGCCTACGCGCTCGCGTAGTCATGGGCTTCATCCTCAACTTTCTTGAAACACATCTCTTCGCCACTCGCTCCAACTACGACCGTTTCTGCCGCACGGTTGAGGTTGAGAGTGCCCAGCATCGTGAAGAGCTGGAAGCGAGGCTCAAGAGCTTGCACCGAGCCAAGACCGAAAATGAGAAGACGATGCAACGAGTGAAAGACCTGCTTTTGAAAAACGACGACACGATCACCGCTCACTTCAAGGGCGACATGGCGAAGGTGGAGGCGGAAGACAAGGCCATCAAAAAGGCTATCAACGAAACCGAGGAACTGATCGCCAAATCCAAGGAAGCTCCCATGACGTATGAAATGTTCCTCGAACTGTTCAGCAATGCGGCAATTACATTGAAAAACAATGATGATCTGGCCTATCGTGACCAGACCATCCGTTTGATGTTCTCGAACTTTGTCGTGGATAACGAAAAAGTCGCTGACTTTGGCCTTTTACAGCCGTTCAGCGACTTCCTCTTGCAAGGAGATTTCCTTGATGGTCGGGGTGACAGGACTTGAACCTGCGCCTGTTAAAGCTCCGCTCGCTCGCTTTAACTCCCTCACCAGGCGCTCTAGCCAACTGAGCTAGGCCTTATTTTATCTATACCCTTCAGAGTCGGGGTGACAGGACTTGAACCTGCGGCCTCCTGGTCCCAAACCAGGCGCTCTAGCCAACTGAGCTACGCCCCGACTCTGAAGACTATGGCTAAGTGGGGGTATCCTAGCCGA
>JBPOJM010000024.1:0-74453 GCA_052033585.1 Patescibacteria group bacterium | reverse complement strand
TAATTCAGGGGAATACATTTTATGGTCGAATGAATAATGCGAGTGATGCCTCGATTTTGGCTACTTCGGCCAGTTCTTCTCAATTGCGTTTTTTGTCTAATACGTTCACAAGTTATGTAACAGGGTCTGTGTCTGCTTCTCGACTGGTGGTTATTGATGGGTATGATCAGGTTTTTGCGACAAACACCTTAAAGTACGGAGCAACGTCTCCGACTTCATTTGATGCGACATTGTTATTTAATGCAAGTGGGACGAACTATATAGCGGGTAACTTTATCGATACTCCTTCTGAATATCCAATCTGTAATGGTATCAGGGTGACAAACCCTAGAAATGAGCCGTGGACGAGTTTTTACACAATCACTCGTAACACGGTGCGGGTGAATGGCAATTGTTGGAACAGCTTTCCGATTTTAGCGAAAAATACTGCTCTTGGCTCTGTTGCGTCATCAACGTTAGATTTTTCCTATAACCTACTGTTCAACTCTGTGACGAGTTCGCTGAGTGCGTATGGAATTACACTTTTAAAAACCGCTTCCAATATCCCATTTACGCAGGCGAATTCTTATAACGGGGTCTATCGCATGGGTGGGGTTGTGAAGCTTGAAATTACGGGCGTTTCCGCGGCTGATGTTTCCGCGGCTACCTCCTTGACGTCGAATCCGTTTTTGAAAGTTGATGACGCCTCTTCTGCTAATGATCTTCAAACGGCGGATTTTAGTCCGTATTTAGATGTGAATGGTTCATTAGATGTTGGCGCTACTTCCGCGGCTCGTCGAACGTCGATTTATTTGGATGATGATGGCACGATTGACTATGCGGGTGTTAGCGGTGTTGATGCGACTTCAACTGCAGACATTGCCCAATTTTTACGTACAGGCGATACGGTTTATTTAGCCGCAGGAACCTATCGCGCGTTTAATGTAAATTCTTCCAGTGTCACTTCTTCTATTGCGATTGTTGGGGCGGGTGCTTCTACCATCGTTGATGCGCGCGACAATGAAGATGCCATCACTTTCACAAGTGTCTCCTCTTCGAGTATATCTACCTTATACGTGAGAAATGCTTCTAGTACAGCTTCTTCATATACGGCTACCCGCATGAATTTTGCATTTGGCGGTTCTGATTATAACGAAGCGGTAGCAATGGCGGGTATTCCCTCTAATGCCACGTTGTATTTTTCCAATCCAGCTGCTTGTGAGATTCAATATTACTCTGCTGATGATTCGTCTGTAACGTCTATTTTGGGTACGGGAAGTATCCATGTCGGGTTGGTTGATATAGCTGCCAGCAAAGTAACTGTTCTTGTACCCAATAGTGTTGCTGCTAACTCTGTTGCTCTCCAGTCAATCTTGGATAGTGCCTGTGGAGGCATTGGAACCGTAAATTTGTTTATTTCAAGTGTATTTACCAAGAGTTCGTCTGTTTATACGTATCAAGCTTCGGCTGTTTCTGGCGCCAGTGCTTCCTTGGTTGCAGGCGTAACAGATCCCCCCGCTATTACTCTCAATCAGTCTGGCTATGCTGGGATAAAACTTGCGGGCACTACAAATCATATCACCTTAACCTCAGTTACTTCGACTCATAACGGGTATGGAGTGTCTTTTGCTACTACTGCCAATGGCTACAATACAGTTACCGAATCTGAATTTTCGGGGAATAGCTTGTATGATATCCGTTCTTTAAGTAATGCGACAAATACCTTTGATAATAGTAGTTTTACCCGTACCTCAAGCACGATCACAGGAACTGGTCCCGTGGTTGTGAAGTTTAATGTGCGCACGTTCGCTGGTCGTTCTGGAAGTGCGACGGCTATTAGTTCCGCAGCGATCACGGCTACGGATGCTGGTTCTCAGGTAACTTCACTGGGGAGCACGGCGTCTTCTGGATATACTTCGTATGTGTCTTTGACGGGGTATAAACTTACGTCTTCAAGTTCTGCTTTGACTAATGGTGGTTTTAATCCTTACACGCTGAGCTCTTCTGCTACGGGGTACGCTGCTTCTTCGACGGGTGTGACTATTGCCAGCCGTAATCAAATTGTCACCTTGCTCTTGTCGAGCTCTTCGGGTCCGTCCGCTCCTACGAGTCCGACGATTACGAAAGGTGTAACAACTTCTACCATCGCGTGGACCGATAACGCTGATGATGAAGAGGTTTTCACGTTTGACTATATCAACCTTTCCACGGGAGAGACGTTCCCAGGAACGGTAAGCACTTTGTCCGCGAATACGACATCAACCACGCTTAGCGGATTGTCGCCGAACGTTACGTATCAAGCTCGCGTGCAAGCTACGAGCACGAGTTTTGGGTCTGGATATGCAACGACCTCAGCTTTTACGACATACGCTGATACTCCAAGTGCGCCCACAGTAACGGTCGTTTCTCAGACAAGCGTAACGATATCAGTTAATAGTAATGGTAATTCAACCTCTACTACGTATGCTATTTATCATGCGGGGGCTGACCGCTATCTTGATAGCGTGGGAGCGAGTAGTCTTACGCCTACCTGGCAAACAACATCCAGTTGGGCTGTCCTGACGGTGACGGGGCTTACGTGCGGTACAAGCTATGGATTTTCTACGATTGCTCGTAATTTAGACTCAATTATTACCGCTACTTCCACGGCGGCAACGGTGACAACATCCGCCTGCAGTTCTTCTGGTGGGGGAGGAGGAGGCGGTGGGGGAGGAGGAGGCGGTTTGAGTGCTGGTTCCGGTCCTTCCTCGTCAGTGCCAGCTTCTTTGCCGGTTTCTAGTTCGCCTACTTTGCCTGTTTCTGTACCGACAGCCCCTCTTGTTCCTGCTCCAATCACGCCTAGCCCTGTTCCTGTTGCCTTTGTACCGGCTTCTACACAAGTTCTGAATCAGGTTCAGGCGGATGTGCGAGTATTTGGGCTTTCTGTGCCCGCTGAAGCACAACAGTATCTGGCTTCATTTGTTGAGACGGGTACTACTCATGTGACGCAGCGGTTAGGAGAGGGTGAACGACGGGCTTTGGTCCGTGATTGGCTGGATACGGTAGGCGTAATCCCTTCGGGAGGGGTAGAGGCGGTTGTTGCGGATTTGGAGCGCATTGCTTCCGGGCAGATCCCGCGTGGAAGAAATTTGACACGCGAACGTATGCAGTTGACACGCGTTCGTCAAACATTCCGCACGTTATATGGAAGAGATCCAAACTTTCAAAACCCGCAAGAGAACTTAGCTTGGAATACCTTAATGTATCGAGTGCGTTTTACGCGAGACCTTCAAGCCGAGCGCGTGGGTATCCAAGAATTTCGTGCCACGTTCCGTCGTGCACCCCAGGATCCATTTCAATGGGCAACGGTGCGTGTGATGGGGTATGTGCAGCGTTAAACGTATATTCCGACTATAATAAACACCCTTTTGCCGGGTGTTTATTGTGTTGTGTGGGGCTATGACGCTTTATGCTTTTCGCTTTATGACCTGTTTTACAGCGTTAATGATGTTTTTTGCTGTCATCCCGTATTTTTCTAGAAGTTCTGCAGGTTCACCGGATTCTCCAAAGGTATTTGGCATACCGACGGATTCTGTGGGGCAAGGAAAAGATCGGCTAAGAGTTTCTGAGACAACGCCGAATAATCCGCCCGTTACCTGATGCTCCTCAACGGTTACGCAGCAGCCAGTTTTTTTGAGACTTCCTAACAAGGTTTTTTCATCAAATGGTTTAATGGTGCTGGCATTTATAACCTCTGCGTGTATCCCTTGTTCATGCAGGGTGGCCGCAGCTAATAATGCTTCATAGACAAGCGGGCCACAGGCGATGATGGTTACATCTTCACCGGTAGTCATGACGGTCGACACTCCGATTTTAAAAGGAGTGTCAGGAGTAGTGATGACGGGGGTTTTTTCTCGCGTTAGGCGGATATAGACCGGGCCCGAATGTTTGGCGGCGGCCAGAGTTATTTTTCGCGCCTCTTCGTAATCACAGGGGACGAGGATCGCAAGGTTGGGCAGAGGTCGTAGCATGGCGATGTCCTCTAATGCTTGATGGGTCGCCCCGTCTGGTCCGACAGAGATCCCCGCATGCGCCCCGATGATTTTTACGTTTGCGTTCGTGTAGCAAACGGAGACGCGAATCTGATCCCAGGCGCGTCCGGGAACAAATGTTGCATATGAGCTGGCAAACGGAATTTTACCGCTGAGGGCGAGTCCTGCAGCCATCCCAATCATGTTCTGTTCAGCAACACCGCACTCAATGAACCGTTCGGGAAATTGCGTTTGAAAATTGAGAACACGGGTTGATTCCGCGAGATCAGCGGTTAAAACAACGATATTTTTATCTTGCTTGCCTGCTTCTATGACGCCATCTCCGTAGCCGTTACGCGTAGGGATGCGCTCAACCTCTTTTTTTAAGAATGTTGGATTTAGGTGTGCATCTGGTTGGATGTTCATAGGCGGTTGTAGATGGCATTAAGTTCATTGATGGCTTGTTTTGCTTCTACTTCGTTTGGGGGTTTTCCGTGCCATTCGTATTTGTTTTCCATAAAACTAACGCCTTTACCAGGAATTGTGTGTGCGAGTAAAACGGTTGGGCCTTGTGTGTAAGCTTTTGCTTTTTTAAAACTTGCGAGGATGTCTTCCATGTTGTGTCCGTCCATATCGATTACATTCCACCCGAAGGCTCGCCATTTATCCCCTAATGGTTCGAGGGGCATAATGTCTTCCGTGTTTCCATCAATTTGGATGTGGTTGCGATCCACGATGGTGGTTAAGTTGGATAGACGTTCTTTACCAGCCATCATGATAGCTTCCCAGCATTGACCTTCGTTTAGTTCGCCATCACCGGTGACGCAGTATACATGCCAGCTAGCTTTGTCTATTCTGCCCGCGAGTGCCATGCCGACTGCTTGTGAAATCCCTTGCGCAAGTGGGCCGCCACAGGTTTCTATCCCCATATTAAAATGGTTATTGGAGTGGCCTTGAAAAGGGGAGCTAAGTTTTCTTAACGTGGTGAGGAATTGTTCGCGTGAGCAAAAGCCTCGTTGAGCGAGGGTGGCGTAAAGAACCGGGCAAATATGTGCATTTGAAAGCACAATGCGATCACGTGCGGCATCAGTGGGATTTTTAGGGTCTACATGAGCGATGGAGAAGTAAAGGGCGGTAAAAATATCTGCCATTCCGAGTGGGCCGCCTGTATGTCCACTTTTAGCAGCAAGTAAGGCTTGTATAATATCCATGCGGATTTCGTAGGCTTTCTTTTCGAGATCGTGGGGAGTCATAGGGTTATGCTGTATAATAGCGTGTTTTTCATACAAAACACAGGCCGTGAGGCCTGTGTTTTGTTAACGGTGCTTAATTAACAACGTTGACAGTCCCTTGCATGACGGAGTGAATCCCGCATTGGTAGTCAAATGAGCCTAGGGTATTGAATGTATAGCTCCAGGTTTGCCCTGGGCGAAGGACAGGGGATTCCCAACCGCGGCCTTTGACGGTGTGTTCCGTGATATCCGTGTTTGTCCAAGTTACCTGCGTTCCTTTTTTTACGGTGAAAGTAGTTGGGACAAAGCCGGTGCGCGTGTTACCAATCGTGATTGTGACTTTGGTGCGATCAAATCCCTTGTCTTCCAAAATGCTTGGGGTGAGGGTCATGACATCGGCAGGATTATAATCGCTTGCGGTTTGGATCGGCGTACCAATGCGATAGTTGCTGAAGTAAGAGTCGGGTACGTCTTCGATACGATCGTTCCAGTTAAGATTGTATAGCGTGCGAGCTAGCTGCTCGGAGGTTACGTGACGCAAGATTCCTCCACGATCTACGACGTACGTTTTTGGATCGGTGGTGATTTTAATCATTTTGACACCGGGGCGGTAGGTTACATTGGTGCGACCCAGAGGAATTGAGGAAAGATGTTCGTCTGGAATGGTGATGACATCGGAAAAATCCGGATACCAGGTGAAGTAGGTTTTTTCGTTCGGAAAGACGTAGCGTCGGCCGTCTTGGGCGAAATAATAGACGGCACGGGTGCTTGCTCCTTTAATTAAGTCCCCCGAATTAAAGTAAGAGGTGAGTTCGGCGGCATGGCTGGTAAATGGAGTAAAGAGACTGGTGACCATGGCGATCGTTGTTAACGACGAGAGGATTTTATTCATATGTTTTTATCATGCGCTGATTTAGAGATGGTGGCAAGCGGAGGTTTTTAGCTCCTCTAGGGGATCCTGACCGTGATTAGACTGGACGTTGCTGTAGCGGTTGCACCTAGAAGATCTGTGGCTTGACCCGTAATACGCAGGCTTTTTGCCTCTGTCCAGGGTCCAATGCTGACGCTACATGTTGACAGGGAGCAGGTTTTTAGAACGACTCCGTCTAGCAAGATGCTGGTTCTTTGTATTCCATCATTATCATTTGCGTTTACGGTGATGTTTACGTGTTCATTTGTGAATGGATTGTTTTTGTCTGGGGTAACCTCTACTGCCGGACTGTCATTTGAGACGACTTGGAAGGTTTTTGTCTCGGAGCGGGCAGACGAACCGTTTTGGTTGATCGCTACCACAAAAGTGGTGTGAATTGTGCCAATAGGGCTAGTTTCCCGTTCTATGTAGCGGCATTCCTGTGTATTTATGCAGCTACGAATGAGGTTACCGTCGAGGTAGATGTTTAAATATTGTGCGGTGAAATCACTACTGGCTTGCGCGATGATTTCGCGATTTTCATTTGGTTCTACATCAGAACGGCGTAAGATGAGATTTGTATATGGACTTCCACCAGTTGTTGCTAGAACTTGAAGAGTGGAAGAGCTCATGCGGCCGTCTGTACTGTATGCCTCGACACGGATTTCATGTGAGGGATGGAGGTCGTTCAGAGGGATGAGCACATCTGCGGCACAGATATAGTATTCACACGTGCTTAGCTCTGTATTATCAAGAAAGAGTTTTGTTCGTAATACACGTGTAGCAGGGCTCGCTTCTGTGCGTATCGTGAACTGTTCTCCGTAGCGAGGAGTGGGTGTGGAGGTTTGGAGAGAAATGGAAACGGGAGGGGGGAGTGAGGGAGTCGTTGTGGCAGTCGGGGAAGTCGATGCTGGAGGTGCCACGGGGGGAAGAGGGGTGGGAGCAGATGTCGGGCTCTGGTTTGTATCGATGGAGATTGCGTTATCGCGCTCTTCCGTGCGATTAAACTCCGTTGCGAGTGTGATGGGGTTCCCGACTTGGTAGTTTGCAAAGAACGTATCTGCCACGTCATCAACTTGTGTAGCCCAGCTGTCTCCGTAGAGGGCACGCGCGACGGCTTCTGTTTGAACCCAGCGTAAAATACTCCCCCGAGCTACGGCGTATACTTTTGGATCAGTGGTAATTTTTACCAAGCGTGTTCCAGGGCGGTAGGTCACGTTTTTCACCAGCGGGTAACTGGCGAGGGTTTGATCGGAGACCGTTTGAACGCGAGAAAAGTCATTAAACCAACTTTTAAATACGGCTTCATTAGGAAACGCGTAGCGTTTTTGGTCTTGTCCAAGATAGTAAATGGAAGCGTTGTTCTGAGACTTGATGAGCGTGCCAGTGCCTACACTTGCCTGACTTGCGAAAGGAAGAAGGCTTATCGCAGCCAGAAGGGTAAAAAGATATTTAGAGCGCATAGGATAATGAAGTTATACGAAGGCCTTTTCCAGTTTAGCACGAATCGCTTGGATCCGTTCTGCTACGGGCGCATGTTTGAAAATGAGACTCGCTGCACAGATGGACTCTGCGCCTGCCTGTATAATACCTTCGAGCGTTTCATCTGTTACGCCGCCGTCGAATTCTATGACGGGGTGAGGTGAGCGTGTTTTTAAGGCTTGTACTTTTTCTAATGTTTTTGGAATGAGGGTCTGGCCGCTCCAACCAGGTTCGACCCCTAAGATAAGAACTCGATCAATGTTTTCTAGATACGGTGTGAGGGCTTCGAGAGGAGTGTTTGGTGCCATGGCGAGTCCAGCTTCTCGCCCCATGTCGTGCACTTTTTGGATGAGGGCGGTGTGGTCGATGTTGGTTTCGATGTGCCAAATAGCTCGTTTAAAATTTAGACTATTTTTCCATTGGTCGATGATGAATTCTGGATCTTGTACCATGAGGTGTAATTCTAATGAGGGGTGTATGTCCCATGCGCTCACGATATTTGGGTCTGCCCAGCTCTGGTTGGGGTAAAGGCTTCCATCGAGAACATCAATTTGTACCCAGGGCACTTCTTGCTCTACGAGCATTAACCGGTCACGAAAAGAGGTTTCGTTCTCACATAAGAGAGCGGGGATGAGTTCAGGAGCCATAGGTATCGAGTTGAGCGAGACGACGAAGACGTCGTTCGGCGTTGTCTGGTTCTGTTTCGAGCCAAGTAGAGATAAGAGTTTTGGTGCTTTCTTCAGACGTTTCGTCCGCACCGAGACAGAGGACATTGATATGGTTGTGCTCAGTCGCTTGTTGTATTTCTTTGGGGGTGTGCGCGGGAGTGGCACGGATACCTTTGAAGCGGTTGGCCGCGATCGCAACGCCTATGCCTGATCCGCAAAGGATGATTCCTTTGGATTGGGATTGAGCGACGTGCTGGGCAACGGCTTGACTAGCTAAGGGGAAATCAATGGATTCATCGATATTTCTGGCGGGTGTTACGTCCGCTACTTCGTATCCTCGCGCTTCCAAAAAAGGGATCAGCGTCTTTTTTAGCTCAATTCCTCGGTGGTCGCTGGCGATAAACAACTTCTTCATATGGGGGAAGGATAGCATATGGGGCCGTTTTTCGCTTGACCAAACGCTTATTTCGTCGCATTCTTATCAGGTCTATGTCGACCCCTTCTTCACAGCCTCAGCCGTCGCTTTTTGCAGGAATAGAGCAGGAAATGCTCGCTTTTTGGAGGAAAGAGCGTGTTTTTGAACGCTCCCTCGAAGAACGCCCGGAAAACAAGGGGTATGTTTTTTATGATGGTCCACCATTTGCTACAGGATTGCCGCACTATGGGCATTTGATGCAGTCGGCGATTAAGGATGCGGTGCCACGCTATTGGACCATGAAGGGGTATCGTGTGCCTCGTCGTTGGGGGTGGGATTGTCATGGCTTGCCCATCGAAAACTTAATTGAAAAAGACTTAAAGTTGCGCTCGAAGCGTGATATTGAAGCGCTGGGTATCGAGGCTTTTACGAATGCCTGTCGACAATCCGTCTTTACCTACGAAAAGGAATGGGAGCGCTATGTAGAGCGTATTGGTCGATGGGTGGATTTTAAGCGCTCATACAAGACAATGGATAATAGCTACATCGAATCGGTGTGGTGGGTCTTTTCTGAGCTTTATAAGAAGGAGTACGTCTATAAGAACGTGCGCGTGTCTTTGTATTGTCCGCGTTGTGCTACGCCGCTATCTAACTTTGAGGTGGCGATGGGGAATTCCTATGTTGAGCATGAGGATCCTGCAGTATTCATCAAGTTTCCAACGGTAGAAGATCCCAAGACATTCTTCTTGGCCTGGACAACGACTCCTTGGAGTTTGCCAGGCAATACGGGCTTAACAGTGCGAGCGGATTTAGACTATGTTGCTGCCAAGATCGTCGCTACGGGTGAAACGTTGATTTTTGCCCAGGCACGTCAGGCGGAAGTCCTTAAAACGCTTCCGGAGGATGAGTCAGGGTTTTCGATGGTAGGTAAATGGAAAGGGTCGGAGCTTGTGGGTCGTCGCTATCAGCCTCTCTACCCATCTATTCCTGTGGAGGGGGACGCCTTTCGCGTCGTAGCAGGGGCGCATGTGTCCGCCGACGATGGAACGGGTATCGTTCATACTGCGCCAGCCTTTGGGGAAGAGGACTTACAGATGTCGCGTGAACACGGACTGCCTGTTTTGGATACGTTGGATGAGGAGGGGAAGATGCGTGAGGTGGTGGCATTTGTGGCGGGTATGGGGCGTCATGAGGCTAATCAACCTGTTCTGGAAGAGCTTGCAAATCGAGGTCTGGTCTATCGTGCAGAGACGATTACGCATAGCGTACCTGTCTGTTATCGCTGTAATACTTTATTGGTGTATAAAGCTCAACCCGCTTGGTTTATTGATATTGCGAAGCTTAAACCCACGATGCTCAAGACCGCGAAGAAAATTGGTTGGCATCCTGAGCATTTGAAAGAAGGGCGTTTTGGCAAAGGGTTGGAATCGGCGCCCGACTGGAATATTTCGCGTAGTCGATATTGGGGATCGCCCATTCCTGTCTGGGAGTGTAGTGCCTGTGAAGAACGGACGATTATCGGTTCGGTTGCTGAGCTTGCAAAACGGGCGAATGATCCCGAAGCGATCAAGGGATTAGATCTGCATCGTCCTTTTATCGATCAAGTTAAAATTGCGTGCTCGTGTGGTGGTGAGCAGACGCGTGTACCTGAGGTCTTTGATTGTTGGTTAGAGTCTGGGAGCATGCCGTTTGCCTCTCTTCATTATCCGTTTGAGAATAAGAAATGGTTTGACGATAATTTTCCGGCTGATTTCATTGCAGAAGCACAGGATCAAACACGTGGGTGGTTTTATACCCTTCATGTGTTGTCGTCTGCCTTATTTGAAAAACCTGCCTTTAAGAATGTGGTGGTGACTGGTCTTATCCTGGCAGAAGATGGACGTAAAATGTCCAAGAGCCTCAAGAATTATCCTGATCCCTGGAAGGTATTTGAAGCTTACGGAGCGGATGCCTTGCGTTACTACTTATTTAGCTCGCCTGTATTAGAAGCGGATTCATTAAATTTTTCTGAGCGGGATCTGCAAGGGATTGTGCGCGGATTCTTGAATTTGGTGTGGAATGTCAAGGTGTTTTATGAAACGTACGCTCCAAGTCGTCTTGTGCGTTCTAAGCCGCGTAGCGCTCATATTCTTGATCGATGGATCTTCTCACGATTAACGGAACTGACTCAGGAAGTGACAAAGCAGATGGATGACTATCAGATCATGCGCGCAACTCGACCGTTGCGGTTGTTTGTGGATGATCTCTCCACGTGGTGGTTGCGACGTTCACGTGAGCGTATCAAATCGGATAATGAATTTGAGCGGACGGATGCGCTTAAGACGTTGGGAGAGGTCTTGGAAGAGCTATCCAAACTTATGGCGCCATTTACTCCGTTTCTTGCTGATAAGGTTTACCAAGATGTGGGTGGAAAGAAAACATCCGTCCATCTTGAAGCTTGGCCAAAAGCTGAGGAGAATCTGATGAATGAACGGCTCGCAGTAGACATGCAATGGGTTCGAGCTGTGGCCTCACGCGCCCATGAATTACGCGCGGAAGCGAAGCTTGCGGTTCGGCAGACCTTGGCTTCGTTGACGGTGACGGTAAAGGCGGAGGAGGAGGCGCAGCGTTTGACGCGGCAAGGGGATCTGCTTGGCTTATTGAAAGAAGAGGTAAATGTGGAAGAGGTGCAGGTTATTAGTGGTGCCCTGGAAGAAGGGCACGCCTATCGTGCGGAGTTGGATACGGTTATTACTCCAGCGCTTCGACAAAAAGGATATCGTCGTGAGTTTCTGCGTTATGTCATGAATGCGCGTAAGGAAGCGGATTTGAAGCCTGTGGATCGAGTTGTTCTCCAGCTTGTGCTTCCGGCTGGAGAGCTTCGAACGGTGCTTGAGATGGATGTGGTGGCCTTGGCGCGTGATGCAAGAGCTGCTGAAGTCCTCTTTGTGGAAGCGTTGTCCGAGACCTCGCTTACGACGCAGCAGGTAACGATTGATGAGCAGGCGTTTTCTTTTGCGCTCATCCGTGTGTAGTCGTGAAAAGAGGCCGTCTATGCTATCCTAGGCATAGATGGCCTTTTTCATTTGCTTGTCCCAGTCTTTCTGAACGTATGTCTTCTCTTTTTGCGTTGCTCATCGCTTTTTTTATCCTTCTTCTTGCGATTAGTATGAAGGTGGTGGCAAAGACGAGTGATTCTCGCACTGTTTTTAAATTAAGCTTGGCGGGATTTTTATTGCTCTATGTTTTGGCGGCGCTGGCAATCTCCTATTTGAATCCTGGTCTGCCCAAGGCGAATGTGGAATCTTTTTCTCGTTTGCTTTCTCCTGCGCAGCCCGTTGGTTCGGATCCGGTTCCCGGTGCGCCGCCTCAGGATGTTATTATTCGTCAGTAGTGTTTATACGATAAGTGGAAGGTTGGGGAGAGGGGTTGGGTTCCCGGTGATAAGGCTTTCGATGCGATAGGCTCCGTGTGTGGGAGCCTCGATATACCCATTCCAGGCAAATCGGGCTAGTCCCCCAGACGCAAGACAGTCAAAGAGCCACTCATTTGTATAATGCGGGTCAAATTGTGGCATGCCACCACCGACGCTTTGAAGCCATAAGCGGTTAAAATCTTCTTGTGAGCCGATAGAGGGAGCGATGATGAGGGGAAGGCCTAGTCCTGTATAGAAAGAGAGTTCGCTGGGTTTCGTCCACAAGATATCGGTTGTGCGGAGCGTTTTTTGAAAACCTAAAAAATATTCATGACGTTGTTCGTAGTGGTGGAGATGGAGGGATTTTCCGAGGGCTGATTTTAGCCCAAGCGTCTGGATGCCGTCCTGGAAATAACGGTAGATATGTTGATGGGTTCCTGCTTCTAAATTGACGCGAATCTTTTTTTGTAAGATAGGTTTGCGTAAGCTTTCTATGATATCCATGCCTAGTTGTTTTTGTGCTCCTGCCCCACCGACGCAAAAGGTGAGTGTGAGTGAGCGTTTTGGTTGTATGTTGCAAAGGCGCGGTCCGAGAGTTTGGAGAAGTGTGTCTTGGTATTTATCTGTAAAAATGCCCTCTGGGTCGAGGTGACAGAGTCGTTCGGCGAGATCTTGTTTTATGATCTTGGCTTCTGGGCCGCCGATGAGGGTTTTTGGGAGTGGAAAACCGGTTAAAAAGATCCGTTCACGAGGAACGCCGTAGAGCTGTAAGCGTTCGACAACGCGTCCGTTTGGGGCGAGGTATTTGATGCGGCTTTTCTTTGGATCGAGCGGCACCCAGGCACGACTTACATCTGTATCGCAGATGACGCAGTAGATGTCGCCTGGATAATCGAAGACTTCGGCCGCGAAGGCGGGGAGAAAAAAGGTCGAGATGAAGGGGATGTGGCCGTTACGTTTTGTTACGCGTTCGATAAGATCTTTTCCTAGTTGTTTTTTCTCGATCCAGCGATAGCTTTCGATGACTTGCAGGGTTGGTTCGCTGAGATCGCGTCGTGGGTAAAAAGGGGGGATTTTTTGGAAATGGTCCATGACGTCGAAGAGGGGCTGTCCGACGACGGGGAGTGGTTGCAGGCGAGAAAAGTACTCATAGACACTCCGCGACTGCTTCCAAAGCTCTTTGTCTTTGCTTGGAATTCCGGGGTAGTCGTTGGCAACAATGATTTTGCCGTAGGCGAGTTCTTTTAAGCCATAGGCGGCACGTTCATGACCATACCCCATGTTAATCGCGACTACCCAGGCTTTGTGTAAAGAACGAGACATGGTATCAAGTATACAGTATAGACGTCACCGCCGTCATCGTTGTTTTTTCCCGTCATCCCGAACGAAGTCTGACGGAGCCACGTCGTTCGTGAACGACGTGGCGGAGTGAGGGATCTCGCAGTGGAACGAGTATTCTCTCCCGTCATTCCCTCGAAGGAGGGAACGAAGCCCAGGCATGTTGTTCGCGAACAACGTGCCCCGGACGGTTCGATGGTGGTTGGATTGTGGTATATAGGCGATGGGCTCGCAGGCCGCGTTGTTTTTCTCCCTACTGAACTCGCATTCCGCTGGGGAGCTTTATTAGTAGCGGACCGGAGCCAGCACCTGCAACAGCAAATCGACCGCAACGGTGTTGTCTCCTTGCTCAGACAGCAGTAGGGAGAAAAACAACGCGGCCTGCGAGCCCTAGATGGGTAGAGGTTGGGGAAGGGAGGGCAGGGAGGGCTACGTTTATTTATACTCGTAAATAAATGCCTCGTCTTCGTAATGCTTGAAGCCTAATTTTTGGTACAGTTGTTGAGCTCGATGGTTATCTGGTGACGTGACCAGATACAGTCCGACGGCGTTCCAGGGGCGTTTTTGTTGGATGGATTCGATGACTTGAGTGCCGATGCCTTGGTTGCGGGATTCAGGAATGACAAAGAGTTCGTCGATCGCGACAATATTGCCTCCGTATTCGTTCGCCCAAAAGGCGACGAGGATAACGTATCCAATGACTTGGTTGTTCTGTGTTATGAAGTATACGCGGCCTTTGTTTGGGTAGCGAGAAAACTCCTCTAGCGTTTTTTGATGATCTTTTATAGATAGGGGCGTGCGATGATCCTCAATGTATAGCTGCGTGACAAGTTTGCTAAAAATGTGTGTATCGTCTACGCCTGCTTTTTTAAGTGAAAATAGTTGTCGAGCTTTTTTAAGAGACATAGGGATACAACCTCTCACTTCTTTGAATTTTTTAGATCTTTTTTCTGAAGGGAGCTTTTTGGTTGCTTCTCTTCATCCATGGAGATTTCTTTAACGTATGACTCAAGATGTTCCTCATACCGTTTCTCGGTGAGAGTTTCGAGCTGGTCTTTATCCATGTATTTGCGTTCGCGGCCAAGTTCTTTTTTTACATCTTGTTCGGCACGATGCCAGGCCCATTCTTCTGTAAACGAATACCAGCTATGTTCCCAGAGCTCATCTTCAACTTGATGAAAGAGCTTATGTGCTTCATCTTCATTTAACCGTAAAAGCGTTTCGATGCGATCGAGAAGGAGGGGTGGGCCGATGCTTTCAAGCCCTTGTGTTTGACGCAGTTTATCTTCGATTAACCAGCGGGTGAGGAGCGCGCGGTGAATGTCTAAGAGGTCTGATTTTTTGAGTTGTAGGTAAGCGAATTCTTCCATAGGGACGGTGTTACATGCGGTTTTGTGCGATTGAA
Source organism: Patescibacteria group bacterium (assembly GCA_052033585.1). Classification (GTDB taxonomy): domain Bacteria; phylum Patescibacteriota; class Patescibacteriia; order 2-12-FULL-60-25; family 2-12-FULL-60-25; genus JAGOUY01. The sequence goes on along the minus strand of JBPOJM010000024.1, from coordinate 59,620 downwards.
CGAATTTCTAGCGGGAAGCATTGATACCCTGATGTATGTTCCTGGAGGGATTCAAAACTCGGACGGACGGATTTTCCGGGGTACAGTTCCATGCTTGTTTCGAATGTGGCGCAGAGTTCGTACTTGTTTGAGCCGGGTACGGGTTTGAATTCATAGACGACTCCCGTTTTCGGATCTCGTAGCGACGAAAAATAGTAGTAGCTACGCTGCTGCTCAAGCGTTTCGAGACTTTCAGGTAAGCGCGCGGTGTTCATCCAGTATTGATCTAGCGCATTACGTATTTGTTCGAGGTCATTTACGCGTTGTGTATCTAGCCGCTCTGCCCGCGCTTTTGAGGGTGAGCCGGACATATACAAGCTCATTGCCACGGTAGCAGTAACGATGACAATCAAAAGAGTGAACAAAGGCTTGGATAAAGGCATACGTGGTTAGGTTTTTTGCTGTTCTTCGGCACGGCGCAGGTCGGTGAGGTAGTAGCTAAAGATGCTGCCAGAAATCGTCAGTACGGTAAGTGTTTTTAAGATGAACCGGGTGGTTAATTCGCCACCTAAGACGTTTGTCAAAAGAGTGATGAGGGTTCCAATGATGATCGCTGAAGCAAAGAACAGGGCGAGGTAGGTAATGGCTGTGCGGGGGCGAGAAAGACGCAGGTCCGGATTCTTTCGGATGGCATCTAATGTAAGATGTGATACGTAAAGAAAAATGGGGAATGCGACGATGAGGGATGCGCTGGCCATGCGCAAGGTGCTGTTTACCGATTGTAGATAATACACGCTATCGTAGCTGGAAAGAGGGTCTGGTAGCCAACGATTGATAAGTTGAAAGAGAATAGTACCTAAACTCGTGGCGCTAATTGCCAGCGTCATGAAAAGAACGAGGTATAGAAAGGACTCACGTGCGGAAATATGGGGTTGGCGACGTGGAACCGGGATCGGGAATTCTGAGTCGGTATAGGCGCTAAGAGCCGTATGGATCTCGTCTGTTTGCCAGCCGGCATGTGCGAGGGCGGTTTTGATAGAATCGCGAGAAAGGCCTTTGCTAAGCGCTTCTTTGACGAAGAATTGGAGGTCCGTGTTCATATATCTCTAGCCTACTAGACCTGGTATCAATTGGCTAGTATTGGGTATCTCGTATCGCGTGTGGAGTATTTTGGTAAATAGTCTGGTATTTTTCAGGATCTTTGCTCTTCGATTTTGTGATACTCGATACACGATACGCGATACTGTATACTGTCCGTATGGTTCTGCTTGAACATGTAACAAAATTTTACACGCCCCAAGCTCCTGCGCTTAAGGACTTATCATTTCGGATTGAGCCCGGGGAGTTTGTTTCTATTGTGGGGCAGAGCGGAGCTGGTAAAACCACTCTCGCAAAGATGTTGATGGCGGAAGAGCGGCCAAGTAGTGGGAGGATTGTTATCGGTGGTTGGGATATTACGAATATTCGCTCGTATGAGATTCCTGCTTTGCGCCGGCAGATCGGGGTTGTGTTTCAGGATTTTAAACTGCTTCCAAAAAAGACGGTGTACGAGAACGTCGCTTTTGCCTTAGAGGTTTCTGGTGCTCCTCGTTCCCGTATCCGAGAAGTCGTGCCCCAGGTCTTGCGTATTGTTGGGTTAGACACCAAAGCGCACCGTTTTCCCTCACAGATTTCGGGAGGTGAGCAACAGCGTGTGGTGATCGCGCGAGCCCTCGTGCATCGTCCTAAGATGCTCTTGGCGGATGAGCCGACAGGGAATTTAGATGCGATTAATGCGGGGGAGATTACGGATCTTCTTGTGCGTATTAATGCTTTTGGCACGACGGTTATTCTTGTCACGCACAATCGAGAAATGGTGAATGTCTTGCGCAGGCGTGTGATTACGCTGCATGACGGGGAAGTGGCGGCGGACCATAAGCATGGGAAGTATACGTTGCCCGTCTAATGTTATGATTACCTTGTTACGCATTTTTACCACTTCTTGGAAGAACTTTTTTCGCAATGCTTGGATTGGGATTGCGACGATTTTTGTGTTTGGGATGGCGATCTTGTCGGTCAATGTTTTGTTGGGGGTACAGGCGGTCATGGATCGGGCGGCAGTAGCATTGGAGGATCGAGTCGATGTGACCTTTACGTTTCGACCTGCAACGCCTGAACCCGTTTTGAACCAGTTGCGTTTTTATGCGTTATCCTTACCCCAGGTTCGATCGGTTGAACTTATTTCAGCCGAGCAAGCTTTGCAGAGATTCCGTGATCGGTACGCGCAGCAACCCAAGATTCTCGCAGCCTTAGAGGAGTTGAGTGGGAACCCATTGGGGGCGCAGATGGTTGTGAAAGCGCATCAGCCAGAAGACTATGCGTTTATTTTGCAGGCGCTTCAGAATCCTCAATACACACCGTTTATCCAAAAGCAGACGTACGAAGATCATCGTGGTGCGATTTTACGCATCAAAGCCATCACTGATCAGAGTCGCTTAGCAGGATCTATCCTCGTGGCGATGTTCACGTTGTTTGGTTTATTGATTGTGATCAATGCGGTGCGCGTGGCGGTCTATACGCAACGCGAAGAGATCGCGATCATGCGTTTAGTGGGCGCTTCCTCGGCCTTTATTCGCGCTCCATTCGTGTTGCAAACCATCTGGTTTGGGCTATTTGCTTTATTCGGCGTGTCACTTCTCACCTATTTTGGTATTGCGTATCTAGATCCTCGACTTCGTCCCGTTTTTGATGGGGATGTTGGTTTGCTCGCTCTCGTCCAGCAAAAAGGACCAACCGTGTTGTTGATCCAATTTGTGAGTTTGGTGTTTATGATGGGAACAGCAGCTTGGATTGCGGTTGGACGGTATATTAAGAGATAGTGCTATTTGTTTTTAAGTTCTTTATTTAGTTCTTTTGCCTCCTCGATCATTTCTTCGATGAGTTTGATGCCGCCTTGCCAGAATTTTTTGTCGCGCAGGTTAATTCCAAACGGTTTTACGAGTTCGTTTGGATTTTTTGAGCCACCGGCTTCTAGAAAGGTGAGGTAGTCATTAACCATGCTCTGGCCACGTTTTTTGTACTCGGCGAAGAGGGAGAGGGTGAGGAGTTCGCCGAAGGCGTAGGCGTAGACGTAGAAGGGGGTGTGGATGAAATGAGAGATGTAGGACCACCAGATGTCGTAGTTATTGGTGAGTTTGATGGATGTTCCAAACATGTTGCTTTGGTGTTTGCGCCATAATGCACTGATTTCTTCGCTTGTCAGCTCGCCTTTTTCTTTCGAGGTGGCGTGTAGTTCTTGTTCGAAGCGATACATGCTTGTTTGACGGAAGACGGTGGCGAAGATCTCCTCAATTTTTTGCAGGATGAGCGTCAATCGTTCTTTGGGGTCGGTCAGCTTGGTCTTCATGGCGTCGAAGGTGATCATTTCAGCGAAGACGCTGGCGGTTTCGGCGACGGTCAGGGGCATGTCGAACTGGAGAAGATTTTGTTTACGCGCCAGGCTGGCATGCACGCCGTGGCCGAGTTCGTGAGCCAAGGTTAGTACTTGTTTGATGTTGCCGCTGAAGTTTACGAAGACATAGGGGTGGAGATCGGGTGTTCCAAACATGCAGAAGGCGCCGCCGCGCTTGCCGGGCATTTGAGGGGCGTCGATCCAACCATTGTCAAAAAAGGCTTGGGCGAGCTTGGCGAAACGGGGGGAGAAGCGGGTAAAAGCATCGAGAATGAGGGTTTTTGCTTCCGCGAATGAAACGGAATGTTCTTTGCTTGCTAAGGGAGCGTAGCGGTCGTAGTCGTAGAGAGCGGGGAGGCCAAGAAGTTTGCGTTTAAAGGTGTAGAAATCTTGGACGATATCAAAGCGTTCGGCGACGGCGCTGGTCATAGCGTCGACCGTGGCTTGATCGATTTCGTTGGCAAGATGGCGTGATTGTTCCGGGGAATTAAAGTGGCGGTAGCGATCGATGGTGCGTTTTTCCTGGAGAAGGGTGTTGGTGATGAACGTCAAGCGAGGAAGTTGTTCACGCAGGCCTTGGGTATAGCCTTCGGCCGCGCGTTTGCGTTCGCTTTGTTTTGGGTGGTGAAGGAGATCCAGGGCTTGTTCTTGAGAATAGTCTTTTTTATCTCCGGGGAGTTTATAGGTGTGACGAGATAGCTCTTCATCGTAGAGACGCGTAAAAGCGGAGCGACCGGTCAGAGATAGGTCTTGCATGAGCTTTTCTTCGGGTTCGCTGAGACGATGGGCTTTCCAAAGCAATTCTTTTTCGAGGTAGTGCGCGTAGCGTGTGAGATCAGGATGTTTGATCCAGGCTTGAAATGTTTTATCATTCACCTGAACCAGTTCTAATTCTAAGAAGAGAAATAGGTTGGCGATTTCTCGTCCGCGTTGCTCGGTTTTTTGGAGGAGGGCCCCATGTTTGGGATTTTTACTATCTGCTGAGTGCACTAAGGCTGCATACAGCTCGGGTTTCCAAGTTTCTTGCAAGATAGATTCATATTCTTTGAGAATGGTGGCAAGCTCCTTGGCGCTACGTTTTGCTGTAATGGTGCCACGATATTTTTTGTTGAAGGCCTGCGCGCGTTTGAGTTGCGTATCAAATGTCTTATTGATGTTTGGATCATCGATGCTTTGGAAGAGGTCTGACAGGTTCCAGCGAGGAAGAGGAGAGGGTTTTGGCATAGACATTGTTGCTAGATAGATTTCGCGTTCACTTCATCATTTTTTGTCTTATTCGTCTAGCTGCATTCTCTCTTGTTCTCGTGTATACTGCTGTTATATGTTTGGAGGAAAAAAAATTGCGTCTGTGGTCGCGCGCGAGGTGTTGGATTCGCGTGGGAATCCGACTGTCGCGTGTCGTGTAACGCTTAAGAATGGATTGACGTCAGAGGCGAAAGTGCCCTCTGGAGCTTCCACAGGTTCCCATGAGGCGTTGGAATTGCGCGATGGGGGGAAGCGTTATGGAGGGAAAGGGGTCAAAAAAGCGGTCAAGAATGTAAACGAGTCGATTGCGCGCGTGTTACGCGGCATCGATGTGACGCGGCAGCAGGATATTGACCATGTCATGTTGGAATTGGATGGGACGAAGAATAAATCGAAATTGGGAGCGAATGCGATCTTGTCGGTGTCATTAGCGTGTGCGCAGGTTGCGGCGCTTGAGCGAGGGGTTCCGTTGTGGAAATCCTTACGGCAGACCTATCGTTTTGCGCGACCTGCTTCGTTGCCGATTCCAACCATGAATGTCTTGAATGGGGGTGCGCATGCTGGATGGGTAATGGATATTCAAGAGTGTATGATTGTTCCTCGGCACAAGCAGTTTTCTGAACGGGTACGGATCGGTGTTGAAGTGTTTCAATCTTTAGGCAAGCTTTTAAAAGAAAAACATCTTCCTATTACGGTTGGGGATGAGGGAGGATTTGCTCCGCATTTAGATACGGTAGAGAAGGCGTTTGATCTTTTAGCGGAAGCCGTGTCCAAGGCTGGGTTTAAGCTCGGAAGAGATGTGTTTTTTGCGGCAGATGTGGCGAGTTCTGAGTTTTATGATGCGAAGCGCAAGAAGTATGTGTTTCGTGCGGAGGGCATAGAGATGGATCGGGAGCAGCTCATGGCGCGCTATGCGGGCTGGATGGAGAAGTATCCCTTTGAATCGATTGAAGATCCATTCGCGGAAGATGATTGGGCGTCGTGGCAAGAAGCGTTGCCGATGTTTGAGGGGAATGAAGTTCGTGTCGTGGGAGATGATTTATTGGTGACGAATGTTGAGCGATTACAGCGCGCGATTGATGAGCAAGCAGCCAATACGATTTTGATTAAACTTAACCAAATTGGGACGCTGACCGAGACCGTGGATGCCATCAAGATGGCTCATGAAGCAGGCTGGGCGACGTCCATTTCACATCGTTCAGGAGAGACGGCGGATACGACGATTGCGGATTTAGCCGTGGCATGTGGCTCGGAATATATTAAGACGGGATCACTTTCACGGTCTGAGAGAATTGAGAAATACAACAGATTATTGGAGATTGAGGGAGAGATGTAAGAGGATTGACCATTTTTGTGTTTTATGTAATAGATTACTCCCGCGAAAGGTTGGTGGAGGATGTCGAAAAAAACGTCTATTGACAGTGTTTCTGTGTCAACCAAGCCGATCCCTCCCGGTGCAACGGTTCAACAGCTTATCCAGGCCGCGCTCGATACTGGTGACGTCGGTACAGTGGTTGAGCTGAGTAAGGAGGCTAAACTGAACCGAATGGCTATATGGCACATCCTTCGGGGTCTTCCGCCTCCGAGGACGCAGAAGGGTAGGCTCACGGCACGCAGGGATCCTCGTTATGCTAGGCTGGGGAAATGCTTGGGTTTTAATGAATCGGATTTTATTGCTTTGGTGGAGAGGGAGCAGCTTTCTCACGATTCGAACTCGCCTGCCGCGACTACCTCTAAGAGCCACGACTTGTCTTTTGTTTGGCGTCATTTGGCTTCAAGTCCTTGTCTTACCGACTCGTCCATGACTCCGTACCTGCGCTATTTTCATGGTATTGTCTGGGCATCCAGGAGGAACGAGGGCTATGTTCCGCCTCAGGATGTAACCGTCCCTGCTGCTGATGTCCGTAATCGTGTATTGCGGGAGATGGTCTTGCTCATTTGCTCGTTGGATCTCGAGGAAGATTTCTGTCATTCCTTGGTCACTTCTCTTTATGCTCAGCTCTGTTGATATATGAATTTTTATATCGCCTGAGCTCCTCTTTCTCTATTCCATGATATGCTCGTGGCCTGAAGAGAGATGTCTATGAATCTGATTTTTATCTATGGGCCGGCAGCGGTTGGTAAGTTAACGGTGGCGAAAGCGCTTGAATCTTTGACGGGGATTCCTCTTGCAGATAACCATAGTTTGTTGAACCCGGTGGCCAAGGTGTTTGGTTGGGATCATCCGGAGCGGGAGCGGTTGGGGCGTCAATTTCGCTTGGAATTTTTTCAAGCGGCGGCGCGCGCAGATAAGAGCATGATTACGACGTTTGGCGGAGGAGGAGAAACGTTTGACGATTTTATCCAGGATGTCGTTAAGATCGTGGAGGCTGAAAGAGGGAGGGTCTTATTTGTGCGTTTATTTGCTCCAAAAGAAGTGTTATTTGATCGTGTGCGTCATGATTCACGTGCCCATCATGCCAAGATGCGCACGGTGGAAGAGCTCGAGAATAAAATCACAAAAACGCCCGACGTGTGTGCGCGGGCGTTGGTGGGGGAGCATTTAGAGATCGACTCGTCGGTTCACGCGCCCGAAGATATGGCGAAGATGATTATCTCGTATTATGGCTTATAACTTTTCCGCTTGAATCTTTGCGCGAATTTCTTCTTGATGCGCTTCATCGAGTTTTTGCATGAGATCTTGTGTGGATGCGAGTTGGTCGTGGGAGATCGCTTCCAACTTTTTTTGGAATTGATGGTAGAGTTCGGTAATTTTGTCGATCAGGGACGTATTTTGGTCATCTGACATAGATGGCTAGAGTATAGCGACTCGTAGGCTTGTTGGCTATAACGAATTGTGGTAATTAACGTTCGTATTCACCCATGTCCTCTCCCACTTTTTACATCACCACCTTTGGATGCCAGATGAACAAAAACGACAGCGAGCGGATGGCGGGTCTTTTGTCGTCGCTTGGATTTGTGGCCACGGAGGATGAAGCGACGGCGGATGTGGTGCTCATCAATACGTGTAGCGTGCGCCAATCGGCTGAGGACCGGATTTACGGAGCGCAGGAGAAATATTTAGAGTACAAAAAAACCAAGCCAAACATGATTGTGGCGGTGACGGGATGTATGCCGGGGCGTGACAAGGCACGGGTGTTTAAGAAGCGCTTGCCCGCGACGGATCTCTACTTCCCTACGCCCGACATGGTGCATTTGCCACGTTGGATTTCGGAATTACGTCCGGAACTCGTGAATTCTGCGTCATTGGAAGAAGATTATTTCAAGATTCATCCGCATCGTGTTCCGTCAGTACAGGCATTTGTGACGATTCAGACGGGATGTAATAAGTTCTGTACATATTGTGTTGTTCCGTATGCGCGCGGATTGGAGCGTAATCGGACGGTTAAAGATGTTTTAGAAGAATGTCGGGAGCTTGTCGCGCATGGAGTGATCGAAATCACGTTGCTTGGGCAGACGGTGAACTCATTTAAAGCGATAGATCCTGAGTCGTTCTCAAAAGAAAATCCCTATAAGGATCATTTCGCTGCTCTTCTTTGGGAGATCAATCAATTGGAGGGGTTGCAGCGTTTGCATTGGACGGCCGCTCACCCGCTTTCGATGACGGATGACGTGATTCATGCCCTCACACTTCCAAAACAAGTGAATTATCTTCATCTTCCCGTTCAGGCGGGAAGTGATGAGGTCTTGCGCCGGATGAATCGTAAGTATACGCGTGAGCAGTATCTCGACGTGATTCGTAAAATTAAAGCCGCGCGTCCTGGGATTGCTTTGGGTTCGGATATTATCGTCGGCTTCTCTGGAGAGACGCCTGAACAATTTGAAGAGACGATTACGCTCTATCGTGAAGTGGATTTTGATATTTCGTATAATGCGCAATATTCGATTCGCTCGGGAACGCTGGGGGTTAAGTTGTACGCGGATGATGTCTCAAAAGAAGAGAAGCGTGATCGTTGGGATCGGATCCAGGAAGTGATGGAAGAGATTGCGATGCGTAAAAATCAAGCCTTTATTGGCAAAAAAGTCTCTGTTTTGATTGATAAGGTGGCGCATGGGTTTGCGAGTGGGAATACGTTCGAGATGAAATTGGCACGTTTTCCTTCGACGGATGAATCGCAGATCGGTAAGGTTATTGAGATGGAGGTGAAATCTGTGAAGACGTGGGTGTTGGAGGGGGAGAGGCGGTAAATGATGGGCTCCACAGGGGACAAGTTTTTTTGTTCAATCCGAACTTGCTAGCATGTCAATCTGGTTGCTTTGGATAGCTTCAGACAGCGGTTGAACAAAAAAACTTGTCCCCTGTGGAGCCCTAGGTAAGATAGGAAGAATGAAATTATGAACTTGCCTCGAATTGTCTGTGTGGTTGGACCGACGTCTTCGGGGAAGACGGGGTTGAGTTTGAAATTGGCGAAACAATTTAAAGGGGAAATTATTAATGCGGATGCGAGACAGCTCTATCGAGGATTTGATGTTGGAACGGGGAAACCCGATACACTTTCTCTGTCGGATGTTCCTCATCATCTCTTTGATGAAGATCCGACCAAGCAACTTACGGTCACTGAATGGCGTGACAAAGCGTTAACCTGTATTCACCAGATCATTGGTCGTGGGCATCTTCCTATTCTTGTTGGAGGGACGGGTTTGTATGTTCAGGCTCTCGTTGATAATTTTTCTGTTCCCGAGGTCCCTCCTAACGAATCGCTGCGCCAAGAGCTTTCCGCGCAGTCTTTGCATGAACTTGTTGAAAAGTTGCATCAGGTAGATCCGGAGGCGTTAGAAGTAGTTGATGCTCAGAATCCCCGACGGGTTATGCGAGCCTTGGAGGTTGTTCTCTCGACGGGTAAGTCTTTTGTTGAGCAGCGCCAGAAGGGTGAACCTCTTGTTGAGGCGTTGCAGATTGGGATTGAGCGAACGCGTGAAGAACTGTATGCGCGGGCAGATAAAGCGGTTTATGAGATGTTGGGACGTGGATGGATGGAGGAGGTAAAAGGATTGCTTGCGCAAGGGATGACGAAAGATACGCCTGCGATGTCGGCGATTGGGTATAGAGAGTTGGTGGATGTGGTTGAGGGTCGAGTCAAGCTTGAGGAAGTTGTGCCGCTTATCAAGCAATATACGAGAAACTATATTAAGCGGCAGATTACTTGGTTTAAACGCGATGAGAGGATTGTGTGGGTGAATGGAGCAAGCGAGGCTGGGTTAAGGGTAGAAAACTGGATGAGCGGTTGACCTTTTTCTCTTCTCCGTTCACGATACTCGTATCTATGGCATATTGGCTTTTGAAGACGGAACCCGAGGAATATTCTTGGGAACAGCTCCAGGTGGATAAGAAAACGGCTTGGACAGGGATCCGCAATTTTCAGGCGCGTAATAACCTACGAGAAATGAAGGTGGGGGATTTGGTGTTTATTTACCATACAGGGGATGACAAGGAGATTCGGGGAATTGCGAAGATTGTCAAAGAGGCCTACGAAGATCCAACGGCGGAGACGGGGGACTGGGTGGCGGTTGATGTGGAGGTGGTGCAGCCCGTGGTACGGCCGATTGGCCTTGAAGAAATTCGTAATACGCATAACTTAGCCGTGATGCCCGTGGTTACGCATGCTCGTTTATCCGTGCATCCGGTGACAGAATCCCAATGGAGGGATGTGCTTAAATATACGAAGACGTCTTTATGATTCGGCACGCGATCATTTTAGCTGGTGGAGGCGGGACGCGTTTGCGGCCTGTGACGCTTGAAATTCCTAAGCCGCTTGTGCCAGTCCAAGGGTTGCCGATTATTTCCTGGCAGGTTCGTTGGTTAGTTCGACACGGAGTCAAAAAGGTTACGCTCGTTATTGCGCCTAAGTGGCGTGTGCATTTTACCCGTTGGGCGGAGGAGCTCATGAAGGAACTGCCTGTTTTGATTGAATTACATGAAGAATCTGAGCCGATGGGAACGATGGGGGCGATTACGCATCATCTTTCCTCCCAATTTACGGAGCCGACGATTATCACGAACGGCGATGAGCTTAAAGGACTTGATCTCGCTGTTTTGGAAGCGACGCATCATGCCCTTAAACAAGGTAATCCGGAACATAAGGCTACGGTTGGCTTGATCCGGGTGTTTAATCCCTCTGATTATGGTGTGGCGGAAATGGAAGGCGATCGCGTGATTAAATTCCATGAGAAGCCAGCGCATCCTCCTACGAATTTGATTAGTTCCGGCCTCTATTTAGTTGAGCCCGATGCGTTTCAGGATGTTGACCGGTCAAAAACGTTTTTAATGTTTGAGAAAGACTTGTTTCCACGGTTAGCCGAAGAGCGTCGTTTGGGTGGAGCGACGCTGGAAGGGCCTTGGTATGATTGTGGAACGCTAGAGCGTTGGGAGAAGGCCATTAGAGAGTGGAAGGAGCCTGAAGAATAATATATTATGTTTTCACGTAAAGAAATTGATGGTGTCTCTTTTGGCTTTGAAACGAAGCTGAAGAAGGTACGAGATTTGCCTGTAACTACGCCTACCCATGAACGATCTGCTCGAATTGAGCTTGAAGCTGATGGAGAACGTATCGGGTTTGCGGAAATCCGGTATTTTCGAAAACCGTTTCCTTTTTGTTATATTTCGTCTTTATCGATTGATGCTGCTTTTCGTGGCCTGAAATTAGGGTCTGATATGGTGCGATCTATAAATGCGTTTTTGGATAAGAAAAAAGTAAGCGGAGTTTTGATTAATGCTATCGGTGAAGGGACGGGGGCGACGAGTATGTATGAGCGTCATGGGTGGAGAAAGACTTCTGTGCCTCGTCTACTTGTATATGGAAAAGACTCGGAAAAGTTCTCTACAGACAAGGCGCTTTCTGAAAGAATGTATTATTTTCTAGATAGGTGGCATGTAAAATAGTGGATAGTCTCCCCACGAGCATCAACCTAGGTTACACTATGTGGCATGTCTGTTCGTTTTTTGGTTGAAAGGCTCTTTGGTACATCCCCTGTCACAGCTGATGGCTATCAGGTGATATCGGTGACGTCTACATTTGCATCAAAGGACAGGGTCCGTGTGCCCGTTGAGCTGAAGATTCTCTATGCAAAGAATGCTGTCTATCGCCAAGAGATTGAGAAGCTTTTAGATTTGGGATATGTCATTGAGATCCATCGGATGGCATGTATTCCACAAGAGATTCGGCAAGCTATTGAAAGAGTTTCTCGCTTGAGCCAAGAGGGAACACTTGGGTTATGGATGTCTCGTTTGTTGCGGGAGGGTGATCGACCAACAGTTACGGAGCGGGAGGTGGAAGTGGCAAAACACCAAGGAATATCCCTGTATGAAGAGGTTGAGCGAATTTTTGCTCAGCGCTACGCGTATAAACGGATCGTCCTTAAAGATCCTCAGCGGATTGGCGTCGATGCTTCTCAGCAAGCGTTTTTCTTGCGTTTGCAGGATGCGTTAGCTCCTCATGTTTTAGAGGTTGGAAGGAAGCGGTTGTTGGCAGATGTGAGTCTCCCTGGCACAACTTCATGGACACGATTTTTTCTCTTCTTTATTTGTGCGGGACTCTTGGTTCAGATGTTGGGGAGCTGGATGGGGGTGTTAGCCTACGTGTCTGCATTCGTGATTAGTGGGTTGTATGAGGAGGGGAGAGAGCTCTGGGAGCTTCAACGGGCGGGATATGCGGGTCGTCAATTCTTCCGACGGGTCTGGGTTCTCCTTCTTTTTTTTGCGGTTGCGAGTGGCGTCGCCTTGTTGATTCAGAGATGGGTGGAGAATGGGGAGCTTGGTATGGGCGGATTTGTTTTTGGTCTGGTGGCTAGTGTGTTGCCGATTATGTTTTTTTCTCGTGCGTTGCATGGAGTGCATCAACGTTTCACGGCTTTGAAACACGCGGGTAAATTGCGTTCAACGGAGCGAGTGGGGTTGGGCTTGGCTTGGAAAGAATATGTGCTCCATCCGGCAAAGGGCGTTGCCTTGCTGACGATTGGAGCGCTTCCCGTTCTTTCTGCGCTGCTTTTTTCTCGTTTTCCAGAACAGATCCATAATGGGTGGCTATTAATTTTTCTGCTGCTTTTGGAACCGTTTGTGACGAAATTAACCGCTACCCTCTTCTTTCTTTGGCCGTATCTAGCTGTAAGGGGAGGTGGGCGATTTTTTGCCTGAATGGATCGTGCTCGACGAGGGGGGGAAAATGGAGTAGTGTGTTCCCATGTCGTTACCCTCCTTATCATCCTCTGATCAAACGGGAGACTCCCCGGATATTAGGAAAAAGAAGGTTCTAGGTGGGCTCTTGGAGCTTATCCAGATTGTGGTTATTTCAGCGGCCATCGTGATCCCGCTGCGCACCTTTTTGGTGCAGCCTTTTTATGTAAAAGGCCAAAGCATGGAGCCAAATTTTTACGACCATGAGTATTTATTTGTGGATAAGCTCACGTATCGTCGACAGGCTCCTCAGCGAGGTGAAGCGGTCGTGATCCGTTACCCTTTAGATCCCAGCGAGTTTTTTATCAAACGGGTGATTGGTCTGCCGGGAGAGACGGTTGAGGTGATAAATGGGAAGGTGCGTATTTATAATAAAGAGCATGAAAATGGCTTTGTGCTTGACGAACGGATGTATTTAGATCAAGACTATACGCCTTTGACGGATACGAAGACCTTGAAAGAAGATGAGTACTATCTTATGGGAGATAACCGGGCGGCAAGTCTTGATTCGCGCAGCTTCGGTCCTGTAAAGCGTTCTTTTATTGTGGGTCGTGTTTGGGTGCGTGCCTATCCGTTTGACCGTTGGAAGCATTTTGATCCTGTTACTTATTCCCAATAATTCTATGCCAAATAAACCAAAGCCTGCGGCTAAGAAAGCTCCTGCTAAGCCATTCCAGGCTGCCTCTTCTCAACCCGCTCCTGCCGGTGCTCCGGTTGCACCTCCTGCCTTGCCTAATAAAAAGTCTGCTCCTGCGATCCAACTGATCCGTGGGATGCGTGATTTGTTGCCAGCGGATCAAGTGTACTGGAAGCGTATTACAGACGCGATCGAATCCACGGCCAACGCGTACGCCTATGATCGGTTGGATACCCCCATGGTAGAAGATCATTCCTTATTTTTGCGTGGGGTAGGAAAACAAACGGATATTGTTGAAAAAGAACTATTTACCTGGGAATCGGCGGGTGGAGAGCAGATTGCCCTTCGTCCAGAAGGGACGGCGCCAGCTATTCGAGCATATATTCAGCACGGACTTTGGAATCAGCCGCAGCCTGTTAAATTGTGGTATCAGGGGCCAATGTTTCGTTATGACCGCCCTCAGGCTGGACGTTTTCGTCAATTTTTTCAGGCCGGATTTGAGTGTATTGGGGAGGCGGATGCGGTGGTAGATGCGCAGCTTATCATTATTTCCTGGAATATTTTGAAGGCGTTGGATTTAGATCCGGTGGTTCGTGTGAACTCATTAGGAACTCCTGAGTCTCGTGCGAATTATAAGGCGGCGCTTGTGAGCTATTTCCGTTCCAAAAAGAATCGCTTGTCTGAAGATGATAAGAAGCGTTTGCTCAAGAATCCTTTGCGTTTATTGGATTCCAAGGATCCGGCCATGGTTGAGCTGAAGGCAGAAGCTCCTCAGATTGTGGATTGGCTTGATGAAGAATCAAAAGCGCACTTTACACGTGTCCTTGAGTATCTCGATGAGGTTGGTGTCCGCTATGAACTTGACCCGTATCTTGTGCGTGGGTTGGATTATTACACAAAGACGGTGTTTGAGTGGTATGCCGAGAGTGATGACCAGGATTTGGCTCAATCGGCATTAGGAGGAGGAGGTCGTTTTGATGGGTTGGTAGAAGTGCTTGGTGGGCACCCTGCGCCTGCGGCTGGATTTGCCCTTGGGTTGGATCGTATCGCGTCTCGTTTGAAAGAGCGTGATCAGAGTGCAAATGTGCCAGCGTTTGTGCCTTCCAGCATGGCGCCGGTTGATGTGTTCTTGGCTCAATTGGGGGATGTGGGCAAGAAAAAAGCCTTGGCGTTGTTTGAGGAATTCCGTCGCGCCGGTATTTTGATCGGCGAAGCTTTTAGCAAGTCCTCGATTAAGGCGCAGATGGAACTCGCGAACCGTCGTGGAGCGAAGTGGGCTATTGTCGTTGGTCAAAAGGAGGTTCTTGATGGAACCGCGATTATCCGCGATATGGATGCGGGAACTCAGGAAATCGTTGATGCGAAGAAGGTGGTTCATGAAGTAAAGAAGAAGTTGGGGTTGAGCTAGAGGGGCTGGTAGATTGACGAATTCCTGGTTTTCCTGTACCTTCTGGCCAGCACTTATTTGTGACTTTATTTATAGAAAGGAGCGTGGCTTATGGCAGATGTTAAACGAAAAAAGAATGAAACCTTTGACGCTCTCTTGCGCCGTTTTCAACGTCGATTTCAAGACAGTGGACGTTCCATTGAGACGCGCCGTCGCCGTTTTCGTAGCAAGTCCCAAAACCTTACCAAGCGTCGCGATAGCGCCTTGCGTCGGGTAGAAATGCGTGGACAGTACGAATACTTAGCGAAGACCGGTCAGCTTAAAGAAGACCCAAAGAAACAACGCAATACGCGTCGTGCCGCTTAGGGCGTGCACGTGCTAAGATGGGCTTACGTGGTTTGGGCCAAAGGCGTCCAGAAGACGTGAGCCCATTTGTTATTTTGGGTGCGTGTAGATCCTGATTTTTTCTATGACTATTCTCGAACAGTTAGACCAAGCCTTTAAAGAAGCTATGAAGGCAAAAGATGAAGTGACGATTTCTACTCTGCGTTTGGCGCGCACGGCTCTTAAAAATCGGCAGATTGAGGTTCAGCGCGTGCTTACCAACGAAGAGGTTGTTGCTGTGTTAAAAACAATGATCAAGCAGTATCAAGATGCGATTTCTGATTTTACGAATGCGGGACGACAGGATCTGGTTGAGCGTCAGCAAAAAGAGATTGACATTTTAGCCGCCTATCTTCCTCCGAGTTTGCCCCCAGAAGAAGTTGAACGGATCGTGCATGAAGCTCTGGTTGCGGCCGATGTAAAAGAGGTCGGAAAAGCCATGGGAGTAGCGATGAAAGCGGTTGCTGGTCGTGCCGATGGAAATGACGTCAGACGTATTGTCGAAAGATTGTTGGCAGGGTAGAATAGGACTCATAGATTTTATGCAGAGCATCACAGCTCTTCATCCAAATCTATGAGTCCTCGTTGTTTTTCTTAATTCACGAATCTTTCTTTCCCATGCTTCGGAAAGGTTCCGTTCATTGTTTTACAGCCCATTCCCGTCCGCGTTTTTCCAAAAACGTGTTGCTTGGAATCGCTGTATTTTTGTTTGGGTTTGCGCTGTTCGCTTCGGCTCCGGTCGTACTGGCGCAAACAAGTGAGGCGGTGGGGGGAGCTGCGGCCGTTGCTCGTCAGGCAGGGGTTGGTTCCGCAAACCTCTACGTCATCGTTGGGCGAGTTATCTATGCTTTTTTGGCCGCCCTTGGACTCGTTGTTCTGGGGTATCTTATTTACGCTGGGTACTTGTGGATGACGGCAGGGGGAGAAGCCGAGAAGACGGCTGAGGCACGGCGCATGATTCAAAATGCGATCATCGGACTTGTTATTATCGCCTCTTCTTTTGCGATCACCGCGTTTATTTTATCCCGTTTAGATTCGGCTTTTCTGGGTGGGCAAGGGGGTGAGGCAGGAGGTCCAGTGGCTGGGTTAAGCTTTCCTTCGGCGGCTGGCGCCTTGGGAAATGGGATTATTGAATCTCATTTACCTGTGCGTGATGCTACTGGTGTTCCACGTAATACCTCGATTATTATCACGTTTAAAGAGCCGATGAAGCTCGCCTCTCTCATTCAGGGCTATGATGATCGAGGAACGCCAGCTGATTTAAGCGATGATGTAACGGCAAGCGCTTTGAATGTCGGGACTGTTCATATCATCAAATTAAATGGAACGCGCGAAGAAACCTTGACGTCCGCACAGGTAGATGTTCGCTTTACGGAAGATCGTAAAACGTTTGTGTTTAAGCCTCGTGAATGGTTGGGCAGCTCAACGGCAAACACACCGTATCGTGTGGAGCTGGTTCCAGGACGTTCAGGTCTATTGGTTGAGAGTGGTCAGTCCGCCTTTAGTTCAGAATTCCCTTCCGGATATCGTTGGCAGTTTGAAGTCTCCACATTGGTTGATGTAACTCCGCCTCAAATTATCTCAGTGCTGCCTCCACGCGGCGTTCAACCGCCAAATGCCATCTTACAAATTAACTTTAATGAAGCTATTGATCCTACGAGTGCGGCAGGCTTGTTTCGTGCGGGGCGTGGATTTTCAAACATTGAAGTGAATGCGGCTCCGACGGGGGATCCCGAGGCGGCGGCTGTCCGTGTTCCTGGGCAATTTCTCGTCTCAAATGGATACCAGACGGTTGAATTTATTCCTGATGAGGCTTGTGGTCAAAATGCTTGCGGAAGAGAGGTTCGTTGTTTGCCGCGTGCGTCCACGATTGCTGTGTTAGCAAAGTCAGCTAGCTTATCAGCGGAGCCACCACAGGCGCGGGTTGTGTCTACTGCAGGAGGTGGAAGTATTTTTGATGGGATCGTGGATACGGCCTCGAACTCTCTCGATGGCAGTGGAGATGGAGAATCGGATGGTCCTCCTGGTGATAATCGTGGGTTCAGTTTTGGTACGAGTGGAGAAGTTGTGTTGACTGCCCCACGTATCGGCCGAACGAATCCACCCGTTGGATTAGCTGCGTATCCTGCGGGAGCGAGTAACGTGCCTCCTGATCATGTTCCTCAAGCGGTTTTTGGGGTATCTGCGGATGATGTGCTGTCAAATGTGTTACAAGCTTCGACGGTCAATTCTCGCAATGTATATATGACACGTGCGAATGAGCCGACGGAGATTTCTGCTGACACCTTTTGGTTTACGCCTGTGCTGGATGTATTGGCCGCCTCTGGAGAAGTCGTGACCGGAGAGGACCCTGCCGCCTTTGGACGCATTGGAATCCGTCACCGTTTTTACGCGCGTCCAACGCGACCCGTGGCCGGTGCTCCAGCGGGACCCATCCCCCCTACGCCAGTATATGCGCCGGTGATTACCTCCGGGGTGCAAAACTTGTTGCAAAACTGCTTTAAGCCATCTGGTTCTGTTACCTGTTCTGCAACCTTGGGTGGTGGTGGGGTACCGGGTTTACCGACCTGCTGCAATGACCGTACCCAAGCAGGTGATTGCTCATTTTCTCGACGAACTCCATGAAACGCGCCTTTCGCTTGGCATCGTTTGCCGCTTTTGCCCTCTTCTTGATAGCGGGCGCTTGGTTTTTTACTTCCCCAGCTCTTCACGCTCAGGTTGGTGAGGGGTTGAATGCGGTCGCGCCGACCATCCGCTTGTCTTCGAGCGACCCTCGTGTGATTGCGGCGCGAATTATTAATGTTGCTCTGGGATTATTAGGGATTATCTTTCTGGCGTTGGTGGTGTATGCGGGGTTTTTGTGGATGACCTCGGGAGGTGATGCAGGAAATGCGGAAAAAGCTCGAACCTTGTTGCGTAACGCCGTGATTGGGTTAATCATTATTTTGAGTTCTTGGGCGATAACCCGATATGTTTTGACGCGTTTATTGGAGGCGACGAATCCTTCGGGAGGAGGTGCGATTCAGGACGGAGGATCGGCAGGCGGAGGTGGATTTGGAGCTGGTGGAGGTACGTTTTCTGGATTTCAGGTTTCCTCGATTTCCCCAACAGGAGATGTTCCGTGGCGCAATGTGCGCGTGCGCTTTATTTTTAATGACCAAGTTGATCCTGCGAGCGCATCTTCGTATGTAAAGGTGTATCGAGTAGCTGATAATGCGCCCGTTGATGGCACGGTCACGGTTCTTGGTTCGGTGGTGGAATTTGTTCCCACAGCGCCTTGTCCGACTGCTGTTTCTGAGCGTTGTTTTGAGGAGAACACTCAGTTTCGTGCCTCGGTGACGCGAGACATGCGTTCGTTAGCGCGTGGAGGAGTGGCTTCTCAGCGTTTGGTGTGTGGGGGGTTAGCTCCTGCCTGTGAAGCCATATTTAAAACAGGTAATCAGGTTGATAATTCTGCTCCTAGCGTCACCATCACGGCTCCATATTATGGTCAGAGCGTATCGCAAAATGATTCTGTCATCATCGCGACGCGTGCCGTGGATAATTTTGCTGTAAGTTATGTCTCTAGCTCGGTAGGTGGAGCAGATATTGGCGTCGCTTCTCCAACATCGACCCAACCTGTCTTTGCTGCCTCAATTCCTTGGTCTACCCGAGGGGTTGCTACGGGTACCTATGCTCTCCGCTCATCGGCACATGATGGAGATAGCAATCGTGCGTTGAGTGGGGAGGTGATGGTTGCGGTGCGACCAGAGCATTGTTTTAATGGGCGACAGGATGAAGACGAAACAGGCCTTGATTGTGGAGGGGGCGCTTGTGGGCGCTGCGCGGGTGCTGTCTGTCGTGATTCTCTAGAATGTAATGGGCTTTGTGAGCGCGGTGTGTGTGTTGAACGTCCGGTGATCTTAGGAGTAAGTCCAAATAATGGGAAGGCGGGTTCGATTGTGACGATTTCAGGTGCGAATTTTGGCAGTCGTCCTGGCCAGGTGCGTTTTTGGGACGGGGCGGGATTTGGCGCTATTGCTTCTCCGCCCGTGGTTTGCGCATCTGGTACCACCTGGTCTGCAACGCAAATCATTGTAGAGGTGCCACTGAGTGCGCGGACGGGGGCTATTCAGGTAACAAATGCTTCTTCGAGTTTGTCTGATGCGACGAATGATACAAATGGTCCCACCTTAGATGGGTTTACGGTAAATGGTGTGTCGCGTCCTGGGTTGTGTGGAGTTGCTCCCGTGAGCGGTGAGCGAGGTGATGTGATCACATTGTCTGGTGTAGCGCTTGGTTCAACGCCAGGGAGAGTCATTTTTGGAGAGCGTGATGTTACGCCTGCCTCATTTGTTTCGCCATGGAGTAATGCCCGTGTTGCGATGAACGTGCCTGTGATTACCGCTGGAAGATATGCGGTTCGTGTGCGGGTGGGTACGGAAGAGTCCAACAGCGTCTCGTTTTTGGTAGCAGAACGTGTGCGTGCGAATCCTGTTATCGATAGCTTGGATCCTGTGCGTGGTCCGATTGGGGAATATATAACACTTGTAGGTCGGAATTTTGGCACGACCATTGGACAGGTTGTGTTTGTGAATACTCGTACAGGTGAACAGGGAGCGGCGGATACGACTTTTCCAGAGGCGTGTGCGAGAGATTTTTGGCATGACACAACCGTGACCGTGAAAGTTCCGCCTACGATCGCTCTTCGTTCAGCTGTAACACCTGACGTCTATAGGGTTTATGTGCGTCGACAGGCAGATGGGGTTGAGAGCAATCGTTCTGAATTTACGGTTAATTCTGCTATTCCGCGCCCAGGTATCTGTTCCGTTGCTCCTGTGGGTGGTCCTGTGGGAACGGTGGTGACGCTAACAGGTGAGCGTTTTGGATCACGAGCAGATAATTTGTCATTTCAAGGTTCTTTTCCGGGGGCGCGTGTCACGGCGGCAGCCATTTCTCGTTGGACGGATAGTGCGATTACGGCCACGGTACCAGGTGGAGCATTTACGGGTCCGGTGCGAGTAACCCTCGGATCTGCTTCCTCATCCAATGGAGTGAACTTTGCGGTGAGGAATTGTACTGAAGATGCGCTCATGTGTGGCGCAGAAACATGCTGCCGTGATTCTGGTCAGTGTTCTGTGCGTGGGGTGTGTGCCGCCGTTGCCGCTTCCTCTATGTATGGTTGGGAGCTGTCGACGGGTCAGCTTCCGCTCTACCCTGAAGTTGTGGAGGAGTGTTCTGGTCGGGCGGGACTTCCTCCTTCCCCAAGTCCTTGGAACGGAAGAGTGGGTGGTGATAATGCCTGTGTAAATGCTGAGGTTGTGATTCGGTTTAATACTCTCATGAATCGTGCCACGCTTACCTCTTCCAATATTATTGTCAGCCGGTGTACGGCAAGCGGGGCAAATCCGTGTGCGACAAAGGTTCCTGTTAGTGGTCGTTTTGAAATCAATGACTCTGATGGTGGGTTGGCAACGCGTCGTACAATGGTTACATTTTCCCCCGCTCCTTCTTCACCGGGAGGTCAAGAGGTTTGGACGGCAAGTAGCACATATGATGTTTCATTGACCACGCGTGTTGCTTCTCAAGATGGAGTTGTCATGCGTGCTTCAACGCGCTGTGGAGCGGGGATGGGCTACTGTTTTCAGTTTTCCACCGCATCTTCAACGGTTCCGTGTCGCGTAGGTTCGGCGGGTGTTACCCCTTCTCCCTTTACCGCGCGTGATTTAGGAGAGCGGGTTGCGTATCGGGGCAATGCTTTATCTGCGCAGGATCAATGTATTCAGATTAACCCTGCAACATTGAGTTGGAGTTGGTATACGGGCCGTACGTTGATCGCTCCAGATTCAAGAGCGAGTCTTTCGAATTACGGTGGAACAGATTGTGTGCCAGTGCCTGGCCGAGCCGCTGTAGCGGGGACGGGCGGGGTTCTTACGCATTGTCCTTGGCGTCAAACGGCGACGGCCCAGAATGAAACGGGTCCTACGTCACCTGTTTTGGTAAATGCTCAGGCTGTGGCTGCAAGCGACGTTCCTGTGGTTGGCACGGCTCCTCTTTATATTCAGTTCATCCCTCCGCGCGTGGTTTCCTATGGTCCCAATTGTAATGAGGCGTGTACGGAATCTAAGCTTTGGGCAGAATTCAATGTGCCGATGGATTCAGCCTTTGCGACCACGCGTCAAGTTTTATTGTATAAGTGTGCGAATGAAAACTGTCGCTCATTCTCTCCCTCTACCCCCCTGGTCTTGTCGTCTCGTTCTGTCAATTTGGTTAATTCTCGAACGATAACGGGGGCAGCTGGTCGCGCTCGTCGTTTAGAGATTGAACCGGTGAGTGATCTGGGTGCATCCTATTTAGAGGCCGGCGCATTCTACAAGCTTATTTTGAAAGGTGATGCTGATCCAACGGGGCGTGAAGGGTTGCGTTCTCTTACGGGACTTCGATTAACGGAGTTGAACGACCGACAAGGCTTTGCCTGGCGTTTTCGTGTTCGTCAGGATAATCGTGGGGTGTGTGATGTAACCCGTGTAGATGTGATTCCGCTTGAGAAAGTAGAAACAGTGGTTGGTGCGCGTGAGTTGTTTACTGCGGAACCGGTTAGTATCTCTCAAGCATGTGGGGAACAGTATTTGATGAGCCGCGGAAGCTATGTTTGGAATTCCGAGTTCGTGGATGTCTCCAAGTTTATCAACGCACGTGGAGACGGATTGATCGATACGAATGCTACTCTTCCCGCGAACTGCAGTGGTCGTTGTACCAATATGGGATCGGAGGGCGTTGATGGCCGAATTGCAAGCTGTGGAAATACGACGGTTGAGACAACTGATGGAGCGAGCTGTCGTCGCCGTGCGGCTTCGCCTACCTGTACCCCACCTGAGCCGGGTTGTGTCTGTACGCCGGCGGATACGGACTGTGTCTTGCGTGCAGACGCGTCTCAGTCCTGTAAAGTATTGCCACCCGGTTCTCAAGCGGGAGAAGAATGTGACTTGGGAAGTGCGGATCGTGGTGGTCTGAATGGTGTGGCAGGGAGTTTGTGTACCTCAAGTTGTCTTTGGGCAGGAGTTACGGGTGGGACGTGCGGAGACGGGCGTTTAAATGCTGGTGAACAGTGTGATCCTGGCAAAACCTGTGTGGGTGGTGATCGAGTTGGGGCTGTGTGTTTACGAGATGATAACTGTACAGGTGGGGGGCGTTGCGCGCTTAATCTTGTGGGAACAGGTTGTACGGATCGTTGTTTGGCATTGGGTTCTGGTTCGGTCACGACGCCTGGAGAAGATAGCCAGTGTGGGAATGGATCGGTTGGCGCTGGTGAAACCTGCGATGATGGTAATTTAATTGCCGGAGATGGATGCAGTCTTGAGTGTTTGCACGAGGGTTCGCGTTCCGTAGTGGCGATTTGTGGAAATGGTGGCTCCCCCGAGCCCGGTGAGTCATGTGAGCGTCGATCTGATGGGAGTTGGCCGACGGGGTGTAACCGGGAGACGTGTTTAAATGAGGGGACGGCCGCGTGTCCTGCCCCAACCGGTCCTGCAGAGCCGCTTAATTGTTGTGGAAATGGAAGAACAGAGGCAGGAGAAGATTGTGATGATTCGAATGGGCGAGCAGGGGATGGATGTTCTATCCGTTGTTTGGCGGAGGGATCTTCGATCGGATACTTTCCAAATCCTTCTATTTGTGGTGATCGTTTACGAACGGTAGGAGAGCAGTGTGAAGCGACGCGTAGTGACGAGTTAACCAATGCTCGTCAAATTTCACAGATCGTGGGTGAGCGTGAGCCGGACACGCAGGGACTGATGATGAGTCGTGTTCGGGCCACCTATGCGACAAAAACGGGTGAAGCCCGACATGGATTGCAGTGCGGATTTACGGCTGAGCGTGAATGCATTGGTGATCCTTCTTTAGGGCGTACGATTGAAAGTAATGGGCTCACGGTGAATGGGTGTTGTATGGCGCGTCCTCAGGTAACGCGGGTACGTTACCCCCTCCCTGACGCAGAGAACGTGTGTCGTAATACTAGTATTTATTTGAGCTTTAATCAGCTCATGGAGGAAGCGTCTCTTCGTGAAAATGTCTTGATTGGCGAGGTTATTGCTTCCGGTGCTTGTCCAGCGGGAACTCAGGCAGCAACCCCTATAAGTGTCTACCCGCGCGTGTGTTTGGGGAGAGTAACGGGATCTATGCACTTTGAGCGTGATGGGGCGGGAACCCGTGCTGTCTTTGCGCTTGATCGCGCTCTTGCGGCGACAACGACCTACCGTTTGATCGTGAGAGGTGACTTAGATTTGATGGATGCGACTAAGACAGGGGTGCGAAATACACGAGGTGTGGTGATGGCGGGGGATGCAAGCTGGACATTTACGACGGGGAATCGTATCTGTACAGCGAACGAGATTGTGATTCGTGATACAAATGCTGATCGTCCATTCTTGTTTCAGCGACAGGGCGAAGCGCATGATTTTTCAGCCATGATCATGTCTTCTCAGGATGGTGTTTTGAGACCCATCTCTTCCGTCGCTGAGTATGGGTGGAGATGGGATCCTTGGTTGTCGTCTGAAACGCGTGTGCTTACGGTTGGCGCCACGGTGACGGATCGAGCTCAGCAATCCTCGACATCCACGATCCAGGCACAAAATCGGGCAGGATCTTCCTTGATTTTCGCCGGCATTCGAATTGATCGTGACTCTGTCAATGTTCCATCTGCTTCTGGTACGACTTTGGAAGCTGCTCGTGTTGCTACGGTGTCTTTGTGTCAGCGTTCTTGGCCTTCATCTGATACGCGTTATACGGGTGCCCTTTTGTTCAGCGATGCACGCCCACGTACGGGTGAGCCAAGTGTTCTGACCGGAACGATCTTTGAGAATGGGCCTTACTACAATTTCGGTACAAATTATTGTTTGGATGAGGGTGATTCCGCGACTTCTACGGATGATCTTCCTGCTCTTACGATTCGTCCCACCCCTCCTTCATCGTCTGATGTATCACGTGGATTATTGCGACAATATCTTTTGACGCTTGATTCGGCGGGTGTTCCTGCTGCTTTGCGAAAAGATGCAATCGGTATCCGCGTCTTTGATAACCCGCTTCACTTGTCGGCGCGTGCTTGGTATACCGCGCAAGGATTTACCGGTTCGCCAACGTCTTTGTCTGTGGATGGATATGAGGCGATTCGTGATGGGGCGACTGTGTACGTGTCTGCACCGAATTTACAAGATTCAACGCGTGGACCCGTAACATCAACGATCTATCTTATCTCGCACAATCCTGATGCGCAGCCCCAAACGCAGGAGATTTTTGACCAACTGCTTGGGAATTGGGTGTTTAATGTAAATATTCAGCAGGATTCTGCGAATGTATGTAAAACAGAGACGGGTGCCGTGTATCTTGACCGTCAGCGAGTTGTGTCGTGTAGCTCTGATTGGGAGTGTGCGGCGTATGGTGATTCCTTACGGTGTGCAAGTTTTAAGGCGAAGATCCAGCGTGATGGTCAACGGTTAGCGGATTTTCAAACTTACATGACGAAATTGGAGGCGGCGCGTGCACGTGACGGACGTTATCCAACGATTGCAGATGGTTCTTACTTGCAAGGGATTACCAATAGCCGTTGGGGGAGCTGGCAAGCGGTATTGGGTCAGGCATTAGGTGGGCCATTACCTATTGATCCGGTTAATCGATTCTTAACCTGTGGTCGCTGTCGTTATGCGGGAGTTACGACGCCGGGTGAACCATGTATGGATGCGAGTGATTGTCGCGCCGGAGGAAGTTGTGCCGGTATTCCGCGTGCAAGTGGTGCGGCCGCTTTCTATGATCCGTCTACCTGCTGGGAGGTGAGTAGTCGTCGTTTTATGTGTCCTCGCTTAGCTTCCGGTCCGTCACGATTCTATCAATATCGTTCGATTGGAAATGGTGTTGGGTATGAACTTGGAACCGAGCTTGAAGCAGCATCTTATGATCGTTACCAGCCCCCGTTAATCTCCGGAATGCGGCGCTGTAGTAATACAGGTCAGTTATGTCAAACGGATGCGCAGTGCATCACCTATTATGCAGGTACAGCTCGCGAGAGCTCTCGTGGAACCTGTCAGGCAACGGGCGGTCAGTGGCGATATGAAAATGTCTGCACAGGGCGTGAGTTTGGGATAGATGCGGTGTGCGGAAATGGCATCCGAAGCGCGGGTGAAGCGTGTGAAGTTGGTGATACGGCCACGGCTTCTTGTGTCGCAGCGGACGGCCGTCCCGGTATGAAGCAGCAGATTTGCGCGCCAACCTGTCAAAGCTTTATCGATGGGCCAACCACGCGCTGTGTTCCTCTTGGATTGTGTGGAAATGGTCGTGTGGATCGATATTTGTGTGAAGGTGCGGGTGTTAAGTACGGTCAGGGTTGTTCCGCGGCGACCGCAGAAGGCTCTGCAGAGTGTGCAGACCAACGTGATCCGGCAGGAACAGTGATGCGCTGTGTTTCAATTAGTTCTATCCCTCGTGCGGGTGCGGAGGAGGTGTGTGATGAAGGTGTGTTGAATGGGACGTACGGGCACTGTAATCGTACCTGTACAGGTTTTGACGCGACGTGTGGGGATGGAGAATTAAGTCCTGGAGAGACCTGTGATAATGGAGCCTCAAATGGTCAATATTGTGATACGCGCGCGAGCGAACCTGGCCGAGAAATGTGTCGCGTTGCCCAAAGTTGTGGCTTTGACTGCCGCAGTCGCGCACCGTTTTGTGGAGATGGAGCTGTGCAGGGCGGAGACGGTGAGCAATGTGAGCCGGGACAGACGGAAGTGACCACTTCGAGTATTTGTTCAAGCGGTCCTTTTGCCGGGATAAAAGCGTGTTCCTCGGATGCAGACTGTACTGTAGTGGGTGTTGCTAGTGGTCGTTGTGGAAGTGGCGCAGATGATTTCGGGGGTGTGGCGGCTGTTCCTGCGTGGGATGATTGTCGAAATATATCGGTGAGTCGTTGTATCGGGACGGGTTCTATTTGTCAGCTGGGCGATCATCGACGCTGTTCTACGGATGCCGACTGTGCGGTTCCAGCTGCGGGTGGTCGTTGTGTTTCACGTTTTGAACTTACATGTACCACAGATGCGGGGTGTGGTCCTGGAGGTCGTTGTAATGCATATCCTACCCAGCGTACCCGTTCCTGCAGCACTTCTGAGGATGATGGCGCGCCTCAATGTACGTGGCGTCCTTGGTCTGCCTGTCAGCCGGCAGCAACCTGTGGTGATGGCATACGCGACACAGGGGAGGATTGTGATGATGGTAATAGTAGCGATAATGATAGTTGTACGTCTTTGTGCCGCGCCAATGTCTGTGGAGATGGCTATTTGCAAACCGGGGCAGAGCAGTGTGATTATGGTGACCCTGCACGTGGCGGACGCAATGGAGCGGCCTGTACTTCGGAGTATGGGTTAACATGTGCGGTATGTACGACCTCTTGTCGTGTCGAGGCTCAATCGGGCGGATTCTGTGGAAATGGTCGCCGTGATGGACGTGAACAATGTGATTTTGTTGGTGCGTGTGTGGGTGGTACCTCAGCGGGCGCTCGTTGTACGACCGATGCTGCTTGTGAAGGGGGTGGAAGATGTGCTTTCGATGGAGTTGCTCCCGGAACTTCTTGCCGAGCGATTGGTTTTGATTATGCGAATAATGCGACATGTAATACCTATCCATACATGACCAACCCTGACGGATCCATCGCTTGTATAAATACGACGGGTGTGACCTCAGATTGTCAAACGTGTTCATTAGGGGCAGACCATCCTTCCGGTTACAGTGTTGGAGTGCGTATTGGTGGAGGGGATTGTCGCGCTTGTCCTGGCGGTAACTGTGTCGGTCGTGGAGCGCAATCAAATCAACGCGTTACGATTGTTAATCAGTCTGCGTGTATTCCGGGTACGATTGCGGATGCTCTCAGCTGTTCCACGAGTTGTGGCTATGCCGGTTGCGGGAGTTGTTTAGGCGCGCCTTCTGCAGAGAATGCAGCAACGTTGCGTGGAGAGGTGTTTGATCGTGATGCAGGAGAACCTATTCCGGGTGCTCGTGTTGTTATCACGTATCGTGGAAATCCGGTTGTGGATACCGTGACCGATACCGCTGGTCGCTTTAATGCTCCTAACCTTCACGGTCGTCGTGAGTGTGGTCAGTATCGTATCGTGATCTCATCAGAACGTGATAACCCTCTTACCGTAGAAACGGTCGAAAATCTTGGGTATCGCCCCTTTGAATTTGGCGTGTTTAGCCCTGTAGATTTTGCTGCGCGCGTGGGTGGAACAAGGATTGAGCTTACTCCTCGCACCGGCGAAGCGGATGTGATGAGTTCTGGTGGCTTATTGCCTCGTGAAACGCGTGTATTAGTTACGTGGAATGGAAGATTGCCCATTCTTACTGTTCCAGGATATGCGTCTCCTCGTGTGCGTTCTATTTTTCCCCACTTAATCCTTCCAGCCTCGCGTTCTTACGCAAAAGTCCCTGCGCGATTTGGAGGCTCGCTTCGTTGCTCTGTTGATTCCTTTCGTAATTGTTCGGTTCTGGATGCTTTTTCTTCTCCTCCACGTGTCACGTGTGCTGTGCGTGATGGTGGCTTTATGTATTGTTCTGTCCCTACCGGGGTCGGAGGCACCGGTGTTCAGTGCACCCCGGATGGAGACCGGGGTCGAGATGCAGTAGCGCGTGCTCTGGTGAGTGCTCGTATTGATGCAACTGATTATGTCATTACTCAATATCAAGCGGTAGCTTCTTGTCCCGGATCGCTCATTGCTGGATCTGATGGTATTCTTCTTGGTTTTGCGACATCTACTGCTTGTTCTGTTGGAGCGAGGATGTGTTCCTCCACTGAGCTGAGTAGTGATTGTTGCTCGCGTGACATCGGTTCTGGGGTGACGTGGCAAGGATATCCCACGATTTCCTTCCGCCCCGGTGCTGTTGCAAGCTGTAAAGGACATGCAATTACGACACTGGCGTATTGTGATGCGCTGCGTGCTGGAACCGTTCCCGGTGTCATGGCGGCAGCACAGGGACCCCGCGGTGTCCTTACGTCGTTAGCTTGTACAAACAATAACTCGTGCGACGAATATGTTCGCGAGGCGACACCATCTGCTCCTATGATGGTAAAGTATATTCGCTCTTCTCAGGCGGGAGATACCTACCAATTCTATTTAGAGCAGGCTCCTTACGCGGAACGTGAAATGACGGCAGGAGAAGGTGGGGTAGCTGGGCGTGCTGTCTATCGATGTTATGCGCCACGCGGCGTTTCATTTACCGTCGGTGGTTGTTCTAGTGGATTAGAGCGCGTGGTGGAATGTGGGGTTTCTGGATGCGTGGAAGTATCTGTTCCTCCCGGAAGTACTCCTATCGTCTGTACAGATGGTGGTGATGCTTGTTCCAACTTGGCTACGTCTGCTTCTGAGGTTCAGATTGTCCGTGTTGGGGGAGGTGGGGCGAGTTTTCGATCTACGTTATCTTCTCCGGCGCGATTCATGAATTCGGAGATCGGGTTACGTGTTCAGGTATTGAGTGGGACGGATGTGGTAACGATCACTCCGCCTGCGGAGGCAGGCATTACTTGTGCAAGTGGCAATCCTTACATATGGCTTGCATTTGAGCAGGATGCGGTGACGGGACGCATTACAGTTCCGAATTCAGGATCTGGTCGGTTTGTCTGTGATCCACCTGTAGGTGTGAATGGTCTAAGGGATACATTGAGCGTCACCACTTACTCTTCTCTTGAGTCTCTTGACAGGAGTGGCTATCCTATTCCTTCATCCGTTTCTCGTTTTCCTCTTCCGTCCCTAGAAGAATAAGTGCTCTTTCTATGATAATGCCTCGCTGGAGTTGGATTGTGCTGGCAGCCATTGTGGCTATCAGTATTATTGGTGGGACGATTTGGTGGTTGAGAGCTCGTTCTTCGGCTGATCTCCGTTCTCTTGAGCCATCCTCTTCCGACGTTGTGCCACCTGCTTCTACGAGTTCAGAACAGGGCTCACCAACGACTTCTGGGGTGCGTGCACCTATTCCTGGGGATGAGCCAGTTTTCTTCTTACCTGAATTACCCACAATCCCCACAATAGATTCACGTGAGGTACCGATTCCTTCCCAGGATGTAGGTTTTTCTCCTTCATCCGCTCCAGTCGCGCTCCCCATTGATACAGATGGTGATGGTTTGACGGATGAGCAAGAGGCTAATGCGCTCACGGATCCAAAAGTGACCGATACGGATGCCGATACCCTTTCCGATGCGGATGAGATCAAGAAATATCGAACGGATCCACTTAAAAAAGATTCGGATGGGGATGGGTACACAGATGCGCAAGAAATTGAAAACGGGTATAATCCTGTTGGGACAGGAAAATGTTTAACTACCGGCTGTATTTTCTAACCTCACATGCTTTGACTCTTTGCTTATGCCTACCCCTCCCCCCAACGTTCCATTTGAAGTGAGTGATGAAGAGTTAGAGGCCGAGTTGGCGCGCTTTAGCGGTGATACACCTGCGTCACCCGTAGCCGCTCCTCCGGTTTCTCCTTCTCGTTCTACTCCACCTCCTGCTCCCGCGATGGAGCGTTCGGTTTCTGCTCCGTCTGCGACCGTTGCCCCTCGGGTAGCGGATGATATGTTTTTGGGGCTCGATCAGTCGCCGAAACCGCCTGCGCGTCCCATGGCGCTTGGAGAATTGCCTCAACGAAGTTCTTCTTCGGCACCCAAATATATTTTGTTATTTGTCGGAGCTGTGGTGGTGCTTGGAGGGCTCGGCTTCTTGTTTTGGGAGTTTGCGATTCGGCGTCCAGCGGCGAAGCGAGCCGCTAATACGCAACAGATTCCCCCTGTGGTGGTTCAGCCAGCGACCCCTGCCCCGACGGTTGCCGCCCCGGTGGTGCCTGACCCTTCTCCGTTGGTTGTCCCTGATCCCACCTTGCCAGCGCAAGGATCAAATGATGTGCCTGCGCCATTGCCAACTCCTGTTGTAACTCCTCCGGCTGGTACGAATATTCCTCCGCCTGAGCAAGTAATCCCTCTTCCTCAGCAACCAGTCAATACAGCTACGCCTGTCGATACTGATGAAGATGGATTAGCTGACTCACGTGAGCTTGAATTGGGGACGGATCCTCGCAACCGTGACACAGATGCAGACGAATTGTCTGATGGAGATGAAGTTTTGAAATATGGCACGAATCCCCTTGATCGCGACACGGACAAGGATAGTTTTGTTGACGGAAAAGAAGTCCAGAATGGCTATAATCCTCGCGGATCTGATAAATGTGCGAAGCCGGATTGCTCTGTTTAGGAGTGAGTTCAAATAGCAGATAGCGAGCTAAACGACAGAAATAGTGATTGTTTACGTGTCAGTGGGTATTATTCTCCTATGGCTTTTTCGCCAACGTCCGTTCCTTCTTCCTCTTCGGCGGCAACGCCGGGTGCTTTTGCGAATCGTCGAGTAGAAATCGTGACTATTCCCGAGAAGTTTTATGGAGTTGCGCTGGGAATGGAGGGGAAGACCCAGGCCGAGCGAGAAGTCCCATTGCCGCCTCCCCCCGTTCCCAAGCCTATACCGCCGCAGATCATGGTTAAGCCAGCAGAGCGTAAACCGATTTGGCCGTATTTGTTGTTGGTTGGGGTTGTGGTATTGGTTGTTTCTGGAGTGTTTGTGTTTGTAAATAAAGACCTATTATTTCCTGCTCAAGCGCCCGCTCCTGTTCCTGTGGCTGTCGCGCCCGCTCCGTCTGCTCCTAGCAATCTTTCGGCTACCACTTCAGGGTTGGCGGTTAGTCTTATGTGGGTAGACGGGGGAGGGGTTGTTGCAGGGGTACGGATTGAGCGTCAAGAGAATGGAAGCTACGCTCCACTCACGGTTCTCCCGGCCGGAAGCACGGC
Organism: Patescibacteria group bacterium; assembly: GCA_052033585.1. GTDB lineage: Bacteria > Patescibacteriota > Patescibacteriia > 2-12-FULL-60-25 > 2-12-FULL-60-25 > JAGOUY01. The sequence continues at coordinate 28,550 of JBPOJM010000024.1, read as the reverse complement.
CTTTTTGGATGTTTCGGCGCAGCCTTCACGAACCTATGCTTATCACGTGATTGCCTTTGGAGAAGGGGGCGAGTCTTCTCCCTCTAACGAAGTGACGGTACGTGTGCCCGACCCACTGCCTCCTCCGCCTCCTCTTCCTGTCGCTCCCGTTCTTCCTTCAGGAGGGCTTGATTCTGATTCGGACGGTCTTACGGATGTTGAGGAGCCATTATATGGCACGGATGCTCGTAGTCCGGATGCGGATTTGGATGGGTTTTTAGATGGAAACGAGGTCTTTCATCTTTATAATCCAGCGGCAAGGTCACCGGTGCGTTTATTGGATTCTGGTTTAGTAAAATTATTTTCAGCTCCTGCTGGATGGTCTATTCTTGTCCCAGCATCTTGGATTATTGGACTAGATATTCCCGATGGTTCACAAGCAACCGTGACGACAGGTCGAGGAGAGACCATGGTTCTTAAGATTGAAAATAATGCGACGGGAGCCTCCTTAACTGATTGGTATGTTGCTCGCACGCCAGGCGAAAGCGCTTCTTCGGTGCGTCCGTTTGTCACCAAAGAAGGTTTACAAGGGGTAGCAGTGTCAGACAGGCTAGAAGCCTTTTTTGCCTGGGGAGGTAAAGTATTTACGGTGAAGTATATTTTAGGGGGAGAGTCGTTTATTAATTACCGTACCACCTTTGAGATGATGCTTAATTCCTTGAAGTTGGTCGGTGTGCCGATTGTTGCCGCTCCTTCCGAGACAGCTACGGGTCCTGGCTCGCTCACGACGGATACGCCCACTGTAACGTCATCAGTGAGTTCTACGACATCTATCGCTCCGCCCTCCACCGCTTCTTCTTCTGTCTCATTGATTGAGGCTGGTTCGTCGACTTCTTCTTTGTCCGTTTCTTCTACTCGTTTTTGATTATGCTGTCTTTTGAGGTTGTTTCTTCTTTGCCGGGATTTTTAACGAGGGTTGATCTTGAGGTTCTGGCCAAGGTTGTTTTTAAAGCGATTAAAATGCCAAGAAACAGCATCGTGTCTCTCACCTTTGTGTCGGAGCCTCGCATGCAAGAGATTAATCGTACTCAGCGAGGAAAGGATCGGCCTACTGATGTGCTTTCATTTGCTACGACGCAAGAGGTACGCCTGTCCACGCCACGCTCTTTGTCTACGGATCTTGGAGATATTTTTTTGTGCACGGTGTACGCTCGCCGTGAAGCGAAGCGACGGGGGATTGAGGTGCGCGAAGAGGTTCTGCGCTTGCTCGTGCACGGGATTCTTCATTTGCAGGGATATGACCATGTAACGATTGAAGAAGAGGCTGAGATGTTTAGTTTGCAAGAACGCTTATTGGAACGGATTTTGCAGCCCGTTTCACGTTCAGCTGTGAAAAATGCTTGAATTCCTTCTTTTTTCTTCTTCTTGACAAGTCTGTCTATGTCCATGTTCCTGCCCCGAAGTTTTACCCATGCGCTCCGCGGAGTGCGCACCTGTTTTGCTTCGGAGCGGAATTTTCGTTTTCAGGTTGCTGCAGGATTGCTAGCCGTTTCGGCTTCTTTTGCCCTTCCTCTTTTACCATGGCAAAGGATTGCGGTGTGGTTTGTGGTGATGATCGTGCTCGTGCTAGAATTGGTGAACAGTTCCATGGAGCGTTTGGTAGATCTTGTGAAGCCTCAACTTCACGAGAGCGCGCGCGATATTAAAGATCTCATGGCAGCTGCGGTTCTCATGTCCTCGTTCTTTGCGGTCCTCATAGGGCTCATGATTTTTTTGCCTTCCATTTTCCTTGCCTTGCGCGCTGTATGAAAGAACATCTCATCGCCGGCATTGACCTCGGGAGTTCGTCTATCCGACTGGTGGCCGGTCAGGTTACCATCGGGGCAGATAAGCGCGAGGTATTAACAATGCTTGGAGCCGTTGAGGTTCCATCGCAGGGAATTTCCAAGGGTTCTGTAAGCTCACTTGAAGAAGCGGTGAGTTCTATTTCGGCGTGTTTAGAACAGGCCGAGCGTCAAATTGGACTACCAGTTACAGAGGCATATGTAGGTTTGGGCGGCCCCTTGATTCAGGTGCAGTTAGCCAAAGGGGTCGTAGGTGTTTCGCGTCCAGAAAGCGAAATTCGTGAAGAAGATGTGCAACGCGTTCTAGAATCCGCTCGCTCCGTCGTTAATCCTGCAAACTTTGAAATCCTGCATATTCTGCCACGACGATTTAGTATCGACGGTCAGCAAGCGGTGAAAGATCCGATTGGCATGCAGGGGATTCGGCTAGAGGTTGATGCGCAAATTGTCCAGGGGCAAGCCGCGAATGTGCGGAATTGTACAAAAGCGGTTTTTCGAACAGGAATTGATATTAATGAATTAGTCTTTAATCCCTTAGCTTCCGCTCAGGCGGTGGCTAGTTCACGTCAAAAAGATGTGGGGGTGGTCGTGATAAATGTAGGTGCTTCCACGACCTCTGTAGCGGTGTATGAGGAAGGGGAGTTGATTCATGCGGCCGTTATTCCGATCGGCGCGGATCATATCACCTCAGATATTGCGATTGGATTACGCACTTCTCTCGAAGTAGCAGAACAGATCAAGCGTACGGTGGTTTCTGCACATGCGGATGAAGTCCTTAAGCATGAGATGATTGACCTACAAGAGTTTGGTGCGCCCCAAAGTGAAATCGTGGGGTCTCGCTTTGTATCAGATGTGGCTCAGGCACGTGTGGAGGAGTTGTTTGAACGAGTAGAAAAAGAGCTCAAAAAGATTCAGCGGAGCGGAATGTTGCCCGCAGGTGCTCTCTTAACGGGCGGCGGCGTTAAGCTGCGGGGGATGGTCGAGGTCGCTAAACGCACGCTTCGTTTACCCGCTAGCTTGGCGGCCGCTTCTCAGGTGCAAAGTCAGGTGGTGGATGTTATTCAGGATCCCGCCTTTTCCACAGCGGTTGGCCTTGTTCTGTGGGGATTTGAAGGGGAGCGTGAACCACGGGTTGGCGGAAGAGGGTTTGGGGGGGTAGCGGCCAAGGGAGGGGATATGTTTAAAAAGTTAGGATCTCCACTCAAGAAGATTTTTAAGTCGTTTCTCCCTTGATCTTTTCTTGACCTTCGGCGGTTCGCTCAGTATGGTGGGAGGGCAAGGATGAGCTCTCATCCTTTGTTTGATAAGAGCGTGTAACGTATACATTTTTTGTTCAGTTTTCCTTTTATTTTCCTGATATATGGCGGAGATCAAGCCTGACATCGAAACCTTTGCCAAGATTAAGGTCATTGGCGTGGGAGGATCTGGTGGTTCCTCAACGAATCGCATGATCGCGTCCAAGATTCGTGGCGTGGAATTTATTGCCATGAACACGGATGTTCAGGCGTTGCATTATTCGCAAGCCCAACACAAGCTCCATATCGGGAAGGCAAGTACACGCGGACTTGGAGCCGGGATGGATCCAGAGATGGGATTAAAAGCGGCGGAAGAAGCGCAAAATGAAATCCGCGAAATGCTCAAAGGGGCGGACATGGTGTTTATTACCTGCGGGTTAGGCGGTGGAACCGGTTCTGGAGCTTCCCCTTTTATCGCAAGCATCGCCAAAGATTTAGGAGCGCTGACGGTTGCCGTTGTGACCCGTCCGTTTGGATTTGAAGGTGCACAGCGCAAGTCTATTGCGGACGCGGCGTATGAAAAACTGGCGGCACATGTAGATACAATTATTACGATTCCTAATGATCGTATTTTACAAATCATTGATCGTAAAACCTCGTTAGTAGATGCGTTTGAAATGGTCGATGATGTGTTGCGTCAAGGTGTACAAGGAATCTCCGAATTGATTACCGTGCCGGGTCTTATCAATGTTGATTTTGCTGATGTCCGTTCGATTATGTCGAACCGTGGTTCAGCCCTTATGGGGATTGGGCATGGCCATGGTGACAACCGTGCGGCTGATGCGGCTAAAGCAGCGATCGCTTCCCCGTTACTGGAGGTTTCTATCGATGGAGCAAAAGGAATTTTGTTTACGATTACGGGTGGTTCAAACTTGGGCATGTACGAGGTGTCAGAAGCGGCTAAGGTGATCACGCAGTCGGCGGATCCTCAAGCGCGAGTTATTTTTGGAGCAATTATTGATGAGGGGATGAAGGATGAAATTAAAGTTACGGTGATTGCTACCGGTTTTGATACTCGTCCAGCCGCTCCAAAACCAAAAATTGCTTTTAGTTCTGGCTCTTTGCCTCAGCAAGCCCCTGCCTCACGGCCTGCTATGCACACAGCTCCGCCCGAGCCGCTTGAGCGTGTGTCTTTTCAAGCTCCCAGCCGTCCTATTGCTCAGACGCCACAACATGCTGCTCCAGTGGCTCCGCCCGTGGTGCAGCCGCATCAACAACCCACCTATCCGCAGCCTGTGTATGCTCCCCAGTCTCAACCTGAGCCGCTTATGGCTCCGGTTGCTCCTGCTCAACCCATCATGCCGGCTGCGCAGCCAGCGGCACATCAACCACATGTGACGCCTCCGAGTTACATGCACACCGCCCCAGTACGTTCCCCTCAGCAACCACAGGTACATATTTCCAAGCCCACTACGCCCTCTCCGGTGAATCCGGGTGGAGGAGATGATGAAGAGGATTTAGAGATCCCCGCGTTTATTCGCAAAAAAATGATGTAGAGCGTATGCATTGCCCCGTTTGTAGCCATCCTGATACGCGCGTGGTGGATTCTCGTTTGGCCCCAGATGGGACGTCGGTGCGACGTAGACGTGAGTGTGACCAATGCGAGTATCGATTCTCTACTTCGGAAGAAGTAGAGCTTTTGGATTTAACGGTGGTAAAGCGGGATGGTCGACGAGAGGCTTATGCCCGTGAAAATATTGAGCGAGGATTGCGTAAGGCCTTGGAAAAGCGTTCTTATACGGAGACGGATTTTCGTACCCTCATTCATGCGATTGAGCGTGCTATTCAGCGTCGCAAGAGCATGGAGATCCGAAGCGCGGATGTGGGGGAGCTTGTCATGCAGGAATTAAAAGGGTTTGATAAGATTGCCTATATTCGCTTTGCTTCGGTGTACCGTTCGTTTGAGGATGTAGAAACGTTTGAGGAAGAGGTAAAACGCCTGCTCACAGCGGGTAAGACAAAGAAGAAGCAAAAGAGAGGGTAGGTATTTTGGGAACGCTGCTGTATAATAAGCAATGATTATGCAAAAACGTACAAAGATCGTGGTGACGATTGGTCCTGCTTCTGGGACGCCCGAGATGCTGCGTGCGTTGGTTGAGGCGGGATTAAACGTTTGTCGTCTGAATTTTTCTCATGGGACGCATGAGGAGCATGCTGGGTACATTAAGATGATTCGAGGTTTGGCGAAGGACCTGGGCGAACCATTAACGGTGCTCCAGGATCTCCAGGGGCCAAAGATTCGGGTACAGAATGTTCCCAAAGAAGGTGTTGTCCTTGAAGATGGCAAGGAGGTTGTGTTGACGACGGATGAAAAAAGTTCCTTTATTCATGTCGATTATGCGGATCTCCACACCTGTGTCCGTCCCGGTGAGCCTATTTTAATGGATGATGGATTGTTGGAGGTGGAGGTTTTGTCTGTTCATGACCGCGATATTATGTGTCGCGTCGTGCATGGAGGAACGTTACTGCCACGTAAGGGCGTGAATTTACCAACGACAAAGCTCAAGATCTCTTCCATGACCGAGAAGGATCGTGAGGATTTGAAATTTGGCGTTTCGCAAGGGGTGGATTGGGTCGCGATTTCCTTTGTGCGTTCAGCGCATGATGTGCGTGAGTTGAAAGAGCTCATCTACGCCTATGAAGAGGAGTTGGGTTTATCCCATGAACCACCGATTCGGGTGATGGCGAAGATCGAAAAGGCGGAGGCGATGGAGCAGTTGGATGAGATTATTGCCGAAGTTGATGGGATTATGGTGGCTCGTGGAGATTTGGGCGTTGAGATGGCCTTTGAGAAAGTGCCGATCATGCAGAAGCGGATTATTGCCGCTTGTTTGCGGGCGGCGAAGCCCGTGGTAGTAGCGACGCAAATGTTGGATTCCATGATTCGAAATCCGCGCCCGACACGTGCAGAAATATCGGATATCGCGAATGCAGTCATTGATCACGCAGATGCGACCATGCTGTCTGGAGAAACCACAACGGGAAAGTATCCTTTGGAGGCGGTGCAGGCCATGACGGCGGCGATTGGTGAAACGGAGGGGAGTATTTATGATGATGTGTCTACATCTGTTCGACCGACAGGGAATCAAGAAGAGGCTCTGACCAATATTGCGAGCGCTTTAGCATGTTCTACGGGAGCGAAAGCCGTCTTGGTTGCCTCATTATCAGGTCAGGCCGCTCGATTTGTCTCGCGTGAGCGTCCGCCAGTGCCTATTTTTGTGGCCACAACGAGTGAGCGTGTAGCCTGTCAGCTTTATCTCTCTTGGGCGGTTTCTCCGCTTGTGATGGCTCCGTGTAAGACGGTTCCTGACTTGATTGAGTCTGCGGTGACGCAGTTAGTTGCCCAGGATAAGCTGAAGAAAGGGGATCAAGTTGTGGTGGTCGCTGGTGAGCCCCTGGGGCAATCAGGTATGGTTAATTTAGTTGAAGTTCGGCGTGTCTAGTTGTGTTTAGTGCTAGAGTGTCATTTGTTTAATCGCTATTATTTTTTCCTTATGAAGGGTTTATCTCGTTATGCGCCGCTCTTGCTTCGTTTATCATTAGCGGGTGTATATATTTGGTTTGGGATTTCTCAGCTTACGAGTCCTAATATCTGGATGAGTATGGTGCCGTATTGGGCGATGAGCATGTCCGGTATGACGGCGGCCACAATTATTAATCTCAATGGTTGGTTTGAGATTGTGGCAGGTATTTTATTGGTTTTGGGTTTATTTGTTCGTTTGTTGGGGGTGGTGTTAGGTGGCCATTTGCTGTTGATTGTGTATGAGCTAGGTATCAATGCAGTAGGCGTGCGTGATTTTGGGTTAGCAGGTGCGACCTTGGCACTTGCCCTATTTGGTGCGGATGACTTTTCGCTATCAAGATATATAAAAGATCGGCGTAGGAATACAAGTTTGAATGCCTAGAGGGTGTCTACGAATAAACTGCGTGGTCGCCTATGGCTAAGAGGTAGGCGATGCGTGGTTTTTTAGTATTTAAATAGGTGAATACGATCCGCATACGATAATTTACCGAAAAGCTGTATCTTCCGTTTAGCTTTCCTTTTAATTTATGAGTTTTTAGTTGAGGGTGGTTCGACTGTTTTTGGAAGAGTTCCACCTTTTCGATCGCTTCTGTTTGTAGTTCAAGAGGAAGGGATTTTAACATCCTAAGAAAGGTGGGGGAGTAGCCAACTTCCATAGACTTAGGTCAAGGACTTCAGTATTTTCTTTAAGTCGCCTTTCACGATCTTGCCTTCGCGTATTTCTTGTTCGGCTTGGATGACGCTTTTAATAGCTTCTTCTTCAGCAAGGCGATTCAGGGCGCGACGTACGACGTCAGCTTTGTTTGTTCCATAGCCACGAGTGACCATTTGGTCTACGAATTCTTCTAAATGGACAGGGAGAGGGACGGAAAGAGTAGACATAAATATATGATTATTTAATATGATATTATCATATAGTGGTTTTTGTTTCAAGCTCCCACCGCATGAGTATGATCGCGTTTGGGTATCATGGGGAGGATTCGGCGGCGAGCGTTCAAAGGTGAGACGCACATTTGAGGAAGTGGTGGAGTTTGGTAAATAAAAAAATCCCCCGGAATTGCGAAACCCACCAGGGTGAGTTCCGGGGGGGGGGGTGGGGTGCAGAAGTGGGAGGGGACGCTGCACGGCGTCAGCTTCTGCAAGAGGTGGGTTTAGACGTGGCAGCAGTACCAGTGACCCTTCGGGTTCTTGGCTCGATCCTCTGCGTGGAACTGGCGCCCGCGCTCGGCCATGATGTCGCAGAGGACGAGGAAGGCGATGTACATGCTGATCGAGATGGTGAAGCTGGTGAGGTGGTCGTAGGGGTTCACGAGTTCGTTCCCGAGAACGACGATGTTCCAGGCGCCGTGCGGATCAAGAATCTGGCGTGTCGATCCCATCTGGTACATGCGCGAGGCGCTGAAGGCGGCGTTCAGCGCCGACATGATGCCGATCAGCGAGATGGGCATGATGACCAGCATGAATCGCGCGAATGCGCCGACCTCCGACAATTCCTTCTTATGAGTATTATAATATAACGTTATATTTTGCTCTAATTAGCCAAGATATTCCGTCTGGAATTACTTTGGTTTTTGTTTGTCTATCTAGGGGATGAATGCTATCTTAAAAAGGGTCTGTTTTGTTCTGTATGTCCTATCTCCATGCCCTTATTTTAGCTATTATCGAAGGCATAACTGAGTTTTTACCCGTTTCATCCACGGCGCATTTGATTTTGGCGGGAAAGTTATTGCAGTTGCCGGAGACGGAGTTTTTGAAGAGTTTTGATATTGCGATCCAGTTGGGGGCGATTTTGGCGGTGGTGAGTTTGTGGTTTAAACGATTATTGAAAGATTGGAAGCTTATTCAGCGAGTTGTGATAGCGTTTATTCCCACGGGTATTATCGGAGTAGTTTTGTACCCGTTTATCAAAGGATTTTTACTCGGAAATACCTCGATTATTTTGTGGTCGTTATTGATCGGGGGGATCGTATTGATGGTGTTTGAGTTTTTGCACCAGAAAGAGGGGAAGGAGGAAAGGGGAGTGGAAGAGATTAGCTATAAGCAAGCGCTGGGAATTGGGTTGTTCCAAGCATTAGCGGTTATCCCTGGTGTTTCGCGTTCGGCTTCCACGATCCTGGGAGGGATGTGGCTTGGGCTTAAGCGGAAAACAGCCGTAGAGTTTTCGTTTTTAGTCGCGATTCCGACGATGGGGGCGGCAGTGGGATTAGATTTATTGAAAAATGCTTCCCGTTTTTCCCGAGATCAGGTTGGATTGATGTTGTTCGGATGCGTTGTATCTTTTTTGGTTGCGCTTGCCTCTGTAAAAGCATTGACCGCGTTTGTACGCGGTCATACTTTTTTGATCTTTGGATTTTATCGTATCGTATTAGCGTTGCTGTTGTTCTGGATCTTATAGATCTTTGCCATTGAATTTCTTTGGTTCAAGGGTGTCTACATCGATGTCATCGAGACAACGAACGTTAATCGCGATCATCTCTGTTCCGTCTTGGCCTTTACCGCGTGCGAAAGAACGGATGCCGCAGGTTTTGCAAAAGAGGTGATGAATGGTCTTCTTGTTAAATTGGTAGTCAGTAAGGTTGTTCTCGCCCGACTCAAGCTTGAAGTTGTCGGCAGGGGCGAAGGTGAGCCAGTGACCGGCTTTGCCACAGATCGAGCAATTGCAGGCTATCGGGCTTGAAGGGTCGATCGTTGTTTCAAACCGTACGGCTCCACAGTGGCATCCCCCTTTGTAGGTTTTTGTCATAGCGTAAACTGTGTTAGAAATTAGATTCAAGTCCACGACATGATCATGGACTTGAATCTAAGAGGGAAGAGCGTTCCCTGCTGGGAGGGGGAGGGGATGGTGTTTGGCTAGCGATAGCCAGATTGGCATGGCGACGCCCACTGGAGGCGTGTCAGTCGCCATGGGGGAGGTTGGAAGTATCTTCCCGCCCGGAGCATCGCCTCGAGGATGGCCATTCGTTGATCGTCCCCCTGGAAGAGCTGTTGAACTCGCTCTTTTCTTGTGGTCATAGGACTCTCCTTTTAAAACTTTATCGAGGAATGAGGGTTTTTGCAACCCTTTTTTTTCATTGACCTAACGCGCATTACGGTCTAGCCTACGTAAGATTATGGAAACGCTTTTGTTGTTAGGTGTTTCTGCGTGTGTCACAACGCTTTTGTTGTTGATCTTGTTTAATATTCGGACTCGTGAGGCGATTGAACGGTATTTTGTGAAGCCCTCTTATGCGGTATGGGATGAGGCGTTTTCTCGTTCACTGTCGGGAGTATTATCGGCAGATTTTTATCAAGGGAATTCAATCCAGACCCTTGTGGGTGGTGAGCAGATTTTCTCGTCCATGATTGAAGAGATCAAGAAGGCACAGGTGAGCATCAATCTAGAGAGTTTTGTGTGTTCGTCGGGGCGAGTGTGTTCCTTGTTTATTGATGCCTTGGCGGAGCGAGCGAAGGCGGGGGTAGCGGTACATGTGATTTTGGATTGGATGGGGAGTAATGATTTGCATGATGATCATTACATCTCTATGAAACAGGCGGGGATCCGAGTAATTAAATACCGTAAGCTGCATTGGTATAATTTGCCTCGTCTCAATAACCGTTCTCATCGCAAAATTTTAGTTGTGGATGGAAAAGTGGGATTTACAGGGGGAGCGGGGATTGCCGATCAATGGTTGCATGACACGGATGGAATGCTCGCCTGGCGTGATGTTCATTATCGTTTTGAGGGGCCAATTGTCGCGAAGATGCAGGCGGCTTTTATGGAGAACTGGTTAAAAAGCCATGCGAGAGTGTTAGAGGGAGAGGCGTATTTCCCGTCCTTGGCTCCAAAAGGTGAGATATCCGGTCAGTTATTTACAAGTTCCGCGGATGGGATCGAGGCGGTGCGGCTTATGTTTTTATTATCGATTGCGAGTGCAAAAAAGAGTATTCGGATTCTGAATGCCTATTTTGTTCCAGATGCATCGTTGTCGCGCGCTCTCATTCAGGCGGCTACACGGCGTGGGGTAAAGGTCGAGATCGTGGTTCCAGGAGATAAAACAGACCAGCGTATATTACAAGAGGTGTCGCGTTCGTCTTGGGCGAAGTTGTTGCAGGCGGGGATTAGTATCTATGAATACCAGCCCACCATGCATCATGGAAAGCTTTTTATTGTAGATGAGGAATTTGTGAGTATCGGTTCGGCGAACTGCGATGGGCGATCTTTTCGCATCAATGATGAAATGAATGTGAATGTACTGGACAAGGCGTTCGCGATGGAGCAGGTTAAGGTGTTTGAGCAGGATAAAAAGGATTCACGACTAGTGACCTATAAGCAGTGGAAGCGTCGTCCACTTTGGAGAAAGGTTATTGGACATTGCGGCCGCTTGATTCAAGGGCAGTTTTAAATGCTTATCCTTGGAAATCTTCTTGATAGATGTGGATGAGGGTGTAAAGAAGGCTGGCGGCGAGCGGGCCAATGATGATGCCGGCTGCTCCCATGAGGGCAATACCTCCCAGCACGGCGAAGAGGATGATGAGCGGGTGTAATTCGATTTGTTTGCCGACGACGATTGGGTTAAGGATGTTATCGATACTGCCTACCAGGGCAATGGACCATATGCCGAGGCCAAGAGCGGCGAGCGAGTGTCCTGTGAAAAGAAGGTACACAATGGCTGGTAGAGAAATCATGGCGGTGCCGATCGAAGGGATCATGGAAGCGATTCCGGCTAAGACGCCCCATAAAGCGGCGCTTGGCACACCGAATACCCAGAGGCCGAGTCCCGTTAAGATTCCTTGGACTAAGGCGATTAAGACATAGCCTTTCATGATCCCATTCACGGCTTTAGAAAGGCGGCTCAGGATCTGTTTATCGTGTTTAAGAGAGAGGGGAAGGAGATCGGTGAGATAGGTTTTTATCTGCTCGCCGTCTTTTAAAAAGTAAAACAGAGCTAATAATCCAAGGAGTCCGGATAGGATGGTGTTAAGGGTCGTCGTAAACACGGTCACGATAGATCCTGACAGGAAAGAGATGACATCGCTCAGCTTGCTACGAATATCAAGTGTTGCGGCCTCTGGAATGTATGTTTGGATAAAAGAGGAGACCGTGTCTACCGTTTTACTCGCCCCTCCATTTTTTAAAGCTGAGTAGACATCTTGTGATTCAGAAAAGACTCGTGCTCCGAGGAGCGCGAGAGGTCCACCCACCACTGCGAGAAAGACAAGGATGGTGAGGATCGAGGCTAATCCCTTCCTTTGTCGTGTGATGCGTGTATTGATCCATTGAAAGATGGGATCAAGGACAATCGCGAAGGAAGCGCTGATGATGATAACGACAATAAACGGCCAGAATAATAATGCGCAAAAAAGACTGATGGCGATGAGAAGTAGATAAAAGAAATTTCGTTCTTTCAGTTTAGTTGGCATAGAGCTATCGTCGTTTTATAAAGAGTTGCGTGAGATAATATTCGTCTTCGATTCCTTCGACGATGCCGATACCGGTTTCGGTGAAGACGGGGTTTTCGATGTTAGTGCGATGGCCAGGGCTATTTAGCCACGCTTGTACAGCAGTTGTGACAGGGTCGACGTAGCTGTTTACTGCCACGTTTTCTGCCATGGTGGATAACCGTAAGTTGGTATTGAGTTGATCAAAACGATCGTCGAATCCATCGTGGCTAAAGGGAACACGTTGTTCGGCCATGTTGCGGCTATGGACACGCGCCACATCTGCGACGGTGTCGTTCCAAGACATGAGAGGTATTCCGATTGAGCGGCGGTGGTCGTTGATGGCCTCAAACGCGCGTCGTTCAAGGTTGTTTGAGGGGGTGGGTGATGGCTGGGGTTGAGGCTGAGGCGTTGTTGGTGTAGTAGGATTTGGAAGGGGAATTGAGTCTGGGGAGCGAGGGATTTGTGTGAGATCTCGGTCACGGATGCCGAGGCCGTTTTGTCGGAGAACCTGATAGGTTTCTTCCGCGGAGCCAAGACGGATCGCGCGTAAGGTGAGAGGAGAGATGTAATAGGCTTGGCCGCGATCGTCGACATCTAATAAAATACGTCCGGAAAGACGGGTGGGGAATCCTGCTGTCATGAATCGCACAACATCGCTATGACGGATGCCGAGGCCTTTGGCGCGCAAAAGGGCAAAGGCATCGGCTGCTGTGCCAAGATAGAATCGTTGTTTGCTGATGGGGTCGATATACCAAGCTTCGCCGTGCTGCTCTACTTGTAGCAGGATACGACCAGAAAGACGATTGGCCAAGGTTGTCGTGGCTTGGATGGGGAGGGCGCTGTTTAAGAAGCTTGTCGCTACAACAATCAAAGAAAATAAGGCGAATTTCATAGGATATTTTCTTTTAGGGTAGCTTAAAACAAGGTTTTGGTCGATACAATTTTTTGTCATTAAAATACCGACCTTTTGAGGCCGGTATTTTTTCTATAGGTCTTTCAGTGGTAAGCCCCCCATGTAATCCGCTTTGCCGATGGGCGCGCCTTCTTTGCGCAAAATGGCGTAGGCCATGGATACATGGAAGAAGAAATTGGGGAGAACGTATTCACGTGCGTAATCAAACCCGGTCATGTACTTTGCCGGAAAGTAGGGCAGGGTTACTTGGCGTTCTGCTCCATCTTTGAATGAGGCTTCGGTAAAGGTACGTAGGTATTCTTGGGTTTTTTGGATGCGGGCGTGTAATTCCGCAAACGTTTCTTCGGTATCGTCAAAAACGGGGGCTTCTGTGCCAGAAAGGCGTGCCGCCGCTCCTTTTGCGTTATCACACGCGACTTGCACCTGTTTTTTAAATGGGAACATGTCAGGGGCGAGGCGTTGGTTAAGGAGATCGCTGTCTGAGCGGCCTTTTTCCTTGGCAAAGACTTCAGCTTTTGAAAGAAGAGCATCTAATGCGGATAAACTTTTTGTAAGCAGGGGGAGGGTGAATGTGTAGACATTTTCCATATCTATAAGATATATAGGTTAGTATCTTACATATTAGCACGGATCTTCGTTGGTGGCGAGGGGTCTATTTTATAGGATTTAATGGAGGGTGCCTCTTGCTTTTTTTTAAAAAAGCTGCTAAGAACTCCTGTCGTCTATTACGAGTAGGCGACAGAGGAGGTATGATGTGGGTTCCAAAAAATAGATGGCTCAGGATTATCTATCGACCCTGGCCTGGAGCGCCGTGGCAGATCGAGCGGTATAACGGAACGTGTCACTGGAAGCGCAACGAGCTGTTCTCTCCTGCCCACGAGGTTGCTCATTGTGGTCTGCCGGAAGATCTCGTTTCGGAAGGTCGTGAGCTCTGTGTGTGCGCGTTTTTGTCGGGAGTGCTGCTGAGCGGCACATATAACAAGATTACCATTCAAGCTTACCATGCTTACAAGGGTGATTCTCGTTATCCGGCCTATCGTCTCGTGCCGGTATCTTTTGTGGAGGTCATCGCCAGCACGCGGCTTATGGTGCTGTACGTTATCGGTTGGTATTATGGTCGTGGAGAGTGGGAAGTGGTTCGGGCTCAGCTTCAGGCATTGCCCGGTCCGCAGCAGAGACTTGCTTTCATGCTTTATCGTTGGTGTGAGATGTATCGTATTCTGTGAAAATGGGTTATGTCTGATGTTCCTTCAGCTCTTTGGTCAACCCTTCTTCTCTGAGAATGGTTGGCTCGCTGAAAAAAGATGAGGACTCTCATCTTTGGAACAGAGTATTTATCTTAGATGAATCCTCTGTTTCAAGACGACATGGTTAAAACACAGACTCTTTTTTGTGAGTTGTGCGAATGGCGTAGAAAGAGAGGACAAAGCAGACAAAAATTAACACACTTGCCGTTAAAAATGTGGTGGGGATGGAGATGGTGGCGATGGCTCCTCCCATGATTGGCCCTACAATCATACCAATGCTTTGATAGGATGCGTTCAGACCCATGATAGACCCTTGGGACTTTTCATCTGTCTCCTGAGACAGAATGGTGGGAATAAGGGTTTGTACGACGCTATTTGCTAAGGCGAGAACGAGCATGGCTCCGATAAAGGCAATGAGAGAGTGGGAGAGAAACATGACGAGGAAGGTGGCGGCTGTAAGTAGGATGGAGCTTGAGAAAGATTTCTGCGATCCGAATTTTTTCGAGATCCTGCCCACGAGAAAGGTCTGTGAGATAAGGCCCATCGCTCCAAAGAGAGTAAAGAGCAGAGCGTTTTGTTGTTCTGTGATATGGAGGATGTTTATGGTATATGGTTGAAATCCGTAGATAATCGCGCACGCGAAAGCGAGAAAAAATATCAGTGTAATGAGGAATGTAACTCCTACCCCTGGATCAAAGAGGGTGTGCCACATTTTTTTAAAGTCGAAGAGCTTACTGTCTTTTACTTCGCCCATGTGTGTGTTTGTTTCTGGTAGATAGAGAGCAGTTAAGACCGCGGCAAGGAGTGTTACTGCCCCGGCGATGATAAAGGGAAGTGCGCTGTGGATGCCGATCGTTAACGCCGCCACGGCTGGGCCAAACACAAAGCCAAAGTTAAATGCAGAGCCGATAAATCCAAAAGCTCCAGCACGTTCCTCCGGTTTGGTTGAATCTGATACCACGGCGAAGACAACAGGGATGTTTCCGGCTGTGAGTCCATCAAGGGCGCGTGAGATAAACAGGAAGAGAGCATTGGGGGCGATGGCCATGAGGAAGAATGAGGCAGCGGTTCCAATGATGGAGACGAGTAGCATAGGGCGGCGTCCGTATTTGTCAGACAGTCGTCCGATGATGGGTGTTGAGATGAATTGGCAGATGGAATATAAGGCGAATAGGAGTCCGTTTTGGAAATCGGAAAGGCCGTACTTCTTTGAGTAGGTGTATAAGATGGGGATGATAATGCCGTAGCCAAGCATGTTTACCAACGCAACGAGGGCAACAATGAGAATATTCTTGTTTTTGGTCATGGGGGGTAGGTACCCTATCCAATTATGTTGGCCATGGGTACGTAGAGATAGGTTTAAATATGCGAAGTGAGAGGGTTCTTTGCGGATGATGTTCCTTCTTGATTCATGAGTGCTTTGATGAACTCAATGTGTTTTTCTGCCTCTGCTTCTCCGATCGCGACGATTTCGGGTCCGATGTCGGTGCGGAAATATTGCGTCCAGCTAGAATAGGATCCTAGGAGTGGCTCGATGACGATATCCGCCAAATGGAGGTTTGTATTGGAAAGCTGATAACGCAGGATTTCCATGGTGCGGCTGGCAACGGCAAGAAAATTCATGCCAGGAGCATGGTCTTCTGGGTCGGGGGGTAATCGGTAGAGGTTTACGCCAATGACGATGTCTGCCCCCATATGCTTTACGATATCGGTGGGGACGGGTTTCGTGACGCCTCCGTCTACAAGAATTTTCCCCTCGTAGGAAATCGGTCGAAACATGCCTGGGATGGCCATGCTCGCTTGAACCGCGGGGGCTAGGTCGCCCTGGGAAAAAATACTCGCTTCTCGTGTCCGTAAATCTGTGGCCACGACGGAAAGGGGGATTTTGGTGTCTTTGAATTCCGCATGATCCAACCACTCACTGAGAAGTGTTTTGGTTCGTCCGCCGGCAATCAATCCTCCGTTTAGGGATGGTTCAAAAAAACTCCGTAACTTTTCTTCTTTGCGGTTGACCGTGAATTCTTCTAAGCGCTCAAGATCTTGAAAGAGGGCGTAGTGTGCTCCTACCCAGGCGCCGATACTCGATCCTGAAATATAATCAATAGGAATCTGGTGTTTGAGGAGGGTCTTGATGACGCCTACATGGGCAAGGCCACGTATACCGCCACTACCAAGGGCGAGTCCAATTGTTTTTCGTGGCATAGGCGTATAGCATAGGGGTTTTCGTCGAGAAAAACAAAACCGTCCATACCGGGACGGTTCTTGTCCGATTGTATTTAAGAGCGCTTTTCCCAAAGAGATTTGTAGACGGCGCGTTGCTGCCAAAGGAAAGCGAGGTTGAGAATCAAGAGAATGTTACCCATGACAGCGCCGCCTGTGAATAGACCGCCGTCGAGGAAAGCGTGGAAGCCGACGATATTAAGCGTGATGGGAAGGATGAGAAGAGCGGCGAGAGCCGTGCGCTTTGTCCAGAGACAAAAGAGAGCCATCAAGAAGGTTACGGACATCATGATTGTGATGTAGTGACCTTTCATCATTGCATCGATAAATTGGTAGGCGGTAGGGTTAGTGTACATTTCTGGAGTTGGAGGAGGGAAAATGCCTAGTGATCCAAGGATAGGTGTTACGAACAAAAGAGTGAGTAACACTTTCCCAATGATGGTGAGGATGTGTGATGATTTCATAGATGTGATGAGAGTGCCTGATTTTTCTGTTTTTGTAAACGGTCTAAACGGATTTTTTCAGCCGTCCTATTTTAATAAACGGCAAGTATATATTGATTTACGATAAAAATTATGCTATGGTGAGATTGTTTTTGCTTTGCTTCTTCATTTCCTGAATCTATCTATGAAACGAGTATCAACTCATTTTTTGAGATTTTCTCTTTTTTGTTTAGCTCTTGGAGTTTTGGTTCTCTGTGTCTTTGCTTTACCGCAGATGTCGAAGGGTGGATCAGAGGACTATCCTGGTATTGGTCATGCGCTTTTTTCCATCATGATTCTCTTGTATGCGACGGTTGTGCCATTTTTTGTGGCGCTGTGGCAGATGCTTAAGCTTCTTAAGTATATTGATCGTAATACAGCGTTCTCTGAGTTATCTGTAAAAGCGCTGAGAACGATCAAATATTGTGCGGTCATCATGACGGTTTTATATATGGGATGTGTGCCACTCTTGCTTCCGATGGCAGAGGCAGATGATGCGCCTGGCCTTATTCTTATTGGTGCCGCGTTGGCCTGCGCCCCAATCGTTGTTGCGGTGTTTGCGGCAGTCCTTGAGCGATTATTGCAAGATGCGATCAGGATTAAATCAGAAAACGAGCTCACGATTTAATCCTCTGTATATGGCTATTATCATTAATATTGATGTCATGCTCGCCAAGCGAAAAATGAGCGTTACCGAACTTGCGGAAAGAGTCGGGATTACGATGGCGAATATTTCGATATTGAAAAATGGAAAGGCAAAAGCCATCCGTTTGTCGACGCTCGAGGCGATTTGTAAGGCGCTTGCCTGTCAGCCAGGGGATGTGTTGGAGTATCAGCCGTGAATGACAGCCTCACGTTTAATCAAACCAAATTGTAAACATGAGGTTATTTAGCAAGATGGCCGTGATGCCTATGGCGGCAGCATACTTTCTGCGTTTTTCGCTCCAATGTGGGGCGAATTTTGTGATCGTGATGGTTGCTAATAGACCCATGGTCATCCAAAACACTGTATTTAAGATAAGACCTTTATACATGTGCTGAGGAATGAAATCGCCGCCCAAAGGTCCGTACGGGATCTCGAAAGCTTCGATGGGGAATCCGGCTTTGGCGGCGCTTGGTGTGTTGAGTGCCCAGGTGATCGTGCTTTCGCTGGGTTCGATGGAGCGGTGAGATATTTTCCACGATAGAAATGAAAAGCATCCGCTGAATAAGAGCCAAAATGAAAGAAACGTTTTGTATTTGGGCGTCATACTTGTTCTTATAGTAGCTGTTTTTGTGATGTGGCTGCAATGGATTATAGAAATTTTCGTCTCTTTGGTTTTGGATTGTGAGGTGGTTTGTTGAAGAATGCGTGACGATCTTTTACAATGGACTAGATATTCTGTATGCCTACGGCATTTTTTCGCGGAACGTTTTCATGGCCGCTGTTTGTCGTCTTTCTTCTATTTTTCCTCCCTTTTTGTTGGCAACTCACAAAAACGCTTCGCGCCATTTTTTTCTGGGAAAAAACAATGGCTGTGGTTCAGAGCGCGGACTATGTTGTGCCTTCATCTTCCAACCCGAGTGCAAAAGCGATAAGCAGGATAGGGGTTTATACCCACCAAGCGGTGTTTCAAGCAAAGGATGGGAGGACGTATCAGTTGTTTACAAAGATCCGTTCAAACCCACCGTTGCTTCGGGTCGGAGAGTCAGTGTCCGTGTATTATGATCCCGCAAATCCTGCACAAGGCATGATTGGCGGCTTTCTTGAGCTTTGGTTTCCTCCTTTAGCGTTGGGTTTTTTGGCGGGTATATTTTTTATGCTCTGGCTGGGAGCTTATCTTGAACCTCCCTCTGCCTCCTCGTCTGTTTTTAAAATCAGTAAAGAGCGTATTTCGCTGAAATAGCTCTGTTCATCGCAAGAGAGGCCAATAGCGAAGTAGGTTGTTTGCTTCTTTCTCGAATTTTTGTGGATCTAGATTATATTGGTTGGCGATACCATGAAGCTTGTGTAGTTTTCGTGGGTTGCGTACTTCCGTGAGCTGCGTATGGGAATTGAGGCGTTTTCCGAGGGTGCGATAGAATAGCCACCGGGATGTATATTTGGGGATCATGTAGACAATTCCCAAGTAATACGGGAGAAATTTTATTGGTCGGGCAAGTTGATGCCCCGACCAGATGGCGCGTGTATAGGTGTAGGCGATGTCTGATAATTCGCTCCAGTGTTCAATGAGTCCCCGTGCCTCACTGAGTTCTTTCAACTCATCGGCTAGATCTTGTCTGTGCCATGCTTCATCGTGTTTTGGCATGTGAAGTTGCTCGTGCCACCAAAGAATCAGTTGCATAGGATTTTATCGTGAGGCGTTTTGTGAGCGGGCTGATTTTTGCGCGATGAGCATAATCCATTTTACCTCTGCTCTTCCGGTACGATCGGGTTGTATCTTTGTATAGAGGACGTTGAATCCTGCGTTGGTGATCACGGTCTCAATTTCTTCTTTTTCGTAGAAGGAGAAAAAACGATGATTGCCATTGGAGAGGGTGTCAATGATTCTGTCTTCGCCTTTGCCTTGTTTTACTCCTACGAATATGAAGCCGTCTTGTTTTAGGAGGTGGTAGAGGGATTCCAGGGTTTTTATCATGTCCGTTTTTTTAAGGTGGAGAAGTGACGCGCATGCCCATATGCCATCAAAGGAGGTGGCGGGAAGATCAAGATCGAGAAAGTCTTTTTTTAAGAATGTACCGGAAGGAACGTTCTTCCTTGCTTCTTCAAGAAAAGGGTCGCAGAGATCTATTCCGACGACGTCAAAGCCGCAATCGGCAAATATTTTACTATCTCTTCCTCCCGCGCACCCTAGATCTAAAATTCGGGCACCTTTGGGCATTTTCTCGCAAAACATGTCTATCTCCTCGGGTGTGGCGTTAGCCGTGAGGGATAAATAGGGTTTTCCCAGTTTGGTATAAACCTCGGCGGTTTCATCGGTGTACTTTTTCATGTGGTCGGAGGGTAGCATGTGGGTGGGAGGATTGAATATTGCCTCATGTACGCTTTACGCTCTATTTCTCGCCTTTTTTGGCTTGGGAGTCGGAAGATGCTTCGCGGTAATCTGTATCAGACTCGTCAGCCATACTCGATCTTCGAGACGCTCTACGCCTATTTTTATGGAGGGCTTAGCCCCTGGATATGCGCACCCTTCTTGATAATCCTTGCCCACAAATAATGTTCCCTCACTGGTTATTTTCACAAAAAGCGTATCGTCACAAATGAGGCCTACTACCTTTCCATCATGGTACAAGGCATACTCACCAAACATCTTGCGCGTGGAAACGCGTTCTAGTGAGGCAAGTTGATCTTGAATGAAATCCGCTGTTGATTGCTTGGTGGCCATATTTTTCTACGGTATAGCATCCCATGCGTGTCAGAGAGTTAGGTAAGTTGTGCGCTATGTTTCAGGGTTGGAGCGTTCCGACGGGAGTAAGTCTGTAAGCCGTTTTTATCGTGGAAATGACGAGCCTGTTCAAGGTTTTGGTGCTACGGGCTCATTTTGCTGCGTTGTGATTTCCATGTTTCACGCAGGGAAGATATTTTATTATTTACAAAGCTTATAATGGCAACCTCGTACATATGTACTCGTTCATTAGTAATGACGTCAATAAAATCCCCATTCCATTCAACTGCCGCTGTATCACCATCTAAGAGAATATTGAGGAGTGTGAATTTTATCTCCCTCTGTTCTTGAATAACCTTTTTATCCCAGTAGCTCTTTATTTCCTTGTGTCCTTGCATTGGTATGGCAAATGGACCTTCTTGATAGGTGGCATTGTCGTTAAAAATGGTTAAGATGAGGGATGAGTCTTGTTGTTCCCATGCTTGACCATATGTCTGTATTATTGATCGCACCTGTTCTTTTGTCATAGTAGCGAAAGGGTAGGTCAAGTGGGGGTATTTTACAATAAATACTGTTCAATACTGGTATTCTTCGTCTTGTTTTCTTCTGACTTCATCCATTCTGGTTTTTCGGTTTTGATTGAGACATCAAACTCGGAATAATTCACAACGAGTTCATCACCTCTGCGGATATCGGATCGTGCAATGAAGAACGGCTCAGGCGAAGAAGTGGGATCAAAGACAGCGGATAAATTGTTCGCGCTTGATGAATGGTTTGTGTATCTTGCTGGATCATTTGCAGGGGGGAATATCCAATCACCTGATGTTGGAGAAACGTAACCAACTTTTCGGATATCAACCTTCTCTTCTTCGGATAAGGCATGATACCTCTCCGAAGAGATTTGTTTATCGTGCTGCGGATCAAATATCCACACAGGTGCATTTTTGGGGATGTTTTCATCGGCAAAAACCCCCTTCCCTTCAATGAGGGAAGGTTTCACGACAACACGAAATAGATACATGCCTACATGTTAGCACGCTCAAGCGTGAGATGGTGAAATGCTCATGAGTGGACAAACGTCACCAGCGCGCCCCCAACGCAAACCCACATACAAAAAATCCGCTTATTAAGGCGGATTTTTTGTTGGCGGGCTTAAGGGGAGGAGGTTGGAGGATGGTTTCGGGAGAATAAGGTGCCCTTAAACAAAGAAGGAGCGAACTTTTCGTAAATCTTCTAAAACGGAACTTGTGTCTGTGTGGGAGTGAACGGATTCATCCAGGCGCAGGGAAAGGGTGTCTAGAAACTCAGAAATACGTTGTGGAGGAAGCGTGCGGGCATGCTGTTTGGCGTATTCCAATACCTGAAATACGGCATTCTTTACTTCAGGGTTTATCAAAATTGGATCTTCAATTTCAGCCGTGTATTGTTTGGCAAAGATTTGATCGTATATCTCATCTAGCTTTCTATAAAGCAGATAGGTGTTCATCTTCTTGCTAATGAGGTTTCTTTCTTCTTGGGAGGGGTGTGTGTCCAGGAGCTTATTGAGTAAAGCTTGAGGGTCGAGAATCGTCACCTCAAGAAATACTCCTTTAGGACCACCTGAATCTGAAGGAGCAGTTGGGATAAAATTAAACTCAGGGTGGACGGGTACGAGCCCATGATCAAAAAAACGGCAAAGAATACTATCCTTGTTTTTTTGTTCAGCCAACCATTTTAAGAGTGTGATTGAGTTTTTTGGTTCTTTTGGGTCGTATAGAGGTACCACAAGTTCCTTCCCTAAAAGCTTTCGAATCTTATCGTCTGTATCCGAGACGGTCTTTTCAAGAGTACTTTGATCCTCTGTTTCTATCCAAGGATTTTTTGTTCTACGCATCATGCCTTTTTTGTCAGCTTCCTGAGTTGCATACATGCCTTTATACCCATCCTTAATAATCTGGTCACGCAAAGCTTGTAAGCTTTCATCTCCCCTCACTTCCACTATGACGGTAACAGGCCGTCCGTTATCTGGATCAAATTTCCACTCGCTAGAGGAGGTGTCTTTGTGTATGCGAGGGTCGTATGCGGCGCTCATTTTTACGCTATTTTCAGGAAAAGCTTGATGAATGAGCGCTTGCTCATAGAATTTAACCTTGTGCCAATAGGGAGACACGGGTGTTTTTCCCGACTCAACAGAGTAGGTGGCTGTGGCGTCTACGAAGTGTTTTCCGCGCCATTGCTTGGCGAAGTAGGCCTCATTTCTTAGGGGGATACTATACAGCACCCCTTCCTCTCCCACCATCTCAGGTTTTTTATTCAGTATGGCCCTTTCAATTTCGGAGGGTAATAAAGGCATAACTCTGATAATGCTACCACTGAATCTTAAGGATGCACATTCTGCATGGTATTTGATGCCAGATGTTCGCTATGTAAAGAAAACAAAAACCAGCATTCCTGCCCGCTTTTTCGTGGCGGCATATAAGGGATGCGGTTCGAAGTTTCCTTGTCGTTCACCCCTGAAAGAAAGTTACTTGATTACTGGTTATTGAAGGTCTTTTGCCAGCGCCCTTCGTCAAGATGTACATATCCATGTTGTTCTAACACCGGTCCAAATAATGCAAGCCATCGCTCAGCCGTCAATGGATTCTTACGTTTTGAAATAGAACGGTCCATTTTGACAGTATGGACAAGTTTTTTCTTGTTTGTTTTTGCAAGATCTTCGATGAGCTCCAATACTTTTTTGTAGGCTAGTAAACCTGCGCCAGTAAGCGAATGGTGGTCGTTTTCCTTCTGGATGCTGGATATAACTTCTATATGATCGTTACGTTCAATAAAAGTAGCCTCTGCGAGGATATTGGGGGTAACTGTTCCATTATCCGCATTGCGAATTACAAAAGCGTAGTTTCTGGAGCGCATCGCTGGTCCTGTTTTTTTTGTGAGTTCAACATATAGCTCAAACTCATGTGCGTTTATTTGTATCGGGACTTGCGCTTCTTGTATTGTGATCGTTCCTCTCTCGTTGGTGGAGGGTGGTCCATATGGAATCTCTGAGAGTCGTACCTCTTCTAATGGTGGTGAGCGAAGTTCTCGCTCTGACAGTTTTCTTTCCATGATGAGATTCTACCCGCGTGAAAGGTATTTATCAAAAAAATTCTACATCCTCTCTGGGAAAGGGGATGAGGCGACCGCTCGCGAGCCTGTCCCGGGTGCGTTGTCTGTTTTAGCCATTTGGAGGAGACAAGAAAGTACCGGTCGGTTAGAGTACCTACATGTTTGAATTCGATATTTTCAGAGTATTCGGATGGCTTGCGGGTGGTTTAAGCGCCCTCTGCTACGTACCCTATATCCGTGGAATCTTGAAGAAAGAGGTTAAACCTGAAAGGGCTTCGTGGCTCATTTGGAGCGTTTTAACGGTTATGGGATTCTTCTCCAATCTTGCGATAGGAGCAACGCATTCACTTTGGCTTCCGGGTGTACAAGGGGTAGGTGTCATTATCGTCTTTTTGCTCTCTATTAAGAACGGGTATGGTGGGCTCTTGAAAAGAGACGTCATTACTCTCGCGGCATCTGCTCTGACCCTCGTAATTTGGTATTTTACTAAACAACCAGTTTTTGCGGTTTATCTTACGACGCTCATTGATGCGATGGGGGGCTATCTGACCATTATTAAGTCGTATGAGGAGCCAGATACTGAAACACCCGTCACCTGGATCTTGTCAGCTTTTGCAGGATTCTTTGCAGTGCTCTCCGTTGGTCGACTGGAGCCGTCGTTGCTTGCCTACCCTTTATATATTTTCTTGATTAATGGGGCAGTTGCTGTTGCTATTCTTGCGGGAAAGAGGGCTCAACGGAGAAAAGCTCTTAGCGCGCATTAGGGTCGAATATTGCTTGAGAGATACGTCTAGCGCTGATTGGATATGCGCTTGAAAAATGATCCCCTTGTTCTGAGCTCCTGTATACCATAGAATTCTTGTATGATTCATCATAAAAAGTGCATTCCTTCTTTGTTCGAAGATGTACGTACGGGGAAAAAGCGGTTTGAAGTTCGTCTAGCGGATTTTGACGTTGAGAGCGGTGACGAGATGGTTTTGGAAGAATGGGATCCAGTTCGGCAGGCCTATACAGGAAGAACCTGTACGATAGAAATCGATTACATTCTCAAAACGAAGGATATGCCAGCATGGACACCTCAGAACGTGGAAAAATATGGCTTTCAAGTAATGCAGATAAAATCCGTCCGTTAATATTTCGGCTTGTGTCGATCCTCCCAAGTCGTAGTCCTTTCATCCCAGGCAGCAAAAAATAGGACGACGGCCCAGCGTGAATAGTCCGATGTAAAGGTGTCTTGGTCTTTTTGGATGACGTCGTGCCAGCCTGGGGCAAAATGGGGATTCGTAAGGGGTTCAAGTTGAATGGCGGGGAAAAAGAGGCCGTAGCCTTCTTCGTGGATGACATCTCGTACGGTGTCCGGTGTTTTTCCGATGCGGAGTCCGGGCGCGCTCTCCGCGATCGCAAGGGTCACGATTCCCTTGTCGTAATGTCCCGAGGCGAGGAAGTCTCCTGGATCTGTGTTTGGATATCCTAAAAAGCGAATAGGGGCTTGCAAGAATCGACCGGGGCCCGGTTCAAAAATCTTCTTTTCAATGCCAGGGTACACTTCATCGATAATTTGCACGGCTTTGCGTAGGGTTGGGAGGGTAGCCTCGTAAACGATTTTGGCGGCATCCATGAAGGTGATGAGTTCAGGACAATCTGCTCCCGTTTTACGAAACGCCTCGTCAGCAGCGGCATCATAATGAAAATACTCTCGATTATCTGCCTTGCCTTCGGCGCGAGAGCGGGTCCAATATCCCATTTCCATTTGGCCTTGGTAATCTTCAAGTTTGAAGGCGAAGCGTCGCTTCGTGGTTTCTGGCAATGCCATAAAACGAAAGAAGGCTTTCACGGCGGTTTCTATATCTGCCCGTGAGCAGCGAAGGGGCATTTTATGGAATGATTGGGCATCTAGGTCGCGTACCAGGGTTTCGTAGGGGGAGGGCATAGGTTGCATTAATTATTCTTTGTATTTTCCCCAACTAATGTCGTTCCAAGCTCGTTCGTAGACGTAGTATGTAGCCATTCCGATTGCTGCGGCGACGATTGTGATTTTACTTGATTCAAAAAATTGTCCGGTAAAGTAGTATAAACTGCCCCAAGTGATAAGTGTAGCGATAATCCTCCAAAGAACTGTTTTTAGGATGGTTCGTGTTTTTGTTTCTTGAAAGATGGCCATGCTTCATACTAGCATTACTGATTGCATTTTATCCAAGATTTTGAGAGATAGGTTTTGTATGGCTGTGCCACGTGAACAGCATCAACAAAAAACAACGCATTTCTGCGCTGTTTTTACGTGGCGGGTGCGAAGGGATACGAACCACTTGATATAAGCTATTAGTTAATGGCGTTAAGAAGCGAAAAAATGCTCTACATAAAGGCTTTTCTCGTTTCTCAAACGTCTTCAAGTGTCAGAGCATTTTACCAACCTTCTTCAACTCGTGGACAATAGGTGGCCAAAAAAGGAAGGAGAAGTCGTTCAATTAGCAGGGCCGTCTAACGGTCCTGCTTTTATTACCGAGACTATGTCGAGTGGATTGACTTTTTTACTATATTATGCCATTTTTTAGTGGGCACCGGTCATCAGTTTGACCATAAGCCACGTAACAATTCGCAAAGGAGCGGTCGCCATGACCATCAACACAAGCGGAAGGGATCTCTCGCACAAAGCTGCTATCCACACCGTGTTCGCGGTGTTCGGAGGGCTCGCGATCGGAGCAGTGCTGTTCTTCGTCTGCTACGCGCTGGTTGGGGCCATCGCCATCGTCACCATGATGGCGATGTCGAGCCACGCATGGATCGTCGTCCTCGACGCTCTCGTCTGGGCGATCTGTCTGTGGTACCTGTTCTTCCTTCTGAGCAAGCCCAAGCTGGACGAGTACATCACGCCTCGTGATCGTTACACCATCGTGCTCGCCTTCACCGGCGGTGGGATGGTGCCGTGGATCTACCTGATCTTCCTGCTCTTCGTGGGTGAGGCGCTTCGGAGCTGGCAGCACTTCATCGTGCTCATGGCGGTGCCGGCCATCGGCTACGTCCTCGCGGCGATCACGCACACGATCGCCAAGAGTCACTACAGGTGGTCTCGCGTGCAACAGGAGGGCGGCAAGTGATCTACGTTGCTGCCGCCTTCCTCGCTGCGCTTCTCAGCACCGGCTCGGGCGTCGTCTACGCATGGTGGATCTGGAGAAGACGTACAGGCTCCGCTCCGGCGACGTGGGTGCTGATGTTCACCATGATGGCGATGGCGAGCTGGATGTACCTCAGTTCACCGCGCCACTCCCTGACTGCGAACATCGGACTACTGGCGGCCGCAGTCAACACGACGGCCATCCTCATCGCCATGCTCGTGAGGCGGTCGCTGGATGGAACACTGAGGGAACTCGCCTTCAACCCGGTTCAACGCTTCTGCCTCGGCAGCGGCGCGGCAATCGTGGTGGGGTGGCTCATCGCGAGGCAGAGCCACACGTTCGTGGCGTACTGCCTCGTCCAACTCCTCGGGGTGGTGGCGTACGCCGCTACGGCACACAAGCTGTGGCGTGCGACAGAAACGAAGGAGCGATACATGCTCTGGGTATGCGGATTCGGGGCGTGCCTCGCGGCGCTCTACCCAGCTGTCGTGCGACGAGACATCTACTCCGCCATCTACCTCGTGCGTGCGATCCCTTCCACGCTCGGGATGATCTACCTCATCTGGCGCATCAAGCGTCGAATGACGACAATCTAAACAACCTCTACCGCACTCGCGGCAGGCGACCACCACTTATCTTTACTTGGTGAACCTGCCCGGGTGCGTTGTCTGTTTTAAGGAAGAATAAGTCTTATTTGGTCAGGCTATTTTTCTCCAAGACCGTAACGAATGTTCCAACGTCTTTCGAAAAAGTATTATCCAACGGCCAGATCTTCCTTTCTTCAATAACCTGAAATCCGACTTTCTCGATCTGGTCATCCGCAAAGTGCTTTCCTACCTTAAATTCACTCTGCGTACTTTGAGCGGTTTGCCGCAAGAATATTTCCAGCTCCTTACTTCTTTGATTACGTGGTATTTCAGATAGCAATTTTTCATAATATGCTCGTGTCACATCCAAACTTGGTAGATAAATCTCCGTTAAAATCATCCGTCCCTCATCCCTCAAGGCATTAAATGCTTTTTTTAGATAGCTAAGCTTTTTACCGTCTGGTACATGATGATACGCAAAAATAGAAAGGACATAGTCGAAAGTACACGTGATCTCAGCCATCAGAATATCGCTTTGCAGTGTCCTGATGTTCGTCTTTCCCCATGAACGAGCTTCGGCGAGTTGTAAAAAAAGCTTGTTAATATCGATAATCAAGGCATCTGAAACAGGAGCCTTTTGCGAGAGCTTGTACAAGAAGCTTCCATTTCCTCCGCAAAAATCGACCACATCTACTACCGCACATGGAATGTGGTGAACAGCTAACTCAAGAGAAGCCTCTTCCGCCTTTTGATAGTCAGGCCGCAGGTGCTGGATAATCTCATATTGATCTGCTTGTTTTTCGTAGAGCTCAATATCAGACGACATATCTCAACCATTATGATGTCTTAAGTGTTGTACAAAGTGGTCATACTCTATTTGAGAGAGTACAAGCGCGGCGTCCCCTTTATTCAGGCTCTGTATTGCTCTAAAGGTGGCGCTTGCTCATCTCTGTAGTCTTTTAAGCTTCAAGAATATCTTTACCTACTTCTTTCAAGCTCTGTCCCTTTTTGGCTTTATCCAAAACATATCTCTTTAGCTTGTTCATGATCCAGTCCCTGATCTCCGCATATGATTTGTTCGGCACCATCTTAGATAGTGAGTCAACGAGGGTAGTCTTAATACTAAGACCGCTATGCTCAATTAATTTTGTTATGTACGCTTTCTTTTCTTTAGATGTAGGAAGTTTAAACTCTATAACCTTATTGAACCTGCGCACGATAGCTTTATCGAGTACTTCAATATAGTTTGTTGCAGCAATAAAAGTATTATCGTTATCCAAGTTATCAAGTATTTGCAGCAAAGAACTTACGACTCTTTTAATCTCGCCGAGGTCCTTGCTGTCATTTTGGCATGGACCCCATACACTAGACACACTTTCTCGATTTGCCCCATCATATGTCGTATATGGGAAAGCACGTCGACAAAGCGTTGAAGGAAGAGATCTTGTTGGCCATCAAAAACGGGACAAGAGTC
>JBPOJM010000029.1:0-5478 GCA_052033585.1 Patescibacteria group bacterium | reverse complement strand
GAAGGGGATTGACGGATATCCTCTTTTTCGCTAAGCTTCGGGCGTTGTAGTAGATTTACAAATGCTTCGCCTGCCGGCGTAGCTCAGCTGGTAGAGCAACGGTTTTGTAAACCGTAGGTCGTCGGTTCAAATCCGTCCGCCGGCTCCATCAATTTTCCATTCCCTGATATGTCCCAGGATAACCTGATCAAAATGCAGTGTACGCAGTGTGGTAAGACCAATTACCACTCTCGTAAGAACAAGAAGACCATTAAGGCCCGCTTAGAGCTGAAAAAGTTCTGCAAAACCTGCAAAGGCAGAATTGGCCACAAAGAAAGCAAATAACCTTTCAATAACAAACAAAACGCCCTCGAGGCGTTTTGCGGTTTATAGGGTACAATCTCGTTCATGCTCTCTTCTTTCATGGCTCGTTTCCGAGGACGGACGCAGATTTGGTTCACGATCCTTTTAGTAAATATCTGTTTGATGACGGTAGAGCTTGTCGCAAGTCGACTTCTCGCACCGTATATAGGAGTATCTCTTTTAGCCTGGGCAAGTGTTATTGGAATCGTGTTTGTTTCGATGGCGATTGGGTATGGATTGGGAGGTTTTCTCGCTGATCGCGTACCCTCGCGTAATTGGGCAGGAGGATTGTTGGTGGGAGGAGGGGTATTGGTGGCGTGTATGTACCCAATAGCAAAGTGGATCGGTCCGCATCTCTTGGAATCCTCGCTGCCATTAGGAGTTATCGCGGTGATAATGAGTGCGACGGTTTTGTGTTTGCCAAGCATGATCCTGGCCGCGATCTATCCGTGCTTTGTGAAGCGGTCAATATCTGCACCAGGGCAGACGGGAGAGATGGTGGGAGGGTTGAACGCCGCTTCAGCCTTAGGAAGTATCATCGGAACGTTTAGTACGGGATTTATTTGGGTCATGTGGAGTTCGACGCCGGTTATTTTATGGTGTATTGGGGGAGTATTGGGAGGAATGGGCGTGCTTTCTCTCCTTCAGGAAAGAAAGAGAAGCGCTCCTAGTCTGCCAGAAGTAATAAAGGAGCCGTTAGTGTCCGAATGCGTTTCTGTTACGGCAGAAGAAAAAATATCCTCCGCACAGCGGTCAGCGTTGGCATTTGTGAGCGGCTTCTCCCTGTTGTCTCTGGAAGTGGTTATGAGTCGGGTCTTAGCGCCCTATATCGGCGTCTCGATCTACACGTGGACAGGGAGCATTGGGATTATATTACTAGGCATCATCGCCGGAAATATTTTAGGCGGAATTTTGGCAGACCAGCGTCCTTCAAAGCAGCTCTTAGGGAAGTCGTTTATCTGGTCAGGAGTTGCGATCCTATTTGCCGTCTATGTTGTGATTATCACAGGTCCGCTCTTTGCTTCCATCACGTTACCTCTCATTTTGCGCACAATTCTATTTACGACGCTCGCTTTTTTACCAGCGGCGATCGCTGTTTCTACGATCTCGCCTCAATTAATGCGTATCCAGATCCATGATCTCACGGGTTTAGGCGCACGATCAGGGTCGTTAGCGGCATGGAACACTCTTGGAGGGTTGGTGGGAACGCTTGGAACAGGATTTGTATTCATCTCTTGGGTCGGGACGCGCGGACTACTCGTTTGCTTGGTGTTAGTCTGTATTAGTATTGGCCTGTGGGTCTCTCGCCCGGTGAACGCAATCCGTCCACGCGTGCTTCTTGTGCTAATCGTAGGATTAGGTGTGCTGTTCCTAGCGCCAGCCGCTTGTTTAAAAGAAACGCAGTACTATTGTGTGCAGCTTATTAAAGATGCCAATTTTTCTGAGCAGAATCGCGCCTACAGCTTACGCCTTGATCACCTTGTTCACTCCTATGTCCGGCTTGGCCATCCAGAAGCATTAGGATATGGATATGAACAGGTCTATGCGCATTTAATTGCGCACAACTATACACCAGAACAGTCATTCACCTCGCTCTTCATTGGCGGGGGTGGCTATGTGTTGCCACGCTATTTGGCCGCCTATTATCCGAACTCCCATAGCACAGTATCGGAGATTGATCCTGGAGTAACCGAAGTTAACATGACGCATTTAGGGTTGCCTACGAATACCCCAATCGAAACCCAAAATCTCGACGCCCGAATGTATTTATCTCGTCTACCCAAAGAGAAAAAATTTGACCTTGTCTTTGGAGATGCCTTCAATGATTTTAGCGTTCCATATCATCTCACTACGCTGGAATTTCATCAGCTCCTCAAGAGGCACATGTCTCAAGACGGGGTCTACGCCCTCAATATCATTGATGATCCACGTTACGGGCAATTCTTATCGGCCATGCTGCGCACACTTAAAGAAGTGTGGAGACACGTCTATGTTGCTGCCGGAGCATCTGAGTTTGTGAAGGGGAGAAACACCATTGTTCTTATGGCAAGTGACAAGGCGATTGATGTGAGTGCATGGCGATCCGCCTTCTCGCCCTCTGCGCGCGAGACAAATCTATCCGCAGAAGAATATGCACGTCTCACTCAGTTACTCCCAGATGCGACCGTCGAGGCATTTCTGCACGGACATCAGGTACCGCATCTAACAGATGCATTCGTACCAACGGATCGATATCTTGCGCCGGTCTTTGCCGATGCGTATTGAGATAGGTTTAGCAGTTGGTAAGTTTGACGTTTCACGCTTCACGCTTCACGATACACGCCATATGCTCACCGCGACTGACTTTTACCGCTATCTGCAATGTCCACATTGGCCCTATTGGGAGCGTTTTGGCGACCCTGCGGAACGTCGTCCTTTAACTGAGTTCGAGGAGCAGCGCCTCGCTGATGGCCTCGATCATGAAGAGCAGGTCGTCCGAACCCAGTATGGAGCCTTTGAGACCGTGTCCACGGTTTCCCCGGCGGATGGAGCAGCGAAGACCTTGGAGCTCATGCGAGCGGGAGTCCCAGTCATCTATCAAGGATGGTTGGTGAATGGGGAGTGGCAGGGAAGACCTGATATTCTTGAGCGTCACGAAGGTGAGAGTGCGCTGGGTAATTGGTATTATGTGCCAGTGGACGTAAAGCGGGCGCATGAAGTCAAAAAAGAACATGTT
This sequence comes from Patescibacteria group bacterium, assembly GCA_052033585.1. Classification (GTDB taxonomy): domain Bacteria; phylum Patescibacteriota; class Patescibacteriia; order 2-12-FULL-60-25; family 2-12-FULL-60-25; genus JAGOUY01. Next base: position 2,420 of record JBPOJM010000029.1, on the reverse strand, counting down.
TTTCAATTGTTATTTTATAGCGTCCTTCTCGACAACATCCAAAAACGCTTCCCCGCGCATCCTGCCATCATCAATAGCGATGGTGATCGCCTTGAGATCGATCCAGACCAATATCTGGCCGAGTTTAAGGAAGTTACCACCAAATTAGAGCGGGTTATAGGCGGTGAACGTCCAGAGCCTGTCTATCGCAAAACGTGCGAAGATACTTCTCCTTGGGGAAAGGCTTGTTTCCGCTTGGCAAAAGAGCATGATGATATCGCTCTCTTGTTCAACGTCGATATGAACAAGCTCGGGTTTTTACGCGAGCAAGGCATTCGCACCATCTACGAAGCCGCCGACATGGATCCAGAATCCTTTGCAGGTCAAGCGCCAGGTATGACGCTGCGCGCTCTTCAATCGATCCAGCGTCAAGCGCGGTCTTTAGTCGATGATTGTGTGATCATCAAAAAACCATGGACGCATGAAACAAGTGGTCTTGAAATCCACTTCGATATTGAAAGCCACCCCATGACCGATACGGATTATTTGTACGGATTCTGGATAAAGGACGGAGCAGGGGAGCGCTATCAATCATTCACAGCGGAGCGCCCAGAAGATGAGAGGAAAATGTGGAAAGAATTTCTCGCCTGGCTTCCTACGTTGCCAGAGCAGTACACGATCTATCATTACGCGAATTATGAGGCGACGCGCTTAGAGATTTTGGGGAAGCGCTATGGAGACACGGAAAACCCCTGGCTTAAACATTTCCAAACACGCTTAGTTGATCTGAAAGAAGGGGCGAGGGAGTACGCGGTCTACCCATTATATTTCTATAGTTTAAAAAATATCTGTAAGTTCTTGGGATTTTCTTGGACGAGCGAGGTTCAAAGCGGTCGTGCCTCAATCACGGCCTACGAATCTTGGTTATCTAGCCAAGATCATGCCATTCTTGATGATATCATCCGCTATAATCGTGATGACGTGCGGGCAACCGCACACCTGCTTCATTGGTTAAACACCTACGCGCGTGAAGAGGGTGTGTATTCTCGCCCCTACCCTTGGCAAGCGAGCTCATGATAGGCTTGGATATATGAAGCGTTTTCTTTTGCTTGCCTGTCTGTGTCTAGGGCTCAGTGGATTTTTTTGTACGGCTGCGCAGGCCCAGGGTTCAGATTCCATCGATGGCTCAACGGTCGTTACCCAGGATAATGTAGAAGGAAGTTACGAACGGGGGATCATTGAATCCCTCACGGTTCGCGACCAAAAAACGACCTCCACAGGCCAACAAGTCGAGGTCTATCAGGTTCGGTTTTTGTCCGGTCCTTCCAAGGGTAAGATAGAAGAAATTTCCTCCGATGTCGGCTCAAACCCCTATCAACTTCATCCAGAAATAGGGGACAAAGTCGTAGTGTTTGTCCAGCCAGGAAATAGCGGCGGATCAAATTATTATCTAGAAGGCTTCGACCGTCGCGCCGCATTGATCACGCTCGGAATATTGTTCGTCTTAATGTTGGTTATCTTAGCCGGGTGGCAAGGCCTAAAGGTGGCGCTGTCCATTTTGATTTCGATTGCTCTCATTGGATACGTCCTTATCCCACTATTTTTACGCGGATTTAATCCTGTTCCAATCGCGATCCTCCTTTCCGGAGTTTTTACCCTCATTTCAAGTGGCTTTGCCACCGGTTGGAATCGCAAAACGCTTGTAACGGCTATTGGGACAATTGGTGGTTCTTTAATCGCCTACGGAGTCTCCTGGATATTCGCTGACTGGGCACATCTTTCCGGTCTCTCGACCGAAGAAGATCGCTTATTTTTTGATAAGAATCCTCTTCTAAATCCTCGCGGTCTTCTCTTTGCGGGTATTATCATCGCCTCTGCCGGGGTGGTCGAAGACGTGGCGGTGTCTATCGTTTCCGGTATCGCAGAAGTTCGTCGTGCAAACCATCGTTTATCGTTAAAAGAGCTGTTCCGCGCTGGCATGGTTATTGGTAACGATCACATGTCCGCTTTAGCGAATACACTCGTGTATGCATACGTTGGTGGCTCACTATCGACGTTACTCCTCTACAAACAATTCGGCGGATCCTGGCTCAAATTCATAAACTTCGACTCCGTCGTCGACGAAATCATCCGCTCTCTCTCCGGCACCATAGGCCTAATCTTCACAGTGCCAATAACCGCTTTATTGGCCGCCTACGTGATGAAGCGTCAGTCGCTAAACAGTCTAGAGGCGGATAAATCGAACACACATATTCATCCTCCGTCGTAAGGCTTGCAACGAAAAATTTACCCTGCTAAATTTTTGCGACAAATTCTATCCAATGCCGGGCTATAGCGCAGTTGGTAGCGCGCTTCGTTCGGGACGAAGAGGTCAGGAGTTCGAGTCTCCTTAGCCCGACAGTGGATAGAATGTATAAATAGATGAGACGTTGGTAGCGCGC
>JBPOJM010000002.1:0-8811 GCA_052033585.1 Patescibacteria group bacterium | reverse complement strand
GATGCCACCGAGCATCTTCAGGCAGAAACAGGAACGGAAAACGACGGCTGTCGCCGTCGTCTAAATCCATCTAAACCACTAACCGCAAAATCGAGAAACCGTGTCCGAAATTTGGGGGACTTGCCATTATCGTTATATCTATCGAGCGCATTTGAGATATAAACTGCTTTTTTATTTTTTGGGAGAAGATCCTTTAGTCTCGTTGGATCGTCCCCAATCTTGAAGGAGGAAAGGTAATATTTCATATAGAAGAAACTAACACAAAAATCGTCTTACTACGACTTTTTGTTATGGTAGGCCATACGGGAATTGGTTCGAAACCACTCCCTTGCTTAGCGCCGAGTCTCTTAGGTTGTAGGTGCGCCTTTTGGAAAAGATAGTTGATAAGTTTTTTGTCTAACATTAGATACTAAAAAACCTTAAATAACCCATCCAAATAAAAAAGGCTAGAATTAGCCATTTCTGGCGTCCTCGGGTTGACTTTTGTATTAAAATAATAATATTATGGCACGTTCCTTAAAACCAAGATCCAAGTTTCTACGAAAGGCAAGTCCGGGGTCCCGCATGCTGTGTGGATGAGGGATGAGCCAATCGCCAACGGAGCAGAGACGATCATGGGCAAGAAGAATGTGTCCGACATCGAGCGTGGCGCGGGTTTCTTTCAAGGGTTCACGGCGAGTCTCATGGATGTGGCGCGTGAGCGGAGGATGTCCTTCGAGGCCATCTACCGGCTCGCTACGCCCGCAGGCCGTGCAACTCTCGAGCGCATGGTGAAGGTCGCCTACGATGATTGGCTGGCCGAGCAGCAGAAGTCGTCCGTCAAGATCATCGACGCGAGCGGCACGCCGTACCGTGGCGGGGCCAACGGCAAGAACATCATCGTCGTTCCCGACATGGCCGCCGTCGACCTCACGGCGCTCGTGATCCAGGAGCTGAATCTCACTCCCGACGAACTTCGCTGGTACGAAGAGTGGGACTACTACCTCGATATGAACCGCAACCCGATCTCGGGCCGCGGCAAGTCCTTCAAGTGGGATCTCTGGAAGCCCGGATGTAAGATCTCTTCGGACGAGGTACGAGAGTACTTCAAGGCGCGGGGCTTCTACGGCCATGCCGGTGCCTTCACGCAGTGGTGTCGCGTCTATGGGCTGCAGGGTCACCATGCCAGTATCCCCGACTACAAAAACTGCATGCATGTCTACCGCCAGGGTCATAGCGAATTCGTGCCGAGTTCCTCCATCAACGATGACGAACGCGAGCTCCGCGGCTACGGGGCCTTCCATTCGTGGCCTGAGTACTGGTCGTTCGTCGGCTTCAGTGAGTTGCCCGCGTAGAACTGGGTGTCTTGGGCAATTAGTGCTTGAATAAAGCTCTTATGCCCTTGGTCCCTCTGACCACCCCGTACGCAACGAGATACTCTCTCGGTTCGCGTGCGGGGTGGATTTAGTTTTGATACACTTGGGATTGGATAGCGTGTGAAGCCGTTTTGAATCATGGTTCAAAGCGATGGAGCTCTGGAACGCTCGCTTGATGGGAATATTGGAAAGCTTTTCTTTTCAGTAGTGTATCGACTTTCGTCTCCTTACAGAAACAACTCGGTGTCGATTCCTTCCTCTCCCTAATAAAAATACCCGCTCATTCAAGCGGATGTTTTTTATGGCAGGAGCTGGCTGACGAGTTCGGAACCTTTGATTGGGAGGAAATTTATAGAGAAATGTGTGTTTTCCCAAGGATTGCTGTGCGAGTACTGACTTAGAGCGGCCCCCCCTGTTGCCATATCATGGATTGTAAGAGTCGATTTTCTCGCTCGCTCTCTGTTATGGTATACTTCTCTCATCTAATTATTCACTGTATTTTGAGATATCGTTCTTTATGAAACAGGAGCATTTTCAATGGCTTATAATTGTTCTGGTCGTACTTGCTGTAGCTGGTTTCGGAGTCGTTTTACATCGTCAGTCAGTAATGATGCAGGCAATCCTGCGAGCTTCATCTTCTGTAACGGTTACCCCGAATCCAGAAAAGACAGTCGCTACTCCCAGTGCCTCGCCTCAACGTTCTCCTGAAGCATTACCCAGCACTCCTCGTGTCACTGATATCGAAACTGTAAAAGTAATGACTGCAACGCCCGGACAATTTGTTCCCAATGTCGAGTTCGTCCATCGCTGTGTCGACGGTCAGGTTACAACAAAGCATTCTGATTGGGACGGGAAGACTCACAGCTTTTGTGTCGGACGTAACCAATTAGTTGCTAAAGATCAGGGACGAGAAGTTATGCTTAGTGATTATATGGTTAAGGGGATAGCGGATGCTCCTATCTTGTTTGGAGCGGAAATGGTTGGAAATATACCTGCAGATGCCTCAAACCTTGCGCTCGTTTCGTTTAGCTATGAAACATGTACCACTACAGATGATTGTGGGGTCGGTGGACCAAATCATTTCGTCTCATACGTATACTCCCTGCAGACACATACGGCAAGATCTTTAGCCCAGTTTCCACGTTCGTATTTCGGTTCACCAGTTTGGAACAAGTCCTTCACGAAGGCTCTATTCTACCCTGTGACTTGTGGTGGCGGTGGCTGCTACCCAGAAGCGTTAATCGGATATAACCTTGAAACGGATAAGGTGAATATGAGCGTAACAAGAGAAAAAGCGGTAGCTTGGCCTGAGTCAGAGGGCAATGAGCTCCCGACGGATGGTGTAGATCATCCTCAGCCTGCATGGCGTGCGATTGAATGGACGACGGATAACGGATTTCGAGCGATGATAGAAGATGTAAATCATAAAACTCGCTGGATCACGGGCCAATTCTAAGACGAATACGTAAAACAGAGCTCCAGTTTAAGGAGCTCTGTTTTGTATTACGCAAATAACTCGCTCATGGATGAGTGAGGAAGAGAGACCATCTTCCCATACAGGCAACAAAGTATTTACAATGGTTAACACACCTGCTATCTTGTGCCTGTATGGATACCAATACCCCATCCTCAGAGACAAAGATTGCCAAGTTAGTCACGGAAAAACGTGAACAAGCGGGGCTATCTGCCAGAGAGCTTGCCGAACGGTCAGGTCTTTCGCCTGCCTATATTTCCCGTCTTGAGAATGGGGAATATAAGAGCCTATCGCTCCCAACGGTCAAAGCCTTGGCGGATGGGTTGGGTCTTACCTTGCGTGCCTTCTTGGAGGAGGCTGGCTTGCTAAATAACGAAGAACGACCCAGCTACAAGCTGATTACCCAGTCTCTCCGACATTTGGGCTACTCAGATAAGGAAGCAGAGGACGTCATCCGGTATGCCCGATATGTCAAAGGCCACGGGGAACATCATTAGCGATGGCTATTGGTTACGACACGATGCCGTCCGCGACGGTCTTCCTGCCGACTGCAAACGCCCGTATCAAATCCTATTCAACCAAGGTGTCGGCTATTTCAAGAGCATCGTCGATAGTGTCATTGAGAACGCAGGCGGTTCCATTGTCCTGCCGATGCAGCCGCTTTATTTGGAGCGTTATTTGTCCGGTTTCACCTTCGAGTATCGGTCGTTTTGTAACTTGTTTGAATTTACGCGACAGACGGAAGGGTTCTGGAAAGTAGACCCAGCAAACCCGACACACGTCATCATTTTCTATAATCGGTGTGCTTCGCATAAACGGCAGCGATATACCCAAGTCCACGAGCTTCTGCATTTCACGCAAACCGTAGACGACAAATTTCTTACATTCTTCGATGAACTGATTTTGAATACTACCCTTCCTGAAAGTGTCGTTGTGAAGCTCCTCGAACGACTGACGGAACGAGCAACAGCTATGTACCTCATGCCAAACGATTTCTTCATCAAGAAGTACCAAGAGATCAAAGTCCAGTCGGGGAGCTTCGGGGAGGCTCAGCTACAGCAGCTCGCTAAGGCATTTGATGTTTCCGTCCAGACCGCTACCTATCGAATCCAAGAATGCTTTGGAACGGGTTTACTTGTTCCTGCTCACGCTTCGAGCCCTATGCCACCGTAACTTCCTGAAAACGATAAACCGCCCGCTGTAACGGACGGCTTATCAGAGATAGCGACGCTGATGCGGAACTACCACGTAAAGACAGTATAGGGCGTATCGCATTCCGATACAATACCGTCTCCAAGCTCCGCGCCAGACAGCCAAACGGCTTTTATAGGCTCGGAGTTTTATGTTGCCCGAAAGTGAATCCATCTTCATTGATGAACTTGCGAAACGGTACTTTGTGGACGAGCTCAAACTCGCTCCCGACGACATTCCCGAGGCAACACTAAACTTGCTCGGTGCTTTTGAAATCTTACTCCGTATCGATCAGCGACTTAAAAAACAACCTGTATGATAGATAGCGTTACCATCCATATCACGCGCTTCGTCGTCTATTCCGATGAGTTTTTCACAAAGGCACAGTATCAAGAGCTCAAAGGTGAGTACGGTATCTTTGGGCGTTTCTCTACTCGTTATACCGACTACCCACAACGATGCAAAACGGAGGGGAGATACTTTCCGCAGGTACACATCATCGAGCAATCGCGTCGCTCAAAGCGGGGCATGATTCCATCACAGCGTAAACTCGTCATTCAAGCCTCGCTCCCAAAGCTCGTTTATGGTGCCAGCATCTTTGACATGGATGAGCGCTTGCTTCCTCTTGTGGCGCAGAAACTCACCGAAGCTCTCAAAGAAATCAAGATCGGAATTACGGCAGAAGATATTTTGGATGCGATTGTCTATCGGGTGGACTACTCAAAGATTCTTCAAATCAGTCCCAGCTTTGGAAAAACAGATCGTATCTTGCGTGCGCTCATGCCCTACGACCTCAAGCAGTGTTCGGATTTCAACCGGAGGGATTACCATGATGGAAGAGACGGCTTTTATCTCAAGTTCTACAATTCTTCTCAAGGCTTCGTAATCTATGACAAGTTCGACGAGATCGTGACGAACGGCAAGACCAAGCTTGAACAAGAAATTGCTCGTCAGTACAAGGCGGGCAAATGGACAAGGGGCGCTCTACGCATTGAGCTCTCCCTCCAAAAGAAACAAGCGGTTGATGCCACGATTCGCAAGTACTTCAAGACCAAGAAGAAAGACTTTACCTTGAAGGAAGTTGTACGCAGCGACATCGCAAAGGCCTGCTTACTTCGTACCTTTGAGAGCGTGTACGTCACGGGCTTCAACCGTCTTGTACGCTTGGATGGACTCAAGGATACCGAGCTTCTTCATCTGATTCGAGACTACGCGAAAGAAGTGCGAGACCGTGCCATGCTTTATTATCTCGCTCACCGTGTTCCAGATCATGGGCTCAAAAGCGCTATCGAAGAGTTGAGACAAGAAGCCTCTCCCGCAACCGTTGGGAGATACAAAAAAGCCGTTGAAACGGTGCTTGCCAAAGCAGAGGCAAAAAAGGACGTCGTTGGCGTCATCCCATATCTTCATCGCAAACTAGCCTTATTCCAACCTGTTCTCCCCAAGACGCTAGCTACAATGCTCAACGTCGTTGCCGATGAGGAGACCAGCCTATAAAATACACTTACTTACTACCTCTATGCCTCGCCAGAAAAAAGACGGTTCAAGTCAGAAATCTATCGTGATCTTTGAAGACCATCCCGTCCGTCGGGTTTGGATTGAGGAAGATCAAAAATGGTACTTCGCTGTTCCTGACGTCATTCAGGTGCTTACAGACAGCGTAAACCCAACGGACTACATCAAAAAAATGCGCTCAAGAGACGCTATTTTGAGCGAAGGGTGGGGACAAATTGTCACCCCCCTTTTGATCGAAACAAAGGGTGGAAAACAGAAGGTAAATTGTGCTGACGTTGAGGGTACTCTACGCATCATTCAGTCCATCCCTTCGCGCAAGGCTGAACCCTTCAAACAATGGCTTGCCAAAGTGGGGTATGAACGTCTCCAAGAAACTGTAGACCCAGAAATGGCCGTTATTCGTGCCCGCAAGAACTGGCAGGCACTTGGGAGACCCGAGAAATGGATTGAAGGGCGTATGCGCGGGCAAGAGGTGCGCAATAAGCTGACGGACTACTGGAGCAGCCACGGGGTTAAGGAAGGGATCGAATACGCGAAGCTGACGAATGTGATCCATCAAGAGTGGTCGGGGATTACTGTTGGCCAACATAAGAAGGTCAAAGGCTTGAAGTATGAAAATCTACGCGATCACATGACGGAGGCGGAATTGATCTTCACGGCGCTTGCAGAGCTCTCCACAACCCAGATTGCCAAAGCAGAGAACGCAAATGGATATGAGCCAAACGAAGTCGCTGCCAAGAAAGGCGGTTCCATCGCCCGAAGCGCACGTACCCAGCTTGAAAGCCAGACGGGAAAAGGGGTTGTGAGCGGCGAGAATTTTCTCCCAGAAGAAGGCAAGAAGCGTAAACGATTAAAATAAAGCCCTCTTCTGTTAAAAACCCGCCACGCTTGGTGACGGGTTTTTAACAACCGGCTTGGCTCGGATTCCGGTCACCCGGAACCTTTGTCCACTCCCCCTAGGGAAAGCGGTCTTCCACACCAAGTCGGCTATTGGCAGGGGTTCTTAGATGAAATCGGAACTCTATCTCTTCAGGGACTTCTCGATGCTTTCGTAGTGAGTATTTTGCAGTGTCTGTCTCTCAGATGTCTTTTTATGGATAATGTGTAAGTCCATCGCCGATGCGATTCGGTGGAATCCAACGACTATCTCATGCAGTGCCCGTTCATAACGAATCTTCTTATCCCGTTTGAAAAATCTTGTCTGAAGATCTGGATAGGCTGTTGTCTGCTTTCCGTCAATATAGTTTTTACGAGGAAAAGCGAACGCATCTATTTTGATGTCATTTTGTGCGAGGGATTGAAGCTCTTCTAGAAGTTTCTTTTCATACACCTCATCAGCATCGATGACCAAGATCCAGTCTTTGCTTGCGTGCTTTAAACTAATATTACGTTGAGCGGCAAAGTCTTCTTTCCATGGGGAATAAATAACTCGAGCATTGAAGTTCTTTGCGATTTCAACAGTCTTATCCGTCGAACCACCGTCAACAATAACCATCTCATCAACATATGAAGCGACATTTGTGAGCGATCTTTTCAAGAACGTTTCTTCATCCAAGACGATCATGCACAAGGATATAGATACACGTTTTTTCATGCGAAAACTATAACACGCTCACTATTTGTCGCATAGAGTTCGATTTCTTCTCCGCCCCTACGAAAAAAAGCCGCGTATTTACGCGACAATTTCCATGGCAGGGGCTCGCGATGAATATTAGAGCTTTGATCGGCTAATCGCCTCAACAACTTGCGCTTCGACAACATTGACTTCCTGCGTGCCATCGATAGAAATTACATTCTTAAACGACTTCAGATTCTTTTCGTAAGAGCTTTGCAACACTTCAAGCCATTTCTTATTCATTGCAACGTCATCGACGGCTTGATGCTCAGTATTCTCATGGCGAGACAATCCGATTTCGATTGGGACTTTGAAGTAAATAGTTTGATCCACGAGTTGTTTAAATCGCTCGAACACTATCTTGAGCGCATCACTCTCCTCTTGAGATATTTCACCGAAAGAAAAACGGACATCCGACCACACCTCAACATCATTAAAACCACGATCGATTAATAGATAGTCCACTTCATTCAGATGAGTGTAATAGGCTTCAATGGCTGCTGCAAAAAAAGTTAGTGTATATGCCAAGCCTTCATTTGGTGGCGTCTTAAGTAATTGAGCTCGTTCTCTGTCACTTAATACAACAACGCGTTGTCCTTGTGATTCTAGATGTGACTTTAGGCGGTTAATCTGCGTTGTCTTTCCAGCGCGAGCCATTCCGATAAATTCAATGACTTTCATGAGCAGAATCTAGCGTATGATAAGAAATAGTTCTATTTTCTTTGCGCCCCTACGAAAAAATCCGCGTTGTTACGCGGAAATTTCCGTGGCAGGACACCCCGGTCTGGAACTCACCGGTGAAGAGGGTTTTGGGGTGTTTGAGGTGTGGGAATGCAGGAGTCCGGTCATCTCGATGTTCCGATAAAGTATCCAATGACTCCAGAAACGATTGTGTTAATCAGGCTGACCAATATTTGATCCTTGTTTCGTGTAAGCCAATTAACTTTTTTGGATCGAAAGGTAAAATTTGCTGAGGAATAGAAAAAAAATGAATCTCGAAGGCCGGTTACTATGAGGATAAGTGTGAATACGATTAATATAATCAATTGTTGATGAGTGAGTCGATCAAACCATTTTGCTTTGATTGGACTAAGTGCGCTTAAGAGAGCGCTTGTTAATATAAATGAATAGAAGCTGGGGGATATCTGTGAGTTTGCCCATCTTATTTTTCTCTCACGCTTTTTTACGATATCTGCAATAAGTTTAACAACCCCCGTTATTTGGGCAGCATCTTTTCCGGATCCATAAATTTCGGCAGATGCTTTGTTTAGTGAGAGGTTTATGTACGGTTCGTTTGATGATATGACCACTTCTTTCACAGATCGGTCTTCGTCTGCAATCTCACTAAATTGATCATATTCAAAATTTCCTGTTCGGATCTTTAATCCCGATTGATTTGGTATTGCCTTTATCGTGGATTCAATCTCTTCGAGATCTTCTCTGTAAAGAGAAGGCATCTTAAACTTTATCCGAATAGTTGTATCAAGTTTTTTCATAGATATAGCCCTCTTCTGTTAAAAACCCGCCACACGTGGTGGCATGGACCCCATCCTTCAAACAACAACCTTGTTAAGAAAATGATACGTCGATGCCGCTTGGAGCGCAAACCGCTCAGGCGGCATTTTCAGTGCGGAGTGGATACGTGAGTGGTTGTAGTCATA
>JBPOJM010000019.1:0-19235 GCA_052033585.1 Patescibacteria group bacterium | reverse complement strand
CGACGTCTTCCGTGGAAATGCGATGGCATTTACCAGGAAGACTTCGAGGTTACTGAATCTCGCGCCCTGTATCCCGAGGCGCTGAGTCTCTTTACCCATGGCTTACGTGATGCTTTTCATCAAGGATGTGAGGCGGGAGAGCTCATGACCCTTCTTGGGGTCTCATGGAGCGATGCGCGGCGTGCAACATTCGATGTTACTCGTTTCGTGCTGTCTCAATTTTATCCGGCTCATACCCGATATAGGCAATGGAAGCTGCAGAGCGCGCTTAACGCCGCGTGTCTTCAGGGAGCCCTCCTCACCATTCACGAACAGGTGACGCGGCACAAGAGACTCCTTGATCCCGCGTCCAACCTCTTCCTGAATCGGCAATACCACATCCTCCGCATGAGTATGCAGCACCAGCTAACACGAGCCTGGATGCATCTACCTAGGTTTCTGCGTCAAATGGTCGAGTACCAATGGTATAAGAATGAGCCTTACGCCGACTCTATGCTACGATGGCAAGAGCGGTGTCGAGGATCCGCGCGTGTTTCTACTACCGCACTCAGCATCCTTACATTGGCCGGGCACTGGAGAGGATTCGTCTCTTCCCCTGAACAGGATGAGAAAAAACTGGATCTCATCATGGAAGGTCAAGCTACCATTCAAGGTGAGACTCAGACGGTTAGACTACTTATTCAAACAAAGGGTTCTTACGGAAGAAAAAGCTCCGCTCACCTGATTACGAGCAAGCAAAATCCGGTTCCTGGGATTGTTCCCGCTGAAGAGTGGGAATCACTCACGGGTCTTTGGATGTTAGAAGAATTCGAAGGACAAAATACACCCTCCTTTCCCGTTTTTGTTAATGTGGCCACACCTAAAGATATCTCTCCTTACCACTTTGAACTTACCGTCCCGGAAGTCGCTGCCGCGATCCGCAAGGCATTCCAGTAATAAAACTTTCCCACGTTCTCCGCCTCATACTCCTATTGCTGCGGACCACGTGGTTTTTGTTATCCTGATTTAAGACTTGATGCGTCGTGCTTGCTGGATAGCCAGTGATAGAAATCTTCGTTTACGAAAAGCGCGTGGAAGGATGAGCCAACTCTTTATGATCGCAGAGATGATGCGTGGATCTGCCAAGACCACGAAGAGACGTTTTAGCCAAGAAAAAAACAACCAGGGCGTCGCTAATATAAGCGAACTCCAAGCAGCATTTTTCCCACGCAAGACACAGGCGTAACTAGCAACTTTTCGTTCTTGCAAAGCTTCTTGTCCGTACCAATTCGTTATTCGAGCGATCACGCCTTTAGGGGGTGTTTGAGCCCGCTGTACCCAGACCAGAGCCTGAGGAACGAGCTGCATTGGGAGCTGTAGCGTACGTAACCGCCAGGCAACATCCGCCATGGCGTAGGCTTCCGGCAAATCTGTATCAAGCCATTCCTCCCCCATTTTTGCCTGCATTAAGGCACTCGCTCGCAGCACAAGGCACCAACTCCCCACTAATTCAGGTGGTTGGCTATCGTATTGCCCCGCATCTTTTTCTCCTCGTCCCCGTGGGGAGAGGGTTAACCCGTGACCGAGCTTTAAGCCCACTTGTTCGATGACACCATTGTCTTTGAGAATAGGTTCGTCGCTCTCTTCATGCGCCTGTAAACTTGCTTGCCGCACTTTGGGAGCTGCGACCATGAGTGACGAATCTTGCTCCAAGGCCTGGATCATCTGCTGTATCGCATCTGGAGCAAATAAGACACGTGAGGATGCCAGAACAATGTATCGTTCTTGCCACGTCGATGGTTCCCAACGCGCGAAGAGTGATGACAGGGCTTGATTATGCGCATAAGCAAAACCTTGATCACGAAAATTACGCAACATCATGACATCAGGCCCCATCCCACGCTCCCAAGGGATCTCTACATCCTGTGAAGCGTTATCCACTATAATAATTTGAAATTTTTGCCAAGTTTGCGCACCCAAGCTTTGGAGAGTGGGCACGACAGAACTCGCGGGATGGGAGACCGCAAAATGGATCGATGCAAAGGGAGAGGACATGGGTTATTGAACAGAGCGTTTGGGAGATACGGTAAACCCGAGCGGTTTGCCAAGCATAAAGCGCGTTTGCGCATCAATCGCGGGGACCGCTCCAAATAGGATAAAGGTGACGGGCAACAAAAGCCATTGCGCTACCATAATGCCGTAGGCATAGGGACGACGGAAATGCCGCGGAGGGGGAGGCAGGAGCGTGAAAGAGAGAGTTGCGGAGACGAATAGCCCGATCATGGCAAAGCGCATCAACCATTGGAGAGTAAAGGGCGTATTTTGGAAAATCACGAATTCGCGCAACGTATCAGGCGCAGACCAAAAAGGTAAATACCCCAAGAGAAAAATAAGGAGAGGAGCGGTCGCCCAAGTATACATCCCCTCTAATTGCTTAAAAATCCAACCGGCTTTGGCGGTCCAAGACATCTGCGTATCTTTTGCAAACGCCTCGACCATATACGGAAAGTTTTCTACCCCCCAAGCCCAACGACGCTGCTGCTTATAGAGCGCACCAAAGGCTTTCCAATAGTCTCCCGTCATGACCGTATCCATAGAGACCGGCAGATAAAGCGGAGTCACGCGATAATGCCCCTGATACCGCACCAATCCTTGGAGAAAAATCCGCGAATCCTCTGACACAATATCTTTTTGCCAAAATCCTACATCAATGAGCATGCGCAAGCTCATGGAATGCGAAGAGAACGTCATCATCCCTTCGGCGCGTGGCAATTCGGTCATCAACCAAAACGTCGTCCCAAACATAGCCACGCGCACGGCAGCGGGCGACTCCCATAAATTATTATTATAGACCGCGACAGGCTGATACGAACTGCGTGTAGGTTCTGGGACGGTCAGATACTGATAGGTAAGGCAAGAGAAGTACTGCGGATGGACGATTGTATCTACATCAAGAGACGAAACGATCACGCGGTCAGGATCAAGCCCGAGCGTGTGGATCTTGGGTAAAATCTGGTGTCCTGACCAATGCAAATTTGATCCCTTGCCAGGGATTTCTTCAGGGAGATCTTTGGGATGTGTTGTGGTCCAGAATGTTTTAAAGGTACTGCCAAATTCTTGGCTGGCTTGCTTGCACACTCCTTCAAATCGAGCGTTATCGCGCTCTTCTCCCGCCAAGACGATCATCATCCGTGCAGCCGGATAACATGTTGTGGCAAGCGTTTTTAATGTTTCTCGGATAACGGGGTATTCCTCTTTGTAGGTTGGCAAGAAGATGAGATGATACGTCTCTTCATAGTGCGGCAACGTGACTGCTTCAGCCTGCCAATCACGTTTAAGCGCTTTGCGATACCGCCACCAAGAAATCAGCGTGAAGGGGGTAAAGTAAAAAATCCGCATCAACCAGTACAGATCAAATAAAATAATAAAATAAATCATCCACAGCGGCTGGGTGATGGATAGAGCGATGGAGGCGATCAAGGTCGTCCAGACCATGAGACCGGGAATGATTTCGAGGACACGGCGCTTCATACAGGCTTTGGCAGCGTGATATTGGGCTCGGCATCATAGATGGGAGCCACGTAGGTAGCGCCCGCGTATGCAGATTCCACACACCCCTCATACACCAGAGCAAGATCGATCGCCTCATTAACTCGAATGCCTCGCAAGGGTTTACCTAACAAACGAGCCAAGAGGTTCGCATACAGAACCCCGATCCGAATGGAAGAGAAGGAACCTGGGCCCGCTACCACGCAAATACCAGCAGATGCCTCTAAACGTCCGCGGTCTTTGAAGAGCTGCTTTAAGAGCAACAGGGGTCGGCCTTGATACGTGCGTACTCTTGTGCGTCCGTCCCCTCTTAACCAACCCAGACGGCTCTGTCGGGGAAGATGTGTATCAATAAAAACCCATTCAATATTCACAAGATATCGTAAACCTTTATTTTACTTGATGCGCTCTGCAAGCTTATCTACCACAACATTCTTTGGCGCTTCCAGGATCGCGTAGAGAAAACGGTCAGTAATATCTTTACGGTAACGGAATTCATCCAAGGTCATTAAGGAGTAGCGGATCTCAACGCCTAAATCCTGTTCGGTTTGAGCCAAGATTTTATCCATGGCTTTTTTGTCTACTTTTTCGGCTACCATGAAGATATCAACGGGCGCGCCGGCCTTGCCGAGAAATAATCCTAGGAAGGCCATGTAGCGCACATCTCCAATTTTTAACAGATGTTGGTCGAGCTGCTGCTCTAGCATGACCTGAGCCTTAACAATCAGGGAGGTGATTTCCGGCAAAAGAGAGAATGATTTATTCACCTTGTAGTATTTGCGTTTAAGGCCAGGGCGCTTCACCCCTTCTTCGGACACCCCTTCTTCTATCACTTCCATAATTAGACCGAAGCGAACAAGGTTGGCAAGCTCACGTCGTACCGCGTTAATCTGTGTACCGACACGACGCGTCAGTTCACGGACAAAAATCGCTTCATCGGGGTGGCGCAAAAACAAACTCAACAGTTTTACACGTGTCTTCGAACCAAATAAGTGTTCAAGCATACCCGCCTCTATCCTGCCCGATATTGGCCACCTTGACAAGCAAGCATGGATGCTAGACGAAGAGCCGTCTCAAACCGTATACTAAGCCTACCCTCTCACACAGAGGGACTGATTGGTTTGCTTTTTCCCATGCCTTCTCAACGCCAACTGCGCATTGCCGAAATCGAAGTCAATGCCGCGCCTACCGATGAACGTATCGTAGGGATTTTTCGTTATGAATCGGAGCCCCAAAAGGGTAAACGTGGCAGCGTGATTGTCCTCATCGCGGAAATCGCTTCCACTCTCTATGTGTATGAGCAGCTTTTAGATGTTATTAACGATGCGATTGAACGGTTACGTCCTCTTATTTCCGGCGTCGATACGGATCCAATGGCTCGATTTGAAAAATTGGTTCAAGGGCTTAACCAAACTGTCGCCACCTTTGTTTCGCAAGAGCCCTCCCCCATCGCCTGGAATCGCGTCAATCTCTTCCTCCTAGAAGTCCAGGAAGAACATGTCTGCTTAACAGGTCTGGGACGATTGAGCAATCTTTTTTTGCAACGCCAACCAGATGGGACGACACGCGTGTTTGATTTGTTTGGATCTTTGGAACAGCCTGCCGAGGTCAATCAAGAAAAAATCTTCTCAGGCCTTATTTTTGGAGAATTAAAAACGGGTGATGCCTTATTTGCCGGCACGCAGAATTTTGAACGCTTACGCCAAGAGCTCGAGATTGTGCCGCGTTTGAAGAGTCTACCGCCCGTAACCGCCGCGCTCGACATCCAACAGTCCCTTGAAACATTGCGCATCCCAGATGATTTTGGGGCGGTTATTTTAGCTCAAGTAGAATTGACGGAACCCGTTGCACACGTTGCACGCCCGACCGTTGCAGAACCCCCAAAAGAAAAGAGCACGACTTCTGTAGAACGAATGTATGCGGAGGAGAAGACAGCTGAGGCCATGCTCCAGCCCGCCATGACACCGCTCCCTGAATTAAAAAAGCGTGGCCAAGCAGCCTTACGTGAACAGGTATCGACTCTAGGTGAAACGCTGAAAGGCCTGCCTACTCGTTTAAAGAACCTCTTTCCCCGTCCGGACGACGGACAGGACCCTATCACTCTCGCTGGACTGCGCACGATGAATGCCGGGCACGGGTCCTTCCTGACACGCAAACATAAGCTCGCGATCATTGGAGGCGTGAGTGTCCTTATCTTATGCATTGGGGGCACGGCTTGGTATCGCCACGTCCAACGCAAAAATGCGGAACAGCTTGCTTGGAATAATGCTTACGATCAGGCCATGGAACAAAAGAGCCGGGCGGAAGCGAGCCTGGTATATGGTGATGATGAAGGCGCACAACGTCTCGTCCAACAAGCTGATGCGATTTTACGGAGTTTAGACAGCAGCAACGACAAACGCGCTGAAAGTCGCAAGATTTTGGAAAGCGCCCTTGCAAGTGTGCATGCGAAGCTACGCAAAGAACAGCGCGTGGATCAACCACGTACCCTCGTCTCTCTTCCAGCCGAGGCGGGTGAGGCAATCCTCAGCCTGATCGGATCTGCCGAAGGTAAAGTCTATACCTTTGATGGCAAAAATAAACAATTTATTATTGCAGAAGCAGCAACGAACGTTGTAAAGCGGGTGGATTGGACGGATGCATCCATGCCCGTTTCCATCATGACGGACAAAACGGGAGCCTTCATTCTCACCCAAGAGAAGAAAGCCTTCCGTCTCGATCCTTTAAAGGCAACGCTCACAATCGTCCCTTACGACAGCACACAAAATACGAGCATCGCGCATGCAACGATCTACGGCAAACGCGTCTACGTATTGGATCCGGCCGGGAACATGATCTGGCGTCATAACTTAGGGACATCCATTGGACCCGGGACAGCATACCTGAAGCAGACCTCTGTAAGCTTGCAAGGTGCGACGAGCCTCAGCATTGATTCAAACGTTTACGTGGGCTTCTCTAACGGACAAATCGTGCGTTACCTCTCTGGTGCACAGGAGACATGGACGCCAACACCCATCGATCCTCCACTCGCGAATGTCGCGAGCCTGTGGACCGCGCCCGAAAGTGATCGGCTTGTGATTGCGGATCAAGTTGGTAAACGCGTGGTCATCTTACGTAAAGATGGGAAGCTCGTATCGCAAATCACGTCGAGCGTGTTCAAAGGACCAAGTGCCGTCACAGTGGATGTTGCGCTCAAACAAATTTTTGTGACGGATGGCGGCTCGGTGTACGCATTTGATCTCCCGTAGAAAAATAAAGTGTGGTATACTCTGTTCATTGATCTTTTTTATTGACCGTTCTTTCTCCCCCTATGCCCCTTGCCAAACCTGCACGTCGAAAAGTTACCAGCGCGACTGTGGCGGAACGTTCGTTTTCCACGCAGGCACATGTCACGGCTAAACCGCGCTATCATCGTGTCACCAAAGTTCCCCTCGCCGTAAGTGTGACGGCGTTTTTAGCGGTGATTGCCGTCATCGTTGGCTCCATGGCGGCGAATAGCATGCAGCGCGATGACGAGATGCTGCGCGCAGACCTTGCGCGCGTACAGCAAGACTTATCTGATCGTGTGGCTCGCTTAGAGCAAGGCATGATGCCTGCTAAGACACCATCCCCTCTACCAACGCCGGTCACAGAAGGTTCTGGCACGTCTGCGCCCGTCACGGTCACGGTGACAGCAAAACAACTAAATGAGATGCGTGCGTCGGTAGACATGGCAAATTGGAACACGAGCGCGACCACGGAAACGGTGGAATATCGTGATACGTTGCATGCGGTTCTGGTTCGTCTGCCTTACAGCGCCAAGTGGGGAAATGCGATGTACAAGATTGCGCCTTATGAAGTCGAGGGTAACACGGTATGGTTTGGACCCGTGAAGGTTGAACAGGCAGCGGGACAGATGGTGTTCTCGCGCATGTACAAAATGGAAATCGGAGATAAAGTCTCCTATGAAGATACCTTTAAGAAATACGTGGCGGATTATCCACGCACCGCTCCCGCACAACCCGTTAAACAACGCGATTTAAGCACGGGTGGATTATTGGCACGAATTTATACCATTCCGGGCGTGGAGACGGCTGGTACCAAAGAATATATTGTCTTTTCTGGAAAGAAGTTTAACTACACCCTCTCAACCGCTTGGAACAATCAAGCCTTGACCCCAGCGGAAATTGCGACCTTCTCAACGGTCATTCGATCGCTCAGAGCCATTTAATAAAACACCCCCGAGACCATCTCGGGGGTGTTTTATTTTTGTTTATAATTAGCCAAATTATGGTTAGGATAGTGACGCGATTTCCTTGACTTTTTGGTTAATTTGTGATATCATATTATTTCGTACATTGACCATATTTGTCTAGGACGGATGTGTGAAATTTGCTGATTTCAGACATCCGTCTTGGACGGAAGAGTGACCACGGCCATTGGCCATTTCAAAGGAGATCATCTCGTGAAGAACATCCTCGCCTTCCTCCTCGCCAACCCCGCCAACCGTCTCGTCTTCGTGCCCTGCGACGCGGGGCTCGACGGGATGCGCGCCCTGCGCATCCTCCGCAGCATCCCGGAGGTCGCCCCCGGCGACCCCGAGCGGCTGCCGCTCGCCGTCGCCCCCGGCGACGGACCGAAGGAAACCATCTGGGCACTGAACAGACTGTTAGCGCTGAACGGGGTGGGTGTAATCGGCTCCCAGCCGATACACTGCTCGCACCTCCCAACACTGCTCGGGATCACGCAGGCGATCGGGAGCGAGCTCATCAGAAGCCTCCCGAAGCCGTCACCGCTGGCGCTGCCGGTCATCACGCCGCACAACCCGCAGTTCATGCAGGGCACGCAGGTGCTCTCGCTGCGGATTCTCGACGGCCGGGTCGTGACCGAGTTCTTCGACATCCCGCCGCACGTGCTCGAGGACGACGACCTCGAGCCCGCCCCCGACGAGAACCTCTTCCCTGCGCACAACGACTAGCGCTCCTTCCACCCCCCCTCCCCTCGGGACACGCTGTTACGCTGTCCCTCTCACCCCTTTTCATTTGTTACAAGACGAATGAAAAGGGGTGAGTTTTTTTATAGGCGAAAAAATGCAAGCGTATTTTGCGTCGTTTGTTCAGCGATGTGATCGAGACTCTCCCCTCTTATCTGGGCGATATGCTTTGCCACTTCTTCAATATAACTTGGTTCGTTACGTTTTCCTCGATATGGGATAGGCGCTAGATATGGCGCATCTGTTTCTAACAGCAACTGCTCAATGGGAATATTTTTTATCGTTCGATCAATGGCGGTGGATGGATCTTGGCCTTTGCGAAGAGGAAATGTTGAGATTCCGTTGATGGCAATCATTAAGCCTAGATCGAGAAGTGGCTTTGCTTCTTCCCAGGTGCCGGTGAAGGAGTGGACGATGGCGCGGGGTTTAAAGCCCTGCGTCCATCGTTGTTGGATGATTTCGGCGAGACGGGTGAGACCGTCGCGACAGTGGATAACGACGGGCAGGTCGCATTCACGGGCGACATCTAAATGGATATTGAAGACGCGTTCTTGGTCGCGTTTAGCCGCTTCTTGATCCGCATGGTCGTCGAGACGATAGAAATCTAGACCAGCTTCTCCGATCGCGACGACTTTCTTGGAAGATTGGGCGAGGGTTTTTAATTTAACAGGATCGACATCATGTTCATGACCCCCCCCTTCTTGTTCATCCAGATGTTCAGAGGTGACATGACTGGGGTGGAGGCCGACGGTCGCCCAAATATCGGGATGCGCTTCAGCAAACGTAATGCCTCGTGCACTATTTTCTAGAGAGGTGCCGATGGTAACGGCCGCGATTCGCTTCTCACGCATGCGCGTTAAGACCGCCTCACGGTCTTGGTCGTAGGGAGGAAAATGAATGTGGCAGTGAGTATCAACGAGATAGGGGGGCATATAAATTCCTGTCATTCCCGCCCCGTCATTCGACGGGATAAACTCTGGCGGGAACCTAGCCCAGAAGGGTCGGGAAAACTAGGCTGGGTTCCCGCCTTCGCGGGAATGACAGGAGAAAACAAGGTTACTAGCTCATTAAACCAGAAAACCTAATAGCCGATAGAAGACCGTTTGCGAGAAAGAAGCGATACGCGAGTCGGAGATCCAGGCCATCCAGGCGGGGTTAAGTCGCAAGGTTAAGATAATGTAGGACAGGGAGCCAATCAGGAATACCCCCTGAAAAAGTCCAACAACTCCGCCCAATAATGAATCAACCGTCGAAAGGAATGGAAGAAGCGTGACAATCTTGAAGATTTTATCGAGGAGCCAAAAAACCAATCCGACCAACCGATCTGCCACGATAAAAATGAGAATGAAGACAATAATCTGGATGACGGCAGAACTTAATGGGACGACGAGCCCGACCGTATTCGCGATAGGAAGCGCCCAGGTCTTGGCAATCCAAAAACCTAAGACCGTGCCCAAGAGTTGACCAATGGTTTGCACGATTCCGCGTCGGTAGCCGGTGACGGTAAAATAGAGAAGGGCGAGGGCGAGCAATCCATCTACAAGGAATGGCTGTAAAGCGGCGAGAGACGAGGGCATAGATGTATACCCTAGTGTAACTTAGGCGTCTTGCTTTGGAAACAAGGGTTGACCCGTGCGCAAGAGACCTGTTTCGTAGCGATGGCTAATTTCCATGGAGATTCCAGGCATGACGGGAGCAAGGGATTTGGCAATCCAACGGATCATCATAGCGAGTTCGGCGAGGGTTTGCTTCGCTTTGGCGGGATCCGTTTTTACGGTACGAAACGGAGCTTCTTTATCGACTTTTTCGTTGGCAGCGGAGACGACGGACCACACGACTTCTAAATAAGCTTTGAAGTCGTAAGCGCTCATGGCTGCCTGCAAGCCGGCGTCAAAATCTCCACAGGAAAATGGAACGTCCTGCAGACCTTCTGGCACGTATTTATTTGCCATCGTAGCAACACGACCAACTAAGTTGCCAAGTCCATTCGCTAATTCCGCATAGCGCTCATCAAGACGAGCGCGCGAGACGTCACCATCTTCCCCACATGGAAGATCACGCAGTAACGCATACCGCACCGCGTCAATTCCATATGCCTTTACGAGTTCTTCAGGTGCGATGACATTTCCCAATGATTTGCTCATCTTTTGGCCTTCAACAGTGAAGTGTCCGTGGATGAAAACTTCGGTTGGGATAGGTAAACCAGCAGACAAGAGAAACGCAGGCCAATAGATGACATGAAAACGCATGATGTCTTTGCCGATCACATGCGTGCGGACGTCAGCGTCTTCCCAAAATGTTTTGTAGGCCTCTCCCCCATCGGCGAAACCGAGGGCGGTAATATAGTTGGAGAGCGCATCTACCCACACATACATGATTTGAGAAGGATCATTAGGAACAGGCACCCCCCAATGTTCGGCGCGCGCAACGGAACGAGAGATGCTGAAATCTTGTAGGCCTTGGCGGATAAATCCAAGGGCTTCATTTTTGCGCGAGGCGGGGGTGATCTTGAGACGATCAGACACAATCAAGTCTTCTAGCTGCTGCTGATATTTTGATAAACGAAAGAAATAGTTTTCTTCTTGGACGCGTTCCAAGGGTTTTTGATGGATCTTGCAAACACCGTTTGGTGCATCTTCTTCTGTATAAAAGGCCTCACAACCCACACAATACAAGCCTTCGTAGGTTTGCGTGTAGATATCGTCTGGATTCATCATCGCCCAGAGCTTTTGCGCCCCACGGATGTGACGGTCTTCGCGCGTGCGCATGTAATCATCGAAACTCAAATTCAACAGCGGCTGCAAAGCACGAAAGCCTTCGGAATGACGCGCGACATAGGCTTCGACATCCTCGCCCGCCGCTTGAGCGGCACGAACATTTTTTAGACTATTATCATCACTTCCAAATTGGCCACGGACGGTTTCGCCTTTGGCACGATAGTACCGTAAGAGCGTATCTACTTGGATACATTCGAGGGCGTGGCCGATGTGCGGAAGACCGTTGACGTAGGGAATGGAGGAGGTGAGGTAGCGGGTCATAGGAAAGGAGGCGTCAGGCATCAGGGATTAGGCAGGAGGTGGGAGGCTGGAGGAAGTAGGCTGTTGAGATCGACCGCCCGCGTCGACCCGTATCTTTTCCCGTCATCCCGAACGAAGTCATACGGAGCCATGTCGTTCGCGAACGACGTGGCGGAGAGAGGGATCTCGCAGCGGAACGGGTATCCCTCTTTTTATGCTCTCCCCTTTAAGGCAAGGGGAGGTACCGAAGGCGGAGGGTTATGACGGGTATCCTTGGCCACCTGTTCCAATCGAGATTCCTCCGTCGTCGTCGGACTCCTCTTTCGGAATGACGAGGGCAAAAAAGAGAACGGATGCTTAGGCTTCACGATCTTTTATGCGTTTGGGGGCCGGGCCAACGATGACGACGAATTCGCCTTTGGTGCTGGTGGATTGGAGGGAGGCGCGGACTTCCTCGATAGTGCCACGGTAAAGGGTTTCGTGGAGTTTCGTCAATTCGCGGCCCATGAAGATGGAACGAGTGGGAGCAAGGAAATTCGCGAGCGCTTCTAGCGTCTTTTCGATGCGATGGGTGGATTCAAAGAAGACGGATGGGGTGGTGCGAATGGCGATTTCACGAAACATGGTTTCGCGGCCTTTTTTATGCGGGACAAAGCCAAGATAGGTGAACTCATCCATGGGAAAGCCACAGACGGACATGGCGGTCGTGAGAGCAGAGGCACCGGGGATCGGGACGATTTGGATGGGGAATTTTGCTTGCAGAGCCGCTTCGATCAGCTTGCCGCCGGGGTCATTTACACCGGGGGTTCCTGCATCCGAAACATAGGCGACCGAGGAACCCAACATGAGCGCATCTAGAATGCGGTTCAACTGACCAATAGAAGAATGCTCAAAACAGGCTAAAAGCGGCTTACGAATTTCGTAATGCGCAAGCAGATGCGACGTAACACGCGTATCTTCGCAGGCGATCATATCGACTTCGCGCAAGATGCGTAGGGCCCGATGGGTCATGTCTTCTAAGTTTCCGATGGGGGTCGCCACGATGTATAACGTTCCAATCATGCTTTGTTTGTAACAGATCTAGATTTTTTTTGCGAGAAGAGAGCGCAGATGGCACAATGGTGGAGTTATGCGTCATACTCGTTTGTTCCTTGCATTGTTTGGGATGGCTCTGTTTGGATTTGGCTGCAAAGAACCAAGCTACCAAGCAGCGACCGTCACAAATTGGCGTGGCGCGATCCAAGATCCAGGTGCGGCACGTAAGCCATCCTCCCCTCCCCCTCCCAAAGTCAGACAGAAGCGCATTGATACCGTCCAGCCACTTCCGCCAGAGGTGCCTGTATTGCGCCAAGCACTCGCAAACTTGGGCAATGCCAATTCCTTTAAAGCGACTCTGATCCTGCCCCCCGCTGATGGCCAAACGACCCCCGTGCAGGGCACCCTCCTCTTTGATCGAGCACGAGGCTTTCGTGGCACGATCACCCTTAACGCCCAAACAAAGAGTGATATCCTGTCTATCAATGGACAGGTGTATTTCCGCGCAAATACCAGTACATGGCAAGCGGTTACCTACACAGAGGAAGGCAATCGTTTACAAGCATTTTTTCAAGTTGCGTTTCCCAAGACCGCAAAGTCAAATAAATTCCTCGTCTCAGATTCAACCCGTATTTTAGAAGTCGCCGACGATACGCGAGGATGCAAGCGCTATGTCTATACAGAAATCTTACCAACGGGTGATACCGCAAAAACCACCCTCTGTCTTAAGAATGGGTTTCCAGCTTATATCATCAATGAGTACGCTGAGGGAACGACGGAAGTCTCTTATTCTGAGATCAATGAACCCGTAAACATCGGCGGCCTTGATTCATAAGAGTTTTCTTAAGGATCTTACAAGTCTTGACGTTCGTTACAGGGGTTTATATACTTGTTTTAGCAGTCAAGCACCTAGAGTGCTAAATATATATTTTCCCTATGTTACCCCAAAATTTCACCACCAAAAGCCAAGAGGCCTTAGCCATGGCACAGCAATTAGCGCTTCAAAACGGACAAGCTTCGCTTGAACCGCTCCACTTGTTTTACGCACTTCTGAGCCAAGAAGACGGGGTTGTTCCTGCTCTATTTAACAAGCTCGCCGTACCAGTCGCTGCCTTACGCACACAAACACAGACCGCGTTAGAGCGGCTGCCTCGCACCCATTCAACCGGTGGAATTGGGCAGCTGTATATTTCGCCGGAAATGGCCAAGGCTCTACAAAATGCCGATCGGATAGCAAAACAGTTTAAAGATGAATATATTTCCACCGAACATCTTTTGCTTGCACTTGCAGAAGGACATTCTGAAATCGGGAACCTGCTCACACAAAACGGAGTGAACATGGAAGCGTTATTCTCCGCTTTAAAGGATGTGCGTGGGAATGTGAATGTGAATAATCCAGAGCCTGAAAGTGCGTATCAAGCCCTGGAAAAATATGCCAAAAACCTGACGGCCCTGGCTCGTCAGGAGAAGCTTGATCCTGTCATTGGACGCGATGATGAAATTCGACGGGTGATGCAGATCTTGCTGCGCCGTACCAAGAACAACCCTGTACTCATCGGTGAAGCTGGAACCGGAAAAACGGCGATTGTTGAAGGCTTAGCGCAACGGATTGTGGCTGGTGATGTGCCTGAATCTCTGCAAGACAAGGAGGTGATCTCTTTAGATATTGGCTCGCTTGTGGCTGGAACAAAGTTTCGTGGAGAGTTTGAAGAGCGCCTTAAGGCGGTGATTCGTGACGTAGAGAAGTCCGCTGGCAAGGTTATCCTCTTCATTGATGAATTGCATACCCTGGTTGGTGCCGGAACATCGGGAGATAGCGGGTCATTGGATGCTTCCAACATGTTGAAGCCTGCTTTAGCACGTGGAGAACTACGTGCGGTGGGTGCGACAACCCTTCAGGAATATCAAAAATATATCGAGAAAGATGCCGCTCTCGCTCGTCGCTTTCAACCTGTGCACGTGAATGAGCCGTCAGAGGATGACACGATTTCGATTTTACGTGGGATAAAAGATAAGTACGAGCTCCATAGTGGGGTGCGTATCACAGATAGCGCTATTGTGTCGGCGGTAAAGTTATCAACTCGTTATATTAGCGATCGTTTCTTACCAGATAAGGCCGTGGATTTGATTGATGAGGCAGCTTCCGCTTTGCGCATGCAGATTGACTCATTACCCGAAGAATTGGATAAGTTGAAGCGAGATTTGATGAAATCAGAGATTGAAAAGCGCGCACTCACAAAAGAAGAGGATGCAGAATCGAAAGAGCGGCTGCAGGTCTTAGAAAAACATATCAGCGAGGTGCGTGAAACCTCGAATCAGCTGGAATTGTCTTGGAAAGCAGAGAAGGAATTGATTACGGCGATCCAGGAAGATAAGAAGGAGACAGAACGCCTCAAGAATGAGGCGGATATTGCGGAGCGTCGTGGGGATTTAGAAAAAGCCTCTGAGATTCGCTATGGACGCTTGCCAGAGCGCGAGAAACATCATAAAGAGACGCAGCAAAAACTTAAAGAACTTCAGGGACAACGCGGTCTTTTGAAAGATGCGGTCACCGAAGAAGACATTGCGACGGTGGTAGCTCGTTGGACTGGGATCCCCGTGCAACGCATGTTGCAATCGGAGGCGTCTCGCTTGGCAACATTAGAGGATGAACTACACAAACGCGTGATTGGTCAGCACGAAGCCGTGGAAGCGGTCTCAAACGCCTTACGCCGCTCACGCGCTGGCATCAGTGAGGAAAAGCGCCCGATTGGATCTTTCCTCTTTCTGGGCCCTACGGGGGTTGGGAAAACGGAGCTCGCGCGCGCCCTTGCGGCGACCATGTTTGATGATGAAGATGCGATGATCCGTGTCGACATGTCCGAATACATGGAGAAGCACTCCGTGGCACGTATGATTGGATCGCCGCCGGGGTACGTGGGGTATGATGAAGGTGGCCAATTAACCGAAAAGATCCGTCGTCGACCGTATGCCGTCATCCTCTTAGACGAGGTGGAGAAAGCGCATCCGGACGTATTTCATCTCTTGTTGCAAGTCTTGGATGATGGTCGCTTAACCGATGGCAAAGGCCGACAGGTCAACTTCAAGAACACGATTATTATCATGACTTCGAATATTGGATCAGACATGATCTTGGATTGGGGTAAGCGTCGTGGCGAGATTGGGTTTGTGCATGAAGAGGCAAAAACATCCGATAAACAAGAAGAAAATATTCGTAGCAAAGTCATGGACTTACTACGCGATCACTTCCGTCCGGAATTCTTGAACCGCGTGGATGAAATCGTGATGTTCCAAGCACTCATTAAAGAAGACTTGGCCAAGATCGTTGATCTACAGATCGCAGCGGTCGTGAAACGCTTGCAGCAAAAGCGTATTACCCTCACCTTTACGGACAAAGCCCGGGAATTGGTGGCGGAGAAGGGGTATGATCCTTCCTTTGGGGCACGGCCTTTGAAGCGCGCAATTCAAGATCTCATCTTGGATGAATTAGCCCTCAAGATGATTAAGCATGAGATTAAAGAGGGGGAATCTGTGAAGATTGATGCGAAGAAGGAGAAGATCGTGATGACGGTTGCGTAAAAGAAAAACACTCCCGGTCATAACCGGGAGTGTTTTTATTTGAATGTGTGAAAACGTTTTAGAAAGGCTTCATTAAAAACATGAATCCCGCAGGCGGATTCGCGTTGCGGGAGGGAGAGGAGCAGAGCTGGAGGGCGCGTCACGTGACGCGAGGCCCTGCTAGGGGTTGGGGGGCTGGAGGGTCGTGAGGTAGGCGTCGAAGAAGGAGTTCACCCGGCCGTTGGGTAGAATCTGGCCATCGCGCTGGACCACGGGGCTGACGCCCACGGGGTATCCCTGATACGGGCACGAGCGCGTCGCTGTCGGGGGCTCGGGGCACCAGAGCTGCCACCGCGTGACGCGCACGGCGTTGACCGCCAGGTGGTCGGGCAGCGCGAAGTAGCAGCTGACGACGTTGCCAGCTTCCTCGTTGTACAGGTAAGAGGTGGCAACAGGTCGTGCGTGACGGTAGTCCTCGTCCTGCACGACCAGGGGGCTCACCGAGTAGGCGCCGCTGAGGGGCGCCGTGAAGCGCACGAGGACGGTGACCATGTTGGGCTGCGGCGACGGGGGCGTCCGATGGCACACCATGTCGTCGGGGACGACGATGCCGCGCTCGGCGATGGACCTCGCGGACAGGATGGTGTTCGAACCGGGGCGCGGATCGTTCCAGCGCCGCCAGTCGCGCGCGGGCGCGGTCGACGAGGTGGCCGAGGTGGAGGTGGTGGCGCAGGCAGTGAGGGCGGCGAAGAGGGCGATCAGGGCGAGCTTCATGGCGGACTCCTTCGGTTGGGACAAGTGTCCCGGGTGGTTGTTGGACGACACCATGATCGGCATGATCACGGTGCTGTGGAAGGCAAAAATGGCTTATTTCAGCCTTTCACAGAGAGTCGACTGACGTAATACAATGGCAAGAAAAGAGGGCTTTGTCAATAACTTCAAGCAAGAGCATTTGGCAAAATCCCCGGGTTATTTGGCTCTATTTTCTTTCTTTTTACTCTAGACTCCGTTGTCTATACTCCATATATAAAGCAATCGTTTCTTCATGATCAAATGCCAGCTCAAGTGCGCTCGGAAGGTCTTCAAACGCTACCCAGGCAAGATCCGAAACTTCATGATCCCCTGTGCCGGTTTTTTCTAAAGGCTTTACACTAAACTCCAGTGCCATATTTTGACGATCTTCTTTGGGACGGTTGGGATTGCTATTTATTCGCAACAATCCCATTACCTCCCCTCTCCAACCCGTCTCTTCGTAAAGCTCGCGTAGGATTCCTTCTTCCGCCGTTTCATTAAAATCCAGATATCCTCCGAGTAAAGACCACCCACCCCATATGATGCCACATTACTCACTTCCGTTTTTGAATTTATATTGAATCCTTCAAGAGACTTATAACGCCCTTATATAGCGGGTTCTGCTTATAATTTCACTCTCTACCTTATCCCTATTCTCACCGGCTGATATACACTCTTGTCGATACGAGGCGGCACCTTGTTCAGTTAATTCTTCTTGTACTGCATCAAAAACCTCGCGCATCGCAGAGGAGGAATTTATTATTTGCCCATAGATTTGCCGATCCGCCTCTTGGTTAATATTCCAAAACGAGATCAATCCTAGTATAAACTCCTTTCCTGAGACTCCTAATGGTACATTGACCAAATGAGCCGGTGGTAACCGCAAAATTATTTCCTTGGTCTCTTCGGGGACTCGGAGCCTAGGACGCACGACTTTATCAATAATCTTTTGTTCATCTATCGCTCCAACCCCCACTACTTGAGCAAATTTTTTTAGCCTATCTAGATCCATTAATATCTCTTTTACCGTGGCATTACTAGGTGCGCTCATCCGTCTTTCCCCATATTCCTCGATACGCTTGGCGGGGACGGCTACTTCTTTTCTGTCTAATAACTCTCTGATTTGAATTGCTGTGCGCTTATTTTTTTCCCAAACATTATACAGTCCTTCAATCGAATCTTCATCGATTGTTTCCAGAGGAGTGATCATGGCAGACCGATCTTTTATATCCGCAAAGCTCTTTGCAGATATAACTGCCAGTAAAAATGCCTGGGGATCTATCCCTTTTTGTCTTGAAAACTCCATTCCCACTGCTACAAAATCTCGTACATCTTCAGCCAACACCAAAATATCCTCCTCCTCACTGTATGTTAGGACTTCTGCGTCCACCGATGTAAGGGGTCGTTCTTCAATAATATATGCCATCATCTCATCCCGAAACACTTCAAACGCTTTCTCACGTTCTGGAGAATCCTCAACAACTTGTCTTAAAAGACCCTTTTCTCGCTTCAAGAAGTTCCAAATAAAATGATGAAATTCATGTCGTACTGCTGGATGTTTTTTTATCCGCTCACTATCGCCGGTAAGACCCTCCTCTTTAGACATCCTTCTAACAACTAAGAAACTTGGCTCATCTCGTCTATCACTCGCAAAGCAGACCGCCCCACCCTCTGCATGCACAAGCCCGTGTGATTTTAGAAGGTTAAAGATATCTATATCAACTTGGATAATACATACCCCGGGTGATGGCTCTAAAAATACAGCACGTCCCTGTGCTTTTAAAGCAGCTCCCAACTCTCCCACCTCTTTCTGCATGGATGTGATTAAGGCTCCGAAAAGATATTCCACCTCTTGTCCCCGATGGATCTCGATAAGCCTACGATTCTCCTCTAACTCTTCATTAAATCTGCGTATCGCTTTTTCAAAAAAAACTCGTGCTGAATCAGGTAGCAACTTGAGCCGCTCAACTACGCGCCCTTCTGCCGATGGCACATGTTCCGATCTGGCCTCTAAATACATATCCAACCACGCATTGTAAAATCTGCCCATTTCCTCAGCTCGTTGGCTTTTCAATTCTGTGAATCCAGCACGAGGATATTTGGCAACATCGACCAAGGGTAAAGTTTGTTTGCGTTCCATAGATTTGATTTTGTCTCGTTCTTAGATCAGGAGATTCAAGACTGTACGCGAAGCACCCACTTTACCCCCTCACGTAGCGCGCTACCAACGTCTCATCTATTTATACATTCTATCCACTGTCGGGCTAAGGAGACTCGAACTCCTGACCTCTTCGTCCCGAACGAAGCGCGCTACCAACTGCGCTATAGCCCGG
>JBPOJM010000003.1:0-47866 GCA_052033585.1 Patescibacteria group bacterium | reverse complement strand
GAAAAACGTGGTGGTTCGGGCCCAAAACGTGGTGGAAAACGTGGTGTCAGGTCTAGAAACACAATGGGCCGCGTTGTACGCGGCCCGCCAAATGGCTTCGAAAAAACCTCTTTGTATTGTGTTGGTAGCTCCTAGGGGAGTCGAACCCCTCTTAACGGCTTGAAAAGCCGCTGTCCTAACCGATAGACGAAGGAGCCGTAAGCGCCACGAGAATATCGGTTTTTCGAGAAATGGTCAAGATAGTGTACGCGCCCACCTCATTCTGGACTCCTCTGTGTCATCTTGAGTTAAAAATTGAATCGGTGACCTTTGGCTGAGAGCCTCATGGGGACGTTTCGTGTTGAACCAGATGAGATACTTAGCCAATTTCTTGTTGAACTGACTTGGATCTTGGAGGAGATGAAGGTTCCAGTCAACGAATTCTTCTTGGATGGTTCGATTAAATCTTTCACAATGCGCATTCATTTTGGGAGTCTTGGGGTATGTATACCAATGAATTACGCTCGTTTTCTCGACCTCTTCTTGAAATGCTTTCATGAACTCAGAGCCGTTGTCGGTGAGGACTCGTTCGATCGGGTATGGAAAACTTTGAAAAATGGCTTTGAAGACATGAGCCGCTTCTTTTGAGCCATGACTCTTGGTTGCAAAAGCAATGGCGAAACGAGAATGGATATCGACCGCTGTGATGAGGTATCGTCTGGTGCCATGAATGATCTTCTCGACCGTATCGAAGGCAATGCATTCCCCAGGCTTTGAGGGAGTATATCCTTTTGGTTTCCTCGCCTTTGTTTTCAAGTCTTTTCGTTGCTTTCGTCTTCCGGCACAGCTTGGACGAGAGATGAGCATGCGCATTTTGGAAGGATCATCTTTGATGAGCCTTCCGATCGTCGCAATCGAAGGACAGGCAAGACCTTGTTTCAAGCACCATTCCTTGAGTTCAGGATGGAGCTTCTCTTTTCCAAGGTTGGGATGCTCACTACGTATGATCTTGATCATGCGGATGATCTCGATGGGCCACAGACGAACCCTCCTTTTCCTCGGAGCTTTGTCTTTCATATTCAAGGAAGTCAGACGACCCTTCCCATCTTTCAAACGCTTCTTCCATTCAAAGAGGGTGGCACGACTCACACCAAAGGCTTCGGTGGTTGCCTTGAGGCCATATTTCTTCCAAAACACGAGGATCTTGGCTCGCTTCCTTGCCTCATCTTTGACCATATGGACGCACCGTATGGCGTATTCGGCTACCTGTCGAAAACCGATCACTTCACTACCGATCCTTCTAAATTGCATACCTCTGTGGGGTCAGAGGAGTCCAGGATGTATCTGAGCTTGTGCAGATAGGGGGATGCACGCCCCTATATCAAGGCTAAATAAAAAGCTGCCGTACTTACCGCGATATACGTCACCAAAGGAATAAGCGCGATCCCCAAAAGGAGCTTCCCCAGAATATGCTTGCAAGCCACGCGATAAAAGAACTCGATCCCATACAGCATCGGAAAAAAGAATCCTGGCAGGATGAAAATCGCTTTGACCGCTCCCATATCAAAATAGGGATAGCGATACATGTAGAAGATCTGCGCCGCTAAGTAGCCCATGCTAAGCAGAAGCCCATACAACGCGATCCAGCGGGACATCCCGCGTTTTTTAGATAAGGACTGCCAGACCATTTCCACAAACCCAACCAGGATCAAGGCGGCGACGGGAAGTCCGAGCCAAATCAATTTCTTCATGTACCAGGCATGGCGTGGACCAACCCAGCTAAAGTCGGCCGTTTGGAAGAGCTCTGTTTTGGGTGTGGCATTGCGCTTATCCACGTTATCCAAGATCCCGTAGTAATCACTGACAAGGTCGGAGTATAACATCGGCCACATATTCCCGCTCCCCATAGGGAAGTAAGGGATAGAGAAGATTCTAGTGTCAAACGTGCGTAAGCTACTGAGAAGTTCGGCAGAGGTAAGGGGTTTTGGGGTGAGAAAGGAAGGATTATTCAAACTTGGACCTTGGGCAATATGATGATAACGGTGGATCTGCCAAGGAAGGTTTAGGATAGTGACTGTAAAGCCGATTAGGAAAAAAAATCGCAAATGTAGGCCGGAAAACCTTTTGATCCATAAGAGAAGACAGATGAATAGGCAAACCGCAATTGGAATAATAGTCGTTATCTTGCTAAGTAAGGATAGCCCCATCACGGTGCCAAAGAGGAGTCCATCCCACGGCAAAAAATTCCCTCGCCGTAAGCGTTGAATGAAGACAGCGGATAAAAGAAATGCGAATAAATACGCAAACAACTCATTCGTGAGAAAGAGCGAGGCGGCATGAAACGAGGGGAGGGAGAAGAAGAGTGTCGTTGTGATGATGCTGAGGGCAACGGGTAAGAGATTGCGGCTGATCTTATAAAGAAGAAAGAGGGTAATGGCACTCCACACGGTTTGCAGTAATACCAGGAGCTTTAATTGCAGCACGTAATCCGTGACGAACACGAGAATAAGCTTAAGGACAGAAGCATCAACCAAATAGTAAAGAGGCTCGTGCCAAGCAATATAATTTTTCTCAATCGTGGGAAAGCGATGGTCTTTTGCGAGCGAGAACAGGTAATCGATATGTCCACCCCCGTCATAGCCCCAATACGGGTTATAGGAAAATGTATTAAGGACTTGGTAATACAGGAAAGTCCCAAAAAGCGACAAGAAAACTGCCAATAACACGATGTGCTTCCATTGTTTAAATGATGTACTTGTTTTTGGAAGAAACATGGAAGCAGAGGCTATATAAATCAATCTCGTCTATTTCATGGATCCTGTACCGCTTGTCATAGAAGCAGAACTTGCCACACGCAAACGTGAAGCAGTAAAGATAGACCCTTTAACCGTACCCGTGGCTCGAATGCTGTCACCTACACGTAGAGTTTTTTGGGTAATAATCTTTCCCTTTGCATCAGCTAATGAGGCTTTCACCGCGAATTTTAGTGTATACGTCTTTTTTTCAAGGGTTTTGACAGTAATCACGCCACCTTTTATTTGAGTGATCGTGGCCGTGAGGGTTGTCTGAGTCGCTGCTTGCGCGATCTGAACCGACGGTATGGCGAGGGGAGGAGCGGCGGCCATGGTAAACGAAGGGAGGGCGGCAGTAAGGGCGACCACAGTGGCAAAAGAAAGAGATTTGATCATAAAGATGCTCTACATGTTACCATATCATTATGTCTATGTCCGAAACCTTTTTTCAGCGCCAAATCCTCCCCCTTATACTTACGGTGGTCGTGTTTTTTGTATTAGTCGGAATATTCTGGTTAGAGATAGTTGGCCTGAATAAAGTCACGGCTACGGACATTTTGCTAAAAGTTCGGTGGTTGGATGTGCTCGTCGGTTTAACCATCTATCTTA
This sequence comes from Patescibacteria group bacterium, assembly GCA_052033585.1. GTDB lineage: Bacteria > Patescibacteriota > Patescibacteriia > 2-12-FULL-60-25 > 2-12-FULL-60-25 > JAGOUY01. The sequence goes on along the minus strand of JBPOJM010000003.1, from coordinate 44,486 downwards.
AGACATCGATTGATTTTGCGATCTTTATCGGCCGCTTGATGGATAAATTTCCTACGTGGAAAGGACGGGTTGCTATCGAAATCGGTACAGCCATCGGAAACGCCGCGGGAACCATGATGATTTTACTCATTTGGACGTTCTTCAAAGAGATCCGCTGGTTACTCGCCCTGATGATCTTCTTAGCCGCCCTTGTCTTATTCAGATTAGCAGAGGACAGTCTAGAGCACGCGAAGGACGAAGACGGAAAAATGCCCGCCTGGTTTCGGCGCTTCGTCGAGGGGTTTGAATATGGCTTAGATAAAGTGAACAAAGCGATTGCTCCCATTTTGAAATACGTTCTTCCAAGTCTTCAAGTCAAAGATCAGATACAAAAAGGCTTTTGGTCACTCTTCATTGCCTCTTTTACCGTTCCTTTTATCCTAGGCTTAGATGATTTTGCGGGCTATGTGCCGCTCTTTAGCGTGGTCAACGTCTTTGGTTTTGGAATTGGCGTGTTCGCAGGGCACATGATTCTTAACATTTTATTATATATTTCCCCCGCACGCACCATTAAAGTCGTTAAACACCCGGTCATCTCTCTCGTCGGTTCCATCGCATTCGTCGGGTTAGGAATTTGGGGCTTGGTGGAGGTGATAAAAATTGTATCGCATTAAGGTCTGCTCATCTGCTATCATAGATAGATGCTGCAGTCCCCTTGGCTTTACCAATTAAACCGTAAGCGTCCGGTTCATCGTTTGCATGAATATAAACAAAGCGATGTAGTCATTATTGGAGCGGGAATTTCGGGGGTTGTAACCGCCTACCATGTTCTGCGTGATACACCGTATCGCGTCCTCATGCTCGACGCGCATCGGGTGGGGCACGGAGCCTCAGGCAAAAATGCCGGCTATATGCTGGCGGATATCGAACGGCCCCTAAAAGAATTGGTGGATGAGTTGGGAGAAGACTGTCTCAAAAAAGGGATATACGCCCTCGACAAAAGCTGGGATATCCTCGAAGCCATGCAGGCTGATCTCAAACTGTCTACGCCTATATATCCGGGTCAGGGTCACTATGGATACGTGCAATGGGGTGCGTTTTTGATGGACCTCGAGAATTTTTATTGGAAGCAAGCGGCCGGCATTCCATTTTGTGTATTTAAAGTCCGAGATGATTCGCCTTGGATACAAGACATTCCTGAAAGATATGCTGCGCTATGGGAGCCAGCCTCTCAAAAGCAGATTGCGTCCCTCCTCGAGCATACAGGAGAAGAATTTCAAGCGGTCGGTTTTCGGCGCATGGCCTGCGGCAATAGCGCGCTTCTCTCAGAAGAAATCGTGCAGGCGCTTATGCAGCGCTTTGGGGCACGCTTTTCCCTCTTCGAAGAAACGCATGTCACGGAAGTACGTTGTTCGCACACCTCAGTTCATGTGCGTGCGGGCTCTCTGGGCATTGATGGCAAATGGGTGGTTCTTTGTACAAACGGCTTCGAGCAATTTCATATCACAGATGCAGACGGCGCCTCCCTCGATCCAAAATTCCACACGCTCGTAACAGGAGAGGTCGCCTACATGCAGGGATTTTTGCAAGATGAAGCCAAACCTGCCGGAGGCTTTTTATATGTTGATTCAGCTCATCCCAGCGAAGATCCGTATATCTACGTATCACGTCGTCCATTTGAGTTTGAAGCCAAGCCACAGTCTCTGGTTTGTCTTGGTGGGCCTGAATACATTTTGCCGGAGGATACGAACTACGATCCCTTCCACGAATTTCCTGCTCATACCGAAAAAGAATTCAATCGCTTTCTAGAGAGTAAACAACACATCATTAGGAAAGAGGATAAGCAGATTTTTCGCTGGCACGGCCTCATGGGCTACACCCCCAACCGCGTGCGCTGTATTGGATTTGAGCCTTGCCAACCAACGCTCATGTACAACCTAGGTTGTAATGGCCTCGGCCTCATGCCTTCTATGTATGGCGGCTGGAAAATCGCCCAACTCCTTATCAAAAAAGATGATGGTGTCCGCATGTTTGATCCCCAGGATCGACGTTGTTTACTCCCTCCCCGAAAAAAATAAGAGAACATGTAGGGACATGTTCGTAAAAGAGGGGGTGCATCATGTTTTTCTTGTTTTAACCGTGAGAGGAAGGAGTGCATCTCGTAGAGAGATGAGGCTTGGAAAGCGCTTCTCTGGATCGGGCTGGGTGGCACGTACCACGATATCATGCAGGGCGTGATCTCCTGGAAACGCGGTAAATGGAAGATGCACGTTACCAGACATGATTTGTTTGCGATTTTCCGTGGTAACGCAGGACTTGGGATCCAGTTGATAAGGACCCCATGCGTGAAAGCACAGTGTGTAGATGGTGGCTCCCACGCTGAAGATGTCACTCAACGAAGTCGCAGGCTCTCCTCTAGCAACCTCGGGTGCAAGATATATAGGGGTACCTACTCGTATCCCAACCCGCTCACCCCTGCCTGAGGTGCGACCTCGAAACTGAGCAGCCCCAAAGTCAATGAGGGTAACTGCTCGCTTTCCATGAGTACCAGAGATGATGATGTTGTGAGGCTTAACATCTCTGTGCACGATGCCATATTTCTCAAGAGCCATAAGCGACTCACACACTGAAATCATCGCACGAGCCACAAACAATTCCGGGCAGTACCCATCTTCTGACATACGCGTCCTGTAGATATCTAACGTCTGGCCAGGAATATATTGTTGGATAAGATAGGGAGCCCCGTGGTAACTGCCCCGACCGAAGTGCAGAGGTAGGCGAGGATGTTCTACCGCTGTAAGAACATCTGCTTCCATGTCAAGCAGATCCCATGCATTCCAATTGCTTATATATTCTCTTTTAAGGAACTTAAGAGCCACGAGGTTTTGATCTTTCTTTGCAAGGTATGTTTCGATACACGCCCCAGACCCCAGGGGCTCTATGATGGTGTATCCATCGATAGTCTCGCCCGGTCTTGGACCTAAGAGAGTAAGAGTCTTAAACCTCTCCATGGGCTCAGGCATCTGAGCCGCTCCTTCCTCGAAGAACGTAGTTCTTTACATTCGTTCCTCGATGAAGCTGATAAGTCGTAAAGACTTCATCAGCTCGGTCGAGAAAAGAATTATTCTTACACTACCACTTCTTCCCAAGGCAGACCCTCTTTTCCAAAGTGCCCATACGCTGCCGTTGGTTGAAAGATCGGACGGCGTAATCCTAATCGTTCAATGATGGCTTGCGGCCGAAAGTCATATTTTGCCAGCAATCCACGATCGATTGCATGTCCATCTTGATCAATCGCCTCGACCATCAAAGGATTAATCCGACCGATCGCATACGCGACCGAGACGAGACAGGCTTTGGCGTGACCGTGTGCCACCAAGTTTTTCGCGACAAACCTTGCCATATAGGCCGCCGAACGGTCAACCTTGGTCGAATCCTTGCCGGAGAAGGCGCCACCGCCATGAGGAGCGAGTCCGCAATAGGTATCGACCATGATCTTACGTCCGGTAAGCCCTGCGTCTGCCTCAAATCCTCCTTGGATAAATACGCCCGTCGGATTCGTCAGGATCTCGATCCCGGTTAAATCCCCAATAATAGGTTGAATCAATTCTTTGATCAATGTCTCACGGATCGTTTCTTGTGAGATATGGGCGGCATGTTGCGTGCTTACAAGGACCGTCGCCACTTTGCCGTCGCGCATCGTAATTTGCGTCTTTCCATCCGGTCGCAACCAGCGACACGTAGGGTTCTCACGACGCAAGCGCTCTAAACCGCGCGCTAAGGCGTGTACGAGCACAATCGCTTTTGGCATCTTCTCCGGTGTCTCATCACACGCAAACCCATACATAATCCCTTGGTCTCCCGCGCCGCCTGGATTCACACCTTGAGCAATATCAGGCGATTGTTGCGCCAGATGCACGATAACCTTGATATCTTCGGTATACCCAATATCCGCGTAGACCTTGCGCACAATCGCTTCCACGTCTACTTTTGCATTACTCGTAACTTCACCGCCGATGACGACAAGACCATGAGAGCCAAACGACTCCACGGCCACACGACTCGTCGGATCTTCTTTTAAATACGCATCTAAAATCGCGTCAGAAATTTGGTCGCAGACTTTATCTGGATGACCAGATGTGACAGACTCAACCGTATAGGTCGAAAAGGGGAAAGCGGACATCATAGTGGGATTTATGGATGAGGACCTGTCTCGTTGGATGAAGAGCGAGGCGCGCTCGAGGAGCAGAGTAAGCCGTATTGAACATACGGCGTCGAGCACCAGAGAGGGCAACGAAGCTGTTCGCCAGCGGGACAGGTCCGATAAATAAAAAAACTCTTTCGTTCGAAAAAGAGGTGGGCATAAAATGCGTTATCTTTCCCGACGTTGCCACGTCGCTCGAGAGCGATCGTGGGCGGCTGGATGGAAGGGGCACCTTCTCTTACGAGTGGTTGCCGACAGACTCATAGCGGGCCAAATCCCTGGTCTGTGCTCTTGATAACTTCTTCAGTTGTGAGAGTAGGCTAACGGTCGCGGAGTCAGCGGTCAAGAGGAATTGCCCTTTCCTTCATAATCTTCTACCCTATCCCCATGATTTCCTACGCCTTTTTAACGCCTGAGACATTGCGAGATACGGATCTTCCCGTCATGAAGTCTCTCATTGAGCAGCTTGTAAACCGTTCTGTCGAATTTGATCGGAAACGGGTCGAGCTCCTCTTAAATCAAGGGAGTATGCTTTTAGCGAGGAATGAAGAAGAAAAAATTGTCGGCATGGCCTCGTTATACCGTATCGACCGCCTAGATCGCACCATCGGCCGTGTTGAGGATGTGGTCGTCGATGCCTCTACGCGCGGACAAGGGGTGGGTCGAGGGCTTATGGAAGGCTTGATCGAAGAGGCGAAAAAACAAGGGATCAGCCGCCTCTTTCTCACCAGCCGCCCCGAACGCGTTGAAGCCAACCATCTTTACCAAAAAGTCGGATTCGTAAAACACGAAACCAATCCATACAAGATGGATTTGCATTAGGATTAGCTATTTTGTCTCAAGCGGTTCCTCCACCGTCGTATCAATATTCGCCGCCGCCAACACCTCTTCCACGCTCGTTAACCCCTGCAAGGCTTTGATTAATCCGTCCTGCGCCATCGTCACCATCCCTTCTTGGATGGCGATGTCCGCAATTTTATATTCTGACACACTCGCCGCTAAAATCGCTTCTTCAATGCCTTTGCTCATCGTGAAAATTTCATACATCCCCACCCGGCCTTTATAGCCCATATTGTTACACGCCTCACACCCTTTCCCCGGACCCATAAACGCCAACTTATTCATATCCACCTGTTCACGGCTGCTTTCCGGAATTGTCCTAAGCGTCTCCGTCACTTCTCGCAACTGCGAAGGGGTAAGTGTCGCTGGTACCTTGCATTTCTCGCATAAGCGTCGGACAAGACGCTGACCAATCACAGCATTTAACGCCGGCGCTAACAAAAATGGCTTTACTCCCATTGAGAGAAAACGGGGGATCGCACCCGCCGCGCTATTCGTATGGATGGTGGACACCACCAAGTGACCTGTAAGCGCCGCTTGAATCGAAATTTCCGCCGTCTCCAAATCACGGATTTCACCGACCATCACCACATCTGGATCTTGGCGCAGAATAGAGCGTAATCCCTTCGCAAAGTCGTAGTTCTTTTCGTGTTCAATTTGACTTTGGTTGATCCCTTTTAATTTGTATTCGATCGGATCTTCTAACGTAATAATTTTTACTTCAGAGCTGTTCAGCTTCTTCAAAATCGCATACAAGGTTGTGGTCTTACCCGAACCCGTCGGACCTGTTGTGATAATCATCCCATTTGGTCGTTCAATTTCACGCGCCAACCGCTCGGCGGCTAAGCCACGAATGCCGAGCTTATCAAACTCAAGGGCAATGGATTTTGGTCGTAAAATACGCAACACCACCGATTCTCCATACGCGGTCGGCAAAAAACTGGCACGGATATCAATCTTTTCATCGCTTAAGTAAATCGTGATGCGCCCATCCTGTGGGACTTGTTCGACGTTGATCTTTACTCCAGCTAACAACTTCAGACGTGCAATCACCTGCTTCCACGAAGCAGCCGGCATGCGAGCGGCATCATGTAAAATCCCATCAATGCGAAAACGAACATTAATATCATCTTCTTCGGCCTCAATATGGATATCAGATGCGCTAGAACGCAGCCCCGCACCCACCACCAACGTCATGACATCCGTAATCGAAACTTGTGTGATACGTTCCTGAAGATCCTTAAAATTTCCGATTTCACGTTCGTATTTGGCGAGATCCTTTTCTTCAATGCGGTAGCCATAGATTACCTCCTTGATATCCGGCAAGACATCATAGAGGCGTTCCGCTTCTTTAAAACTCGCTTCCGAAATTAAATACTGGCTGATCTCCGCGTGTTGTTCCTTTGATAAACGTGCTACTACTGCCTCCGTTTCTGGCGTCTGAGCGACAATCCCCACCCGCACATCGTTACCCTGTGCGTAAAAAGAGATGATCTTGGCGGCATTCGCCTCTGCGCGCGAGATGAGCGAAATCGCTTCCGGAGCAATCGGAAATTGATGGAGAGAAATAAACGGCAATCCCTTTAACGAGGCTAACTCTTGGGTTTTGCGTTCCTTTTCTTTTAACTCAATCCCCGCCATGTGCTCCTTAAGCTTCGCGGTCTTGGTGTCATCTGTGATAGGGGGCGGGGCTTTTGTGCTTTTGCTGCCCGTCCGAGGAGCCGGCGGCTCGCCTCCGCGAGCGGCGCCTGCGCTCGTATCGCCGGTCTTTGCTTTTAGTAAGTCTTCAATCGAAGAGCTGGAGGGGGGGATGACAGCCGGCATACGCTTAAGAACGAGGTTTCAAAGGTTGAAAACGTCCAATGAGTGCATGGACGACACGGACGACTTTGGCCACAGCTATTCCTTTGTGTAAGCGGCTAAACAAACGGTTCCAAACGGTATATTGAAACGTGATCATGAAGCCTCCCGCTCCAACCATGACCATGATAAAAATAAACTCACACAATAAAAGGAGGCTATTCATGACAAGAGGGGATTGGAAGACGATGGCGGCTCCAACGATGGCCAGAAGGGGAAGGAGAAATACCAAGCAAGCAGCGGCACTCGCGAGAAAGAGCGCGATGCCCAGCACGAACATGCCAAGGGCTGTTTCTAAAATCACAAACCATGATTGTCGGACAATCTGCCAGGCTTCTTGTAAGGCAGGGGTAACGTGTACGCCGTCCAGGACAACGCGTTGCATGGCAAGAAGATGCAGGGTTGTGGCGATAAACCCTAAGATAAGCGCCAAGATCGCGGCAATCACATACGCCACAAGCGCCGCCACAGATGTGAGGGGAATGAGTGTGCCAAACGGACCCAAGAACACAAACCATCCACCAACGTAGGCAGCAATCGGGAGAAGATTGAGGGCGGCAATCGCCCAAAATTGTGAACCGGCAACGGAAAACGCCTCCTGAAGGCTGGGTCGTGTAAACCGTCCGCGCAGACCTACGACGTACACAAGCGCCCCTTGGCACAAGATGGAGAGTGCCAAGATGGTAGCGGCAAATAGCACGGCAAGAAATGCCACTTGCAGAAGCTTTAAGCCAATAACGGTTTGAGCAAAGATTGTATCGCCCCCTCGAATAACCGTGAGCAGCATCTGTCCCACAGAAGCAATGGGAAATTCACGTAGGGTAGGAATCGTGCCCAAATGTTCACGTAAAAGACGCAGGAGGACATCGACAATACCACCTGTCTGCAAGATGCCCGCGATAACCGCCACGATCCATAAGCGACGCTCCTTCCAGGTGTTGGTCCAGGTTTCTTGTAGCGTGACGCGATAAAAAGGGCGATGAGAAAGAGGAGGCATAAGACTCTCTATAGAATAGCATAAAAAAAATCATTTGCAGATGGCGAATCTCTCTAAAAAACACGAAATCCTCGCACGAGGTCGAAGATGAGGGGGATCTGCTCTATTCTTGAGTAACGTAAAACACCCCGTGTTGGGGTGCTTTCGTTGATCCAGTGTTAAGCGGCTTTTGTAGCGGATTCCGGAGGCGTTTCCTTATGCACACTTCGTGGATTGGTCGGAGGAAAGCCTACAATCTTTGAGAAATCCTCGCGTTCAATGGTCTCATGCTTGATCAAGTGGTTCGCGATATTATCCATTGCGTCACGATGCTTCGCGATCAATTCGTTGGCGGTCTTGAGTCCTTGCGTGATAAGAGCGTCAATCTCTTGGTCGATTAAGATCGCTTTATTCTCCGAATAGTCACGGCTCTCATGCATCTCGCGCGCGAGAAAAATCATCTCATCCCGTTGCCCATAGATGCGAGGTCCTAGTACCTCAGACATACCCCATTGTGTCACCATGTTGCGAGCGAGCTTGGTCGCATTCTGCATGTCATTTGAGGCGCCTGTTGTGATATCTCCGAAGAATGTCTTTTCCGCGGAATATCCACCGAGCATGATAGCAATATCCTCGATGTATTCATTGCGTCGACGCATCATCTTGTCTTCAACCGGCAAGCGGATCGTATATCCCGCCGCCCGCCCACGACTGATGATCGACACTTTCTGAACCGGGTCTGCATGTGGCAAGAGGTGTGTCACGAGCGCGTGTCCCGCTTCATGATATGCCGTGATTTTACGTTCTTCTTCATTCATGAGGTGGCTCTTGCGTTCTGGGCCTAGCATGACTTTTTCGATCGATTCAATGAGTTCCGTCATGCTAACTTCTGTTTTATTGCGACGCGCTGCCAAGATAGCTGCCTCGTTCATCAGGTTGGCTAAATCTGCTCCCGAGAAGCCCGGCGTCCGCTCCGCAAGTTTACGTAAGTTCACATCTTTTGTGAGCGGCTTGTTCTTTCCATGAATCGTGAGCACTTCTTCACGATCGCGAATGTCGGGTGGATCGATCACGACCCGACGATCAAAGCGACCCGGACGAAGGAGGGCTGGGTCAAGCACATCTGGACGGTTCGTGGCAGCAATCACGATGACGCCTAAGTTTGGCTCAAAGCCATCCATCTCGACGAGGATTTGGTTCAGCGTCTGCTCACGTTCATCGTGTGAGCCACCCAGCCCAGCTCCACGTTGACGACCAACGGCATCAATTTCATCAATAAACACGATGCAGGGCGCGGTCTTCTTGGCTTTGGTAAATAAATCACGTACGCGTGAGGCACCCACCCCAACAAACATTTCGACAAATTCTGAACCGCTGATGTGAAGAAAGGGAACATCTGCTTCACCGGCAACGGCACGCGCAAGCAATGTTTTTCCCGTACCGGGTGAACCCATGAGTAACACGCCTTTAGGAATTTTTGCCCCTAACTTGGCAAATTTCTCCGGGCTCTTCAAAAATTCCACCACTTCCATCAATTCCTGCTTTGCTTCGCGGGCTCCTGCGACATCCGCAAACGTCACTTTTGATTTATCATCCTTGGGCGTTTCTTTGGCCGAAGACTGACCAAACGACATAGCTCGATTGTTCTGTCCTTGGATTTGGCGAAAAAAGAAGAACATCAGGCCAAACACCAATAAGAAGGGAATGAGAGTGGGAAGGATGGTGCCCGCCCAGTACCCAAGGCCGCCCTGTTCTTTTACCGTCACCTGGATCTGACGCGCTTTTTCCGCGTCCACTCCGTAGTTCCGTAATAGTTCAGAAAATGATTCATTAGATTCCTTGTCAATGGATGCTTTGCTCCCATCTTTAAATGTGGCATTCAGCTTGTTGCCTTGGACGGCCACTTGAGTCACCTGACCATCCTGAACACGTGAAACAAATGTGCCTACATCAAGCGTTTTTGGGTTCTCAAGCGTAACCATCGAAAAGATGCCGCCTACGAGCACAAGCGTGGCCAGCATAACGAAAATATTGCGAGTCGTGACATTCATATGCGTCCTTCCAGCCTATCGGAAACCCCGCCAATCGTCTAGGCTCCACCATGAAACAAAAACCCCTGAGAAAACTCAGGGGTTCGTTGTGACTATTTCTTCTCAGGGGCTCCGTCTTCCTTCGCTTTCTTGAGCGAGAGACCGAGGCGGTGACCTTCGGCGTCAATCGAGATAATGCGGAACTCGAATTCATCTCCCATGCGCGCAATCTCGTTCACATCTTTGACAGGTTTCGTGGAAAGCTCACTAATGTGTGCCAAGCCATGAATATCTGGATCAAGCTCGACGAACAATCCAAAGGGGTTGATCTTGAGTACGCGACCCTTCACCCATTGACCCATGGCGTACTTCTTCGCAACGCTCTTCCAAGGATCGTCCACCATCTTTTTCATGGACAAGAAGATCTTGGAGCCTTCGATGTTAATGATCTCGGCACGAACGTGATCGCCGACCTTGAGCACATCACGAGGATGGTCAATGCGTTGCCAGGCAATTTCAGAAATGTGAACCAACCCTTCCAAGTTTTCATCGAAGCGTACAAAGGCTCCGAAGTCTGTGACGGCTGTGACGCTTCCTTCAACACGTTCACCAACTTGGTGTTTCGCGAGAACGGATTCCTGCTTGGTTTCCCAAACGGCTTTTTCAGACACGACGACCTTCTCTTCATCTTCGTTAACGTCCAAGATCTTCACTTCTAATTCTTGGTTCACCAATTGTTTAAGCTTCTCCTGGATCTTGGCTTTTTCGCCGCCTGCGACGCGTGGGTAGTTGTTAGGAGAGAGCTGAGAGACAGGGATAAAGGCGGGGACGTTCTCAACACGGGTGATACAGCCACCTTTGTTGGCATCAAGAATTTTAACCTTGATAACCACGCCCTGAGTGAACAATTCCTTGATCTTGTCCCAAGCGCGTTTGCGGCCAGCGCCTTTCAAAGACAGTTCAAGCTCGCCAAATTCGTTATCGAGTTCAATCACTGTGGCTTCAACCTCATCGCCAATGCGAAGATCGAGGTTCTTATCAAGCTCTGGGCCACGGATAAGACCAATGGCAATACCCCCTAAATCACACCGTACTTCGTTCCGACCGACCGCGATTACGACACCTTTGATGACATCGCCGACCTTTGGAAAGGAGAGCGCGCCTTCAGGAGATTCGATCAATGTCTTGAAATCAGACATATCAACAAGAAATCCACAGAGGCTTAGGGACGCTGAGCGTAAATCCGCCAGTCCGCCCCAGCATGGGAAGATGGATGGAGGGTAAGCGAAAATGGCCCTGAGGTCAAGAGCTGCGGGCGAGAGCTTAATTAAACGATGGTTTCTTGCTGAGGGTAGATATTTTTAGCTGTGTTTTGGGATTTTTTCCGCCTCTGCTTCATTACGATGGTTCTGACCAGGGACAATCTTCTTTTTTAGCAAGCGGCTTACTAAAACAGGAGATTGCCCGTCCCGAGAAGAGGGTGGACGGGCAGGGGCGAGAGGAAAAAGATGCTACGTGTGCTTGGGCGTGAAATCGAGGGCGGCCCTGAGGGCCCGGCGGCTCGTCCGAAGCCGGCGTGCCGCCGCTTGAAAATCGCCGCCGCATTCTTGCAGGGTCCGCTCGACCAGATCCTTTTTGAATGCACCGACCGCATCGGCGAGGGATTTGGGAGGAGAGCCCGTGGAGGTAGGGAGGAGGGTGACGCCCTCCGGATCGACACACTCGATCCCGTAGCCACCCTGAGAGATTTCGACCCGTCCTTCTTTACAATACACTACGATCTTCATTCGATCGGCCTCTTCTTCATCTCTTCACAGGGGGTTGCTGAAGTAGTGATGAGATGAATACAAGAACGATCAAAATGACAAAAAAATGTAGAAGATCTGGATACATCCTGGCTAAAACAAGTATAAAGAACGGCTGAATATAGCAATTTTTTATATAAAAGTCAAGAGCGCGGCGAAGCTCTTAGGAGTCCATCGTTCGGGTTTTAAAACGTACACTCGACGAGCCCCCTCATCCTAAATACTCGATACCCGATACTCGATACTGTATACTTAGTCTATTATATGGTTCCTTGGACATTCGCCCTTACTTCCCCCGACCAGTTGGCCGATTTTATTGAATATCACAGCCATTTTTTGCCAGAGGATGAGTCCGATCCCTCTGAACGAAGCTGGAGTAAAAGCCAGGTCACCGAAACAGGCAAAGCCGCCTTGCAAGCTCGCGCCTTAGACGTCGGCCGTGCCAGCTGGGGCGCCCGCCAAGCGCTCGCAGAATTCCTACGAGAAGACGGAAAACATCACGAATACGCCGCGCTTCTTCCTGCTGTCCGCCCCACAACTGCCGTCCTCATCGCCCGTCTTCGTAAAGCACATCCAGATGCGTCTTTAGATGTGCTTATGGCGGCTCCTGAAGCGGCCTTCGCCCTTCATGATTCTGAGCGCCAGGAAATCGCCTATCTCCGCCCTGAAATTTGGATCACCCTTTGGAAAGACCATGGCTCAAGACTCCAATCCTCCCAATACAACCACGAACGCGAAGCCGCCTTTTTCGCCAGTCGCCTCGCCGAAGAGCGTAAACGCCTCTCAGATCTGTCCGTCGCCCAGCGTCAACAACAAGAAGATCGCCTCCATGACCTCGAGCAACGCGTCTTCCTAAGGGGGGAGAGGGTTGATATCAGCATGTGGGAGAATTGATGTTTCTCCCTTTCCAATACTCCCTCATAATCGGAATAAGCGACACCACGACAATCCCGATAATAACCAGCCCAAACCGTTCTTTCACCAACGGAAGATTTCCAAAAAAGTAGCCTCCTCCCACAAATACCCCCACCCACACCATCGCACCAATAATATTATAATGGAGAAACGTAGAGCGAGGCATGTGAGCAATCCCTGCAAAGAAGGGGACAAAGGTTCGGATAATTGGGGCAAACCTCGCTAAGAAAATAGCTCGATGACCGTGCTGTTTGAAAAAGGCTTCCGCCTTAATAAGGTGCGTAGGATTAATGGGGATGCTAAATAACTGTTTTGAAACCATGACCCGAGTACCTAAGCGTCGCCCCAGGGAGTAATTCAGCGTATCTCCTAGGATGGCTGCGATGACCAATCCTACGAGTGCGATCCAGATATTTAACACCCCCAAGCCTGCCAAAGCACCAATCGCGAACAATAGAGAGTCACCGGGGAGAAACGGAGCAATCACAAGCCCTGTCTCACAAAAGATGATGAGAAACAAAATGGCATAAAGCCAGTTTCCGTACGTTACATGTAGTGCTGCTAGAGACCGATCAATATGAAGGATGAAAGAAGCAACGTGTGAAATAAAAGGCAGCATAATCCTACCGATGGTACGAGGTTTCCCCCTAATTGACAATCGTACGTACTCTTATACGTTTCATGAAGCACGCGCCGAACTATTATGCACTTTGGTAGACAGCGCACCGTACATACGGTAATACACCGTATATCTGCTGTAGCCGGGATATAGAAGGCTCTTGTCTGATTTGCGTATGTGTTGCCAGCGTCCTTTTGCTGGTATAGCGTGACTTGTCAAAGGAAGGGATATTGACAGCTAAAAAGTAGTGCTATGTAATATTCGCCACAAAACCTGCAGGAGGTTTATTTTTTATTGCTGTATCTCAGATATTATTATATGGAGTCGATGCAAAGAATCTTTTCTCGCCTCACGGCCGCAGAGATTACCGTTCTCTCATTTGTCGCCATGTCGCTCCTGGGAGGAGGGATGCTATACGCTACTGAGCGTCACCGTCAGGTCGAAATCCGTGTTCCGGTTCATCAAGAAGTGCGTATTGCAAAACTTGGCAGCGCCCTTGATCCAACGATCATGCCTGCGAACGACCGGACAGAGACCCATACGGTCACAATCGCTAAAACTCAAACCGGCGAATCCTTTATTGATAGTCTTTTTACTGCGGTATCCGCGCTGTGTGTGACGGGTTTAACGAGTACCGATTTTTCCAAGTTTACGCTTGCGGGGCAGATCATCGTTCTTCTTCTCATTCAGATGGGTGGTTTGGGTATTATCGTGTTTACCTCTGTTTTTGCTTTCGCAGTATTCCGCGGTATTTCAGAACGACTGTCCTTCAAAAAAATGCTCGCTGGTATCGTCGATACAGAACATCACTACGTTCGAAGAATGATCAAGCATGTCACCACCTACACACTGCTTATCGAGGGAGTCGCCGCACTTATTTTAGGGATTCGCTTAGCCTATTTTGTCGATCCTTCGTTATACAACCATATTAATCCATGGTGGTGGGGGGTGTTTCACTCGGTTTCAGCATTCAATAATGCGGGATTTGGGCTCTTAAACTCAAATTTGGTGCCATTTATGAAGGATGGGGTGGTGAATATTACCATCATGTCTCTCATTCTATTGGGAGGCTTAGGGTATCCGGTACTGATTGCCTTTCATGCTGCCCTCATGAGCCGCTGGAAAAAAGCAACAGGATATAACGATAAATTGTACAAAGAGGACGCGGCGCTCGTTGCCTCACCGGCTCAGATTCGTATTGCGCTCTGGGGCACCGTTGGACTCGTGGTCCTAGGAGCACTTCTCCCACTCATGATAGAAACTGGCAACGGGGCCTTTGGTTCTACATTTGGAGAGAGGCTTTTATCAGCGGCTTTTCAGAGCGTATCCACGCGCACGGCCGGATTCAATACAATTGATATTGGGGCGCTGCATATCAGCACCCTGTTCCTATACATGATTCTCATGTTTATCGGGGCCAACCCCGCAGGCACAGCGGGTGGTATCAAAATCCCCACCGTCGCGACATTATACGGATATATCAAAGACTGGTTTGCCGCTCCCGGTCTTCCCGTCATGCTATTTAAGCACCGGCTAAGCAAGTTCGCCGTCTCACATGCGGTGCGCCTGTTTTTCTTCAGCATCATCTACGTGTTCGGAGCCATCTTTCTCATCACGATCTTTGAACGTGTATGGCTCATTACGCCAGACCCTACGATTAACTTCGTGAAAGTAATGTTCGAAACCTTCTCCGCCTTTGGCACGGTTGGACTTTCAATGGGGTTTGCTGGTGGCGTAACGAGCTTGTCCGCGATCTTCGGTGTTGCTTCAAAGGCAATCCTCATTTTAACGATGCTTGTCGGTCGTCTTGGACCCTTAACGTTATTGGCAGCACTCCCTTGGAAGCGTGAGCATATGGATGCGCCACCGTCACAAGATTTTGACGACGTCGTCAAGCTACAAATCGGATAATAAACTACCGTATAAATTAGGCACCCTTAAAAAGGTACTGGATGTGTACATCCGTCTTTCTCTTGTCTCGAGTGACATGCCATTGAATAAAGAACGGGTAAGTTTTATTCTAGAAAACGTCAATGTATCTTGAGGTTTTTCTTATTGGTTTTCGTATCATGATCAGTTCACTTGAATGAACAGGCGTGATTAGAGCTCTCAGTTATTGGCGGAAAAGAAGAACCCCGCTCGAGCGTATATGGAGCGGGGCGTGAGCCAAGATGAGATGGGTACCAAGCGGGATGAGAGCGCTAGCGCCAGTTTTTTACGAAGAGCGTGCCAGTAGTCTTGTTGTAGGCTACCGGAACGCAGCCTGTATTTAGAGCGTCGAGAAGTGGTCTCACGGGTTTGAGCTGTTCAAGGATGCTTACTGTCTCGAGCATACTCACGCAGTAGGTGAGTAGACGCGCGACCATCAGCGCCGCTTCATGCTGAAGCGGGGTAGGATCTGAAAAAGCACCCAAGAGTTCCTCGTAAAACATATGAAAGCCGCAGGCGTGCCATCCATCCTCTCTTCCGAGGTTTAGAAGGTCGGAGCGATTGAGAAGATATCCAAGAAGCTCGAGATGAGCGCCATGCGTCGTTCGCATATGGGGGCGCTGGTATGCCTCAAAGAACGAAGAAGCGCGAGGGTAGGGATGCGCATCGGAGTCATCGATGACGAGGGTAACGCCCTCAACGTGTGTGAAGTCCGAGAAAAACGCCTTCCAGTATGCATCCGTGCGAGCCGCGGGCAAGGAGTGAGAACCGGTGAGATCCGTTACCACCTCCGTGATTCTCCTCGCAATCGTGAATGGTCCGTATTCGTTGAGACACCTCTGGGAGAGGGTGGGTGGTTTTTGACGATATGGCCGCCGTCGGATCTGTGCATCGCACAGAGTCGCGGCGCACAGAACCCTTGTTTCTAGCTCTTTTTGCACAGTTCCTCCTTCCTGGAGATAACCTCAGCACAAATAGCCAGATATTTCAACCCGCTCCATAATCCCATCATGCGTGCCGGAGCCACCATGCTCGCAAAAAATATCCGACGCATGCGCGTGATAAATAAAGAAAAACTTGTCGGCATCATGACTCGTCGTCAGATGTATCGCGCCTTATACGAAGGACACTTAAAAAATAAACCAGCAATATTTGCTCGAGTGTGACTGTAAAAAATGAAGACCCCGGCAGGACATCGTCAGCGGAGATCGAGGAGCGCGAGGGCTCATCGACGTGACGATGCGTGTCTGTCGGGGTTGGGAGGAGGGGGGGGAAGGGCGGAGTGTGCCTAGCTCGACGGGTACCTCTCCGGCGAGCGTGCCCGGAGTGTATCGATCCGCTTGGGGATGCCTACGCTCACGGTCACGGCCGTGATGATCACCACGAGCACCGCCATGGTGTTGGCCCACGCCGGGAGAACGTGGCTTGAGACCCCCTGCTGTGCGGCGACCAGGGAAACCTCGCCGCGTGCGAGGGTCGCGAACGCGATGAGGACGTAGTCCGTTCCCTTGGCGGCGGTGATCTTCGCGTTCACGAACTTGGCGACCGTCAAGATCAGGAAGCCGCCAAAGAGGGTCGCGACCATGCGGAGATTTGCCAGGTGACGAAGGTCGGCCTTGATCGCCACGCTGACCAGGAAGATGGGGATGAAGAGGGTCTTGAGGGGCACGAGCAGATCCTCGACACTCAGGTTCTTCTCATGGCCATCGTCCTGACCGAACTGCTTGAAGTGTACCTCCGTCAGAGCGACTCCACCGCAGTACGCACCCATCAGCTCTGAGAGGCCTGCGAGGTGTGCGAGGACGGCGTACCCTGCACAGTAGACGATCACGAGCATGAGCTTCATCTCTACGCCCTGGTGGAGGATGGAGAGGAGGGCGCTTACTCGGTGACTCGTCTTGTCTGCGAGCCAAATCGAGAACAGTACGAAGGCGACGGCCTTCACGAAGATCGTCACGCCGGGCGCGAAGTCGATCTTGCCCGTCGCGACGGCTCCGCCCAGCACCGTGATGAGCACCAGTACGACGATGTCGTCGAAGGCGGCGACGTTGATCCCGAACTGGGACTCGGCCCACGCCATCGCTCGCTTGGAGGAGATCACCATCTTCGGCACGCCCATTGACGATGCCGCGAAGATGGCGCCGGTGAAGAGAGCCTCGAGCAGGCTCGCTCCGAGGGACATGGTCAGGCCGACCAAGCCGATCACCGGGAGAACGACGCCGATGACGGCGTTGGAACCCGCGCGCGGCACGTTCCGCTTCATCTCCGGGAGCGCCGTTTCCAGCGCCGCCTCGACGAGAAGGATCGCCACCCCCCAGTAAGCCGCCTTCTCGATGAAGGCGTTGACAGGTCCATGGTGGATGACCTGCCCCACGGCCGGGATGAAATTCGCCACGGTTCCGATGACGATTCCAACGCCCAGGTAGCCCGAGAGCTCCCCGACGCGGGTCTTGACGAAGTTGCCGGCGATGAGGGCGATGAGGCCCAGCACCGCCGTGATGAAGAACGAGGTCATGAGCTCAGACCCATTCACCTCTGCTCCGTGCTCCTCTGCCCGGGCTAGAGCCGGGAGGAGGAACATCCCTGCAGCCACGAGGGCTGCCATTCTGTTTTGTTTGTTCACCACGTCACTCCTGCTGCTTGTTACCGCCACCGGAACGATTTCCGGCTGATGATTATCCCACGTTTCCGTGGAAAAATCAATGGGTGCGTGTGTAGGAAGCAGAAAAAGAGTGACTTTGTCAAGTACCCCCTACTTGACGACTTCACCCCCCACTATACACTTGCGCACGAGGCTCCAGATTTTGTGTAAAAATCCCCTTGATTAAGGGAAAAAGGTCTTGCTCGTCATCTTAGATGGGCGTACAATCCTCACCGAATTTATGGACGCAACAATCTTATGGCGTATCCGTGGGTACATCCTGAGCGCAACGGCGCTCACCCTGATCGCCTTCGGTTTCATTGGTTTTGCTCTTGATACGCTCTTTGGGACAAAGCCCAAGCTCCTGATCGCTCTCATCATCCTTTCGTTTCCCGTGTCGAATTTCATAGCGATTCGCCTCACCAAGTCAAAACTCACCCCACCCAACGCCTAACTTTACTTCCAAAATATGCTCGAAATTTCCGTCCCCGCGCCCGTGATCTTTCATCTAGGACCCATCCCTGTGACCAATGCTGTGGTTGCAGCGTTTGTTTCTACGTTTTTCTTAGCGGGGCTCGCGCTACTTATTCGTTCCCGTCTCTCGATGGTTCCAGGTCGCTTACAAGCCTTCTTGGAAATGATCTTCGAGTTCTTTGATGAGCAGATTACTCAGGCTTTTGGCAGCAAAGAGCGTGGACGCAAATTCTTTCCCTTCATCATGACGATCCTGTTGTTTATCGCCGTGGCCAACCAGCTATCTGTTTTTCCGCTCTTGTTCCAAATTATCGTCGAGGATAAGCCGCTCCTGCGTCTGGCGACCTCTGATTTAAGTCAGACGTTGACACTGGGCTTGCTCGTGGTCGGTTTATCTCATGTACTTGCTCTTACGATGTCGCCTTTGCGTCATATTGGAAACTACATCCGAATTAAGCCACTGCTCAAAGCACGCTCATTCCAGGAAATCGGCAATGCGTTCATCGAGTTTTTTCTCGGACTCATGGATATTATTGGGGAAATTGCCAAAATCATTTCCGTGTCCTGTCGTTTATTCGGCAACCTCTTCGCCGGAGACGTGATGGTAGCCGTCATTATCAGTCTTTCGAAGTTTACGGAGTTCATCGTCCCCATCCCATTCTTGTTCCTAGGGATCTTCTCCGGATTCGTCCAAGCTTTCGTGTTCACTCTCCTTTCCCTCCAATTCGTCTCGAGTACGTATAACACGGCTCACGCGAACCGAGAGGAGCGTCTCGCGAAGCAGGTGGCTCCGGCACGTGCAGCATCTTAATATGTAAGAGAACTGTTATTTCGAGGCCGAGGGCGACTTCTCCCGCCTTTCCCTCGAGATGACAGGCGTCTCTCGAAGGGCAAGTCTTTATTTCATCTTATTTTATTTTCATTCTCACTTGTTTGTATGGATCCAATTGCATTGAAAGCGCTTGCGGCAGGTATTTGTATGGGAATCGGTTCTATCGCTCCAGCTATCGCGGAAGGAAACGTGGCTTCCAAGGCCATGGAAGCGATGGGACGTAATCCCGCTGTCGCTGACAAGATGATGCCAAACATGATTGTGGCCATGGCTATCTGTGAATCCACGGGTATCTACTGTTTGGTCATTTCTTTGATCATCTTGTTCGTTATCTAACGTTAATCCATCTTGCGACGCCTGCCAGATCGCTTAATCCCTATGGACGCCTTTGCTAAACTAGGAATCGATTGGAAGAGCATGCTGCTCTACCTCGTGAACATGGGACTCCTGCTGACGCTTTTGACGCGTTGGCTCTACCGCCCATTATTAAAAGTCATGGACGACCGTCGTGAGACGGTACGAAAGAATCTTCAAGAAACAGAATTGTTAAAAACACAGTTCGCCGAAGAGTCAAAGCGCCAAGCGGCAGAGACTAAGGAGATGCTTGTAAAAATGCAGTCAGAAGTGACGGCAGCAAAAGCACAGGCAGAAGCTCGCGCGAAAGAATTGATTGCGGAAGCGGATGCTCGACGTGAGCAAATGCTTGAAGATGCGCGTCGTCAAGTTGATGAGACGAAAAAAGGTCTCTTAAAGGAAGTAGAAGGCGAAACACAAAAACGCATCGAGCAGACCATTCTTCACGTACTCAAAAACAAGATCCCTGCAGATGTGGTAAAGGCCAGTGTACAAGCCGCTTGGAAAGATCTCCAAGCGTAATATCGTCCTATGCTCGTCACCCTCTTGTCCGCTTTCCTAAAAGATGTGGTCACCGTAGCGCGTACGGAGGCGTTCTTCTGTCTTTCATCCACGGCTCGTAAAAAGCAGGTGGAAGGATCTCTTGGGGATGCATATCCACACGCGATACGCGATTATTTAACAGAAGTCTCTCCGGAGACATTTGTTCAAGACGTCAGAGCGCTTCTTCCGCTGCTGACCTCTTCACATGGCGTTCTTGGACAGCTCATCGACGGCGCTCGAGATGCCTCGCTCTTGGAATATCCGATCGATCTTCCCGTGAACGTGGCCGCCAAAGCTAAAAAGGAAGCGGGGGACGAGCAGACGGGTTTTTCGCCTGAGTTTCTCTCAGATATTCGCGCGGTTCTTCAAGAGGTGACTCGTCAATCATCGGACACAATCCGTAAAAACGAGTTCATTGATGCATTCTCGGCAGCGCTTTCAGAAGAGGTGGCACATGCCCTGGACGGTGCTCCTGTGTGGAAAGCAGAGGGCTCCCCCACAGAAGCATCAGTGCGGCTGAAATCTATTCTTGAACGCGGAAAGGGGGATGAGCTTACGAATGAGATTCAAGCATTCCTAAAGGATCAAAAGGGGATCGAGTCCCCAATCATCCAGTCGCCTATAGAGCTCACCGCAGAGGAAAAGCAAGCGATGCGAAAATCGCTCCTCACCCGTTATCCGGGTAGCGTGCCATCCTTTCATGTCGAGTCATCTCTAGCAGGTGGGGTACGCCTCTTCTACAAAGGTGAGTTACTGGATGAAAGCTGGATGACACATGTTGCGCGCGCTTTTGCTCACTTACGAAGCAGTCACTAACCCTCCCCTATATAATCCGTTATGAACCAAGATTCCCTGAAAGCATTTTTCTCGGCGCTCGACACGGCCATCAAGACGGTGGAGCAAGGGTCAGCGACCGCTCCACACGCCGGTGTTATCCGGTCTGTAAAAGACGGCATCATTCATGTTGAAGGATTGCCAGGTCTTAAGATGGGCGAGGTCCTGCGCGTGGTCGGCACCTCCTCACACGCTCTAGTAATGCAGGTGGAGCGTGATATGGCATACGCTATTCTCTTAGAGGGATCTGAAGGAATCCGCGAAGGCTTGGCGGCAGAATCACAAAACCGTTTTCTTACCATCTCCGCACACGAATCCATGTTAGGTCGTGTTGTCGATCCACTCGGTCATGTGATCGATGGAGGAGTGGCGTTAAAGCCTGGAAAAGCCATGCTGCTTGAAGCGCCTGCTCCTTCCGTAATGGAGCGCTCTCCCGTGAATCAGCCTGTGCAAACGGGACTGCTATCCATTGACGCGCTTATTCCGATTGGGCGCGGTCAGCGCGAATTAATCATTGGAGATCGTCAGACGGGAAAAACAACCGTGGCGATCGACACGATTCTTAGTCAGCGCGGTCAGGGCATGATCTGTATTTATGTGGCGGTCGGTCAGCGCGAATCCAAAACCGCACAGGTTGTGCAAACGCTAAAAGATCATGGCGCACTTGATTACACGGTGGTCGTGTCCGCCGGCGCATCAAGTTCCGCCATTATGCAATTCTTGGCTCCATATGCGGGAGCAGCTGTTGGTGAGTATTTTATGCATCAAGGAAAGGACGCGCTTGTGATCTACGATGATCTTTCCAAGCATGCCGTGGCCTACCGCGAAATGTCCTTGCTTCTGCGCAAGCCACCAGGACGCGAAGCATATCCGGGAGATGTGTTTTACATCCACTCACGCCTTCTTGAACGTGCCGCAAAATTAGATGAAAAACATGGGGGTGGCTCGCTAACGGCTCTTCCAATCGTGGAAACGCAAGCGAATGACGTGTCTGCATACATTCCCACAAATGTGATTTCGATCACAGACGGACAAATTTTCTTGGAATCATCTCTTTTTTACCAGGGGATTCGTCCAGCCATGAACGTTGGTATTTCGGTGTCTCGTGTGGGTAGCTCCGCGCAAACCAAGGTAATGAAAAAAGTATCTGGGACGGTCAAGTTGGATTTAGCTCAATACTACGAATTGGCAGCGTTCTCCCAATTTTCCAGTGAACTCGACGCCACCACGAAGCAGCAACTCACACGTGGTGAGCGTGTGGTAGAGGCATTAAAGCAAAAAGCACATCAGCCATATGCCTTATGGCAAGAGGTGGTTGTGTTGCGCGCCGCCACGATTGGAGCGCTTGACGGAGTAAAACGCGAAGAAGTGACCAAGGCGATCGCAGAGCTTCTTGAGGTGTTTGAAGTACGGGCAACGAATCTTGTAAAAGAGATAAGTGAGAAAAAAGCTTGGAGCGATGAATTAGGCGCAGGCGTAGATGAAGCGATTAAATCATTCTTTGCCGCGCGAGTAGCCTAACCCAATGATGTAACGCATCATTCTTCACGCACATGCCATTTCTTGTTGAAATAAAAAAGAAGATTAGTGCCGTGCAGAATACGCGCAAGATTACCAAGGCGATGGAGTTGGTCGCGGCGAGTCGCATGAAGCAATTCCAACGCAAAGCCATGGGAACGCGTATGTATGCTTGGAGTTTGCTCGATGGATTGACACAGGCACACGCGACGATGGATGAGTTGGATTGGGGAAAAAAGCGCACGGGTCTCCCAGTGCTATTTGTGCTCATGACCTCTGATAAGGGCTTATGTGGATCACTCAATCAACAGCTTATAAGAACGCTTTGGCGCTCACAGCGATGGAAGCAGTTACCTCCTGAAGAGAGAAGGTTGATTACGATAGGTCGTAAGAGTACAGAGGCAGCGAATTACGCAGGGGTAGCACCCTTGCACTCATTTGAAGGGGTAAAGGAGCAGCTCGATCCATCCACAGCGCTCGCGATTATTGATCAGATCGTTGGATACTGGGACAGAGGAGAATGTCGTGAAATACAAATTGTCTCACCGCACTACGTGAATCCATTCGTTTTTCATCCAACCATAAAAAAACTCCTTCCATTTACGCAAGCGATGGTCGGAACGCATCTTGGTTGGCGTAATCCGGAAGGAATGGAGGCATCCGTATCGCAGGAAGAAAGAGAGCAGGGCGGGACGGAGTCGTACGCGGATGAACCCACCTACCTCGAGCCATCTCGAGAGCGCGTGGTAGAAGCGTTGGCACATCAACTCATCCAAAGTATCTTTCTGCAGTCATTCTACGAGCTAAAAGCCACAGAGTATTCAAGTCGTATGGTAGCCATGAAAAACGCTACCGAAGCTGCCGGAGAAATGGTCCGTTCGCTCACCCTGTCCTACAACAAAGCACGCCAAGGAGCGATTACCCAGCAGCTTGCCGAGTTAACGGGTGGAAGTCTCGCAGTAGAATAATCTCATCACGCGTGTCCCATTTAATGTATGTCTACACAAAAAAATCCTATCGGTCACATTGTCCGCGCCGTTGGTGTGGTGGTGGATGTTGCATTCACGAATCATATTCCCGAGCGCTACTCAGCCTTGGTGGTAAAGGGAACAGATCCATCCCTCATTTTAGAAGTGCAGTCTCACGTGGGTTCTGGTGTTGTTCGCGCGATTGCCATGTCTTCTACGGATGGGATCTATTCTGGGCAAGAAGTTGAAGATACGCTCGCCCCCATTAGCGTTCCTGTCGGCGAGCCTGTATTGGGACGCGTGTTTAATGTGACGGGTGAAGTCATTGATGGACGCGGCGCGTTAAAAGGAAAGTCGATTGAACGCCGCTCGATTCATGCGGCTCCTCCTTCTTTTTCCGAACAGAGTGGAAAAGCCGAAGTATTTGAGACAGGAATCAAAGTATTGGACTTATTAGTTCCTTTTATTAAAGGAGGAAAAATTGCTTTATTTGGAGGGGCCGGGGTAGGGAAGACCGTTATCATGCAAGAGCTCATCCATAACGTTGCTATGGGGCATGGTGGGTATTCCGTATTTGCGGGAGTGGGTGAACGTACGCGTGAAGGTAACGATCTGATTCGAGAAATGCATGAATCAGGCGTGATCGACAAGGTAGCGATGGTGTTTGGTCAAATGAATGAACCACCGGGTGCGCGTATGCGTGTCGCCTTCACGGGTCTTACGATGGCGGAAAAATTCCGTGACCAAGGGAAGGATATTTTGATGTTCGTGGATAACATCTTCCGCTTCACGCAGGCGGGAGCAGAGGTTTCTGCTCTGTTAGGACGTTTGCCATCGGCCGTGGGATATCAACCAACCCTTGCCACCGACATGGCGCAGCTTCAAGAGCGTATTACCTCAACAAAGAAAGGCTCAATCACATCCGTGCAAGCGGTGTATGTGCCTGCCGATGACTTAACAGACCCTGCTCCTGCAACCACATTTGCGCACTTGGACGCGACGATCACATTGTCTCGTAAACAAGCATCCATGGGGTTGTACCCAGCCGTGGATCCGTTAGATTCAACTTCAACAGCGCTCAAGGAAGATGTTGTAGGTGCAGAGCATTATCAGGTGGCCAATGGTGTGCAACGCACACTTCAAAGATACAAAGAGCTTCAAGACGTGATCGCAATTTTAGGCATGGATGAGTTGTCTGAGGCGGATAAAATGCTTGTTAATCGCGCACGTAAGATTCAGCGTTTTCTGACGCAGAACTTCTTTGTCGCCGAGCAGTTTACGGGTACGCCGGGTCAGCATGTATCGCGCGCGGAGACGGTGCGCGGATTTAAGGGAATTTTAGAGGGGGACTTTGATCATATTCCTGAACAACACTTCTATATGGCGGGTACGATTGATGAAGTGATTCAGCGACACGAAAAATCTACTGTATAACGCTATGCATGTCACAATTCGCACCCCTGAATTAGAAGTATTTTCGCAAGACGCGCATTCCGTGAGTCTCGTGACGGAATTGGGGGCGATGCAGGTATTTCCTGGTCATGCATCCTTGCACGGTACCATCCTCTTTTCACCCGTTCGTATCGAGATGGAGGCAAAAGAGGAGGATTTTGTGGTGCAACAAGGATTCATCTTCATCGATCAAGAGCGTGATCAAGTCACCATCTTGGCACAGCGATGCGAAAAACAGGAAGAAATGAACTTTGAGTCTGCAAAGCAGTACCTTGAAGTATTGCTTGAAGCTTTAAAGAGCCCAGAAAGTCTGGGAAGGTATCAACTGCGCCATCTAGAAGATGAGAAGATTGCGACGGAGAAAAGACTAGAGGTGCTAAAGAAGTAATTGCCTCTTCTGCGCCCGCGCGCTAAGCTGTATTCATATGAAACGCCTTGCTATCCTCTCCCTCGCTGTTGCCGCCATGGGAGCCGGTTGTTGGTCTTCTGAACCTACGCCTACGCCTGTCATGCCCGTCCAGCCGCCGGCCGCCATGGAGCAGCCTCAGGACACAATGCCGACTCCGTCGATGCCCGAGAATCCCGTCATGATGCCAGGCACGACCCCGACGACGACAGAAAATCCAGCCATGGCCCCCCTCGCGCCGACGCCTACAGCTCCAAAACCACCCGTAGATGAGACGGTCTTCGCTCTCGTCGAAATGAGTGAAAATGGGTTTAAACCTGCTCAGCTTACCATCAAAAAAGATACGATCGTCCGCTTCAAAAATGTGGGCGCGACGAACATGTGGCCTGCCTCAAATCCACATCCAAATCACACAGATTACCAAGACTTCGATGCACGCCGCATGGTTAAACCTGGAGAAGTATACGAGTTCCGTTTCAAGAATGTAGGAACATGGGGCTTTCATGATCACCTGAGCCCAGGTCTCACGGGTCGGATCGTTGTGCAGGAATAAAACATAAAAACACAGATGGAAACCCTATCTGTGTTTTTATGTTATACTGGGCAGAGATATGAAAAAAATGGCAAGAATATCCTTTGGGGTGATGGTGTTAAGCTTGCTTATTCCTGGAGTAGGTTTTGCGGGCATGGCACAGCCTATTCGGGTACAGACGTCTAAAATTGTTTCTAAAATGGCAACAAAAAACACGCACCGGCTCCTGCATGTGTTAACCTGCAAGGAAGATGTTTTTAGTCTTTGGCAGCAGGTGGGGCGCGAAGAACGGTTGGTGATAGAACGCGGTAATAAACAGGGCGCAAAAACACTTGAATACACCTTACCCAAGGATCAAATATCTGCCGGCGGTCTCCTCAAGTGTGTAGATAACAAGCCGTATTTTCTTCCCCTTACGGTCAGTAATAAGAAATACTTCCTAATCGCTCCCGAGATGCGTTTAGTGGAACTGCGGGCTCTCCCTGCTGGGTATTCATCAGAACTGTATAGCAGGGCACCGCTTGAATTGATGGAGAAGACCTACGGCATTCGTCAAATACCTGGAGAATTAAGCCGGTTACCCTCCGAAGTTCAGGGAAGTAGCAGGATTATTTTTCAGAATGGCGAAGGAAAAATAGAAGGGATGAATCCTCGTCGATTTAGAGAGATCGCCACGTACTATGCTCCAGGAGACCTGGTTTCCTTAACATTCTACAAGCATCCCCAAGGGACATGGATACAAGAGATTATTGATGCATCAAGTACTGGTATATTTCTTGAGGATGCGCTTAAGCGCAATGTCCAATATTACCGCGAGGTAGGTGAGGCGTACGAACCGATTCCCTTCGAAAATCTCTCCTGTGAACAAAAAATCTTTACCTTTTTAGATCCAAGGGATCCAAATGGGATTGCGGCAAAAGTCATAAATCATACGCAGGATAACGACCCATATTGTGGGAACACCACCCGTGCGGGAAAAAAGGTGCTTATCCATCGACTTGTGCCAGGCGAAGAAATGGTTCAGGGGGCTTACACATACGACACATGCTTTGTCTCAAGTAATCAAATATCCATAACATTTGCGACCAAGCGTGGCAATCAATTCCATCTTTGGCGCTCACTCGTTGAGTTGCAAGATCGATAGAGATAAAAAGAACGGATTGTCCCGTTCTTTTTATCTTTGTAGGGAAGATTTTATAAATGACAGCGCTTCTTGTTTAGTCGTAATCCGTCCCTCATCTCGCTCATTCTCCGCCATGCGGATGAGTTCGCCGATACGCGGCCCTGCTTTCACTCCTAATGCCATCAAATCCTCTCCGCGCAGTAGCGGCTGAAGGGACGATCCATCTGTCTCAAGTTCTTCGGCGGCCTTTGCAAACATGGCTCCATCCTCGTAGACGGGATCATCCGCTTTCGGAAGGGTTCGACCTCTATAATCAGCTTCCGAGATAGCTAAAAGGACGCGCCACGACATGGGATAAATGCGTTGCAGTAACTTGCGCACAACATTTTTGTATTTCGCGGGCGACCACTGCTCTCGTTCCGCTTGCAAACGAAGCATACCAGGCTTCAAGTGTTCCCGCGCTGCCATCACGGCCGCATGTGTCATATCTTCCCCAAAACAAAAACGCGCCATGAAGCTCTTGGTTGGTTCTGTTCCGGCTGCCTCGTGTCCTAAAGAACGGATACGCATGACGCCTTGTTTTGGTACAAGTTCAGTCGTAGATGGCTTGCCCAAATCATGGCAAAGCGCGCCGAGCATAATCTGGAGGCGTTCTTCTTTTGTAAATTCCGTGCGACGAATAATCTCGGCCGCTCGATCCATCACCATGCAGGTATGGATCCACACATCTCCTTCTGGATGCCACTCGGGATCTTGTTCCACGCCGATGAGGGTCTGTAATTCAGGAAGGTACTTCTCTAAGATGCCAAGGTCTCGTAGATACACGAGTCCGGTGGACGGAAAGACGGACTTGAGCAGGAGTTTTCGCCATTCTTCGGTCACTCGTTCGGGGGGGAGATGGTCTAATTCGCCGCGTTCAACCATGGTTTTTAATAGACGCGCCGTCTGTTCTTCCATCGTTAACTCAAAACGTGCCGCGAATTGTACCGCGCGATACACCCGTAACGGGTCTTCTCCAAAATGCTCAGCGTCAACGACGCGAAGGATTCTTGCCTCAAGATCAGCCATTCCATGCCAAGGATCAATGACTTCACCCGTTAGAGGATCGAGTAAGATCGCATTGATCGTAAAATCACGACGTCGCGCGGCCTCTTTAGGGTCTAACGCAGGATCGCCCTCAACAGCAAAATCTTTATGACCAACCCCCGTCTTTGATTCACGTCGAGGCAGAGCGACATCCAATTCATATCCATCTCCTAAGGAGATTTTAAAAACGCCAAAAGCGCGCCCTACAAAATTTACGCGCCCAGGAAATAGCCTTTGCAAAAGGTGCTCGAGAGTAGATGATTCGACCCCGTATACTTCGATGTCCGCATCTGTAGGAAAAAGAGATAAAAAAAGATCGCGGACAAACCCTCCCACGATTAATGCACGAGGAGGGGAGGAGGGGATAGTGACGGGGATATCTTTTACCGCTTGAGCAAGCGCAAAAATAGCCTCAATTAAGCGAGGATTTTGCTTTTCTAAGTGGGTCTGCAGGGTAGCGCGTTGCTGCATGTCTCTGACGGTATCAAACTCCTAACCTTTTTCCAATCATCTGCTTCGCCTCTTCTAATCCTACGCCCGTCACCGCAGATACGAACACAGGTGTCTTGTCTTTATATTTTTTTAGCAAGGACGCTTTGGCAACCCGTTTCACCCGGTCTATTTTATTAAATACGTAGACAGCGGGAGCATTCTCTAAGCCGAGTTGCGCTAAAACACCCTCAACTTCCGCGATCTTTTCATACATGTATGCATCACTCACATCAATGACGTGAAGTAATAGATCCGCGTCCACCGTTTCATCGAGGGTTGAGCGAAAGGCTTGAATGAGTTGCGGCGGGAGATCTTGGATGAATCCAATTGTGTCCGAAGCAAGAACAGGGATTATTTCCGCTTCAGCTTCTTCTTTTTGAGGAGATCGAGGAATCAGGATCTTTCCTACACGCGTATCTAGCGTCGCGAATAACGCATCAGCCACATACGCGCCCTTACGCGTCAACGCATTCAAAAGCGAAGATTTGCCCGCATTGGTATACCCAACGATTGAAACGGTCTGCAAGCCCAAGCGCGTGCGTCGGTCACGATGAAGTTTGCGCGTACGGCCAATCTTTTCCAGCTCTTTCTTCACATGCTCCGCCTCCTTCGTAAGATGGCGTTTCATGAGCTCGGTGTTGGTTTCTCCTTGCCCACCACGGACACCAACCCCTCCGACCTGCTGCATCATCTCCATTCCCATCCCAAAAATACGCGGCCCCATGTGATCGATAGCGGCCAGCTTAATTTGGAGCTTGGACTCGACGGTTTTGGCATGTTGCTGGAATATCTTCAAAATCAAATCCACCCGATCCCAAGCCACGAGCTTATGAGGGCGTAATTTCTCGTTCAGCTCGTACATTTGCCGCGGCTTGAGGAGATTATTCACGACGATGAGCGTTGCTTTCTCGGCCTTCGCAAGCATAATCAGCTCCTCGATCTTCCCTGGCCCGATATAGGTGCGATAGTTTGGGAAGTCTTTCTTCTGCAAGAGCTTAACCACCACAATCCCTCCAAATGTATCCGTGAGGGATTCCAATTCCAATAACCGTCGTTCCGCGATTTTAGGATCCGTTCGCGGCGGGACGACGTCTATTAGGATGGCGCGGGGTTTGAGGGGAGGCATGAGATACGTCTTCTAATAAACGACTAAATTTAGTAAGGATAATACGTAATTCTTCTCGTTCATAATCGGTTCGCAGGTTCGCAGTCAAAAGATCAAGCGTGGTTTCCGGATCCTCTTCAAACTGATTAACATATCCTTGAAGGATGGGACGATATTCGGAGGATAATCGCTCCCAACCCGTTATTTCTCCTCGCACAGTGTAAAGGTGGAAGGCTTTTTCTAGGGCATCTATTTCTCCTGCTTCTAACGGAGGAAGGGAATCAAGTCTCTGACGGAGTTGAAGAGCCTCTAACGAAGTTGCTACTTCCTTATCTCCCGCTTTACGTTCTTGGTCAAGGGAGTCGATCATCTTTGTTAATTCATCGATACGGCGTTGGTACGGAAGGAATTCACGCTTGGCATGAAGTAATGCAGCTTCTGCTAAGGTAACCGATCGGCTAGCGCGATCCATGCGCTGCCATAAGCGCTCTAGTCGTCTACGGAGCTCTTCTGGTTGTTGGTGTTCACGTAAAGATGCGCGTAATGCCTCAATAACAGCTTTGCGTCGTTCATCGATAATAGGAAGCGAGAGAGCTTCTAGTAATGACGCTGGTGCTTCTGAGGAACGGGCAAACCGGCGGATATCATCCTCAACAATTTTTACAGATTCTCCTGCGCGTGGATCGGCGCTAAAGCGTGCGTGAAATACCTGTTCTTCGCAAGCTCGCATAACGGCATAGAGACTGCCCGCTTCTTGTTGAATATCATGGATACGCTTTTTAAGGATTCCTCGTCTGTCTTCCGCTTCTTGAGTGCGTGCACGTGAGAGACGTGCATCGCTGGCCAGCTGGCTAGAGCTTGTCCTTAATCTTGCGTGAGAAACGCGTTCTTTTGGAGCGCTATCATTGTCTGGATGAGACGCAGGATCAAAACGCGTCTCTGGAATAAGGCGACGGGGAGGGATTTCACGAGACATATCTCTTTCAGAAACAGTATCGTATTTTTATGTATATGTCACTTTAAAAAAATTTGCTATACTTTAATCCATGCTATGAATATAAAAGCCTTGCGTGCGCTCATACCGGTTGCTGCCGTTTGTCTTCTGGGTGCGGGCTGCCTCGGTAGCTCAACAGCAACAACTCCGACCGGTCCCGACGGCGGCGTCTTCCGTACCAAGACAGATGTCTTTGGTCCTGGGATAGAGGTTGTGGAATGGAAGCAGCTTAAATTGCTGAATCTTTCCACGAAATTTGGCAGTATTGCCGACGTTGGAACGGCAAGTGCCGCCTTCGATCCACAAGATCCTCTCACAATGTATCTGGGTACCATCCAAAATGGACTCATGTTTACCTCAGATGGGGGAGAGTCTTGGCAATCCAGTAAAGGACTGTCTGTGGGGCGTATTGAATCTATCGCCGTGTCCTCAAAAGATAAGTGTGTGGTATACGCAAGTCGTGCAAATCAGATCTTCAAAACCAAAAACTGTGGACGTGACTGGGATCAAGCCTTTTTTGATGGACGAGTAGACAAACGCTTCACCGCCCTCGCCATCGATCCAAAAAATGACAATATCATCTACGCAGGAACCAGCGACGGCGACCTCTTCCGTTCCGATAACGGCGGAGCCGCCTGGCGCGCCACCTATCGCGTCGAAGGGATCTTCATCATGAACATCGTCGTCGACCCACATGATTCCAAGATCGTCTACGCCGCCAGCTGGGGCTCGGGTGTTCTCAAGAGTACCGATAGCGGCGCTACGTGGATCTCCATCCGCAAACCCTTCCAAGATTTTGATCGCGCCCGCTTCCCTCGCGCCGTCGTCCTCGATCCAAACGTCGTCAACCGCGTCTACCACATCTCTCGCTACGGCATGTTACGCAGCGACGACGCCGGTGCCACCTGGAACCCTGTCACCATCGCAAGCCCCAACAATACCCTCGATATTCGTGCCATGGCCATCCATCCAAAAGATTCCAAGAAACTTGTCTACGCGACCGACACGAGTATTGCTTTCTCGAACGACGGCGGAGTCACCTGGACGTCTCGCAAGCTTCCCACGACTCGTGGAGCCTCCTTCCTCCGCTTCGATACAAGTGCAACGCCTGCGTTATTTGTAGGGGCGCAAGCGGCCAAGGAATAGAAAAACGAAAAATCTCGGTCTAGTAGATCGAGATTTTTTGTGTTTACGCTAGACCCTCACCTCCTTCAAAAACACTTCAAACGGCTCTGTAAAGCAACTTTTTGCATGTAGACAGTTCGTTATACTGTCTAATAAGGGTGTTTCCACTCCAACCCGTTTTGCGAGTGCTGCCGCTAACTCCGTTGCGTGTATCCCCTCAACCGTTGTAAGTCCAAGCTCCTTCGGTTCTTTAGAGCTTGCTCCCACTAACCGCTCACCATATGTCCGATTTCTCCCGTGTGGCGACAAACCCGTCACAATCAAATCACCTAACCCTGCCAGTCCATCCGCTGTCTCCGCTTGCGCGCCTGCAGCTTTGAGGATGGCGCGCATTTCCGCGATCGCAATGGTTAATAAAAACGCTTTCGCATTCGTTGGATGTTTAAGCCCATCACACATCCCAAGCGCGATCGCGTAGGGATTTTTCAAAGCCGCCGCCAAGCCGACGCCAAGTAGGTCGGTCGAGGTTGCGACTTTGACATGTTCTGTTTCTAAAAGCGATTTGATCCGCAGTGCGCCTTCAATATCTTCGCTCGCCGCCACAAACGCCGTCGGACTCCCTTTTGCCATTTCATTCGCGATCGCTGGGCCACCAAGAGTTGTTAACGTCTTTTTGAGAGCGGGGGAGAGGAGGGATTTTTCTCTAATGATCAAAGGATCAAGCGTGTCTGGATCAAGCCCTTTAGAAATACTCGCCACCACTGCTCCCGGTGCTAAATGAGGAAGGGTTTTTTGCATGACTTCCGCCACCGCAAACGAAGGTACCGCAATAAACACGGTCTCAGCCTTGTCTAAAACAAAGGTAATATCTGAGCTCGCGACAATATTGGAAGGGAGGGCAATATCCGCCAAGTATTTTTGGTTGCGATGGTGAGCGTTGATATCCTCTTCGACATCTTTTTCAATACAATACAACCGAACCGGCTGGCCATGACGCGCTAAATTAAGCGCCAATGCGCTGGCCATATTGCCAGCGCCTAAAATCGCGAGAGGGGACATATGCACGCGATCTTAGGCCGATCCTCGCCAACGCGCAATAGGATGGGTGCGGTACCATTCACGCAGCATCCTATAATGAGATTGTGTAAATTCAGGGTCACTACGCGTTGGCATTGATTTCTGTTGTACGTGGTACTCTTCTTGCGCCGCAACAAGCGAGGCATGAGCAGCTTGACGTACAAGGTCAGGTGTTGCGAGAGAAAGGTTCTTTCCAAGCGTATCGAGTTTCTTAAATATTTCTGGATGATCAACGATATCTTCCAGATCATAGACGGTGGATACGAAGGCTTCATTCTCAGCCTTTTTCGCAGCGAGTTCGGCAACGATTTTATCTGAAAAACGCTTAAGCGGTGCCCGAGCCATTATCGCTTTCTCCTCAGCTTCCTCTTGAATATCTCTCTGAAGAAAGTAGAGCTTGTCTCGGCCTCTAGAGGATTCTCGCCATGAGCTGCCTGTTTCTTCAATGATTTTAAAAAAGAGTTCATAAAAACGGAATTGAGCAGAATCCTGTGTCTCCCCGCTATAGAATCCAGCTTCGAGTGTGTTAAGAAGGTCTCGCTTTTTTTGAAGTAGGAACGTTTGCACATCTTTTTGTGGAATAGATTCAACTAATTTGCGCATACCGGGTTGCAAGAAGTCCGCGTCTATCGTCCCGATGAGCCAGTTATCTACTTCCGATATCTGGCCTTCACGTTCATCTGACCGTTTTAGATGTGCTTTAGACGGGGACAGTTCTTTTCCATGAGAGGCGTACCGCTGTAATTCAGACAAAAAAAGGTCATATGTTTGAAGGGTTCTGATGCGTTGCTCGAGATCTTCTTTTTCTTGTCTCGCTTTTTTATCAATATCAGCATGGTCTTGCAGGGCTCTGTCTATTTCATCCAAATAATCGGCATGAGTAATTTCTCCTGTGTGCTCTATAGAGTATACAAATGGTTGAGCAACCGTTTTTACCGCCTCGGCCCGCCAACGGTCCATCTTTTCTAAGAGCGTATAATGAACACATTCTCTAATGCCTTTAAAAATGGGATTTTGCAGATCCGCTTGTTCAACATGGATCTCAAGATCAGGATGTTGGAGGATGGCCTCAACTCCGTCAATAAAAGAAGCGAGAGGAAGGTCGGCAATATCTCGAAATCTTCGTTCAGCCGCAGGAGCGATCTCTGCAAGATGGCGAAGAGCTGCTTCGGTCCCAAGATGGATATGATTAATTTTGTGCCGTGCTACTTCGAGTGCGTTCGCAAGTTCCGCACCTTCGTATCCTCGTCCTTCTAAAAAGGCCTGTTGGGCTTCAAGGGCGGCCCCGGCCGATCGTTCACGAGTCTTAAGATCGCCTCCGTCAGCAAACGCTTCCTGTAAATCCCCTACGTGTTCTGTATCTGGCGTATCACGCAAGGCGTATTCATGTAAGTTTAGGAAGAAAAGGTTCCCGGGATCTTGTTTATGGGCTCGACGTACCTGCTCGGGAGTAAGGACTGTAACGTATTCGGCTACGGCTGCATAAAATTCTTCCTGCGCCGCAAGAATGTTCTGACGCGAGTGAGTTTTTCCCATGGTTTGTCGTAATGCATCCGCAAAATCATGGGCCAGCTCACGGATCGCGTCATATTCATTGAGGAGCAAGTTAATAGCATGCTGCTCCGCTGTAGTCCGAGGAAGTTCTTTTCTAGACGAGCCCGATGAAGTTGGTTTTTCTTTAACCAATCTCTCTCTAATGCTGTTGAGACCTTCACCGATTTTATCAAAAATTCCCATATTACTTTTTTATGGCGTGGTACATCCATTTAGCAAATGGCACCTTCTTTCCCCATTTCTTGATTTTTTCCCATCTCTGCCGTGCCTTTAATTGCATCACGGACGCCCGTGTTCCGATATACACGATATAGCTCTCGCCATCTTTAAACGATACAGAAGGTCCAAGTCTACGTAACTTGCTCATGGTCCATTGCGAGACATGGGTTTCATGTTCATTATCAAACGCATCTTCCTGATGGCCAATATCTTTTGGCGTCGAAATCAAAATCCCCCGATGATGCTGCAAAACATATTTAATGAATGCCGTTCCTTTGGCCTCGGTCAAATGTTCCAAAACATCTATAAATAAAACAAGATCATACGATGTTTTTAGCGTCTTAATAACATCCTGAGCCTCGCCAAGATAGACGTGATTATAGATGTAGCTATGAAGCGGCGTTAAATAATCTTCAAACGCCTCAATTCCATCAATCCTCCGCAAGAAGGTGTGATAGTCCTCGCGCCCATCCCACAACTCTAAATATTCACGACACAGCACCCCGTATTTTCCAAACCCCACCCCAATATCCAGTACCGATTGGGGATTAAGATGAATGACGGCATCCATGATGGTAGAGATCTGTCGGTGGTGGCTTGTTGGCATAAAATGATTGCGTGTATTCTAACATAAAAAAGAAGACGCCTCCGAATCTGTGAAGAAAGTGAAGGCGTCAATGAGAAGAAGGGAGAAAGATCAGGGCGGTAATTGAGATGCTCATGATGATGGCGATAATGACAATAATGACAAGCTCGAATATCTCTTTCCTTGTCAGAAAACAAGGATCGATATTTTGTGACGGACGAGTGGTTTTGAGAGGAGCGGGTTTGTGCTCACCCTTCTTTTTAGGCGGATTGTGCTTCCGTGGTTTTTTACAAGCATCGCGCCTCAATGCTCGCATGGTTACTCGCAACAGTTTCAAAAAAGCGAGAGCGTCCTTAGGTCGGTAATCAGGATCATAGCTAAGCCCTAGACGAATCAGCCGCCAGACAGCGGAAGGGATATGCGAGTCCGGAGTCATCTTGGGTGGTGACCGGCGCTGTTTCTGCGTGCGTTCAAGGTAGGCCTTGTGCGGTTCTTTGACTACCCGATTCGCTCGAGGGTAGTAATCCTTGCCGGTGATAAGATAGTAAAGAAGCAGAGCCATGGCATACACATCCGTTCGCGCATCCACGCTCGATGTATCTTTATACTGCTCCGGCGACATGTATTCCAGGGTGCCAAATACGGCTGGCACGGGAGTAAGGCGATCGCCTGTATAAACGGGTGGACCCACTTTTGCAAGACCAAAGTCGATGATAACGACGCGCTGGATCACTCCAGCAACGGTAGCAATAAGTACATTCTCCGCTTTGAGGTCGCGATGCACAATGCCAAGGGCATGAGCCGTCGCCAGCCCTTCTGCGATACATGTCAGAATATGCAGAGCCGACAGGGCTGGGACGCGTTTTTGTGGCTGGTCCGCAACAAATCGGTTAAGGGTAACCCCGCTTTCCACTAATTCCATCACCAGGGCTTTGCGGCCTTGATTATCTGTTCCGTAATGGATGTATTCCACGAGATATGAGGATCTGCCACGGAGCGCTCGTAGGATGGCTGCTTCCACATCTAGACGAGGATAACAGTGAGCGGGCAAGTCGAGCTGCATCCGCTTTACAGCTACAGCATGAGTGTTTTTATCAAGGCCGAGGCGGACATTGCACATTCCGCCAGAGCCAAGGAGAGCATGAATTGTGTAAGGACCGATGGCTGGATCTTCTTTCTTCACGACACATTCCCTCTCGAGCGCAGATTTGGTATATATGCGCCCGGATCAAGCTATCTAGGCCTAGTCCCAGCGCACAAAGTGAAGAAAGAGCCTATCAAATCTAGGAAATACGTCAAAAAATAGAAAACGCCTCAACTCATCGTAAAGATGGGTAAGGCGTTGAGGGATGGAAAAAGAAATGTCATTTGAGAAGGGTGACGAGCGTCCTCTCCGCTTCTGTCGCATCGTTGGCGGGAGCATGGGGATCGAGTTGGATAACAGATGAAGTGCCGAGCGCTCTTTTGGTCGCGGCGAGCGCGTTGAGCTCCTCTTCCACGAGATGCAAGAAGACCGCGGTATCCACCCGCTTCTCTGGATCCCTCTGGAGTGAGCGGTAAAGAAGGTTCCAGAGACTGGGAGAGAGACGGCTCTCTGGTGGGGCGTTAAGAGAGATCCTGGTCGTACGCCGAGATGCACGAACGGCATCCGAGGTAGATCCTGAAAAGAAATCTCTTCCCACGAGCAAGCCGTGCAGAATTGAGCCAACCGCGTATACATCGCTGCGCGCGGTCACAGGTTGGCCATGGAATTGTTCCGGCGACATATGCTGAAGGTTTCCCACCATAAACCGAGGATTGGTTTGGCTGTGGAACGCTCTTGCGATGCCAAAGTCAAGAACCTTTACCTTCCCATCGAGCGTAATCATGATATTCGCGGGTTTGAGATCTCGATGGATAATGCCGAGGTTGTGCGCGCAGCAAAGGGTCTGCAAAATACTGCGGACAATAACCAGCGCTTCCCGAATGCTTATAGAGCGCCCCTCGGCATGCTCTTTGAGCGTCTTTCCAACGATAAGCTCCATGACAAGATAGTGCTCGCCGTTCATGGCAACTCCGTGGTCTATGTATCGCGGAATACCATCGGTGCATGGGCTGAGCATGACGTTGATGGCGATTTCCTTAAAAAAACGATCCAGATAATGGGTAATATCATCTGTTGTCTGTTGTGGACGAGTAACGATGGTGCCATCAACCGCCAATAATTTAATCGCGACAGGTAAACTGCAAGAATCTACCCCTTGGTACACGACACTCATCCCACCTGCGCTGATAAACCTCACCAATCGATACGGCCCAATCTGCTGCCTGATATTCATGCGCCCTCCTTTTCTCAGGTTGTCGAAGTCCTTCCACTACGCTACCAACCCCACGCAATCCGTCAAATGCATAAGTCATTAAAATAAATAAGCGCCCCGATTATCGGTCAAGATAAGCGGGGCAGAAAGGAAAGAAGGAGCGAAGAAACGTCGAGGCCTAATTGATCAGCCGACCGTAGGGATCCTCAGCCCCAGTGTTGCTATACCCACCTCCCGGATAGGTCGTGGTAGAAGGATTGGGAGCGATGGGCGGAAAGGAGCGCGGAGGAATCCAGGGGCGGATGAGCGAGGGCGTTTCTTGCGGGGTCGCGGGGCAATAGCCCGTCGGAAGCCGACGACCGATCCGAGCCGCGACCGCGCACGCCTGCACACGCTCCTCTGGAGAGAGCTGGTCCCAGTCTCGTTCCAGATCCGGAGATGCGGCGTTGTTGGGTGAAGGGTTCGGCTCGGTAGACCCCGTTCGTGTAGAAGAGGAAGATCGCGATCGACGACGCCGTGAGGCGGTGGAAGCGTCCGTGGCCGCGTCTGTAACGGCAGCGTCCGGGCATCCTGCGTCCTGGAGGGTTGTCACGATCCGGGTCGGATGCGGAGGCGTCGACGTGTAGTGGGTATCCCAGATCAGGGCTGCGACCACGACGGCGACGAGTAGACCGAGGATCACGACGAACCAGTAAGGCCGTGAGATCGATGCACGCATCTCGTCTTCTTCGTCGAGGACTTCGTAACCGTCTTCCGTCAGGCGGTCTGGAGGGATTGCCCCGATCAGCGTGAAGCTGGGTTTACGGCCGTCCGGAGGTGCGACCGCTGCAGGCACAGTTGGGATCGGAGGAGGGGTAGGAGGCGTCGTAAGGATACGGGTAGGGGTAGTCACTCCCGAATAGTCATCCAGTGCCATAAGGAGTTCGAGGATCGACTGGTACCTTTGCGCCTTATCCAGGGCCATGGCCCGAGAGACGATCCCCCACAGCGCCGCATCCATGTCCTCCGGCTTGGTAGGAACGCTGGAGCCAGGCTGTCGATAGAGAAGCGCTTCCGCGATGCCATCATAAGGGAATGCGTCGGTCGTATGAAACAGGCGATACGCCAGGCAGCCGACGGCAAACACATCCGTGCGCACGTCGACGTTGTGAGCGTTCATGATCTGTTCCGGGCTCATGTAACGCGCTGTGCCCAGGGCGCATCCCGTTCTGGTGAGGGTATCGCCGCCCTCGTTATCCAGCCATCGCGCGATCCCGAAATCGAGGACTTTCACGTGTCCGCGCTCGCCAGCATTGGAGCAGAGGAAGATATTCTCCGGCTTGATATCACGATGGACGACGCCGAAGTTGTGGGCGTATACGAGAGCTACACACACGGCCCGCAGGATTTTCAGGGCATTGGACGTGTTCGGCCTAGTTTGTTCCAGTCTCGTGGCCAGAGACACGCCGTCCAGGAGTTCCATTACGAGATAATGCAGCGGCCCTTGAGGGCTCGGAGTGGTTCCCCAGCCGTAGAGGCGCACGATATTCGGATGTCCGTTGACGTTGGACATTTCGTACATCATCCTCCCTTCCACGCTGAAGCGGACGACGAGATCCGCACGACCGGTCAGATGAATGTGGAGGATCTTGATGGCCACGACAGTGCCCGTGGGCAGGCACGTAGGCGATCCGACCAGCGCCTCGGCTCGGTACACGATGCCCATGGCACCTTCCCCGAGCTTAGAGAGGATTCGATAGGTTCCGACGACCTGACCGATAAGAGCCTGTGCTTGAGCTTCCATTATCTCTCTCTCCTTCTCGTTCTCTTGCTGTGAAACGTACGAGCCATGTAGGCCCATCCCTGCGCTCAATTAAGCGCAAAAAAGGACACAGATGGCAACGCGGGAAGGTAACAAATTATAATAATATAGTCAATAAGAAACGCGCGCCCCCGTGATACCACGTGATATCAAGAAAGCGCGCTAAGATAAGGGAAAAGGACGTTCAGAAGCCGTGGCAGTAACGGCCGAAGTGCGGATTGCTCTCGTAGTGCCGCCTCCGCAGATGCGAGCACTGACGCTGCCGCCTCTGCACCGGGATCTGATCCCAGCAGCGCGCGTCAGCGGCGGCTTTGACATCGCCGATGCGCACGAAGGCGAAGTGTCTCGCTGCTCCGCGCGGCGACCAGCACTGCGCTGGGGCAAGAGGAGATTCTGGACGGATGTCGATGGTAGGAGCATCAGCATCCGCGGGTTGAGGTCTCATCCTTACAGGTTCGCTCGGAGAGGGCGTTCCTGTTGCGCGAGGCGTCATCGCATCCGGAGGCGGCGCAAGGAAGCGGTAACCGATCAGAAGCAGGGTAGAGGTACAGACGACCGAGGCGAGGAAGGCGCTCAGCATTTGCCACCGGAAGTAGGATGGAGATGTGGCACATGACAGCTTCGACTGTTCCAGTGTTCCCTCGGCGGAATCACGGGTTAGCTCATCGATAATTTGTTGGATAGTAGCTGCCGTCGCTTGAGCTGATGCAGGCCGTCTTGCGGGATCACAGCTCACCAGTGACAGAAGAAGACTTCGAAGCTTCATCGGTACCTGTTCGAGGAGCCTATGTTGGACAATGCGCTCCTCGTTGTACTTCATCCCCTCGGCGGCTTCGACAGGATTGAGCGCCGGGTTCAGTACTTCTTGGGTAAGCAGAAAATACATGATGCATCCCAGGGCATAGAGATCAGCCCGCGCATCCAGAACGTCGCCTCGGCACTGCTCGAACGGCATATAGCTTGGAGTGCCGCAGACGGTACCCTCTGGGGAAGCGCCAGAGTCTTTGAAGGGAACGGTAATCCCGAAGTCCAGGATTTTGACGAGCCAGCCCTTCGGGGTCTTGATGAGGAAGAGGTTGTCCGGCTTCAGATCGCGGTGAACGAGACCCAATCTATGAATGGCATCCAATCCACTACAGATCTGAAGACTGATATCGAGTACGTGGAGGAGGGGAAATACGGTTCCACGCTCTACGTGAGTGGTGAGATCATCACCATCGAGGAGATCGGTAACGATATGGGTCGGGCCGCTCGCCACATATCGCAGCAGGTTCGGGTGACCCAAAGTCGAAATTTTGGCGTGAACGTCACTCTCTCGTCTGAGGGACTGGGCACCGGCTCCATTCTCGAATTGAGGCTTAAGTACCTTAATGGCGACCTGTCTGCCAGTCCGGGTAACTCCTCTGTACACCCTCGCGGTCCCACCTGAGCCGATCGGAATGATATCGGTGACTTTGCAATCGCTAAACCATACCCTGAGTGGGTCGTCTACCGTCATGACCGCCTCGCTCTCTCTCGTGTTGTGAAGGATGAGCCCGCGTGATTGCGTGCTCTGGAGAAGGTTTAATCCCTCTCCACAAAACGCAAATAAAAGCTAAATGAGGAAGAGTATCTAAACGCAAAAACACGATTTTGTCAATCAATAAGGCAAAAAAACGTCTAAGATAAGGCTATTTTTTACCCCAAATCACCACCGTTCCAAATCGCTTTTCCTCTTGCCAGGCAGAGCCAGCCTTTTCATGCATAAGCATACCGTTTGCCGGGCGTGTTGTGACAACCATATCCACCCCCGTCTCCTTGAGCATCGTTTGTACTCGTTGTGGATCTTGGTTTGTGAATAATTCCTCCAAAAAGTCCCGCCTCTTCCTCCATTCCGGCGTCTCATGGTCATGCCCAATCCACACGTGTCGCTCACTGTAGGGAGGTGTCCATACCCCCACCCACGCATCGTCCGGCAAGATCACGGTATTGATGGGGGTTGAAGTCCGTAGCCACTGCCACGCCTGCACCAAATCCTGCGACATAAAAAACTCATCCCCCCGTCCCATGGGTCGCGTCACCCATGCCACCTGACTCTGCACCAAAGACAGGGGAGAGAGAAAGATCATTGCCCACATGCCCATGTGAGCGATCTTGCCCGTCCGCTTCGCCCAGCCCAAGACGTCTTTCCAAACCGGAAACGCCAGCAACAGAATGCCAATCGCGAGCCCTTCCAACATCTTGCGTTTAAAATGCAAAGAGGGGATGGAGATGAGAATGAGAGCCACCGCCACCCAAGCGATGATCCAGTATTCTTGTTTTGTAAGAGGATATTTACGAACACGCCAAGCGATAAATCCTATCCAAGGAAGAAAGGAAAAAATATTCGCCATCAATGATCCAAGGGGGAGGTGGTTCTCCTGGAGAAAAAACCGCCGATACGGATCATGCCACTGTGACCACGCGTGTGGCGCAATCGCAAGTAAAAGTGGCGGTCCATAAATGTACGCAAGTTTCGCGATATATCGCCATGGTAAACGCTTGTATGCCATTAGCACGAGCACATACAGCCCAATTAAAGGAACGAAGTATGGATGTATCGCAAACAGCGCCGTAATGCTTACAAGGGATCGAGTATGCGACCGTGAGTCTGGCTCAAGCTCGATCCACAAACGATGCAAGCCATACGCAAGCAAAGCCGTTGAAAGCATGATATGCGCCCCGCCAATAATCGTCGGAAAGAAAAACGTTTCTGACGTCACATCCGCCGGTGCGGAAAAATCGGCAGGGAAGATCCCATTTAATGCCTGATATACGACCACCATCCACCCAATCCCACCCCCTAACACAATCGTCGCCGTCGCGATCCGTGCATCGCGTTCATCCTTCGTCATCGTCTGCGCGATCCGATACAAGAGATAGACGGCAATAAATGTCACGAGCCATCTGCCAAGTTCATGCGCCCATAATGGAGTGAGATGAAAAATCGCCGCCAACCATCCAATCGGCACAAATAAAAGATGGATGAATCGATCCGCCTCAATCGGTGCATATAAATTCCGAAACGTGAGCGCGCCCTGTTTTGCTTGCTCGATGTAGGTAAAATACACGGCTTGATCCGCGCTATTCCACAAATAATCCCCAAGCCAAATGCGGTGAGAACCTGCTTGGCGATGAATAAACCATGCCAGAAAGATCTGTACGACGATCAGTCCGAGAGCAAGCAAGAATGGGAAAAGTAACCGACGAAGACGTGGCAGCATGGCCGTAGTGTAGCGGATGGACAAGAGAGAGGGGAGGTCAGGCACCACATAAAAAGCCTCCGCAGTTAAGCGGGGCTTTTCACGTGGTGCGCCCTAAGGGAATCGAACCCCTATAACCGGTTCCGAAGACCGGGACTTTATCCGTTAAGCTAAGGGCGCATGCGTGAAGTGCTATGCTTCACTTTTAACCTCGTTGCGGATGATCTCACGCGTTTGGCGCGTACGCCAGCTCTTTGCATCTAAACCAGCCTCTGCTGCCGCGAGCTGCGCTTCTTGTTTGGAGGTCCCTCGTCCGACCGCAACCAAATCCTTATCAAGGAAGATTCCTACCGTAAATTCTTTTTGATGGTCGGGCCCCGTCTCTTCCAAGACCTTATACGTCGGGGTAACGCCAAGTAGTTCCTGCGCCGTCTCTTGAAATTTACTCTTGGCATCTACGTAGAGCTCAAGTTCCAAAATCTTGGGAAGATGGCTTAAGATGTGTCGATGTATAAACGTTTCTGAGGCTTTCATCCCTCCATCAAGATAGATGGAGCCGATAATCGCTTCAATGGCATTTGCCATGATATACATGCGAGCTTTTGTGTCTTTGTCACGCGCTTCCCCGCGAGAAAGGAGGAGGTAACCCTCAAAATCAAGGTCTTTTGCAATGGCGGCTAAGGTCTTTGCATTTACGAGGGCGGCACGCCAATTGGTGAGGTCGCCTTCGGGATTAGCGAAATGAAGATACAAATGCTCTGTCACGACCAACTCCAATACAGCATCCCCCAAAAACTCTAACCGCTCGTTATGCGTAAGAGGGAAATCGCTATGTTCATTGAGGTATGACCGGTGTGTGAGAGCCTGCAGGAGGAGCGATTGGTCACGAAAGGTGTGGCCCAAGCGTTCCTCCAGCGGGCGAAAATCCGGCATGGTGAGTTCCATAGAGGGTTATTGAGAAGTAGCGGCTGCGGGTTCTTTATCTTTCACCGGGGATTGATCCGAAGGCTTGGTAATCCCTTGGGATAATTGATGGCGATACACCGCCCCCAAGACGCCATTGACAAACTTTCCACTCGATTCGCCGCCAAATGTCTTCGCGAGCTCAATCGCTTCATTAATCGCAACTTTACTAGGAATTTCAAAGTTGAACAGCAGTTCAAATGTCCCAATGCGTAATACATTGCGATCCACGGTCGTAATCTTTTCCAGAGGCCAATCTGGAGCAAAGGTACGGATCGTTTGGTCGATTTGCTCTTGGTGCGCAAGAATGCCTTGTGTAATCATCTCCGCAAAGGCTTTTTCATCTAATTCGGGGGCGAATTCCTGGAGATTGCGAGCTAAGATGGCGGGAAGGTCGCGTCCATCTCCATAGAAATCCCATTCATACAGAGATTGCATGACGATAGCCCGGGCAAGATGACGGTTTGACATAGGGAGAAAAAGAGCGAAAGAAACGCACGAGGTGAGGAATCGGGGTCAAAAACGCAAAGAACTAGTTCTTTGCGTTTTTGTGGTCGCTATGATCATGACCTGCGTGATCATGGTCATGGGCAGCCGCGGAAGCCTTGGCGCGAGGTTTTGTTTTGTCTAACATTTTTTGCACCTTGCGTTCCAAGCCTTTGCGATGGATCGTGATACCGCGATACTCCGTCGCGCCCGGCGCGACACGATGAGATAAATGGGTATTTCCTGCCTTATCTTTGACGATCGGAGGAGGAACTAACGCAAAATGAGACGCGCGACGGCGTTTGTGGGAAGAGGTTCGGCGGTGGCCAGTAAGACCCATATCGACAAAAAAGAGGCGAATGAAATGACAAGCTTTCCCCAAGAATAACAGAAAGCACGGGATTTTGCAAGAGAACCAATGACGAGATCTTGTCAAGCAGCGGAAAAAAGGGTATCATCAGACAAATCCTATGCAAAAAACT
Organism: Patescibacteria group bacterium; assembly: GCA_052033585.1. Classification (GTDB taxonomy): domain Bacteria; phylum Patescibacteriota; class Patescibacteriia; order 2-12-FULL-60-25; family 2-12-FULL-60-25; genus JAGOUY01. The sequence continues at coordinate 164 of JBPOJM010000003.1, read as the reverse complement.
CTCGTTCTCGTGAAGCCAGATGGCGTTCAGCGCGGTCTCGTGGGTCAGATCCTTAGCCGTTTTGAGACCGTCGGCCTCAAGCTCGTCGCCCTTAAAATGGTTCACCCATCCCGTGAAGATGTGGATAAGCACTACGCTTTAACCGAGGAATGGATGCAGGCTGT